>WAKC01000026.1 GCA_015523605.1 Candidatus Geothermarchaeota archaeon
GTTTATAGACCCTCCTATAGCCCTTATCCTAACGATATCGAGAAAGAAAGACTTTAAACTATCTCCCGCTATCACGTCTAAGTTATTCAGTATGATATTATCAAGGGTTGAAAGCTTCAGATACGTCCTCACAAGAAGAAATTTAATTATTGATATGGTCTTAGGAATCATCGATGATATATAACTATTACTTAATATCTGGAATATCCTTTCCAACGAGAATCTCCGGCTATATAATGAGAAGATTAGGATAAAAATTACATACTCCCTCTCTAAATCCCTTTTCAACCCATCAAAAGCTACATATCTAAATATAATCGGTGATAAGACTATCGTTACAGAAGCTATAGCTAGAGTAATTGGATAGATTATGTATAAAGGTAGGTTAATGTATAGCAATGGGATGGCCATGGATAATACTATTGCTATTGATATCGAGACTGTAAATAGGATATATTCTTTAAGGCTATAAGCCCCAACAACAAATAGTTTATTCAATTTAGTGAAGTATGGTAGGTATGAAAAGATACGTAGATGTCTTTTATAGAATCTCCTAATATCTACATTTAATGAACCAACTTCCTCCATCTAGTTTTCCACCTTAGACTCCCTAAGCCTCTCGATTCTCCTATATAGTTCTACCAATTCATCATCACCCAGCAACATAGATATACGTCTTCTAAACTGGTCTTCACCCATTCCATATCGATATACTAGAAACCATTTTCCAAGTCTATTGCCTAGATAGATCTTCTCAACATATCTCACGTACCTACCATCTCTAAAACCACTTTTAAGTACAACAACTACATCTAGTAGCCGTAACATGCTACTATCGATTGATAACGGCTTAGCCTTCAACCTTGCAAATAACTCTCTTATAGATGACGCATGGAATGTAGTTACACATCCATGTCCCGTTGCAGCAGCTTGGAATACAAGCCTAACTTCCAATCCCCTACTCTCACCGACAGCTATATAATCGGCCCTCTCCCTCAATACAAGTCTTAGAAGGGTGAAGAGCTCACTCTCAGGATCCTTATCCCAACGAGTCGTTAGAGGTTTCCAGCTATCTCTTACACCGAGATTTATCTCGGGAACCTCCTCAAGAGTAACAATCCTCATATTTATCGGTATCTTAAGAAGGATAGCATTTAAAAGGGTTGTCTTACCACTCCCTGAAGGGCCGATTATAACAATGAACTTCTTCTTCTCCGCTAGATACCAGAGTAATGCAGCGGCTTCACAGGATAATACATCACCATAAATCAGATCCTCCAACGTCAGTGGAGATCTCCTAAACTTTCTGATCGTGAAGCTACTTCCCATAGGTGAGACCTCATTCATCCAGGTTGCAGATACTCTATACCTCTCAGGCAGCACCCCCTCCAGTATAGGCTCTAAAATACTTATCCCCTTACCTGACCTGAAGGCAAGTCTTGAGATAATCTTGTTTACAGTATCCTCATCCAAGACTATATTTGTCTTCATCCAGCCTGAGTCACTATATCTCCTATGCCAGACCCGAATGGGATTCCCAGGTGAAGATAAGGAGATATCCTCAATATACTCGTCGGCCAATAGAGGAGTCAGAAAGGAATATCCAACTATATCCCTTATTATAATATACTCAACCACAGACTTTAGAGACTTGAAATATAGATTATCTTTAACACCTTCTATAAAGGTATCCTCATATAGAGATAAAATATATTTAACAGGATCTTCAAACAGCCTCTCATCATACCTTACCATATTCGTAAGGGTAGATAGGATATTCCCAGCATCTCTCAATAACTTATCCTCATATTTCTCATATACATGATACTCAAGTTCCGAACCATTCTTGAAAACCTTAATCAGAAAAGGAATGGAATAGACTTTACCACTGGGCACCCTGTATGAAGCTGACACCCTATACTGATCTACAATGTCCAAACCATCTCTTCTAATACTTATAGACATATATATCAACACCTCCAAATCTAGTTGAGATTAGAATATAAACTAGATTATAGGTAATTACATCCCAGTCATACCTCTCCTTCACACCAACTTGATACCATTTAGGCCCGTTTCTATCTATCATGTAAAGCCCAACACCATCTATTGAGGATAAGGCTATCCAGGACATCTCAGGAAGTAGCATAAGATAGGTAGACGAGTAGATAGCGGTTGGATCACCATATCCTACCTTAATTGAAACAGATTTATTTACATAATCTAATGCGAGATTCTGACTCCCAACAACTACATAGTTTGAAGATATATGGATAGAATTGCTATTCAACCTTCCATCAACTAGGTAATCCAGCGTCGATGGGTTATAGAAGAAGCCATCTCCATCAAACACAAAGACCTTAACCCTCATAATCGAATACTGATAATTTGATGTAACCAAAACTTCCGTAGAATTTATTACTTTAAGGAGCAGGTTGGAATCTGGCTTAGTAAATTCAAATGTTAAAGTGTCGATGTAGGGATTTATAAGGGCAGCATCATATATATGGAGAGCTCCTCTACCCATCAGAGATGATAAATATAGATCTAATGAAATTATCGGTCTTAACAGCCTACCTTTGTATGAGCCGATCAACTCCCTACTTGGAATTAAGGAATATATGGATATGTTTAGAGATGTGTCACCATTCGATAGATAGATTGTAACCTCGATCTCAAGAGAATCTGGATCACCACCCAAGACGTATTTATATCTATGTATACCATTCTGAACCAACCCTGCATATCCATAAGTAAATTTTGAATCTATAGAGAGAAATCCAATAGATGAAGATAGATTATATACCCTAATATCTTCATCGGAATATGGTGTTTCAAAGTTTCTAACAGTGACTTGCCAATCCATTGGTAGCCCTGTATCCAAGGTAGACATCGACTCGACATAGTCAATCGTAGAATTCTTTATACCCCCGTCTATATTGAAGTACCAGTATCTATACATCCAAGATAGAGACCCATCGGACCGTCCTAAATCGGATGAGAATACATGTAGCATCCCAACGTCGCTATTAATGCTATAGGAAGTAATTGCTACCATATTCTGAGGGGAGGTTGATGAGTCCAGATAAATAGTTGAACTACTTGGAAGGAGTATATTTGGAGGTCTAAAATTCGCTAGTTTGATTGGGAGGTCTAGATACTCTAAACTTATGAGGGTGTAATTAAAGGGAGAAATATATGCTACGTAATATCGATACATATCCTGAACCACACCTATAAACCCTATAACAATGAGATGCATACCATTGTAGAACATCCTAGGGATTGAGTCATTCGATGTATATGTATAGAGAGAGCCATCGGAAACCACCAAATATAAATAGTTGAGACTAGATACAACTAGATAGTCATATCCTACATATTCGAGGCTAAGGAGACCACCTAATACCTTACGGCTACCTATGTATACCTTTCCATTAGCATATATGACTCCGCCATCTCTAGACGGTATAATTAGGGACCTACCCTGATATATGACTTCCCCCCTAAGTAAGTCTAATACTATATATCCATATTCTCGGGATGATATGGTTAATATAGAGTTCTCAAGTGGATAGAGAGAGTCGGTTATATTTAGAGGTATGTCAATCGTAAAGTAAGTCGAATTCACCCATCGGAATACATCATCAAGATACCTAGCTGATATAGATGTATTATCAACAGTATATATCCTACCCCTCGAAGAGATTAACAACAGTCTTGATGGATCAATGTCTAAAGTACCTATACTAGTCTCTCTACCAACATCTATAGTTAGATTAACCTCCCTAAGTTTAACTCCAGAGTCAAGTTTCTCAGCCAGATATTTTATCCTAACCGGTATAGAGCCTACATTTCTTATCCTTATTTCATTACCAACCATATATACATGTAGTCTTTCAGACTCTCTCCTCAAATCATTTGAGATGGATTCACCTGCTTGAGTAAGTTTATACTGATTAGCATCTAGGTATACAAAGTATATCGCTGCTAATACACTCAATATAAAAATTATTAAACCTCCCACTATTACAGTCGAGAACCCCCTCCTCATGAGACCACCTCTACATGTAGAACATATCTATCCTCAACAACGATATCCACTTGGGAAGGTAGGAATGAGACGTTAAACCTGAACACTGTATAAGAAGGTATAGAAAAGGAGGTAACCCATTCAGATCCATTAAAGACCTGGATAATGGGTTGAATCTCAAGGCCCTCCACATAAATCTTAGAGATTACGTTTATATCTCTACCGTCGTTATATAGATAGAGATAGCCAGTATCACTAAATAGATATGACACTGAATATCCATATGAATATCCATCAAGATATTCGTCCAAGGAGCTTTGATAGCCGAGATTTGCCGCTGGAATAAATAAGGTTATAGAGAGTAGTGAGAATATTGATAGGGATATAAAAAAGAGGATTGATTCACCAAGTAGATTTGATACCCTTAGAATCATTGTACCGCTACCCTGAATTTGAATGAGGATCCGTCAGAGGTTGTGACAAGTATATCTATGAGTTCACCTTCACTGACACTTATATTCTGGAAAGTAAATACAGCCACCTTCCCAGGCTCTACTACTGCACCCGAAGATGTCCCTAGTAAAGTGCCGTTTAAGTGGTAGACCATGACAGATTCAATAGATGCCAAGGTACTTCCTTTATTAGCTACTATAACATTCAAGTCATCCCCAATTCTATATACAGAGTTTATCGTTAACTGTTGAACGTTACCCCATCCAGCAAACAGGTCTAAGGCACCACTGTATAGTAGCATTCCCAATACTCCTACCAACCCTACCATTATCACTATCTCAAGAAAGTGTGAGATACCAGGCCTCACACCCATAGAGACTTCACCACCCAAATAGGTACATATTTCTTTAAAAGGAGGTAGGGATGAGTAAATGTATTGGGAACATGGTTAAGATAGCCTATCTCCCTCTCCATACCGGGCATGTACCCCCTAAGTTATTCAATTACATGGTGAGACTGGGGAGGCCACTCCTTAAATATATGATTGATGAGTTGGGGGAGGAGGAGCTCCTCCTAAGATTTGGAGATCCCTTCTTCTTCCAAGCCTTCGGATGTATATTAGGCTTCGATTGGCACTCATCAGGTGTCACAACAGTAGTCACCGGGGTATTATCCAAGATACTTGATGATGACGACATACCCCTAAGGATCGTAGGTGGTAAAGGAAGGTATGCCCGTGAAATACCTGAAAAACTTTCTCAATATAGCGATATTGATAACGAGAGACTTATACAAACAAGTAGATTAGTCGCCAAGGGAGATACAGTCCTACTCCAAGATGGATATGACATATACCACCATGCACTCCTCTTTCTAGATGAGGATAGATGGGTTGTGATACAGCAAGGGATGAATGTAAAGACACGATATGCCAGGAGATACCATTGGGATTATCTCTCCTTTAAAGATAGAAGATACATGAATGAACCGCATGTAGCGATAATCACCGACAAATATGAACATCACATAATAAACCTTTACAGCAGCGAAAGTATCGAGGCAAAGAAGACTATGTTAGACATATTGAGGGACGGCACTCTAAAACGGGATCTAAGGAAACTACTTGACAAACTCGATTATGGATTAAACAGGTGGATTCCCAGTAAAGAAGAGAGGGTTAAAATTGATATGTTAGTCCTGCCCAGGAAAATCGATTGGGAGAAGGTGAATAGGATATATCTGGAGAAGCCAAACACCTATGAAGAACTTGTCCCCCACCAAGGATTTAACAAGAATGTAGTCAGGGCACTTGCCCTAGTCTCAGAATTAATATATGGAGATAAGGTGAGCTGGACAGACACAGTAAGATATACCTATACAGTGGGTGGAAAGGATGGTGTACCCTATCCCATTGATTACAAGACCTATAAATCACTTATAGAATTCTTCCAAGGAGCTGTAGAGGGTTCAGAGTTAGAAAAGAAGGATAAGAAGGGGATACTTAAGAGGTTATCTAAGCTGAAAGTTTGAGGGGTCAGCTACCCCAGGTTGTAATCATAAATCATCCTGGAACGACTTCATCATCCCCTCAAAATCCAAATAATAAGATACTCATTCTTCAGGTATATTTTTGGGATACAGTAGATATAGTGAGACAGCTATAAGTGACGAGGGTGGAAGAAGCTCTTTAAAACCTAATGTTATAGGCTCTCCTAATGATAGCTCCGCAGATGTAAAGGACATATCTCCACCAGTAAAGACCAGCCCCACCCTATTTTCAACCGCCTCTTTCCTAATGACATCAGGGTCAAAAAAGGTCTTACTAAGCCTTCTAGGGACAATTAGATATACCTTATCCAGATTAAGCACCTCAACCGCGTCTTTGAGGTCCGGTACATATAAAACTTTTCTACCCCTTAAATATGCCTTCTTCTCAGCTTCGGGTACGCCTGACTGAGCAGCAGAACTAACCGCTTTAGAAACAACTAGAATATCAACTTCTGGATATTCTAGATAGACATCCACAGCCTCAACAAGCTTTACACTACTATAGACATTATGTATAATCAGAGCCAGCATAAGCCCAACACCTCAGTTAAACAATATAATCCAGTGATATATCTAATATTAAGGGATGACCACGGTAATAGACCTCTTCTCAGGTGGAGGAGGATATGCAAAAGGATTTCTTGACATGGGATTCAAGATAATAGCCGCTGTGGAGAAGGACGACTCAGCCGTTCAGACGTATATCTCCAATATACATCCAAGGTATATGTTCAAACTTGATATTAGAAGACTCGATGGAGAATATATCAAGAGAGTCGTAAAAGAGGATATTAAAATCGTAATTGCATCACCTCCATGTGAAGCATTTACCTCAGCAAGTAGAAATATTATGGAAGACCCCCTGGATAGATTATATACCGATCCAAGAGGAAGACTCACTCTACATGCTATCAGACTCATCATAGACATCAAGCCTGAGATATTCATCATTGAGAACGTACCCGGGATAAAGAAGGGAGTGATACCAGATTATATCAAGATGGAGTTGGAGAGGGGAGGATATACAGAGGTATACTTCAATCGATTAAATGCGGCTGACTACGGAACACCTAGCTTCAGGAGGCGAATATTCATATCAAATATAAGAATAAAACCTAAGAAGTTGAGGCGCAATATAACGGTGGATGAAGCATTAAAAGATCTTCCAGATCCAAGATATCCAAATAACATACCAAACCATGTCTATGTTTATCCACCTAAAAGGTTTTATAGTAGAATCCCACGTCTAAGGTGGGGGGAAGCTCTAGAATATTTTAGGGGAGGGGGATATCGAGAATATAAACAGTATATTAGACTTCATCCAAGAAAGCTGGCCCCTACAGTCATGGGTAAAAGTAGATTCATACACCCATATCAAGATAGATTGATAACGGTTCGGGAACAGGCTAGGCTTATGGGATATCCAGACGACTTTATATTCCATGGTGGAATAGAGGAGCAGTATAACCAGATAGGCGAGTCTGTACCACCACCTCTATCCAGGGCAATAGCAGCCTATATCTTAGAGAGATATCATGTGGAGGTTACATCTTACTAACTAGTGGAAAGCCAATCAACTGAGTCAGCAACTCTATAGTAGCTAAGTACGCCTTTAAAAGGAATATCCTCTGACGCCTAAGCTTCTCATCACTCTTCAGAACCGGATTATTCTCATAAAACTCGGTAAATGCTTTGGCCAAGACATACAGGTGTCTAACAATATACTTAGGTTCGAAATACTTCACCGACGAGCTTATCACAATCGGAGTCAAAGCAAGGTATCTAGCCAACTTAAGATCATATTGATTAAGAACCTTAAAGTCAAGATCCTCAAACTCCTCATCAGACACATTCTCGTATATAGACTTAGCCCTTACATAGGAATAGAGGATATATGCTCCAGACTCACCCTTGAAGTCAAGAGCCTTATCGATATCAAACACAACCTCCTTATCCCTATCTATAGAAAGTAGGTAGTACATTAACGATGCAATGCTAACCCTCTCCGCGATAAACCGAGCCTCATCGACATTCTGGATAGACTTATTCTCAATAATGTGTCTATATACAATCTCAGACATTTTATTAAGTACGTCATCTACATTGAAGTGTATCCCCTTCCTCCCAGACATTTTAACCCTGCTCACATCTGTAGAAAGACCAAAATATTTCTCTACACTCTCCTTAGATAGTTTAACCAATTCATAGGAATAATGGATGTATTTATCGGCCGTTTCAGACCCATATACAGACTCAATAACCTTCTTTATCGCATTCTGAGGCTTGGTCTGCTCCCTACCAATCACATTAATAAGGACATCACACTCGTCAATTCTATACGGTAGGCCTTCTCTATTAGAGGTGAATATTTTACTACCATCTGGATTAGTCCCGAAGACATCGATGTTTATCGGCATATCTAGCAGACCCAACTTCCACATCGCAAAGATTAGATCTTTACCAGCATAGGTAAGAGTACCATCACTCCTAACAATAACCTCGTCAAACTTAGGATCCACATCCGGCTTAGAAGAAACTTTTATAACCAGGGTACCCGCATATTTCCCACTAACCACTTCAACAATATTATCCGCCTTCTCCCTGATACTATCTAGATAATTGTGTAGACCTGAATGTATCAAATCCGACTCCCATACAAGTAGGTCATACCTGGCACCTAGCTTGAAACACGTCTCAAGCTGTGCCCTCAAAACCCTTGACGCTATCTCCCTACCGAGGTGTGAAATGGGATTGTCACCCTCTTCCAATGCACGGAGAATCTTCCTCTCTATCTCCCTATATTTCTCAGACTCCTCAACCTTCTTAACACTTTCTACATATACCACATCTCCACAATATTTATCAAACTTCTGGGAATCCCCTACCTCCAAAGGATAGTTAAGCTCTATAAAGCCTAGTAAGAGATCCGCCATCTGAACACCCGTGTCATCGATATAATTGATCATATGAGTCCTATATCCCAAATTACTCAGGAGGTGATGTAATGAGGCGCCCAATAGAATGTTTCGGGCATGACCTATATGTATAGCCTTATTAGGATTGACACTTGTATATTCGATCCGTATGTATCCACCTCCAAATCGTCCCTTAAACAGTTCGATACCTTTGGATACTAGCCCCTTAAAATAGTCGGTGTAGAACCTATCCCTATTTAAATATATATTTATAAATCCACCTCCTTCAACCCTCACATCCTCCACATATGGAATATCAGAGGAGAGGAGATGATCCCGTATCTCATTAGCTATATCCAAGGGTCTACGGCCAAACTTTTTAGCCGCTTTAAATGCATATGTAGTAGATAAATCTCCATACTCTATTTTCTGAGGTACCTCTAGAGATACCTCAACCTCTCTTGTACCCATCAACTCATATATAGACTCTTTAATCAACTCTCCAAGCTCTATAATATCCATACAACCACCAAACCATCACAATACATATTACTCAAAAAAGTTTTTCCATAATATGGAATATAAGAGATATGTATCTCGCTCTGGGCCCGTGGCCTAGCCAGGATAGGGCGGCGACCTAGCCGTAGGCCTCCGGAGCCGCAGGTCCCGGGTTCAAATCCCGGCGGGCCCGATACACTTATGACTTCATTATTTTAATAAAACGTCATCGGGGTTAAAGCAGCATTTGATATATTAGTGTTCGGGTTCAATTTATTCAGATTTATTTTACAAGTCATGATAAAAAGGTTAGGAATATTAACTCTAGTTTAAAATGTTGGTATCATATAACATAAATGCACCTCTAAATAATAGCCAGTCGTTACTACGAATAGACCTGTCCATATTGAACCAGTAAACTCCAAACAAGTGGTAATAGACAGTATCTAACGGCATTAATATTCCACTCAACAAAATACCTGTAGGTTTATGATAAATTAAAGCATAACCAAGAGCAGTTATACCGAAAAATGACCCAGATTTATTAGCCGTATATTGTGTTATATAGGAAAATTCGTCGTTTGTTAATGTCCTTACAATACTGACATATACCAAGTCATGTGTTTTAATTTTGTAATACTTGCTTAGATAATTATCCCTATCTATATTTAAAGACTTTGGATATCTATTCACATCAATTAACAAAGGTATTTCTTGTCCCTGCTTCAGAGCAGCCTGTATATTATGTATGTCTTTTGATGTAAAATTTTTAAATCCTTCTTTTAAGGATAATATGAAGGCATTAACCGAAAACCTTTGTACAATACCTTCAAATAATTTGATTCTACCATTCACCTGAAAATGAGATGGATTCAACGCTAAATACCAATTTCCGAGATTTTGTTCCCCCTCATAAGCTATAAAAGATTCTAAATCAACTTTAATGACTTTTTCTTTATATACAATTTTATCACCAACTTCGAACTGTATCCACACCAATGCAGAAAAGAAATCTTTACCGATTTTTGTTATATTCCATCCAAAATAAACATTTCTACCTATATTGTCACCGTACTTACTTATATAATCTATTGGTAGATGGATCGTATCAGTATAATAAGATACATAAGCACCCTCAAATAACCAAGGATATTTACTTATAGCTAATTGGCTACTTGACATGTTCGAGATTAATATACCCAAAAAAATAGATGGAATTAAAACAGATAATATAATCATATATGGCACAAATTTCACTCTCACTATTGACCACCTCCAAATGTTATTTGAGCTAGTGCATATGCCCCATAATCCCAACCTACTTCTATCACTTGTACTTCTGTATATGCTTCTAAATAACCATCATTTCCATCTCCTGGATATCTGTCTATGAGCGCCATTACAGCACAGGTTCCTCCCCAATCATAATTGTGATTAACATCCTTTACTAAAAAATAATCCGGCTCAGATACATTTTTAGTTATCAATCCATCGACATAAGCATAGGCATATGAAGATGGTGGAAGACAATAAAGTCCAGGACCAAATTCTTCATAGTCATGATCATACACTCTAATCCACGAACCATAAACCAAATAAGTAATTGAAAATAAGCCAAAGATTATAATTATTAATATTGATACTAATCTATTAATAATCATGCCATTTATTACTTACCTTTTTGGCTATTTATAAGTTTTTTATATTTTTTTTTACACTTCTTTAATTTACTTGGAATTTAAGAAGGTATTGCCTATAATGTGAGAAAACTTTAATATTCTCCCTAGGGGATCTTTAGATTTAATTATACCGCTGGATACGAGGATACCTTCTACACCGTATTCCATTGAAAGCTCCACATCTTCTACATCGGTGATCCCCGCTCCACATAAACATCTGACCCCCGCCTCTCTACAAATTTCTACCGCTTTCTGAAGTTCATCTCCCGCATATTTGGATACCGACCGTCCAGAACCTATCAGCTCAGGAGGCTCAAATGCATATGCATATGGCTTTACACCAAGAGAGAGAAGCTCTTTAAGCTCGTCGATGGACTGGATACATACCACAAGTCTAAATCCTATATCCTTGGCAACTAAATTGATATCCTTTATCAACATATGGTCAACACGATTCTCAGAATGGTTTATCAAGCTATATTTAAGGCCCATGTCAACAAGCCTCATTAATGGGATATGGCCTGTGGAGCTTCCATAATCAACCGTATCAACCGCCTGTGAAATCAGTCTCTCTGGATTCTTCTTCGCATAATAATATAGATCTACAACAGGTGGGGCAACCAGAACCTCGACATTAAAATCTTGCGAAGCCGACTCTGCATACTCAATGAACCTTCTTAGATTCTCACCACTACCCTGGCTATAATTCTTCGCATTTATAATGAAGAGAGGCTTTCTCATACAATTAAACATAATTATACCAACTACAAATATAATCTACTTATATGGTCAACAAGATAGAGATAAAAGATGTTAGAGACCCCAATGAGATTAAAAAATTTGAGGATATACAATTCAAGGTATGGGGTGGCGGGGTAGTCCCAAGCCATCTAATAGTGGCTGTAAAAGAAGTTGGGGGAGTCGTTAAAGGAGCATATGTAGACGACAAGCTAGTAGGATTTGTATATGGATTTATAGGTAAGTATAAAGGCAGATACTGTATCTACTCACATCAATTAGCCGTTCTACCCCAATATCAAAACCTTGGAATAGGTGAGAAGCTTAAGATTGAACAGATGAATTGGAGCATAGATAATGGATATGACCTGATTATATGGACATTCGACCCAGCTAGATCTAAAAACGCCTGGCTTAATATCGGTAAACTCGGGGTAATAACAAATACATATCTAGTAGAACATTATGGCGAGATGGAGGATGAACTCAATAGAGGCGTCCCATCAGATAGATTTATGGTTGAATGGTGGATAAAATCGCCGTGGATTAATGAGAGGCCCAGATACAGATTCGATAAAGACTTGAAGTTTGAATACGGAACGGCTCTCTCACTAATCAAGGATGAGGTTAAAATAACCCCCTCTCAAGTCAAACATTTAGATGATGAATACGTATCTATAGAGATACCAATCGATTTCGACAATCTAGGTCAGGACACCCAAAAGCTTAAAAGAATATGGAAGCTAAGGATGAGAGAGGCATTCCAATACTACTTCAACCGTGGTTATACAGTTATTCACTTCGTAAGAAATCAATATATGGATAGAGGTATCTATATATTGAAGAGGGGATTCGATCCATATGACAAATCTACCTGGTGAAGAAATAGATAAGATAACTCTCATACGGATAAAACTACCGTATAGGGAATACTTCGAAACAAGCTTCGGCAGGGAATATGAAAAGCATACCTACCTAGTAATTGTAGAAGCAGGTGGGGAAGAGGGATATGCCGAGACCGCAGCCGGCCAATATCCCAGATATTCCTACGAATCTGCAGATATAGATGCGTTTGTAGTCGAGAATTACATCATCCCATCTATAGAGGATGGACTTCCAACTGATCCAACGAAGTTTATGGAGAAAGTGAGTTGGATAAAAGGTTTTAACATGGCAAAGGCATCAATTGAGATGGCTTTATGGGATTTAACTGCCAAGCTACTCTCCAAACCACTCTATAAACTAATCGGTGGTGTAAGGGAATATGCAAATGTCGGCGTCTCAATAGGTCTACAAAAGGATATAGATACTCTCCTATCCAAAATCGCATCATATTTAGAGGAGGGTTACCAGAGGATAAAAATAAAGATCTCAAAAGGAAGGGATATAGAGTTAGTTGAAGCCGTTAGAAGGGAATACCCAGATATCCTACTGACTGTAGATGCCAATGGAGATTATAGATCTGAGGATATCGAACACCTAACAAAACTAGATGGATATAACCTGCTCTATATTGAGCAGCCATTCCCCTATTGGGACTTATATCTCCATAGTAGACTCCAGTCCATGCTCGAGACCAAAGTCTGCCTAGATGAATCAGTATATAACTCAGACCTAGCCAAAGAGGCTATCGAGATGGGAGCAGGAAAAGTTATAAATATAAAGCCGGGACGTGTAGGAGGGATAGGTGAAAGTATAGCTATACACAATATCTCGATGGAGAATGGTGTAGGGACATGGATAGGTGGTATGCTAGAAACTGGTGTCGGTAGAGGCTTTAACGTTGCATTAGCTACACTTCCAAATATCATTTACCCATCCGATATATCTGCGAGCAAGAGATATTTCAATAGGGATATAGTTACTGAACCTTGGGAGATAGATGATAAAGGTAGGATGTGGGTTAGAAAGGATAGTGGAATAGGGGTTGAGATAGACTGGGAATACCTGGAAAAACTGACTCTATGGAGAAAAGAATATAAAATAGGTGGGTAGCTATTCTGACTTCGTCCACCTATCCTTAAGCTTATCTAAGACTTGTGGCAGTGTGGTATACTCCATCTCCTCTGGACCGAGTCGATGCGGCATGAATGGTCCATGAAGCCTCATGTACTCAGTAATTTTAGAGGCGAGATCTCTAACTGGATCGAATGCAGGATCATCAAATAAGTCTACAGGACCTATAAGCTTACCATTAGCTACCTGGAAACCTAGGCCTATTAATCTAGGCGGCCCATCGAATCTAGTAACCTTAGAATATTTAAGTGGCACCGGCATCAAAGGTCCATAGTGACTACCCCTCATCCATCCCGCGACGAGATATGGTTTAGAGAAGGCTTCTAGTATCTCACCCATAGCTGGGAATCCGCTTTGAGCACGCACTATAAGAACTGGATCATCCTTACCTACATATCTACCAGCAATCAACGATAGTCTTGTTGTAGACGCCACAGCTGCGATCTCATTATCGGACTTCCTTCTAACCTCCTTAATTACATACCTACTCTGGGTACCTATGATAGCAAGGAGGTCATAAGCATCCTCAGGAAGTTTGAAGTCTACCTCTACACCTTCTACAACATCTAGAACTGTAAAGACAAAGCCGTCATGCATCCTAGGATCTATCACGAGTCCAGCGGTGTTGAATGGGTCGCCAAATATCTTGTAGAGATAGATGTTCCAAGCCCCA
>WAKC01000027.1 GCA_015523605.1 Candidatus Geothermarchaeota archaeon
GCGATTGCAGCGGCTACAGTCACGATTGCCGGTACATACTTCTCGGAAAACCTGTCAACGATATTCTCTATAGATGCTTTTCTAGCCCTAGCCTCCATAACGAGAGTAACTATCTTTGATACTAAGGTTTCTTCAGCAGGCTTAGTTACCTCAACCTTTATAACACCATCTAAGTTTAATGTTCCTGCATAAACCTCATCTCCAGCCTTCTTAAATACCGGGATATTCTCACCGGTAATAGTGGACTCATCGATAGATGATTCACCCTCGACTATAACTCCATCCAAGGGGATGCGCTCACCAGGTCTGATTATGATGACCTCACCAGGAACTACTTCATCCGTGTCTACTACGACTTCAGAACCATTCCTCAGGACTGTGGCCACCTGAGGCATATACTCCACAAGCTTGGAAACCGACTCTCTAGCCCTATCTTCAATATATTCTTCAAGAAACTCTGAGAACATGAAGAGAGTAAGTACTGTTGCACCTTCAAACAACAGGTCTATATATGTAGATGCTACGGCCACGACTCCCATGAGAAATTCCGTGGAAAACTTCTTCTTGACATATAACTTTTTAATGCCAAGGATCAGAATATACCCTCCAAAGAATGTTATCAGGATATGGTAGAATAACTGGGCTAGAGTAGCATGTACACCCAACAAAGTCCTCAGAGGCTCCAGCTCGATATCGCCGAATACGTTCTCCACTAATATAGCTGACACTAAGAGTGCGCCTGAGATGATCGACATGTAAAACCATTTCTCCTTTGCATCTCCATGTCCATGACCGTGATCTCCGCCCATAACACATCACAATAACGTAAATTGCTAGGGGTATATTAACTTTATAATAGGAAATAACTATTTAATCATAATGAATTATTAATTTAAATATGATATGTTATTAATTATTTGTTGAGATGCCTATAATAAGTCTTTCAATTCCCAAGGAACTATTGAAGAAGATAGACGAGTATGTGGAGAATAGGGGGTATTACAGTAGATCAGAGGTGTTTAGAGACGCTATTCGGAATTTAATAGAGGAAGCTGAATATATGTCGAGGGATAACGTGGCAGCAACAATAATGATTACATATGACAAGGATAACACCTCCGTCTCCAAGACATTAGGTAGGCTAAACCACGATTTTAACGACATAGTCATCGAGAGTATCCATAGACATCTGGGGAATGAATATTGTATAGATATCTTCATCGCAGAAGGTAGTAGAGACAGGGTTAGAGAATTACTGAGTAGGATAAGAGGTATACATGGGGTATACCATGTAAAACATATGTTCATACCGATGGAATAAAAAAGGTGAGATAAGGTCTAACTAGCTATTTCATTAGCTTTCCTAATAACCTCTTCATAATCAGGTTCAACACCAGGATCATCACTAACCCACTTATACCTTATAAAACCATCCTTGTCCAAAATGAAGACAGCCCTTTTAGCTAGTTCTTTCAAGCCGAGGAGCTCTGGCAGGACTACATCATACGCTTTAATAGCCTCTTTATTAAAATCACTCAACAAGGTAAAGTTAAGATTATACTTGTTCTTAAACTCTTTCAATGAGAATGGTGTATCCACACTTATGGCGACGACGGTTGCGTTTGCCTTTTCAAGCTCTGCCATCCTATCCCTAAATGTACATAACTCCCTAGTACATACTGAGGTAAAAGCACCTGGAAAGAATAGTATGACGACCGGCTTACCCTCAGCCAAGAAATCCTTAAGAGACCTACTCTTCAAATCTGTATCTAATAATGTAAACTCAGGAGCCTTCTCTCCAACTTCGAGTCTACTCACAATAAATCACCGATGAAGATGAATATCGGACAACCAATAATGTATTTAGTCTATACGGTATAATAGTTGACCCTCAGAATTTAGTCTATATAATTTTTTCACCGTAAAGTCTAATCCTCGATAAAGGCTATGTGATAGCCGATCACAATAGCCAGTATAATTGAGAGTAGGAGCTGGCCATGCACTATCCTATTCAATAGTTTGACGTTCCTCGATGAGATATATCTTAGGAAGAGGCCTGTTGCAAGTAACAGAAAGATTAGACCTACAGCTACGTATTCAGCCGGCCCTGCAACCTTGAGATATGAATATCCATGTATAATACCCGCTATACCGAGTAAGACATTGGTGATTATATGGAAATCTAGGATAGCCCTCATAGGGACTCTGAGCCTGAAGATCTTACGAGCCCTATTAATTACGACGAAGACTGAGTTAAGGAATAAACCTCCTATCCAGGCTGCACTGCCTAATTGATTGGCGAAATCTTCACCGAAGAGGCCTCCCTCCTCACCCTCCTCATCATCCCCATAAGCCAATGATATTGAGAGCATCAGAACAAGGAAGACAGCCAACATATAGATTAGAATATCTCTTCTGATAAGAGACATAATTGTATTTATTATAGATTTAAGGGGTATATAAAACTCTATCATACCTTGGGATGCCTAAATTAATTGAGTTGGTAACTGGTAAGGTAGACGGTGTAGACACCACTCTATCCATCTTCCGGGACTCTATAAAATTTACCTATGGAGAAGAGGTATATGTATTCGACCTTGAAGGCCGACCAATTTTCATGTACTTCGACAATATGCTCTATGAAAGGGGGTTATCAGGTGAGATAATAGAGAAGAAATGGATATCGTTCAAACCCCATAGGAGGTATATACGTAGGATAAAGGATGCTAATGAGAAGAGATACATCCTCAGATATACATATAGAAGGATTGGAGAGATACTTGACCATCTCAACTATAGAGGAAGAGATGATTTGAAGGGATTGTTAAATGAGGAGATGATAGGACGTTTGGAGAGGGAAGAGAAGGTTTTTAGGGAGATATATAGGCCTATCTCTATCCTACCTCCAGACCAGTATCTAGCTCTAGTATTCCAGCCGTTGGAGGGATGCCCATACAACAAATGTAGCTTCTGCACATTCTATAGAGACAGGGAGTTCAGATATAAATCGGTGGATGAATTTAGAGAACATGTAGAGAAGGTTGTAAACTTCCTAGGAAAGGGCATCCTAATCCGCAGGAAAGTCTTCCTATCAGATGCAAACGCTTTATTTGCAGAGACAGACCAGCTATTAGAATATATCAGGATAGTCAAGGAATATATAGCGGGGGATATGGTTGAAGGGTTCTACTCATTCTCCGACTACTTCACAGTATACAAATCCATAGAAGAGCTCCAAATATTGAGGAAAGAAGGGTATAAAAGGGTGTATATCGGGCTAGAAAGTGGGAGTGATAATGTCCTAAAAATACTATCAAAACCCGGTCCTGCAACTAGGTCGATAGAACTTGTTAAAAGGCTGAAGAAGGCTGGGATATCTGTCGGTGTTATAATCCTCATAGGTGCTGGGGGGAGAGAGTATTATGATGAACATGTAGAGAAGACCGTTGAAGTTATAAATTCTATGCCCTTGGATGAGAGGGATATAATTTATTTCTCTAAGCTAAAGATCCATGAGGATTCTGAATACCTTAAGATTTCTAGGGAATATGGGTTGACCGAGTTAGATGATGAAGAGATGAATATGCAGATAGAGGATATCAGGAGGGGTATCAGGCTGGATAGACAGCCTATACAGGCTATTTACGATATCGATGAAACTATCTACTGACTCCTTACCTCTTCTAGCCATCGAAGATATTTCTCTTTAACAAGTTCATCGGCAATCTCAACCTCTTCAGGTAGGAGAGAACCATAGAAATAATCTTCCCCAAACACCTCGAGAAACCCATCTACAAGTGCACTGTATACCTTACTAACTGGAAGGCATACGTTAAGGTCTGCTAGGGATATCACCTTCTCCTTCAAACTATCTACATCCACATCTTTAATAACACATGACCATATATCAGGAACAAGTCTAATTAAAAGGGTTCCATGTTGAAGCAATGCATCTCCATCCCTCATCTGGGCACTCCCAGATATCTTCCTACCCCCAATTAATATATCGCTAGAACCCCTCCTAAAGTAGCATAAAGGCTCACCCCTCGAGAGATACTCACCAGAGATGCCAGCCTCTATACCAAGCCTAGAAAGCGCATTATAAACCCCCTTAGCAATCTCGATTGAGGATGACTGCACATCAAGATTAAATATGGGATTGTCACGGCCTATAACCACGGAATATGTTACCTCCCCACCCTCCATATGTAGTAAGGCGCCCCCACCAGTAGGTCTAACAACAGGTATATATCCATAACTCCAGACACACTCTAGATTCAATGTCTCATATACATCTTGAGACCTACCTATAGACACTCCACTAGGCCTCCACATATAAATCCTTAGAGTATCAAAATCAACATTACCCCTATACCTATGAATAGCCTCATCAACAGCCATATTAACAATAGGATCTCTATAATAGTCGAGAATTACTCTAAACATCAAAATAGAGAATTCGAGAGAGTGTTAATAAAATGCCATGTCTAATGTTATCTAATCCATCTCCAACTTGGAGATTCTACCCTGCTTCAATCTCAGTCTAACATGCCCAACATCCTTAAAGCCTGGGTCATGAGTCGATATTATCATAGTTCTTCTTCTCTCCCTATAATGTTTGAGAATGATCTCCCTCACCATTTCAGCGGTTTCTTCGTCTAAGTTAGAAGTCGGTTCGTCTAACAACACGATATCTAGATCCATAATTAGAGTCCGTGCCAAGACTACCCGTCTCTGTTCACCCCCACTCAAGGTATAGGCTGGTCTATCGAATGTATACTCAATATCCAATTCCTTGGCTATATCATGAGCCCTCTCCAAAGCCTCATCATAACTTACCCCACGGATTATAAGGGGAAGTGCGATATTGAGACCTACCTTAAATCTAGGAATCAAAACATTCCTCTGCATACAGTAGGAGATAAATCTCCTCCTAAAATCATTCATCTCTCCCCAACTAAGAGATGTAATATCCACACCACCTATCAATATCGAACCATTATCAGGCCTATCAAAACCCGCTATCAAATTCAATAAAACACTTTTACCAGACCCGCTAGGACCATAGACAACACTTACTTTACCACTAGGAAATAAAACTGATATATCTCGGAGTGCTATAACACCCATATTTTTAAGTTGGAACCTCCTCGAGACGTTTATTATCTCGACATCCATATACATCCCCTAGAATTCAAGAGATAAAGCCTTTGCAAGACCCTCCCTCCTCAATTTATACATAAACAGGCCAGACGATGCAATAAAAATAAGGATAAGAGGTATGAAGATGTATGGGTAGATCCAACTAAAGACAAGGGCTGGAGTGAAATAGAATCCATAGATTCCATTAAAGAAGTAAAGAACTACTAGAAACGACAAAATAATCGGAAAGACCGCATAATATATAGACATCAATACTATGTAGAACAATATACTCTTATCATCCCCTCCAATAGAGTAGATGAGACTTATAATATCAGAATTATTGTTTAGAACATCCAAGACTACCTTAGTCAAGTAGGCAATAAATAGTATAAAGCTTCCAACCCCCACAAAAGTTTGGTCTGAAAAAGGATTGAGATATTTTGATGAGTAATAGTTCCATAGTTTTCTTAACACCACATTCTTATCGATAATGAAAAAATCGATATTCTCCAGAATATCATCCTCTGACAGACGCACAGGAATAATAACCCTTCCAGCCTCTATGTAAAGAGAAATCAAATCGAAAGTCGCTTCTACTAACTCGGATTTCTCTATATCTCCTTCAAAATCTATGTAGATTAAATATGTTGCCAGCATATCAGATGAGAAGATATTGGGTTCTAAATCCAACTCCTCCGCTATACTCCTATATAGAGTGTAATCAATCACAATTACATCAACCCCACCCATATATATACCAGAATAATTTAGCTTCAACACTCCATCTAGAGATATGGTATTACCATCTATAGAGACATTCCATCTAGTTATATGTGGAGAAATTAGTACCTCCTCCTTAGTAGGGAAATCTCCATAAATAATGTTTTGATACTCTGTAAGCTTCAACTTAGAGATATCACTTAAAACTATCAAATCCACTGAAATAAGGGGGGAAGCCACTCTAGCAGATAATACGTAATCATTAACGTTAATACCCCTAGATTCAAACCATTTTATCAGGTCTTCAGCAAAAGTTGACGGAGTCAGATTCTTATCAACCCTACCCAACTTTGAAAAGATACCTCCGATATCTATATAGAAATCAAACAAACTATTTTCATACGGTGCGATATGTACATTGTATTGATGAGGTATAAGAAAAAAGTTTACATATGAAACCGATAAAATTATTGTGGATAAGATCAATACCCTAATCCAATGAGTAAACTTGGTGAAAATACTTCCCTGCAGGGATATCAGAAAGAGATACTTTAATTTCTTTAGTCCTATTCTATTATTGCTCACCTTATATTTTCACCTACAAAATAAGACTCGGAATATACTCCCCAAAAAGCTTCTCCAACAGCACCCCAATGATAATCATACATATATGGTGTTGAAGTTTGAAAAACTACAAACCTCCTATAAGATATTGAACAGGAGAAGCCACTCTCATAGTAATAAACACCTTCTTCATTCACCCATTTAGGTAGACCAATAGAGAATGGTCTTTCAGGTAGATTATAATACAAGATGTTACTAGGTGCCCGTGCCTTTACATCATATTCGATACGATATGATACACAAAACAGATTGATATTGATTTCACCGTCGCCTTTAACACTATCATATGGCCTCACAACCTGTGGATTAAAACTCATTAGGGCTCGAGGAGGTATATAATAATTATCTTCACCTATACCAGTTGTAGAACCAGCAAATAGCGAAGGCATATCATATATAGCCACTAGAATCACAATCACCAAGAGAAACTCGATTTTATCCATGTTAAATAAAATTATACGATTTGAAGAAAAAATTATATTATATAACTTAAATCAAACAGTATATATGACTTTTGATACTATAAAATTTAATTCATTTTATTAAATATAGAATATTCAAGAAAAACATAATTCAAAAAGTGTGAAGAGACACAGTTATAAGGCTTAGCAGCTTTTTGAACGAATTTAAACATTTATAATATTATTCCATCATTTATACTTTGAATTAATTTTGATATAACCAAAGAAAAAACGTAGTTATATGTTAACCTATTTTACTGGTTATGTTAAGGTCTACCTTTTATTACATTTTCGAAGGCTTGTTTAGCCTTATATGACGTTCTTGCGAGCGGATGTGCCACTACACTCTTAATGCCTAGTTTTGATGCTAACTCTTTAAGACGTCTGAATTCCTCTAGAGTATAGTATTTCTTTACTGGAAGCTGTTTCCTACTAGGCCTTAGATACTGTGAGAACACTAGGATGTCAAGCTCTATATCTACAAGGTCACGAATGGTCTTCTCCACTTCTTCAAAGGTTTCTCCAAATCCTAGTAGGATTGACGATTTAGTTATGAATCCATATTCCTTAGCTACTCTTAGTATTTTTATGCTCTGCCAATAGCCAGCCCTCCTATCCCTTACAATCGGTGTTAGACGCTCGACCGTCTCAATATTATGAGCTAGGACATCCGGCTTTGCATTTAAAACAATCTTTAGAGCGTCTATATCACCTTGGAAATCAGGTATCAACACCTCGACAAATACGCCGGGATTTACATTTTTAACTGCTTTTATAGTCTCAGCTATGTGAGTCGCCCCTCCATCTGGAAGATCGTCTCTATCCACGGATGTTATAGTTACATAATCGAGGCCTAAGTCTCTAACGGCATATGCAACTCTATATGGCTCATCAGGATCTGGAGGTTCGGGAATGCCCTTCAATACATAGCAGAATCTACAACCCCTCGTACATACATCCCCCAATACCATGAAGGTGGCTGTACCAGAGTTCCAGCACTCCATTATATTGGGGCAGAGTGCATCCTCACATACAGTCGATAATCTTAGACTAGATACAATGTTTGAGACACGTTTAAAATTGTCTCCAAGGCGGACTCTAAGCCTTACCTTGTCGTTCTCTAGACCTCTATCTCCAACAGTGTAGTCCCTGGAGATACCTCATCACCCTCAGATACAAATATATTCTTTACAATGCCCTCTACGTCACTCTCAATTGTCAGTATAGCCTTCTCAATCTCTACATCCACCAGGGGTGTGCCCACCTTGACCTTATCCCCTACGGCTACATGGAGCTCTACAACCTTACCCCTCCAGTCATCCCTCTTGGGCCAAAGATCCCTGGGAAGAACCACTCTCCTCAGCTGAACCACCCCAACCTCCAAACAACATCTTAACATTATATATCAATATGGCTGTAGAAAAAGCAAGGAATAGATGGTATAGAATAGGTATATATAGAATTGGGCCTGTAGCCAATACTTTATTTAATGTATAGACTCTATCAATGGAGAGTAGAAACGCTATATAGTATAGTGGGATGGGAAGTAGGGATAGAACCAATAGATCAAGCTTCCTCCATGATACGAATCCAGCTATCATACCTACTATAAATGGAGGTAAAAGGAGTATAGGATATGAAGGAGGCGTAAAATCTAAAAGTAACATATAGAGGACTGTAAGGGAGACTATATAGAGGAGGATCTTGAACACATTCTTACCAATCATCTAACCACCTCCAAATACAAGCCTATACTCAGGTGTGAATGCATCGGGGGAGTCGTAAGCCTCCAGCTTGAAATACCTTAATTCTACATAGTCATCTAGAAGGTCTTCATAGTGGGGGCTGAATACATTACCTATGTTACCACCTGGTAATGCGAAGTATATTAAGGTAGACTCTCCATCTAACAGGTATATTGAACGCATACTCTGAGAAGAAGAGATTCTATATGGCGGCATTTCCGGGGAGAAACCAGCTGGAAATACTGTGTAGAAACCTCCCTGGCCATCATATACTCTATAGTTGAACCAAGGCAACGCCTCACCCATGAAGTGTGTTATATTATATTTGAGTATATCACCCCATCTCCACTCATCTACAGACCCAATCTCATTATACAACTTATCAACGGCATCTATAAAGGCTCTATATACAATCTCTTTAACATCCCCGACCCATCTCCCATATGACCCTAGGGAACCAGCTAGATAACCCTTCAATACAGCCTCAGTAGTCTCTAGAGGAATGAATCCAACCGATAAATCCCCTAAGACGTCTCCCCAGAGCCCTCTATGGATATTATACAGCCAGAGGATATATAGCGGGGCTGCCTGGCTATCCGGCGTCATCCTATAATCCCAGAAGTCAAGTAGTTCAAAGGCCTCCATATACCTATCTTCAAGAGGTTTATCCCTGATTATATCCAATGCATATGGGATGATAGACTCCGCCGCATATGACCTCAAATCTATCTGGATAGTCATCATATCCTCAAGGGTTAGTGAACCAGCCTTCTCCATCAATAACGTCTTAATCCTCATATATCTATACCTATCTGCCCAGCTCCATCCAAGATAGAATGGATATTTACCTACGACTTTATTATTTGCAGTGACAATAAACCCCTCCTCAGGATTTATCGCATGTGGTATATCCTCAAACTCTATATATCCAATCCACTCCCCCTCCCCCCTACTTGCATTGAAGGGTAGGAAGCCTAAGTTAAAGAGCTTCCTATCACCGACATCCCCTAGATATGTGGTGTTCCTCACTGGATAGAGGCCCGCTGGATAGTAGAGGATATTACCCTCTATATCCGCGGCCACGAGATTCTGTGGAGCTACATGGAAATATCTGGCTGCTTCGATAAGCTCGTAGATATTCCTCGCATAGTTATACCTGAGGACCGCAATCATCTCGAGCGTGACTTGGGAGCCGGTCCACCTCATCGCATACCGCTCATCCTTATATTCATATATCGGCCCTAATACAGTCTCGTTAACGATATATTCAACCACTTTATATCCATCATCAACCTTCACCCTTATCTCTTCAACCCTCCTATCAATGTTAAACCACTCCCCACGATAGAGATACCTATCGCCATCCCATACAAAATAGTAGAAGTCTGTCACATCAGGACCTACATTTGTGAAGCCCCACGCGACATAGTTATTCCTCCCTAGCAGTATCACGGGTGTCCCAGGCAGACTAGCACCTAGTATCTTGAAGCCATCCCCAAATGTCAATGCCATGTAATACCAGATAGGGGGAGCCGTTAGAGAGAGGTGGGGGTCATTAGCAACTATAGGGTAGCCATCCCTCGTCAACCCCCCAGATATAACCCAGTTATTACTACCCAAAACAAATCCGAATATTTTTTTAACCTCCTCCAGACCCTCAAGTGAATTCACTATCCCCTCAACAGGAACCTCTTTAAAAGACTTCTTAGATACAGAAGTTGTTAGATTCTCACCCGTCTTAATAGTGAAGCTCTCGAGGATCGGCGTATTAAGACTCCTATCAAGGAGGTCCAAGTCAACCAATATATCAAGTCCATTCCTATTTACTAGATACTGGAGACGGAGATCCTCCATACTCCAGCTAAGGCTCCAAGCCATAAACTTACCTATAGATATCGAGTCTATAGGCCGCCACTCCTCAGGCTCTACACCCAACAGACTGTATTCAGTGAGCATGATGCCATTAGACTTTAGATATCGGAGGAACTGGTTCACACCATCAGTGTATGCAAGGAGTATCTCATATTCACGCCTAAAATCGGTTGAATTCGATATATAGTCTAGAGTTTTATATGCAGAGATATAGAGGCCGAGCTGTCTAAACTCTTTATCCATATCGAGGGTAAGGTCTCCGAATAACTCGCTTAGCCTACCTTGTGCCAGGCGACGCATGACATCCATCTGGAAGAATCGGTCCTTCGCATGGAGAAACCCCATAACCCTATATGCATCCAACTCATTCTCAGCATAGACATGAGGTATACCGAGCTGGTCATATAGGACTTGGACCTCACTCTCCAAGCCTTGGAGCTCTATAAAGCCCTCTAGAAATGCTATCCTAAGACTCCCAAAGGAACCATTTAGGGGGTGTAGAATCCTGGGGAGGAGGGGGGAGAACATCGGTAGTATGAAGAGTCCAATAACCAAGATGGAAGAGATTAGAATAGCTATATGATGCTTATACCTCCACAACACATAACATCAAAAAAGGATTAGGTGCAACTCAGATATATCATTAACCTACTTCAATCCTCAATAGACTCTGCAAGTATCTCAGATATATCCTTTATCTCGGCCTCACCCTTCGACTCTGATGCAAGCATAATCTTACAGTAGGGACAAGCCGTACATATGACCTTGGCACCGGTATCCAGAGCCTCTTTATATCTAATACTACCGATCCTGACACCCTTCTTAACCTCATAATACATCTGCCCACCACCAGCACCACAGCAGAAGCTATTCTCCCTATTCCTGGGCATCTCAATCAGCTGACCACCCACCACAGAATTTATAACCTCCCTAGGATCGTCGAATACCCCGTTCCACCTCCCAAGATAACATGGGTCATGGAATGTTGCCTTCACATCTTTCTTGACGGTCTTAAGCCTACCCTCCTTAACAAGTCTACTTAGGACCTGGCTATGATGAACCACGTCAAGCTCCAATCCATATTCCCTATATTCATGTTTAAACACGTTATATCCATGGGGACAGTTTACAATCAACTTCTTAAACCTATACCTAGTCAGATTCTCCTTATTCATCTCCACAAGCTCCTTATACATAAGCTCGTCTCCAAGCCTCCTAGCAGGCTCTCCACAGCATACCTCCTCAGGCAATATAGCTACATCTACCCCGGCCTTCCTAAGAAGCTTCAATATTGACCTAGCAATATTCCTATTGTTAGGGTCGAAGACGGTTTGGCATCCAATCCAATATATATACTCATACTCTTTAGACTCATCTGCAATCTCTACACCAGTCTCCTCACTGAGCTCCTCGATAATCTTAACCCTATCCATGGGATCATATCCCATTGGGTTCCCATACCTCATAAGGTTATAAGATACATTTAGAGCATCCTCTGGAACCTCTTCACCCTTTGAGATAAGCCCCCTCCTAATATCCAATATAGTCTCGACATGATGTATATTCATCGGGCAAGCCTCTACACAAGCGCCACAAGTTACACAAGACCAGAGAATATCTGCCTCTAAATAGTTCGGGACTAGTTCACCATCGAAATCACCCTTATCCATAACCTTCCTAAGCTCTAGTATAAGATGCATAGGTGAGAGAGGCTTCCCACTCTCAGTAGCTGGACAAGCATCAGTACACCTGGAACATTTTATACATGCATCTAGGTCCATACGCTCCTTCCAACTTAAGTCTTTAAGGGATAATGCCCCTAGATACCCCTTCTCATCCACTAGAGTCTCGGGATCCCTATAGCCTCTAAACGCTGATTTATGATAGGGCCTTATAAAGATATAGTTGAATATCCCTCCAAAGACCATATGGCCAAGCTTAGTATATGGTATAAGCGCTGCAGCGGTTAGAGATATAAACATATGGAAGAGCCATAACCCCCTATATAATGAGGCCAAGTCTATATTTAGACTAAGTAGGGGATACGCAAGTGAAACACCTATGAAATCAGCCCAGCCTATCCATCCCAGTCTATATGTAGCTGTAGCAATCGAATCCAATAGGAATCCAGTGAATAGAATCACGAGGAGTGATAAAATAAGTATATAATCCGAGGGGGTATCCGGGAGGTATCTACTCTTAAACCCTAATCTCCTAATTAAAAGACCTATCAAACCTATTATAGCGATTAACCCACCTACATTCATAAAGAACTTGAATATTAGATATCCCTCCCCAGTTAGGAACCTAAAACCGAAGAACTTCAGTGTAATATCATATTCTAAGGCTCTTAAGATAGTCCCTATAAAGAGAATGATAAATCCATAGAATACCAGGGCATGGGCCGAGCCGACTCCAGGCCTCTTTAAAACCCTCACCTGACCTAGACTATCGACTATAAACCTCTTGAAATCAAAGTTTAACGTGGATATCTTTGGAATACCCCCAAACCACTTTATAATCCTGAGATATACACCATAGAGAAATACTGCAATAGATACAATAGCAGATATATAGACGATAAACTCTATATCCTTGACAAATAGGAAATGCTCTATTCCTATGTCAACCGACATAAAATAATATATCCCATTAAATAGGGGAAAAAGGGATAGTTTAAACTCCTAATCTAGTCTTCAAACGTTCTAGGAATACAGGTAGGAACTGATAGAGATCAGCCACAACACCATAATCTGCATATTCAAAGATAGGTGCATTCTTATCCTTATTAATGGCTACTATAACCTTCACGTCATTAGCAGCCATTATGTGCTGTGGAGCGCCGGATATACCAATAGCAATGTAGAGTTTACCCCTTATCTTCTTACCAGAGATCCCGATCCACCTATCTTCATCCAACCAGTGATAATCGGCTGCTATAGGCCTTGAACATCCGACCTCACCGCCCAACACCTTCGCAAGCTCAAAAGCCATATCTAGATCCTCTTTAGCCTTAAACCCTCTACCTACACCAACCACTATATCCGCATTCTCAATATCGACACCGCCGAAGGCCTTCTCTTCAGTTGAGAGAAGTTGTGTAGACGGGGATATATCCATGTTTATAATCTCAGGAGTCTTCGATATCGACCCCTTAAACTTACCCGTCGCTATGGTTATGGCCATAGGTGTGGTAAATTTATAGCTTACAAGCCCCCTTCCAGAGAGTATATTCCTATAGATTCTACCCTCATCAATAGAGAAATCTGTAACCTCTGTAACTATAGGTATACCTCTTGAGCCAGCATAGAACGATAGAGCCTCGATACACTTCTTACTATGTGGTGCTAGATATAAGTCGAAATCCCCGATTTCAGAGCCCAATTTAACCAGTATATCAGATGATACGTCACCTACTCTATACACCTTATCAAAACCCTCTGAAACCTCTACATTAGAGACGGCTACCAACGAAGCATCGGAGAAGCCTGCCTTCATAATAAAACCGTGGATATCAGAGACATACTTATTACTATCCAGTAATACCAGGACCTTCATCTCTTGACCACCCCCTCCTGAATAAGATGTTCAATAAGTTTATCGGCTACACCCTCTAGAGACTCATCCTCAATAATTACATTCTTCCTCTTAACTGTAACGACCTTATAATCCTCATACCTACTCATAATGGGTGATAACCCTAGATCCGCCAATGTAAATTTATGAAGAGGTTTTCTAAATGCCCTCCTAATCTGTATAAGCGTGGGTAGACGTGGAGTATTAATCTCACCAGTCACACTCACCACAGCAGGGAGGGATACTGAGAGCCTCTCCAACCTCTCATCAGCATCCCTAAGAACCTCTACATATCCATCCCCAAGTTTAAGCTCCTTCACAAAAGTCGCCACATTATATCCAAGCTTCGCAGCAAGATAAGGAGCCAAAGTAGATGAGGTCATATCAGTAGATGCCTCACCAGCCAGGATAAGCTTAGGACTCCCATACTTAGATATCAACTTCGCAAGTATCTCAGATGTATACATCGGCTCCGAAGAATTTATCGACTTATCAACAACTGTAAAGGCCTCTTCACCACCCAATGCCAAGGCCTCCCTAATCACATTCTCAAAGTCTTTAAGCTTCCTCTCCATAGGACCCCAAGTCAATACAGAATATATGTATAGCTTCCCACCAGTAGACTCACATATCTTGGCACCTTCATAGATAGCATTCCTGTCATATTCACTAATCACCAAAGGGATACTTTCTATAGATATTCTACCACTGGGGTCACTCCTGAGAACGTTTACATCGAGGGCCGCCTTAACTATAACTCCTACATCCATATCCAGCAACCTCCTTAAGGGTTAAATACCCCTACAACCAAATTAATGGACAATATATAATTTACTTTCAACTACGCTGTTTAGAGAGATACTCAATGATACCGGTTATCACAGGTTCTACAAACCTATAGCTGGCGGTATACCCCATATGTCCAATCCTAATACCGTTATAACCAGCAAATTTAGATGTCCCTATAAATATGTTATACTTATCAACGAGATAGTTGACTACATCATCAGCATCTACACCCTCCAATCTGAAGACTGATACGGTGGGGCTCCTAGCATTAGACTCTGGATAACCCTCTAAACCAGCCTCCTCCAACCTTTTATATACATAGCTGGAGACCTCCCTATGCCTCTCCTCAACCCTATCTAGACCCTCCTCTAGAACCATCTCTGCAGCCTTTATAAACGATATTATAGATTGGGTCGGCAACGTAGTTGGGTATGGATGGAAGGGCCATATCTCCCTATATTCATACCAAACCTTCATATCATTCAAGAATCCCCTAAACTCCTTCCTATCCTTCAACCTCCCCACTATATCATCATTTATATAAACTGGTGTGATACCATTCAAAGCACCTAAAGCCTTACTAGCATATCCTATACATACGTCGATCCCCCTCCTAGAGACATCCATCCTAAGCGCGCCATAACTGGATACCGAATCTACAATCAATATAGCGTCATCACCGACAACCCTAGATATCCCATCTAGATCCTCCAAGACACCTGTAGACGTCTCACTATGGACAACGACTACACCAGCTATGTCTTCAGCATCCATCAACATCTTAACCTCATCAAGATTAACCCTATGTCCAGGGGTCTCAGGAACTACGTGATGGACCTTCAACCCATATCTAAGAGCAGTCTCCTTAAACCTCCTCACAAAAAATCCTTCATTTAGAAAGAGTATGTTATCCCCCTTCTCAAATAGACTATTAAGGATTACCTCCATAGTGAAGGAAGCAGGTATTGGAAATGGTATTATAGCTCCAGAATCTGCACCGAAGAGTTTGAGGGCAAGGTCATAAAAATGGTTATATATTTCAAGCCACTCCTTACCATAATGCTTAACAACCTTTAAAGACGCTATATGTAGGGCATCAGGATAAGGCTCAGAAGGACCTGGAATCATAAGGACTGGATATTTACGTGCCTCAAACCTCATAACATATAGAATTAGAGTAAATAATAAATAGATAGATGTCTAGACATTCAAACCTCAATAAATTTGAAGAGATCCATAGATAGAATTCCTTCCAAGAGTGGATGCCCATCTTCAAAATTGAGGAGTAATACCGCTGGTGCCACGATGTCCAAATATTTTGCATAATCACCTAAGAGAGAACCTAACTTCTCAATAGTAGTAACAAAGAGTGTATCAACCTCCCGAGATTCATCTAAAACCTTTTTAATATCGGGCTCACCAATCTCGTGGGAAACAAGGTCACCCAATAGACCCGATACATATTTAATGACATTCTCTTCTATAGAACCAACATAGAATACCTTAGAAAGATTTTGAACAAGTCTCAAACCACACAATCTAGTATATATGACGTCAATATATCCATTAACCTCAGAGTTCGAATTTAGAACCCATATCAACATCATATTAAGAAACTATATTTCATTAGATAGACATAAACATTGAGCATTTAACCGCCATAAATAATCTATATTTATTAGTGTATAGAAATGGCTAGAGTAAAGGACAAGAAAGAGATTGGTAAGACCGGGGAATACGTATCCTCTCTAGGTCTCGGAACATTTGGGATACAGGACTATGATAGGGCATTAAAAGCATTTATATATGCATTTGAGAACGGAGTCGATAACTATGACACAGCCGAGATGTATGGAAATGGAGCCGCTGAAGAATTTCTCGGCAGATTCATAAAAGAGGTTGGAAGAGAAAATGTGTTTATAACCACTAAAATAATGCCACATAACATGGTGTCAAGAGAGAGGGCTGAGAGATCGGCTAGGAACAGTCTAAAAAGACTGGGTATATCAACAGTAGACTTAATACTCCTACACTGGAGTGAGCCACATCTAAGCCTCGAAAAGCAGATTAAAAATTTGGAGTATCTAGCCGATAAGGGTTATACGAGGTATATAGGGGTGAGCAATCTCAATGTGAGTGAGATGGAGCTAGCCATAAACACACTATCCAAACATGATATTGTAGCCAACCAAGTTAGGTATAGCGTTTACGACAGACGTGTAGAGAAGAATTTGCTCCCTTACTGCATTAAGAATAGGATTACGATACAGGCATATACACCAATTGAGAGGGGAGAAGTGGTAGGAGATAGAATTCTTAAGGAGATAGGTGAGAAATATGGAAAGACCGAGGTGCAGGTCGCTCTAAACTATCTAATTTCTCAGGAGCTGGTAATACCTATTCCAAAGACGGAGAAGAAGGAGAGGATTGAAGAGTTTATAGGCTCTATGGGATGGAGATTATCCCAAGAAGATATCAAGCTAATTAGGGAGAAGATACCTTCAAGATATTCTATCGATGATTTAGAAGAAGAGCAATAGTCCATTTGTCTAGAAAATTATCTACAGATATATCCTTATATATATTGAATAACCCCATGATTTAAATGAATATACATCCATTAAGTGAAATGGTGATACCATGACTAAGATATCAATCATAATGTTCTCTGGAACAGCTGATAAGCTCATGCCAGTAGGTGTGCTAGCATCGGCAGCGGCAGGACTTGGTTATGAGGTCGAGATATTCGCTACATTCTGGGGTCTACTAGCCCTTAAAAAGGATGCTCCACAGCCAGATGTGTCTAAAGACTATGGTCCTATGGCCGAGATGTTCAAGAAGATTATGCAGGAGAAGAATATGCCATCATTTATAGACCTACTCAGACAGGCTAAGGAGATTGGAAACGTAAAGATCTATGCCTGTGCACAGACATTTGACATGATGGGTCTCAAGAAGGAGGATCTAGTAGACATTGTAGATGATGTTATTGGCGCTATGGAGTATCTAGAAAAGTCTAAAGATGCCGATATAAACCTCTTCATCTAAATTTTCATTGGTGAATCTAATGAGTGAGGTAAAGCCCGATATCGTGGTCGACGCTAGAGGGAGCTACTGCCCCGGGCCACTAATGGAACTCATAAAAGCTATTAAAAAAGCTGAGGTTGGACAGGTAATAGCCGTATATTCATCAGACTCAGGTAGTAAGACGGACATCCCACTATGGGTTGAAAAAGCAGGGCATGAATTAATAGCTGTGAATGATAAAGGCGACTATACAGAGTTCCTAGTCAGGAAAAAGAAGTAGGGGGTTAATCCTCCCTCACTCCTTTTTATCATCAGGATATGCATACCTACCTAGAAGCTTTAAATAAGCGATCAATACTGCAAGTCCCTTCCTCACATCCTCATCCTTCAATACACTCAATAGACTCCACACACCTGTTATCCTAGTATTTCTAACCTCTCTCTCAAACTCTATCTGATGGTCAGCAACTGCAGAGAGAATCCTCTGTATATTATCCTTCCTAACCTTTGCAATCAACTCAAGAGCATCAGAACCTACCTTGGAGAAGCTTGATATCATCTCCTCACTTAATATTGCTTTTAAAGTCTCACCTAGATAGCCAAGTCCCACAAGAGTTTCAACAGCTCCAGACTCTACAAGAGGCCTCATCGACTCTAACACATCATTAATAACCTTGAGATTATTGACGAACCTCTCTATCTCCTTCTGAACCTCCTCATCCTCAAGGAGCCTATCAAACCCACTCTTCTTCCTAGGCATTACAACACCACCCCCGCCAACAAGGCCTTAGCAGTTATCGTCCAATACATCTTATTATATGCGAGTTTAAGCCAGTAATATACAAACGACGGTGGAACAGGTGTCGGTGGATTATCATAGTCGAAGACGAGGACAGTAGCCTCACCAAATCCTGTAACAAGGAAACACATTACCTTACCGTTATACCTAGCTGCAGGCTCATAACCCAGTATATCATCTGTAATCCTCTTAGCAACTACCTCAGCCTCGAAATCCGCTACAGAACCAGCCTTCGAAACAGGGAGGTTGGTAGCATCTCCAATAACATAGACGTTATCATATCCAGGGATGTTTAAAGTATATCTATCCACATCTATCCAACCATCCTCATCACCCAAGCCAGAATCTCTTATAACCTGGGCACCCTTATGTGGAGGAATCACTATCGCCAGGTCATAATCAAGCTCCTCACCCTCTAGGGATACAAGCTTCTTCCTCTCAGTATCTATATAGTCTAGGTTGAACATCAAGGCCTTCTCAATACCTTTCTTATCCATCAACTCATCAAGAATCTCAGAGACCCCTGCTATGGGGAAGACTCTAGGCAGGGGATAGAAATATGTAATACTAACCTTATCCCTTATACCCCTACTCGTAAAATAGTCATTCAATAGAAAAGCCATCTCAGCTGGAGCCGGTGGACATCGATATGGAATGCTCGACACCCCGATAACCACCTTACCACCCTCAAACTCGGCCAATGCATTCTTCAACATCTTAGCTCCATCAAGACTATAGAAATGGTATGTATCTTCAAGGCCTTTCACAGAAGATGGATCCAATACAGAACCAGTAGATATAACTAGATAGTCATACTCTTTAACCTCGCCGTTTGAGAGGGTGACACTGCTATTCTCAAGATCTATCTTCACAGCCTTGTCTTTAATCCATTTAACACCCTCTGTAATCAGGCTTGAAAACTTAGTATAGGCTTCTCTCTCATCCATTTTATTGACGGGGATTAAGAGGAAAGCCGGTTGGTAGTAATGCCGTTCACTAGGATTGACTACTTCAATGCTAACCTTCTCATCCCTAATCAAATCCGAAAGCTCATAGGCAAGACGGTTGGACACTATAGTTCCACCCGTCCCACCACCTAACACTAGAATCCTCTTCATTTTAGATCCAAAAGTGTATAGGAAGTTTATAACACATATTCTAAAATATATATGTGTATACAGACGTCATTGTGGAGTTTTAAAAAATTTATTTGGGATCATCTAGAAGCCACTCATCATCTCATCAGCCTATCTAGCTCCATTCATCTCCCAGAAATTTAAATACAGATACATAAGAAAAAGATTTCAAGGATATAACTATCCTTAATTTCGTGGAGCCATATATTCATATGTATATGAAGGCTATAGTCCTTGAGAGGTTTGGTGAGAAGCCTAGACCCGTTGACGTCGAGGAGCCTGGAGATAAAAGTGGTTGGATAAAGCTTAGAGTCGTCAGATCGGCATTATGCTATAGAGACCTACTTACATATAAAGGTGCATTCCCAAGGGCTAAACTTCCATTGATACTAGGACATGAATTCACAGGTGAAGTAGTAAGAGATTACCCAGAATATGGATTTTCCAAGGGAGATAGAGTCTTGACACTACCATATACCTTCTGCGGCAGATGTGAATACTGCCTCACGGGAAGGGAGAACTTATGCCGGAGTAGGGAGTGGTATGGAGAGCATCTACCCGGCTCACATACCGAGTATATCCTAGTAAGGCCGGAATCCCTTGTAAAGATCGATGGTGAGATGGACCCCAACTATGCATCAATAGCATCATGTGTAATAGGTATGATAATAAATGGAATTGACAATGCAGGAGGTATTGAAGAGGGGGATAGGGTATTGGTGACAGGAGCCTCCGGTGGCGTTGGAATTCACGCCCTCCAGATAGCAAAGGCATATGGAGCCGAGACGATAGCCGTGACTAGAAGTGAAGAGAAAATCAAGTTTATAGAGGAGGCTGAGCCGGATCATATAATCTTGTCAGATGGAGAGTTCTCAAAAGAGGTTAAGAAATTGGGTGGGGTAGATATGGTTATAGAGACCGTTGGCGAGCCCACATTCAACCAGAGCCTTAGAAGTCTGAAGTGGGGAGGGAAGATCGTGGTTATAGGAAATGTAAATGTGAAGCCTGTAGATCTACAGCTAGGCCTCATAATACTTAGACAGAATAGCATACATGGAACCTTGTCATCAACAAGGAAAACTCTATATAAGGCTATACAACTCTATAGACTAGGTAAGGTAAAGGCAATAGGTCAAGAGATGGACCTTACAGACTTCGAGAAGGCTCTCGAAAAAATGGAGGCTGGAGAATCACGGGGTAGGATATTCCTAAAGCCGTAGCATTTAATGGGCTCGAATCAAAGGAATATCATCACTGGTCAGCCTGCCCATCGAAGATTCTCATCGCCCAAATATAATTATGAATATTCCAAGGTAATAGTTTTTAAATCAGCTGAGAGGTAGGCTCATCATCCCCTATATATGGTCAGAGAGGCGTCCAAAAACTCATCCCACATAGAGAAGATCCCATGCCATACAATAAATCTTTCCAAGGGAGACTCCATTTACACATGGTTTACACATGTTTTACATGTGTTTACCTACGATAGAGGATACACCTAACCCTTTTACCTTCCCATTCAATTAGAGGTACATCTATATTACAGGCCTCACTATACCTGTCACATTCAAAGGAGTAGGGACAGATACTCCAATTATATAGTGCAATACTCTCCCCATCTGCAAATCTAGAGTCGGAGACATCATGATATGATGTATCCCTCAAGACCTTCTCGGTATATGGATGTAGAGGTCTATCGATAATGTCATCCCTCCTTCCTTCCTCCACAATCCTACCTCTAAACATTATATAGATATAGTCTGGGACACTATGTAGAAGGGTCGCATCACTAGTCGTTACAAGTATGGTCAGGCCATACCTATCCCTCAAGTCTAGAATAAACTTGTGAATCACATCCCTATCCCTATACTCTATCAATGCGGTTGGATTCTCGAGTATAACCACCTCAGGCTCGGCCAGAAGACCGGAAGCCACATAGATGAGATACAGTTTATATATGGTTAGATCATCCGGATTGGATAGGGAGTCTGTATACTCAACACCATATTCAGAGAGGAACTCATCAAATATCCATCTATACTCCTTAGATTCAAAAACCGTCTCTAACCATTTGAGATGAGTACCAACCGATTTAAAGCCGAAGACATGCATCGGATCCATAAAGAATGTCTGGACCTTCCTCCTAATTGGCATAAGCTCCTTATCAGAGAGGCTTGTTAACTCAATATCCTTGTAAAACACCTTACCCTTCGAAGGTTTGATTAGACCAGTCAACATTCTAGTTAGGAAATACTTACCACTATACCTGTCACCATATACAACGGTTATAGAGCCTTTCTCAACATCTAAATCGACACTATCAACAAATTTTATAATATGCTCTTTACCAGCAATTTTATGCCTAACATAATATGATAAGCCTCTCGTCTTCAACATAGTCCTATACATTAAAGGGGATACATAAGATATTAACCTATCAATCCCTCCACATACTCTCTAGTCTTTGGATCAACAGGGTTCTGGAGAACTTGTGTCGACGGTCCATACTCAATCAACCTACCTACATTATCCTCATCAGGCATAAAGACCAATACATAGTCGGCTATCCTCTTAGCCTGATTAAGGGAATGCGTAACTATAACGATCGTATATCTCTCCTTCAACTTCAAAAGGACGTCCTCAATCTTCTTAGTAGATTTGGGATCGAGATATGAAGTAGGCTCATCGAGTAGAAGGACATCAGGCTCTATAGCTAATGTCCTAGCCAGACATAGACGTTGCTGCTGACCAGTTGATAGATTATACGCCCCATCATCAAGCCTATCTTTAACCTCATCCCATAATGCAGCCTTTATAAGAGCCTCTTTAACCCTCTTATAAATCAGGTCTTCATCTTTGACGTTATTTATCCTCAAACCAAAAGCCACATTCTCATATATAGACATAGGGAATATCGTAGGCCTCTGGAAGACCATCCCAATCCTAGTCCTTAGTAGATATACATTCACATCATCCTCATAGATATTCCTACCTCTATAATAGACCTTCCCCGTCACCCTAGCACCTGGAATCAAATCATTCAACCTATTCAACGACCGTAGGAAACTGCTTTTACCAGTTCCTGAGGGGCCTATGACTGCGGATATGGAATTCTCATATATATCAACGTTTACATCCTCCAATATCTTCCTCTTCCCATAGTAGATATTCAAATCCTCAGTTCTAATAACTATGTTAACCATATTCTACACCTCATACAACCTGTAGGAATATTTCAGTCTAAAGTAGATGGAGGTGAGTGATACAAGCATAAAAATAGCTATTAACACAATTATCACGGCAGACGCCAACTCTTTATAGATAGGTTGGGGTCTAGTCACCAAGTTGAATATGTATAGAGGCAATACAGTAAACTCATCCAATAGACTTATAGGCACCTTCTTCGTGAATAACAAACCACTTATAACAAGTATCGGAGCCGCCTCACCTAATGCCCTAGCAACAGCTAAAATACTACCGGTCAAAGCCCTAGCTAGACCCAAAGGTATTAATACATTAGCCACTACCTCCTGCCTAGAAGCACCTAAAGAATATGCAGTCATCTTTAGAGACTCCGGTATCGATCTAAAGGCCTCAAGAGTAGCTACGACTGTGAGGGGTAGTATAAGGAAGGCCATGGTTATGGATCCTGTGAGGACACTCCTACCGGCACCCAATACATAACCGATAAAGCCTAGACCTACCAATCCATATACAACTGATGGGACGCCTGCCAACATATCCACAACAAAATAGACTAGATTCTTAATTCTCTCATTTGTGACGAACTCAACTAGATATATAGAGAGACCCAAACCCATTAGGAATGAGAGCACACTCGATACACCGACTATATATATCGAACCGATTATAACTGGGAATATCCCCATCTCACTAGGGTCATAAGATGGAGAACCGAATATAAAGTCTAGGCTTAGATGTGGTAACCCATCCATGAACACCTGGATAAGGAATATACTCAGTATTATCAAAGGCGTTGCCAATGCAACCATCGATATATATTTAACAGGCTTATCCATACCCCCCACCTACAATCTAGAGACGAGGTATGAAAACCTCCTGCTGATATACACGGCTATAAGGTTTACTGTTAAGACTATCATCAATAGATAGAGAGCTACACCATAGAGGCTATAGAACTCTATAGTACCGAAGGGGGCGTCGCCAGTAGCCACCTGAGCTATATAGCCAGTCATCGTCTGCATAGACTCTAGAATGTTGAGTGTGAATACCGGTTTAGAACCGGCTGCAATAGCTACTATCATAGTCTCCCCAATCGCCCTCGCAAAAGCAAGTATATAGGCAGATGCGATACCTGGTAAAGCAGCTCTAAACAAGATCTTAAAGATAATCTGAGATTTAGATGCGCCTAGTGAATATGCGGCCATCCTCAAAGAATATGGAACACTATATAGAGCATCCTCGGCAAGAGTCGCTATAATAGGGGTAATCATAATACCCATTGCAATACCTGAAGACAAGGCGTTATAAACCTCTATATCAGGCAAGAAAATTTTAAGGGCGGGAGTTATATACTGCAATGCAAAAAATCCATATACAACTGTTGGAATCGTTGCCAGAAGCTCTATAAGGGGTTTTAACACCCTCCTTCTCCTTTCAGAGGCATATTCACTTATGTATATAGCGCTTCCAAGGCCTAGAAGACTTGAGAATGCAAGAGCAATAAATGCTATTACAAATGTAGACCAGACCAATGGGATGGAACCGAAGCTCTTATCCCTAAACAGGGCCGACCACTCAAAACCAAATAGGAACTCATTTATCGGGACACGCTGGAAGAAGGCTAAGGCCTCGATAAATACAAATGAAAGTATAATTATGAAGAAAAATGCGGGTAGGATACTTGCGAGCATAGGTAGATATTTAAATTTATTCTCCCGCCGGACCTTCTCCTCAAACACCTTCTCGTCTATCATTTGAAGACACCAACACCTTCGGAGCCCACTCCAACGCGAGCTCTTCATACCCTACATATACACCATTCGAGACGAGTGCGGCTACAGCATCATAGTATGGCTGTGGGAAAGGCACATAACCCACATATAGAGAAGCATTATATGCATGCCTAAGATAGAAGAGGATAAACTCTTTAACCTGGGGTTTAGACTCTAGATATCCCTTATTTACATATAGGAATAAAAGCCTACTAAGGGGATATTTGAAGCTAATTATATTTTCCTGAGTAGGTTCTATGGGTCCATCACCACCATCTATAGCCACAGCCCTAATCTTATCCTTATTCTCGATATAGTAGGCGTATCCAAAATATCCCAATGCATACTTGTCATTGGCTACCCCCTGAATAATAAAGTTATCATCCTCACTAGCAACATAGTCGATCCTCGATGCTCCAGCCTCACCAACCACATGTTCCGTGAAGAAGTCGAAGGTACCCGAGTCTGGACCGGGCCCATAGAGTTTTATAGGTGCGTCAGGCCATTCAGGACGGATATCACTCCACTTCTTAACATCTGAGCCTGGCATCCATATCCGTCTAAGCTCCTCAATAGTCAGGTAATCCACCCAATCATTATCCTTATTAACAACCACTGCAAGACCATCAATAGCAATTGGAATAGCGACATATTCAACACCGTTCTCGGCCGCCTGCCTCATCTCACTCTCCTTGATAGGCCTCGACGCATCATTTATATCGATCTCACCAGTAACAAACCTCTTAAACCCACCACCGGTGCCCGAGATTCCCACATATACATTTACACTGGGATATTCATCCATGAAAAGTGAGGCGATATACTCGGTAATTGGATATACGGTGCTAGACCCATCTATTAATACACTACCGCTAATCCTGGTAGACCCACTAATAGGGGATAAACCTGCGACCTCTCCTGAAGACCTATTATATATGTCATATATAGTTGCCCCAATAGGGATGCCCAATAAAAATGCAACCACAACTGAAAACATGAACAATTTACCGTTCCTCAACGTCATACCTCTCACTACTCATTATTTCAAGGGGAAAACTATATAGAAAGGGTTTTAATTATACAGAGGGCTATATAACCTATATAGATGTGGTGAGGATAATGGGTGAGATAATCCATAGAAAAATCCAGAGAACTGGTGGAACCACATTCATAGTATCTCTACCAAAGAAATGGGTTGAAAACCATAACTTAAAGGAGGGAGACTTCATAACCCTGGTAGTCGATAGTAACGAGATAGTAATAAAGGCTAGAGAAGAGAAGGAGGAAGAGTTAACCGCTGTAATCAAAATATCTGATAAAGATCCCAAACTCTTGGAGAGACTCGTCATCTCATACTATCTAGCTGGATATGACGTGGTTAAGATAGTGGATGATAGGATCTCAGAGGAATATAGATCCCATATCAAGAAGATTATCAAGAAGAAGATGATAGGTTTTGAGGTTGTAGATGAAGATATAAATGTTATTGAAATAAGATCCCTTGTTAAAGAGAGAGAGTTATCCATCGACTTAGCTATAGCAAGAATGTTCAAAATAGGAAGCTTCCTACTAGGGATTTTACCTGATGTGGTCCACGATCTAAACGAGGCAAATGCAAGACTCATAATACAGAATGACGATGACATGGATAGGTTATACCTATATACAATTAGAATGATAAGGAAGAATAGAGATAGGAGAACGGATATAGGTAAACTACTTATAACTGCGATGCTAGCCAAGGCACTCGAGAGAATTGTTGACCATATAGTACGCATAGCCTATACCGTGATAGAAATGTCTAGACCATCCTATAGAGAAATTCTAGACATGCTCTATAACATTCTGCACATATCAAATGAGATATACATCTCAACATACAACGCATACATACATAAAAATACCATCTTAGCCAATGAAGTAATATCCCGTGTCAAGGACGCAGTGAAAAAATTCGACTATATAACCAACCAGTTGAGAGATAATGAGAATCTATCCAGTGATGAGATAATACATATAAACACTATACTAGAGAGTGGAAAGAGAATATGTGAATACTCAGCCGACATAGGGGAGATGATAATAGACTTGAATACAAGCATATGAACTGACCAGTAAAAAATATTTTTAAGGTGTTCAAATAAATTTGAAGAATATGAGTAGCCCTCTTTAAATACAAATAAATTTATGTAATCAAATGGAATGAGGGAATTTGACTATATTATAATAGGTGCTGGAGCAGCAGGATTCTCATCATTGATAAAGATTAATGAACTTACGAAAGACAAACCGGAGATCCTAATGGTATCGAAGGGTCCTCTGGGTGGGACATGTGTAAATACAGGGTGTGTACCTTCCAAAGCCCTTATTGAAGTGGCAAAACACCTAAAGAAACTCAATATATTTGAGGATAGAGGGCTCAAAATCACAGGATATAATATGGAATTCCAGAGATTGTTTGAATCAATAAGGGATCTAACATCCAGACTAAGAAAGAGTAAATATGAGGATATCTTAAATGAGATGGATAACGTAGAGTTTATCCAGGGAGAGGCAAGATTTATAGATAAAGATACTATCGAGGTAAACAATGGCAGAAAGTTCAAGGGGAAAAAGATTTTGATAGCTACAGGTTCAAGACCCAACATTCCTAACATTCCAGGTATTGAAAAGATAGATTATTACACTACTGAAGATATATGGACAATGGAGGGGAAACCAACTCAGATGGCTGTAATTGGTTCTGGAGCCATAGGACTAGAACTTTCACAGGCATTTGCAAGGTTAGGCGTAGATGTACACGTAATAGAAGTTCTTGATAGACCTATACCCACAACCGAGCCAGAGATATCACGGATGTTAACGGATATACTCAGGAGGGATGGGGTGAAATTCTATTTTAAAACTAGGGTAAAGGAGATTCACAGTAAAAATGGGGAGATAATTCTAAAGCTTATAAGCCATTCCGGAGAGCATGAGATAACTGTAGATACCCTCCTAATAGCTGCAGGAAGAAGGCCGAACAGCGACAGATTAAACCTAGAAAGAGCAGGGGTGGAGGTTGACAGCAGAGGTTTCATAAAAGTTGATAATAAGATGAAGACTACAAACCCAAATATATATGCGGCTGGTGATGTAGCTGGAACTCCAAAACCCGCTATGCTAGAGACTATAGCCGCTAGAGAAGGGGTTGTTGCTGCATCCTCAATGATAGGTGTAGAGCCCGAAACAATAGACTATAACAGCATACCCGTGGTAGTATTTACCGATCCCGAGCTGGCATTTGTAGGGCTTACCGAGGAGAAGGTTATGGAGAGTGTGGGTGCGTGTGCATGTAGAGGTGTCCAATTTAGCCTAATGCCGAAATCCCAGATATTAAATATCGAAGATGGATATGCAAAACTCGTTATAGACCCATATACAGGGACTGTAAAGGGATTACATGTATTAGCTCCATATGCATCTGAGTTGATTATACAGGGTTCACTATATATAAGACATGAATATAGAGTTGAGGATGTGATAAACCTCATCCAAGTCTTCCCTACAGTATCGGAGATCGTGAAAGCTACTGGCCAAGCATTTATAAGAAGAGTTGATAAGATGCCCTGCTGCGTCGAATAATTAGCTTAACCCTTCCACCATAGCACCTCCAGAATATACAGCCTCACGAACATAGTATATAGCGTCATCCTCATCCACACCATATCTACGAAGAACATCCTTAACAATATCCAAAGCCTCATCCATGGATAAAGGAGAAGCCTCCCTCAAACGTGTGATAACCTCCCTCCTCAGGCTATACCTCTTTAAATGGCTATCCCTTAATATCCCCCCGGCAAACTCTACATCACGAGAGACTGTACCAACCCAAGACGCATATCTCCTAAATATCTTACCATCCTTCTTTATACGGCCCATATAAAATAGAGGCTTTATCTTATCAAGAAGCCAAGTATAATTCTCGTCATATATCTCGGCAGCATATATACTCATAACCTCACCAATAAATAGATCATGATCCCCAACCGATACCTTATCCACAAGCTTAAGTTCTAATGCCAAGTATGCATCACCCAGTAGAGGGACGTTTAAAACCTCACCCCTAATGATTTTAAATCCACCCTTCTCAAGCTTATTCTCAAAGAACCTCTCGGATACATCACCTAGATAAGGGGCTTTATCGACATATTCATACCCGATAAAGTTGAGACCAAACTTTCCGGAGCCATCAACAAGTTTATATGTATAACGTTCGTGACCAATAGCCACACCTATGTAAAACGGTTTAAAGGATAACTGGGTCCACCAGCTAGCTAGCATCCCCCCAATCCTTCCACCATACTCGGCTGAGACTACCGTGGGTTTGGAGGGATAGAGGAGCTTCTCACCAGTTGACACATCAACTCTTTTAAGCTTCATGTAAAAAAATTAGGAATGGATATCTAATATAGGTAGCTCACTTCCCAGATTTACTCAACTTATAGATTAGGTAGACACCAAGTATGAACAAGCTTATAATGTTAAATCCTTTTAATGGATGGCCTGCAAAGAAGAGCGCACCTATACCGTTTGGAATACCTGCCCATGCTAGGTACCTCCCCAGCATATTAAATGTTGGAGCTGCAGGTATCGTTACTATGAAGAGATATATCAGATTAGGCCTCTTAAGTAGGTCTTTGAAGATCCTCTCTCCAACTACAGCTAGCATTATAAGCCATGTTAAGGCTATATGATACCAGCTACCAGGACTTAGATGCGCATTTTCCAACCCTCTAGGACTATTTTTGACAGGCGCCGTCCCCAGATACTCCTCTGGATAAGGCCCCGGATAAGGCTCGCCCTCAGGCTGTCTATATGTAACAGTTATCTCTGGATCTACATCCCAAACCAAAGCTATATATGCTCCCTGAGCCACTAGAAATACAATGCCAAACAAACATAAGGCGGCTGCAACCCTTATACTAGGTAGATACCCCTTCAGATTCATCTTAGAGATAAGGCCTGAGGTATACAGAGCTCCTAAGACCGGTATTAGATAGTATATCCCCGCTGGTAATACCCAGGCTATACTCGGTAGAACATCCATTGTAAATAGTACTAAGCCCACAACCAATAATGGTAGGGATACCACCATAAGCTTATACATACCCTCGAACAAACTCTCTGGTGCGCCTAAAACCCTTACGAGAATTAGAATTATCAATGCACTCAAAGCTATAAGGGCTGTATGGTCATGCAACTGTACCAATGCAGCAGGTCTAATAGGTAGTTTTTGAACTTTATAAAGACTTGTTAGGATGAAGCCGACTATTACACCGATGGATATAATTATGAAGGGTAACAGAAATATCTTCCTCGGGACCGTCACATCACTAACAAGGTCATACTTACCTGGTTTAGCCTCTTCAGAGGAGAGTATAGGAATATTTATACCAGCAGCTGAAAGAGCAACTATTGACATAGCTATAAAACCTATTACCTCTAGAAGGCCTGCTATAGCCCCCATTATGGGTATTTCATAGTATGATCCTATAAGTGGGGCCTGGAATCTCCAGATAAGACCACCACCTAATTCATAATATGCTGCCAATACACCCACCCATAGGACAGGACCTAGGAAAGTACCATATACAATGAACTTCTTCACCCAATCCTTAAGCTTTAAACTTGGGAGAACCATTGCAGCTATTAATATAATTGCGCTCCACCAGGCTGCATGGGCATGGCTTACCTTTTGCCATTCAGGGGCGGGCATTCCCCAGGCCAGATACCACCATATCGCGACCATACCTACTAGAGTACCAGTGCCGATTGAGACTATTGATGCTACGAACAGAGGCACGTTTAGTCCGAGACGGACCTCGTTATTCATAGGCAACCCCCCTAAGAATATATCGGAAATTAAATTATTCAAGTCATGTATTTAATCAATATCCCAACTAATTAAATTTTTATGATATACATGTATAAACATATTTACTAAAGTATAATTTTATATCGAGGGCAGATGGTTGAAGGGCCTACAGCACACAAATTCGCATACGACATTGAGAAAACATTCATAAGAAAAAACGTTATAGACATATACTTCAAGACAAGGAAATCCGTGGTAGATGACCGTGATCTCATCGGTAGAGTGATATCCGGCTCCGAGGCCTATGGCAAGAACATCTTAATCCATATAGATGGGTATACAATTAGGCTACATTTGATGCTATACGGGACGATCCACATACAACTCTTGAATGAAGAGCTTAGGAAGCCCTTCAAAAGGGTGAGACTCCAGATTAAAACTGATAGCCATAAATTAACGGTTTATAACGCACCTATAGTAGAGATCGATGATGAAGAGAAGGTTATGGAATATATTATGAAGAACTATGGTCCCGATCCACTGAGAGAGGATTGGGATAGAAATGAAGCATATTTAAATATGATCAAACATAGAGGAACCACTATATCCAAAGTTCTACTTGACCAGTCGGTAATATCTGGCGTCGGAAACATATTAAGGAACGAGATACTCTACAGGGCAGGAATTCATCCTGAAAAAAGGGTTGAAGAGTTGGATAAAGAGGAACTATATAAGGTCATCCACTATGTTGAGAAGTTGAGTAGGGAATGGCTAGACCTAAAACTTAA
>WAKC01000028.1 GCA_015523605.1 Candidatus Geothermarchaeota archaeon
AATTAAGGTACTACATTAATTAATGATTGGGGATAAGGTTGATAGACAACGAAAAATATCTATTGGCAAAGCTGATAACAAAAGGTAAGATATTAAATTTCGGTAGATATAGACTTTCAAATGGAATTGAATCTCCATATTTCCTAGATTTTACACTATTATCTTCGAGAATAGACCTCTTGAAAACCTTAATCGACCTTATAGATAGACAATTCTCCAAACATATTGAGTTAGAAGACTCCGACAAACTTATAGGAATCCTAGATAAAGGAGCCGTGATAACAATACCCCTAGCAGTTAAAAAGAGGAAGCCATTCGCCCTAATATCTCCAGAAAAGAATATGGTATCTGTTGGGCTTGTAGATGCTAATGATGATGTTGTACTTATAGATGATATGCTCAGTACTGGGAGGACAACCAAGAAGATAATTGAATTGTTAGATGAGAATTACGACGTCAAAGTTAGAAAGGTATATGTAGCTTTGGACAGGGAGGAAGGAGGGTATCACCTTCTTAGTAAGATGGGCATAAAAGTCTATAGACTAGCGAGGGTATCAGAAATAGCTAAAATACTTTATGATCTGGGTATGTTGACTGAGGAGGAATACAATATAATACTAGAACATATTGAAGCCATTGAAAAGCAGTACAGCTAATAGGCCACCTATAAAGCTTGATATGAAGTTTACAGTATGATTATTCATCCATTCAAATCCACCTAATAACCTAGTCTCACTTCCACAGTGAAACTTATATTCAACAGTTTTACCACAAACCACACACCTATATTTTGCCTGTAAGACGGATCCTAGCAAACTATCTGAGATCGAGCTTACAAACCCACTTAACCATATGGAATGGAGGAATAAACTATTCCAGCTGAAATTCAACATTATAGAGGATAGGTAGGCGAAGCCGAAAGCGGCTAGAAAACCACCTAACAAGCCATCCATAGTTACACCACCTGAAAGACCCTTCTCAACAACCTTTCTAGGACTCGTGATGAGCCTCGGCTGTCCACCTAGATACATACCCACCTCTGTAGAGACTGTATCACTAAACATCGCATTCAGAGAACCTAGATAGAAAATAGTAGGGGTAATTTTGTCTGGATAGAGATATAGGAAGACTATTGACAGAGCCGGCCAGAAGCCGTTTGCAGCCACATTAGGCCAACTCCTGAGGGCTGCCCCAGAATTACTCACAAGTTTAGTCATAAGACTACCCACTAGAAGGAAGAGGAGCAATAGGATAAAGTAGATCCATCCTCCTACAAATAATACAAGGGCTCCAATGAAGAAGGAGAGGATGAGGGCCTTGGTATCAAGAAATCTATTTTTATATGCAAATACAGTTATGAATAGCAATACAGATAATTTAGCCACAATATCTTCATACATCATAAAAATGAAGAGAGTGGGGTATTTTTAAAATAAACCTATTCTCTATGGAATTTATCGAGAATCTCTAGCGATCTAATGATGTCCCTGTCAGCCTTAAGCCTACAGACACCCAATACCATATGCTCACGCTCAGCAATCTTAATCGCTAAATCATCAACCTTCTTAGGCCCATGTAGGATGACCATCCTAGGCTTCAGAGGATATACCCTTACAGCAACCATCGGGGACCTTCCTGTCATTACATTGGTAAATAGAAGTGCTCTCTCAGTCGTCCTACCAAATATCTTGTAGTAGATTGGGCCGCTCATAGACATAATAGCTGCTAAGCTATCCAACATCGTATATCCATATAGCTTGATATCATCTAAATTCTCGGGGCCTACTAGGACCTCTACATCTAAAATATCCACGTAGTTTTTAGCGGTCAGTGGATTATGGAAATCCCTCATCCTTATAATCTCTCTGGAAAACTCTAGTGAGATATCCCCAGTAGCTAATAACGAGAGTACCTTACCTCCACGTTGCATATCAATCTCGATCAACGAGTCAACATACCTCTTTATGAACCTAGCCCCAGGGGATTTTTCAGGATCATTCTCATACTCGGAGAGTACTGAAGATGATATCTTCATAAACCTTGCTAGCTCTACCTGCGATACTCTGAAGAACTGACGCCACTTCCTAAGTGCACCACCTATGTCATCGGCAAATAGAATGTCACCAAATATCCTCTTTTTAATATCCGCTATGGACTCGTCGCTCATAACACTTCACATAAAAAATTATATTAAAGTGTTAAATAAACTTTAACAAATCTCCTTGAAACTAAAGCTCTTCTCTTGCCATTCTCTCTGAGTATCCACCTATTTTTACTACACCAAAGTGTACAGCACATGATACGCAGTAATATTTAATTATAGGTGATGACATTACAACAGCTCCTTGTTTCTTAAGCTCCTTGGCCAACTGAGGATCTACCAACGATAGGCGCCTCTCAACTCTGATCGCCTTATCTCTTGGAATACGTTTACCACAGTTTGAACAGTATGTATACTCCTCTCTACCCTTCCTACCCTTACCTTTTCTTCTACCTCTATTTTTTCTTTTAACTGGCATCCAGAGACACCATTCAATATATGTAGTTAATAGTATATTAAGCCATTAACATAAAAAGATTTAGAAGAGGGGAGTCCCTACCAACTTATCTCCTCGTATCTCCATTCAACCAGATCTCCACCAAACACTTTACTCTGGCGAGCCCCTGCAGAGCTCAACTGTGTGTTTATATATAGCATCCAATACATACCCGAGTTATCACCTGTCATCTGGCCACATACACCCCCGATACAATTGATAAACACATCATTAAACTCTGGATATTCATCATAGTCCAGGGATAGACCAGTAGCCAAGAGAAGATGGAATACAGTATTGTTCTCACCAATCACCACATAGAACTTATAGAATAATCTTGTCCCATTTCCAAAATCGATCACCATATTAACATATCCACCTTCCAATAAACGGGAGAACTCTTGGAGCATCTCACTGTAATTCTTAAACAGCTCTTGGTAAGTAGAGTTCATATTCCTCAATGAACTTCTTAAATCTGAAATTACAGCCTCCATGTCACTAATTACACCTTGGTATTCTGCAACCCTATTCTTCAACTGAGCATACTCACTATTGAGGTCGTTGTAGAGGCTATAATAATATGCCAATGCCGATGTAGATGCTATGGCCCATATCATGAAGCTGACCATTAGAATCTTTAGAATCTTATTATCCATATACCACACCCCTCAAACCAAATCTATTGATAAGCTTGACAAGCGTCAGGAATATGAGGCTTGAGGAAAACTCGTGGACGGGGCCCATAGGATAGGGGATTCCTATGAAGGATATTGGAAGGAAGAGGTTTAGTATCGCTATTAACGGTGGAACTCCAAAGAAGATCATTGGAAATATGCTCGTTCCCACATCATATAGTAAGACCGCAATATAGCTTAGAGCAAAGGTTAGAGTTCTATCACTAGCAATCCTAGCTATGAATGCTCCGAACATCCCTACTATTCCCATAAAGAAGCTTGTAAAGAAAGTCCATGGACCGATGCCGATGTACATGTCAGATATCAACATGCTTAGAAATCCCACTGCAAACCCTGTATACACACCTCCAAGGTATCCGGCTAGCAGTGAAAGAGGAGCAACAGGGGCTATATTAGGCAGAATAGTCATTGAGAGGCGGCCTACAACCGCTAGTGAAGTGAAGACTGAAATGTATGCTACTTTTCTTGAACTGTTCATAGGCCCTGTTTATATTTAGGAGATAATATCCTAAATATAAAGGAAAAACGGAAATTTTGAATATCTTATGTAGATAATATGAATTATAGTAATGATAAAGGTTGGGATATGTGGATTTTCAACCTCCAAGAAGAAAATATATGAGGAGTTAAAACTTCTTGAGATCCAGAAGACATTCTACGATCCAGGCCGTATCGAGACTTATAAGAAGTGGAGAGAAGAGGCTCCCAAGGACTTCGAGTTTACTGTTAAAGCCTGGCAAGGATTAACTCATGATATAAGGAGCCCAACTTGGAAGAGATTTAAAGGGGAATTACCTGGAAACCCTGAGAATTATGGAGGGCTCAGACTTAACGATGAGACGAGATATGCCTTGAGGAAGACTCTGGAGGTGTGTCAGGCCGTTGGAGCATCTAAAATTGTGGTTCAGCTACCTCCTAAACTGATGTGGATGGATTATATGTATGAAACCCTGGAATATATTTCGGGTTTGGGATATGTAATATGCCTAGAACCTAGAAACAGAACATGGTTCGATGATGAGGTAATTGAGACTCTTAAGGGATTTGGGATAGTCTTTGTAACAGACCCATTTAAAGATGGAATAGTAGATATTCACGATAGCATTATATACCTTAGATTACATGGTATAGGAGGATATAAATATCGATATTCTGATGACGATTTAAAGAGGTTATATGATATGGTGGCTGGATACCAAGATAAGGATGTCTACATTCTATTCAATAATGTATATATGTATCAAGATGCGGTGAGATTTATAGAACTACTTAACAGTACATAGGTCCTTAAGGACGTCTTTCAAGGTATAGATTAAATCCTCAATCTCCCAGTGTAAACACCCATTTACACCCACTTTTTCAAGCGTTTTCATAAAAGTATATTGAGAGAGAATTGCGGCCTTCCCAATGTCTCTAACATGTGCCAAGAAACCGGAGAGTAAACCAGTATATACATATAGGGATCCATATCTAGTCGGCTGGACAACTCTATATTCAAGATAGGATCTCAACCCACCATCCCTATCAAAGAAGTATATGCCTCTCAGGAGTTTAGCCATGAGATTATATCTATCTTTAACCATATTATAGATATCCTCCGTCGAAACAGACTCAGATCCGAGTAACTGTTTCAACTCTCCCTCATGAGGAGAGAGTATGACCCTACTCCAATCTATATCCAGCTCAAGAACCTCAGGATATATAGAACCAGTATCAAGAACTATAAATGTATCTTCAATTTTAGCTAGCTCCTCCACAAGCCTTATAATATACCTTCTATAACCTGCAAGACCGGGCCCAATATGGAATGTCTGGGCATTTATCCTCTTCCTCTTGACATACTTCAAAATCTTACTAACAACACCCTTTGTAATCTTAAAGTCTGGCATAAAAATCGGTGATATAGATATTGATGGAAAACCTCTAATCCTAGCATGCTTCTCAGGAATAACTAGATATATGGAATCTAGGGATATCTTTGAGGCAGACAAAGCAGAGATTATGGGTGAATTCATATTAAGATAGCTTCCACCAATTATAGCAAGCCTCCCCAGATCACCAAACTCCCTATCAGTTTTAGGAGTTGGAAGGAGAGTTTTTATATCCTCTAATTTAATCTTAGAAACATCGATTGGAACATCCATTATAGAATAAATATAGGAGTTCCCCCCATCTAAATATTTTTGAATAGAGATGGAAACAGAGAAAAGCAAGGTTGAAGAGAAACTCCCAGATAAAACAAAACATATGAGTGAATGGTATGATAGAGTACTTCTAGAGGCAGGTATAATAGACATTAGATATGGTGTGAAAGGCTTCATCGTTTATATGCCTTATGGCATGATGATCATGAAGAATATTATAAAACTATATGAAGAAGAGTTGGAGGCAACAGGACACAAACCCGTTTTATTCCCCGTTGTTATACCTGAGGAGAATTTAAAAAAGGAGGCTGAACATATAACTGGATTCGAGAGTGAGGTATTCTGGATAACCCATGCAGGTAAAAACAAGTTGGAGGAGAGGCTTGCCCTAAGACCTACAAGTGAGACGGCTATGTATCCCATCTACTCACTTTGGCTCACCAGCTATAAAGACCTTCCCTTCAAAGCATACCAGACAGTAGCCGTATATAGATATGAGACGAAGGCTACAAGACCCTTACTAAGAGGAAGGGAATTCCTATGGATAGAGGCCCATGACGTATTTAGAACTAAAGAGGAGGCAATAAGACAGACACTAGAAGATAAGGAGATATTCTATAAAGTCACATATGAAAAACTTGGGATCCCATTCATCCATGTAAAGAGAGAGGAATTCGATAAATTCCCTGGTGCAGAGGATACCTACGCCTTCGATACACTCCTCCCAGATGGAAAAGTACTTCAAATAGGGACGACACACTATCTAGGCCAGAAATTCTCCCGGGTATTCGACGTCAAATTCCATGATATCGATGGAAGCTACAAATATGGGGAACAGACATGCTATGGAATAGGCCTCTCAAGGATACTCGCCTCAATCCTATTGATACATGGTGACAGCTACGGTCTAATACTACCCTTTGAAATCGCCCCTATACAGATAGTTATAATACCAATATACAAGAAGGATTATGACAATGAAAAGATAAACAGGTATGCAAGAGAGATAGAAGAAATTCTTGGTGAGAAATATAGGGTTAAGCTAGATCTGAGTGAAAAGACACCTGGAGAAAAATTCTATGAATATGATTTGTTAGGCGTCCCATATAGGATAGAGATTGGTAAGAAGGAGGTTGAGAATAACGTAGTGACGATATTCAGACGTGATATAAGAGAGAGGAAGACAGTCCAATTATCGCAGCTCACACAGTATATAGAAATTACTAAAAAAGAGATTGTAGAGGTGTTGAGAAGGAGAGCGGAAGAGAGGCTTAAAAATAGTTACAAGGGTATAGAAAATTTGGATGACCTTAAGAAACATAGTGAAGAAGGCTATTCACTGTTTGAAGCCGACTTTTGCGATAGCGAGGAATGTGCAGATGAACTCAAGTCCATAACTGGAGGATTTGAAGTTAGAGGGATATTCCTCGATAAGAAGGTTGAGGAGGGGAGTAAATGTATAATGTGTGGTGGACCAGCAAAGAGTCGGGTTCTAATAGCAAAGGCTTATTAAAGGATGAAGACTGGAGAAAATTCATCAGAAGCTTTGAAGAGATTAAGGGTAGAACAAACCTTAGAAAGTCACATATATATCTATTCCTAAAATCTGCATATGGTGAGAACAAATTCGTAAGTAGATACAATCTAAAAGATATCTTGAATCTAAGCGAAACATCTACCAGAACCTTCCTAAAGAAGATGGTTAGGCTAAATGTTGCTGGAACAATAAAGGGCGGGCATCACCTAACATTATATGGACGCCAGCTGGCCCAATACATAATGAAGAAGGTCAAAGAGATAAATGTATCTGGGGATATGCCCTTCCACTACAGATATTCATGGGGAGTAGCGGTAAACCATTCATTCAAGATTGATAGACTAATCTCTCTACGAGACGGGGTTATTAGAAATGGAGGTGAAGCCGCTCTAATCCTCCTGATCGAAGATAGGGAAGTATTATTTCCAGAATCTAGAGATAGACTTTCAAACTATAATGAGAAGTTAGCGGAAAATATAGTTGAAGAGGTCGGAAACTTCAAATGTGAATTTGTCATAATCGCATTTTCAAACGATTTACATGCAGCAAGGTTAAGCGCATTAGAAACCGCATTAGACTACATAGAAATGGAGTAGAGCCATTTATTTTCTATATCTCCTACATAATAATATCGTGGTAATGAGTGAAGAAAAAATTATTGGAAGAGGGACATGGATAGATAAGGTAGCATATGAAGTCATTGAAAGAGAGAAGAGACTGGGTAGAAGCCTAGATAACCTATATACCGAGAGTGGTTTAGGGGCGTCCGGAATACCCCATGTAGGAAGTATGGCTGATGCTGTACGGGCATATTCTGTCGCTCTAGCCCTTCAAGATATGGGCTATAATAGCAGACTTATAGCCTTCTCTGACGATATGGATGGACTAAGAAAAGTACCTGAGGGTCTTCCATCATGGCTAAATGAATGGCTCCTAAAGCCTGTATCAGAGATACCAGATCCAGATGGATGCCACGAATCATACGGTAGGCATATGTCTTCCATCCTTGAAGATGCATTGGAGAAGGCTGGTATCGAATATATCCATAAATCTGGATATGAGATGTATAAATCAGGTTCAATGGTGGAGGAGATACATGAAATACTCCTAAATTGGAGGAAGGTGGGAGAGATTATATATGAGGAGACTGGCCAAGAAAAATATCTCTCTAGACTCCCTTACCATGCAAAATGCAAGGAATGTGGAAGGATCTATACAACAATGGCTATAGAATACGACCCTACAAAGAAAAGGGTACGCTATAAATGTGTAGGGGATGAGATTAGGGGGAAGTTTTATGAGGGATGTGGCTATGAAGGATATGCATATATAGATAGGGCTGATGGTAAATTAGCTTGGAAGTCGGAATTCGCAGCTAGATGGAGAAACTTAGATATTAGATTTGAGGCTTACGGCAAGGATATAGCAGACTCTGTAAGGGTCAATGACAGAATATCGAGGGAAATCCTTGGATATGAACCTCCACACCATGTTAGGTATGAGTTATTCCTCGATGCCACAGGTAGGAAGATTGCAAAGTCACGTGGAAACGTATTTACACCTCAAGTATGGTATAGATATGGAAGCCCTGAAAGCCTAATCCTATTCCTCTTGAAGAGATTTACAGGTACTAGGAAGGTAAAGCTTGATACTGTAGTGGTTATGATGAGAGAGTTGGATTATCATAGGGATGTATACCATGGTAAGATTAAAATAGAGAATCCTATGAAACTCGCTAGGATGAAGGGGATAGTAGAATATGTATATAAACTTAAACACGTCCCTCCAGTAAAAGTCCCCTACGAAATTATATTAAGTTTAGCTGAGGTTGCCCCAGAAGATAGAGAAAGAGACTTCATTATAAAGAGACTCGAGAAATACGGCTATAAAGACCTAGATGAAGAAGTGGAGGAATTGATCAGATATGCTGTTAACTGGGTTAGGGACTATGGAAAACCCCCTTCAATGGAGGGAGAGATCCATTTAACAGATGAAATGAGGAAGGCACTCAATACTCTAATCTCTAGAATAAATGAGGATATGGAGGGAGAAGAGATCCAAGCAGTAATATTTGAGACTGCAAGAGAATATAATATCAAATACAGAGAGATCTTCCAGACACTATACCAGATAATTATAGGTACACCTAAAGGGCCAAGGCTAGGTCCACTAATCAAAGATATTGGTGTTGAAAAGGTCAAAGAAAGGATAAGAGGATATCTATGACCATAAGTGCCAAACCATGATCTAAAGCATATTATACATGACTAAAGTCTTCTCCCGATTCCAATGGAACTCCAAAGGGCCTCTCCAATCAATAATTCTATTGATGGGCCCGCCGGGATTCGAACCCGGGACCTGCGGCTCCGCAGGCCTACGGCTAGGTCGCCGCCCTATCCTGGCTAGGCCACGGGCCCAACCCCATAAAATTCTTATTGTTTTATAGGATAAATAGAAAGGCTAGAGATAAAACCGTTAATACCGTCTCCAAAGATATCGTGTTTTTAATACTTCCGAAGAGGACTTTACTCAATATTAAGCATGTATATATAGCTCCTGTAAGGAGGAAAAGCTTACTTAGGAAGTAGAGAGATTCGAACATAGCTGGGTTGAAGCTAGGCAGTACGTTATACTCTATTGAACCCACCATATTCATAACAACTGAGAGGGAGAAGACACCCATAAGAACAACTATGGTGGCTGTTGAGGTGGCAATTAAAAACGAGATTTTACGTAGAATCGATACTCTATGGAAACTTTTTAAAAGCTCCTTAAGAGAGATAAATTCATTCAAGCCCCCGCCCGATTTGATAGATTCTACCAATGCCATTTTAAAGAGGGTTAGCGCCTTCACCTTCTCCTCTCCAATAAACTTGTCTAATGGTAGACCTCCATCCAATGAAAAGAGTAGACGTCTAATCTCTATCGAGACTTGATTGGCAATTCCTTCCAATCTAACTCTTTTCAAGGCCTGTGTAACTGTATACCCCCCGCTCAACAGCTCCTCCAACTGGGTGGTAACCATCAATATACCCGACTCTATGGATATCTCTTCCACAATATCTCTAATGTTTAACAATGTATTAGGTATCAAGGCAATAGCCAACCAAATTGATGTTGAAATTAGATAATCATTGAAGTACATATCTGAGAGGAGATATATAGCTAGAGGAGAAAGACTGAGTAGCACTAGAGAGAGACGATTAAAATTTGCCTTAGTAGAGAAGGGATCGAGGACATTCATCCTATCAACTATAGCCATTATTAGGTAGGAGATTATTGGATAAAATACTAGTGAGATTATAAGAAGAGTAACCGCCGTATTTAAACCAATTACAAAGACGAGGGATGATATCAATGCAGGCATCAGGCCATATATCAGTATAATAACCTCGAGATATCCTGTGATACTTCTCCATATGCTTCTCCATCGCTCACCCAAGTTTTTATAATATTCGTTAAGAATCGAGACGACATAACCGTTTATAGACCCTCCTATAGCCCTTATCCTAACGATATCGAGAAAGAAAGACTTTAAACTATCTCCCGCTATCACATCTAAGTTATTCAGTATGATATTATCAAGGGTTGAAAGCTTCAGATACGTCCTCACAAGTAGAAATTTTATTATTGAGATGGTCTTAGGAATCATCGATGATATATAACTATTACTTAATATCTGGAATATCCTTTCCAATGAGAATCTCCGGCTATATAATGAGAAGATTAGGATAAAAATTACATACTCCCTCTCCAAATCCCTTTTCAACCCATCAAAAGCTATATATCTAAATATAATCGGTGATAAGACTATCGTTACAGAGGCTATAGCTAGAGTAATTGGATAGATTATGTATAAAGGTAGGTTAATGTATAGCAATGGGACAACTATGGATAATACTATTGCTATTGATATCGAGACTGTAAATAGGATATATTCTTTAAGGCTATAAGCCCCAACAACAAATAGTTTATTCAATTTAGTGAAGTATGGTAGGTATGAAAAGAT
>WAKC01000029.1 GCA_015523605.1 Candidatus Geothermarchaeota archaeon
ACACAATATAATAACACAACACCCACAAGACTTCCTACAATACATCTTACAATACAACGGCATAGACCAATACCTGCATAAACATGCTAATTATGGCAAATACTGGGACTTGGCAAAGTTCATAATGGGCTATGGAAGATGGCTCGACACATATTATGAAGAATACGGAATAAACTATGTAATACCTGACCTCTTCAGATATTTCGGCTATCCAGTTGCACATATATATATTAATCCAAGGCCCCCCGGCACAGCATTATATGAGTGGGCAATAAGCTTGCCACAATACATAGTGGATGAATTAAACCAAAACTTTGGACAAGACAATCTAGCTTTTGGACATGGAAACACCTTCGGTCTATACAACTGCAAAGCCGGATTAGTACAGGATGGAGTAAATGAAATAAGATTCTTACAAGGCGGTCCAAAAGAAGCAGATGCTCTTATCTTATGGCCAAATATCTTCGCCTATCTCTACAAACAATAAAAATTTCCTACCTAACTAGTGCAAGAGGCCAATTCAAAATCAAGAACAAATCCTTCCAATCATTTGACGCTTCCATGTCAGGGGAAACATCCCTAGCCAAATTTCCCTGCTCATCCACAAACCCACCCACAACAGGATCACACAAATACTTATTAGCTAAAACAGTACCTTCCTGAACACAATTACCAGAGCCTCTAACACTGGCTGGTAATGAAGGGTCAGCATCACAACAATAATTAGGAGCACAATCCTCAGGAAGGTCACAACTACCTTTTTCAACACAGGTATTAGTCCCTAAATCACAAACCAAAATCAAATTATTCGGCCCATACCCAGTACAATCGCTATTACTTTGGCAACAAGTAACGCCATTAGGCCCAGTCTGGCCTGCACAATCAGGATCAGCACAATCCACAAGCCCATCACAATCATTATCAAAACCATCATCACAAACCTCACCAGGCATCTGACCAGGAGTAAGCCAATCCCACCTCACACCAGTAAAAACACATGTATAGCTAGTACCACCACAAACCCTACTAACACACTCCAAAGCACTACTACAAACAATCTGCTCAGCACTATTCCAATCACAAACCCAACCACTAGAAGCATCACAAACAACAGAAGCATTCCTCAACATAACCTCATTCGTCTGACTAGGATCAAGCCAAGTAAAACCACAACTACAATCAGGCTGAGTAGAATCCACATTATCATAAACACAAACAGCAGAATCCCCACAAACATTAGTAGAAACAGCACAAGAACCCTGAAAATTAAAATTATAATAACAATCCCCACCAGAAACATAACTAGCAGGACAACTCTCAAGAGGAGAACAAGTATTCAAATCACAAGCCACAGAACCACCAACAAAACCACCAGAACCACCCAAAACCAAACCCACACTAAAAAACAAAACCAAACCAAAAACACCCAAAAACCTCATAAAACAACTATTGGAAATCGTTATTGTGATGGTGCAACCAAAAACCAAACAACCAGCACCATCACAAACCAAAAACAAGGGAAAACATCGGGTAAAAAAATATATTTACAGGATAAAATCGAGAAATCGGAAACAAAATATTCTAGATGAATGTATTGTGTCTTCATGTTCGTTGGACAATATGGCATATTACTTGTAAAAATCTTTTTATGTAGTTTTAAAAACTCCTAAGATCGTTTGAATAAAGATGATTGTCCTAGGCTCAAATAATTTATTATTGGTGATGATATGTCGATGGATAGTGAGCAGTTTATAGATTTCGTAGAGTTAGATAATGAGAGGATTGAGTTGATTAAGCATTTGATAAGGAGGATTGATAGGTTGGAACAGATTATTTCAGAGATTAAACGGTTTAGAGAGTCTTATTTACCAGAGTTTCAATATCCTCCTGCAGGGAGAAGTAGAAGTATAATAAGTAGACTTGTAGATATGTACTCCCAACCTCCGTCTGTTACTGGTATCCATCATAGAGGAGTATCTAGTCCGGTTAGTAGAGGTTTGCTTGAGGATGATCCTCCATGTCTAATATGTGGTAGATTCCAAGATAAGCCAGTATGTAATGAATGTATGAAGAGATATCCCTCATTATCTTCATATTTCATGGGTGTAGTTAATGAATAAGAGGAAAAGGAATGTCCTAGATGATTCCCTAGCTAAATTGGCTAAGAGAGTTAGTGATTTAGAGATGGAGGTGGTGGATCTTGGATTGGCCTATCCAGATTCATCGGGTCAACTAGTCTCAAGACATGGTAAGCGCCAGAGTAAAAGAAGCCAACAGATTAGGAGAAATGTGAGTGAGAGGAAGGCAGTTCCATTCGGTGAGCTCTTGGTGCTTATCTATTTATTTATGCTTGTCATGGCGTTGTAGTGAAATGAGGTTTATTAAGAGAATTATACGTAGATTTGAAGGGGATCCATATGTATCTAAGGTGGATGAGGATAATGACAGTATAGAGATTGTTAAGGAGTTTGCAGCATGCTATTCATGTGGAGCTATTTTAAGAGCTAGAGATATTTTGACTTGTGATAGATGTAATAAATTTATATGTACTAAATGTAAGTTTGATATTGGCTTCAGAATACTTTGTAAGAACTGTCTTCGAGAGAGTTTTCCCCTTACTATCTATGAGTATGTCTACCTTGATGTTCTAATAAAAAATGGAAGTTTAAGTCTTCGAGAATTAACAGGTATTCTAAATGAGAATCAAGATGTAGCATATGCGATACTTCATACCTTAATCTATAAAGGCTTGGTTAGGGAATTCGGCTTCATTATTAGATACTACTCACCTACTCTCAGGGGAATTATAGTCCGAAATATTTACAAAGAGGTGTATGATAAACATGTTCAATGAATATCAGGCCTCAATATTAGTTGAAGGTGCTGAAAAACTGATTTATGTGATCGTCGCATCAATTATCCTAGCAATAATAGCTGCTGCAGTTATTGCAGTGGCTAGAATTCATGAATTCTTTAACGATATTCTTATTACTCTCATTATGTTTGCAACTATTATGTATATTGCTATGATGGCTATAGCTGTAGTTGTAGCGCCGTTTGCCGAGTAGGAAATGGATTTGGATAAAATTGAGGAACTTATTGAGTTGGGCATCGATCCAAAGCTGATTAGACTTTATTTCGAGACTCGGGATAAGTCGCTACTCGATTATTTGAAGTTAATTTATAATTATAGGAAGATTGAGAGGATATTTTCCTTGCACCAGATGATTCCATCTATAGAGTTGGAAGGTGAGATTTACATTGGGGAATATTTTGATAATGGATGGCTCCCCCTAAGGATTTCAAAGGAGCTTATTAATCAGCATATAGCTATTTTTGCGAGAAGTGGATATGGTAAGACTACTCTGATTGAAAATATCGTTTCTCAGCTTGTCAAGGAAGGTATACCATTTACACTTTTTGACTTTAAGAGGGAGTATAGACACCTCGGTATGCGCCATGACGAAATAGTAATTTTTAGGAGGGGGATGTTCAAACTGAATATTTTAGAGCCTCCATATAATGTTCCCATCCATATATGGGAAGGGTATTTGGCAGATCTCCTAGCATATAATTATGGATGGTATCATGGTAGTAGGAACTTATTTCAAGAGTACCTTCATAGACTATACTTGGAAAAAGGGGAGAATGTAAACTTTGAAGATCTGTATGAATATGTCAAGGAGGCGGACAGGAAATATAGGAGGGAATATTATGAAGTGGTTTTAAATAGACTATACTCAATAAGTAGAAATCTTACAGATTATATTTCATCTAGAAAGTTTGTTGACCTCGAGGACATTTTGAATGGTATGGTTGTAATAGAGGTTGACGGTATTCCCAAGGCTGAACAGAGTCTTTTGGTAGAATATCTCCTTCTTTGGACATATCTATATCGCCTCTATAATACTGGGGTAGTAAATCGTTTATTACATGTTTTCGTATTTGATGAGGCGAAGAGAATATTTGACGTAACAAAAGAGTATAGAGGAACAACCCAGGAACTCGGAGTTCACTTATTGAGTATCATAGCTGATGAAATTAGGGGTTTAGGGGAAGGTCTGATAATATCTGATCAGGAGCCGAGTAAGATCTCAAAATCTATCCTAGCAAACTCAGCCGTAAAAATAGTTGGTGAGTTAGGTTCTGGAGAAGATATCCATATTATTGAGGAGTCTCTGAATTTAAACGAAGATCAAATAAGACAGTTAAATATGTTGAGAAAGGGTTATTGGATGATAAAAATAGCTGGTTATCTTAATGATCCTAAGATTTTACGTGTCCATCCAAAGTATCGTAGGAGGTCTGTATCAGATGAAAAGCTAGATAGAAAATATTCTAGAGTGATCCCTGGATTTTACAAGAAAGTCTCGAAGAAATATAAGAAGCTATTGAGGGATTTGATGAACAGTGTATATGAGAAACCATATTTAAGTATTTCAGAGAGGATATCGGAGTTGGGCTTTACAGCTAAAGTCTTCGAGTCTCTAAAGAAGAAGCTTATTTCTTTAGGTCTAGTTGAGGAGTTAGAAATTAATTTTGGTAGAGGTAGGCCTAAGAAGTTTTTGGTTCCAAAATACAAGTTTCTAAGAAGGAAACGATGTAGAATAGGGGGTGGTACTCAACATAGATTTCTGGTTTTGGTGATTAAATCCCTATATGAATACTTAGGATTTAACACGGTATGTGAATCTAAAATTGGTGAGTATAGAGTAGATATCTTATGTAAAAATAAAGGTATAAAAATATGTTTTGAGGTTGTAGATACAAATCCCCCAGATACAACGAAATTGGATTTTCTCACCGGGAAGTGTAATCTTTTATATGTGATATTGAATAGTGTCAATGATGATTTTAGAGCTTTCGATAAAGCTGTTGTATTCTGTTCAGGATTGTATATGCTAAAGAAAGCGAGAAACATTTTACTGAACAGTGTATGAATGTGTTGGGCCAATTATTTTTTGCAGAAGATCTTAATTAATGCGTTTATAGCCGCTTCATCTGTCGCGAAATATCCTTCATAGTAATCTTTGATGAACATCTCTATAATATCCTTCTTTTCCCATATAAGCTCTACAATCTTTTCTTCTAGAGTTAAATAATAGCCATGTCTCCCTACCGTAGATCGACCGTCGGGCTTTCTCCGTCTCATCTTAGAAATTTCTATTAAGTCTTTTGAATAGAGGTATGTAAAAAGCCTGGTAATGAATGATACTCCGCTTCTAGGCATGTTGTGCACATTATTTTTGAATCGTCTAATCATATTAACATTCAAATGTTTGACTTTTCTTCTTTGAAGAACATATCCGAATGACGATTTATGAACGTAGTTTATAATCAGTTTAAAGAACATAATTGTTTTTTCTATTGGGTATCTAGTATTTTTCATTATAAAGAGGAGGATATCAATTAGGGTCCTAGCCTCCTCTTTACAATCATCTGGCATGGATATCTTCAATTATGCCCTTAAGAAAAAATTCTTGAATTAATCTATTAAGTACGTTTAAAATCTTCAATTAAAATTTTTTTCATTAGCTTATCTATTGAAAAAATTTTTACGTGGTCTTGTTAAATAGCCAGCTAGGAACTGTTGGTATGTACACTTTATTATTCTCCTAATTTATTTCCAATATTTAAGTTCGACGTTGAGGGTCTGTGTTGATGGTTATATCTGATTATTTGATATAGTGTGTTGTATAATTTCCTTTAGTATGAGCGGGTTTGAAGATCCTATTCAAGAGTCTATAGCTGAATTCTCTGCGAGGATTGAAAATAAGGATTTAAGTGAAGAGGTTATTAGAGAGGCTAAGTATAGGGTTTTGGATTCATTGGCTGTATCGATAGCCTCCCTGAATTTCAAGCCGACAAGGATTTTGAGGAGTGGTTTTATCGGGGCGTTCCCAGTTGAGTTGGGCTCTACAATATGGTTTACGGATTTCAGGACTGTACCTGAATATGCTGCATATGTGAATGGGTCTATGGTCCGTGCTCTAGACTTTAATGATACATATCTTTCTAAGGAGCCTCTACATCCTAGTGATATGATTGCCTCTCTCTATGCGGCTAATGAATACTCCACCTTGGATGGGATGGATCTGCTTAGGGGGATAGTGGTTGGATATGAAGTTGGCATTCGATTATGTGATAGTGGCTCGATCCGTGTTAGGGGATGGGACCATGTAAACTATACGATGATAGGGGCTGTAGCCGGTCTAGGTAATATGTTGGGCCTCTCTATAGATGAGATTGGAGAGGCTCTGGCCATAGCTGTTGTACCTCATGTGGCTATGAGGCAGACTAGGGCTGGGAAGATTAAGATGTGGAAGGCTTCCGCCGCCTCAGATGCATGTAGACATGCTTTATATGCTACATATCTAGCTTCTATAGGGTTTGAAGGTCCGCATCAGCCATTCATAGGTGAGATGGGATTCATTAAACAGTTGGGTGTAGATTTCGATTCTAAGCCTATTGAGGAGTTGAAGAATATAGAGAGTCCAAAGGGTATTTTAAAGTCTTATATGAAGTTCCATCCTGTGGAGTATCATGCACAGTCGGCAGTAGACGCTGTTTATAAGCTTCTGGATAATTATGGCTTCACATATGATGATATAGAATCTGTGGAGGTTGGCACGGTACAGGCGACCTATGATATTATAGTTAAACATCCGGAGAAGTGGGATCCAGATACACGTGAGACGGCTGACCATAGCCTACCATATATCGTAGCATATACCCTTACATACGGCGATATATGGATAGAATCATTTAACGAGGATAGGTTAGGTGACCCCAAGGTTAGGGATTTGATGAAGAGGATGAAGATATATGTCGATGAGGAGCTTGATAAGAGATATCCGGAGGAGGTTCCTAATAAGGTTGTTGTAAAGTTGAAAGATGGACGTAAAGTTGAGGAGACTGTATATAGGCCGAAGGGGTATCCAGGGTCTGGCGATGATGTGGAGAAGCTTTTGCTGGATAAGGTTAGGAGGTTGATGAGGCCATACTATCCTGAGGAGAGGATAGACGAGATTGTAACAGTAGTATTGAACCTGGAACATTATAGTCTCTATGACCTCTCAGAGCTCCTGGTGATATAGGATGAAGTATATAAGGCCGCCTAAAGATGCTAAGCCTCTTATGAGGAAACTCTTGAAGGATGACGAGACATATATGGTTCCAGGTGTTTATAACCCTTTCACGGCACTACTCGCAGAGAAACTCGGCTACAAAGTAATTTACCTAAGTGGAGCGGCATTAACCGGGAGCCTAGCGATGCCGGACCTTGGGCTAATAACGTTGTCCGAACTCTCACTATTTACAAAGTATATAACGAGAGTAGTCTCGATACCCCTTATAGTAGATGCGGACACAGGCTTCGGTGGAGTCTTAAACGTAGCTAGAACTGTTAGAGAGCTTGAGGAGGCTGGAGCCTCGGCAGTACAAATCGAGGATCAAGAGATGCCGAAGAAATGTGGCCATCTAACAGGGAAATCCCTGATACCCGCTGAAGAGATGGCTTATAAAATTAGAGCAGCCGTTGAAGCTAGAAAGTCTTCAGACTTTCTCATTATAGCAAGGACTGATGCAAGGAATGTGGAGGGCATTGACAAAGCACTTGAAAGGGCTAAATTGTATGTGAAGGCTGGTGCAGATGTTATATTCCCTGAGGCTCTTGAATCGATAGAAGAGTTTGAGATGTTTGTTGAGGAGTTGAGGATACCGATATTAGCAAATATGACCGAGTTTGGAAGAACCCCATACATCAGATTTGAAAAGTTTAGAGAAGCTGGGGTGAAGTTCGTAATATATCCTGTTACGGTTTTCAGGGCTAATGCAAAAAATTCATTTGATGTTTTAAAGCGGTTGGTGACAGAAGGTGGCCAAAAAGAGTTTTTGGAACTTTTAATGACGCGCAAAGAGTTCTATGAGTTTATTGACTATTATGAATATGAAGATTATGACAAGAAGTTATCGGATTGGAATCCATAAACAAATGTACAGTAGTAATCAAGATCGTATTAATTTAAACATCTCTATACTCTTCCCAATCTTTTTAAGAAGAACACGATTAGTGAAAGTATTGAGGATATAATGAGTATTAGTAACACGATGAAGAACACGTTACCAAGCGGTCCAAAGATATTTGTGAGATACTCCCTTAAAGAGTCTAGGAGATCTATTAAGCTGAGAGAGTCCACCTTTTCGGTGGCATTGGTTTCGATTAGTTTTCCCCAGAAGTAAATCCCTATTCCTTGGAGGATTAATGGCGTGATGTAGAACCTATATTCAAGAGCATAGCCAGAGGTTGAATAAATAGAAATGATAGACACCTCCTCATCTAGAGACAAAGCTAGAACCCGTGTTTTATTCCCTATTTTGGGAAGCATATAAACGGTATAATCTCCAAGCAACTCTATAGTATTGACACCTTCTCTTATCGTCAATCCTTGAATCGAGAAATTATATCCATCTCCAGTTCTAATTATGAAGCCCTCATTATACCTCTCTAAAGTTCTAATCATCGATTCCATATCCCAAACTAAAAAGAATGGAATCTCATAAATCCCCCTTTTAACTAGACCCATATCTCTTGAAACATTGAAAAAGTATTTGCCCTCCTTCAATATACCTAATTTAAACAAGTCATATTTTGTATTGTTTGGAGGTTCCGTCTGAATAAATTCCATAGATAAAGTTATATAGTCCACATAATTGTCCTCAACCGTTACTATCAAATATCCTCTTGATGTTATTACACTGGTTATTATACTATAGTTGGTCAAGTTAAATATGTATTCAACACTTGGTTCTCCAATTTGATATAATTCAGGAATTAGAAATTCAAGGTAAAAATCTCCTTCATACTTGAAATAGGTCCCTACGTCATACAAAGGAATGGCAAGAGGGCCGATATTGTGGAATAAAAAAATTAACAGAAAAAATGGTAGGCATATAACTTTGAAGCACATGATCCTTCCGCTAATAGTTCACTTCAATATATGAATATGGAATATAGGTATCAAAGTAGGCATAGTAATATCCGTAATGATAGTGATAGTATCGAGTTATTATTTTAGTTTGTGCCTTATAAGCCTTTACAGAAGTATAGTCAAGGAATAATGAACCATCGGCCGTCACTCCATTGTCGCTGGAATATATTCTTCTAGTGCATGCTTCAATCAATAAATTTCCCTGCGAATCAAAACCTCTTCCACATATCTTTATCCAAGTAACTCGGTTTTCATGATCTGGGTATCCGCCCATGCTGGCATAGCCATAGTGGTCGGAACTGTAATATCCAGGGATACCTGGGACATACCACCCCTTTACTTCACCATAAACATAATATGCACCATAATGGAAGTAACTATACTTTGAATACCAATCTCTGTCGTATCTAGGGTCTATTCCGTAAATGCCTATAGAAGCAGAAGTGTAATATATGCTTAATATAACAAATAGGGAAACTATCAATAAAGTAATATGTCTAATTTTCATAATTATTATAATCTATTTACGAAAATAAATTTCAGAATAATTATCTAATTTTATGTGTAAATATATGATATATATACTGACAACGCATATATACCTAAAGAACGTAATATTTACCAATTCAAATATTCTCTTATAAGGTAATAAATTATTGTGAAAGGATAATGAATTTATTAAATCTTGAACATGTTTGTAAAAAATTCGTTAATATAAAAGCATTGGACCATCTTTCACTTAAGTTTAGAGGAGGTGTCCTCGGATTTATTGGTCCTAATGGTGCTGGTAAGACAACTACTATAAATATCTTGGGTGGTTTTATAAAGGCTGATAGTGGTGAGGTAGAGGTTCTTGGTCTAGATCCTTGGAATGATAGAATCGAGCTCTATAAGAGAATGGGCTTGATGCCTGATGAAGTATCTCTTCCAAGTGGGTTGACAGGTTATAGAGTTTTAAAACATGAAGCTAAGATACATGGTATTAAAGACTGTGATAAAAGGATTTTGGAAGTCTCAAGTCTCTTAGGTATAAAAGATTTTCTTGATAGAAGGGTTGGCACCTATTCGTCTGGAATGTATAAACGTCTTTTAATAGCTCGTACATTGCTGAATCCGGAATTGGAATTGGTGGTTTTAGATGAACCATTCTCAAATATAGATGTGGAGAGTATCATAACTATTACAAAGCTAATTGTTGATATGAAGAGAGAGGGTAGGAACTTTTTGATAGCTTCTCATATATTGCCACATCTCCTCCCAGTATGTAGTGATTTTGCTTTTATATTTCGTGGTAGGGTTGTTGCAAAGGGAAGTTTTTCTGAGCTATTGGGAAGGATTGATAGGTTTCACTATCTCATTAGGTTTGAGGGGAATTGGAGGAGTATTATCCAAGAGTTAACCACTTATGAGGAGGTCTCGGAATATAGGTTGGATGAATTGGGTCTCCACTTGGTTACAAGGAAACCGTGGGAAACCCTAAGTAAAATCTATGGATACTGTGTAAAGCATGATTTGAAGATTCTGGAGGTTTCTCTGTATCCAGATCCACTAACTCAAGTATTCTTTAAGCTGGGTGGATCCGATGAGAATTAGAATGACTTTGAGGCTCATCATCCTGGAATTGGAAGAATTAAATATTTTAGGTTTAATTATCCTTGCAATTCTATCTCTTTTGACCTTCTATCCCCTAATTAGAGATGGCTATGTTGACATTGGAGAGCCTGCTATACCACTGAACATAATCTCCGTTGGTCAATCAGATTTTACATCTACTGAGGAGCTGATGAAATGGATTGATATGACTACCTACATCAATAAGAAGGTTTTTATGTTGTACTTCAACAGGATTTTCCAACCTAGGTATCTCCTAGTTGGTGAAGATCTTTCAAAATTAATTCCCATCTTCCTTATACTAGCTATATCATCGTATGTTACTATGGCCTCATCAAATATTCTAAGGCCTGATGTATATAAGAGATATATGACTCTGCCGATATCTAGGATGGAGTACTTTGTTGGGAAATTGTTCTTCAATATATTATTTGTGTCCTTTTTTATCGTATCTACATATGTCTTAGTGGCTTCCCTTTATTATAGATTTGATTCATCGATCATTATAGCTTCCATTTTGGCGATTCCCGAGTTAGTTCTAATTGTAGCGTTGACTTTTCTGGTATCCGCACTGGTTAAGAGGGAGGTGCCGGCATTTATTCTCTCTTCTGGCTTAGGATTTCTATTGTATACTCAAGTTATAGAATTGATAGGAGATTTCTTCACCCTTAGGCCGTCTGGAGGTGAAGGTGTTTCTTCTGGAGCGATTTATGGCTATATGTATTTAGTGGGGTTCTTTGAGGATTTCGATTCTTTGGGTGAAGCTGGTATTATATATAGAGTTATGACGGGGTCATTACTTGTTGATTTGGAGAAATCACTATTCCTCTTAACCTTATATGAAACTACGATGTTGCTTATCTCGTTTGCAATCGTTATGCTTTCTAGTTATATTCTTTCGGGGGTGGAGGTGGATTGATGCTGGCAAGAATTTTTGGAGTCTATTTGACTCTATTAGGCATATCATTTATTGTTATTGGACTCCTAGGGAATCCGGTTGAGCCTATCCAAAAAAGCTATGTAAGTGAGTTTCCAGAAAGAGTCTTCAGGAGTTTGAGCAGGTATATATCGGTTTCATCGGGTAATGTGGAGATTAAGGTATTAAGTGAGGGTACATCTTACATCGTAGTATATAGGAATTTAATGGGTTATAGGTTTGAGAAGTTGTTTGATGGGGTTGTAAAGGGGTATAAGAAACTCGAATACAAATCAGATCTCCCAACGTCCTATTACATCTATGTCAGATTGAGTGGGGTTGAGGTGAACGGGTCAACCAATGCCTCTAGACCTAAGTTCCTATTGAACCTGTCTATCTATCCCAATCTAAACTATACATTTGTAGTAGGTTCCATCCTATTGATATTGGGAGTATCTATCACTTATACAGGAATATACATAGATAAATGGAAAACCAGAAAATACGTCTTAGCTAAACAAGAGAGAATAAGAAACAGGTTTTATTAACTCATTCCCATACAGTATATTGAATCCTTCTTAATGTTGTTGGGTAATCATATCCACTTCCATCTGCTCCAATAAATATTCAGATATCTCCTTTGGATCTCCTCTGAAACCCTTGTCATGGATGGAGTGGGTTTCATACATATTAGGTATCCAACCTCTTCCCTAACTGGTCTGTTCTTGTAATTGGATAAATATGCTTCCATTCCGAGTCTTGGTCCGTATATTTTATAGGCTTTGGATATGGCTCTTGAGAAGGCAAAGCTTTATCTTAGGGGTGGAGAAGATACAATCTTTCCAGAGGTATTAGAATCTATTGATGAATTTAAGATGTTTGTTGAGGAGCTGAAAGCCCCAATATTGGCAAACATGACCGAATTTGGACGCACCCCCTATATCAAATTTGAGAGGTTTAGAGATGCGGGAGTAAAATTCGTTATATACCCAGTAACAGTATTCGGAGCAAATGCTAAGAACGCAGTCGAGATATACACAATGCTGAAGGAATATGGTGGGCAAGAAGGATTCCTCGATAAGCTGATGGAACGGAAAACATTCTATGAATACATCAACTATAAAGAATATGAAAAGTATGATATTAATTTATCCAAGTGGAATAAATAAAACTATCTTATGTTAGCCCCTTCTAACAAATCTTCTATATATCATCCACACTACTGAGATGAGAAGAAGGACAGGTAGTGTCAATATTGCATAATAGATTGCAATTCCGAAAGGTCCAAATGAAGTTACAAGTTGATTTTTTAGCCTATCCAACATGCTAAATATGATGTTAAATATAGATTGCGATTGTTCTAATGGTAGGTTTGTCTCTGTTAGGTTTCCATAGAAGTGTACAAGATAGCCATATTTGATTAGGAAAGTAAGTATTGTGTCGATCTCAGTTGCTATTCCGATGCTGTTGTATGTGGCTATATATCTATTATCACTGGTCGAATACTGATAGGGGACTTTTCCATCATAGATGATATTAAACTCTAATCCTCCATAGAGTTTGATCTCGTCATTAGTTACGTCAACATTAAATGGTCCAAAAATAAGTTTATATTCATTCTCTTCAACAATAAAGTTCTGAGAGAATATTGAAGATACATTTCCCGTATCGATAAAGAACATGAAGGGTAATATGTCATCCTCAATTTTTAATGTTGGACCGTTACGATATAGTTCTAAAGAATATTTGTCTTTAATCAATTTTTTCTCGTAGAGATAGTTAAATTCAGTGTCAAAATCCTCATGGAAGAAGTTTAGCTTTATATCGACAACCATGTAGTCTACATAGTTTTTAGTTATGTTGATAGTTAGATTCATAAGGTCTGATACACTTGGATAACCCGTTATGAAATAGTTGAATTCGGATTCTGAAATGTTAATGTTTAAAGAATAAGACTTATTATGATATTTATCAATATGATCAGGAATAATACCTCGGATGGAGGCCCAACCGCTATATACAAAATACGTTCCCTCCCTTAAAACTACTAGGGCATCTATGTTATATGGGATGTTTATTAGAATAATAAATATAATTGTGAGTAATATTGTCTCTTTCTTCCTAATTGGTAATCTGCTTGCATATCTGCCACCATGTAAAATGACCATACTGAATAAGTTAGGGTTAACTAACCATAATTTATAGTATATACTTCTTACTTAAATAGAAAATAACATATGATTAACTAATAATTTAGTTGAACATCTATTTCATTTTAGTATGGATAAGCAGTTGTATGTGGAGTTTTCACATGTTTATAAGAAGTTTGGACGTGTTGATGCTTTAGTGGATGTTTCTTTCCATGTGTGTAGGGGGATATATGGTTTTTTGGGTCCTAATGGTGCTGGTAAAACAACATCTATTAACCTGATGTGTGGGTTTATTAAGCCGGATTCAGGTAGGATTAGAGTTTTTGGCCTAGATCCTTGGAAGGATAGAGATGTAATTATATGAGTAGGATGTCTGTTATGCCGGATGAGGTAGTTTTACCTCCAGACTTGACTGGTTATAAAATTTTGTTGCATGAGGCTAGGCTGTTTGGTTTAAATAATCCGGAGAAACGGGTTTTCGAAATCACTAGAAGGTTAAAGATAGATTGGGCTCTTGGGAGATATGTAGGTGGCTATTCGGCTGGTATGTATAAAAGATTGCTCCTATCAAGAGTTCTCATTAATCCTAATGCCGAGTTTATAGTGTTGGACGAACCCTTTTCAAATATTGATGTCTACACTATGCTCGATTTTATAAGTTTGATACGTGAATTGTCTGCTGAAGGAAAGACTTTCTTAATCTCATCTCATATATTTCCTCTTATAACAAATCTTTGTGATAGATACATTTTTCTAAATAAAGGAAGAGTAATGTTTCAGGGAGATTTTGACGACCTTAAATCCATTTTGAAAGAGGTTAGATACTTAATTAGGGTTAGGGGGTTGGTTGACGAGTTTGTTGATGAGATAAAAAGATATTGTGGTTCGGAGAGTGTAGAAGTTGAAGATAATTCAATTATTATTCATACAAGAGAGAACAAAGACTTTATCCGATTTGTTGTTGAGGAGGGAAGTAGGTATGGTGTTGAGATTCATGAGATAAGGATAGAGCCTGACTTGATCACACAGGCATTTATGGAGGTGATGGGCACTGAAGATTAGATTGGATAAGTTACTTAAAGTTTTTATAATGGAATTGGATTCGGTTAAGTCGATTAACGTATTGATCCTTGTCTTTAGTTTGGTAGTGGCTATGTATCCTCTAATAAGTCGAGGTTATGTATTTATAGAATCACCCCCTCCCATTCTTGTTGAGCCCCAAAACTTAGATGAGTCAGAAGGTATCCTTCTATCAAAACTTGTTTATGTCGATAGGAAGATCGAGCTCCTTTATTTCAACAGCATATTTTCAATAATTGGCACATTGTATGAAGGTCATAGTATTGATGTCATCTATATCTTCGTAGGAGTCGTATTATATATCTCGATGGTTGGGCATGATTTGTTTTTACCAGGGGTATTTAAGAGATTTATGACTCTACCAATTACTCGTGAAGAATATGCAATTGGAAGGGTGGTGACCCATATCCTAATTATCTGGATAACAATGAGTATAACCTACATAGCTATTATGCTCTCCTTTATACCTTTGGATATCTCAGTTTTTATAGCTGGAATAATATTTATGCCGGTATTACTACTAATAATATCCTTGTCGTTTTTGGTTTCATCCATTTTAAAGAATCCGATACTATCTTTTATTGTGTCTGGAGGAGTATCTATAATCTTAGTTGTCCTATTTGACCAGTTCATCTTATCACTATTCAGCTTTACAAAAGACAATATAAACTTTTCTCCAATACATGGATACTTATATGTTGTAGGTTTGTACAGTGAAATAAGAAGCTTAGGTGAAGCTGGAAGGCACTATGCCATAATGACCGATACATATGTTTTTGATGTTACCACAAACGTTTTGCTTTTCTTAGGTTATGTCTTCAGCTATTTACTACTCTCTTCATTAGCCCTCATTTTACTTTCATATGTGGCTAGGAAAATGGAGGTTGATTGAATATGATGAGATTTATATCGCTTACCATTCTCTCAGTGGGATTGTCACTCATCGTCATAGGAATTATTGGAGGCGGGTTGGATCCCATTGAGAAATCCTATTTAATTGAGTTTAAACCGCGTACTCCATCAAATTTTACAAGGGTTGTTTCCTTGAATTCTGGAGAGCTACACATATCTATCATTTCCGATGGAAATGCAAAAATAATTATTAGCAAACAGGTATTCAATATGGGCTACGAGGAGGTATACAGAGGCTTTGTCTCGGGTTATGAGTCAATAGAACTTTCAACGTTAATCCCGACGAACTATTATATAAAAGTTGAGTTGCTACCCTATGGTGGTGAGGAGAATAAGGATGATTCAGTTCCCAAGTTTTTGATGGGAATAATTGTATATCCTAATTCGAACTATGGATTTGTATTTGGTTCCTTCTTCGCACTATTCGGTTTAGTAATGTATAAAATTGATTGGATTAAGGTACTACTACGCAAAGTTTCGATTTCCTAGGGTTGATTCTTAGAGACCAATATATTTCTTATTTCTTCAATTGATTCTGGATTCTCCAGAGTGGAGATATCGCCTAATGAGGATCCTATGTAGATGGCTTTTAATAGTCTTCTCATTATTTTTCCGCTTCTTGTTCTTGGGAGGTCTGGGACGAGGTATACTTCTGAAGGTTTGAATGGTTTTCCAAGTTTCTCTACTACCAATTTTGATATCTCCTCCACCAACTTGGTATCTTCCCTCTTAGTCTTTGCGAAACATACTATCTTCTCTCCTTTAAGTTGGTCATAAACCCCTACGCATGCACTCTCAATAACATCTGGATGGCTATTTATTATCGATTCTAACTCGGCGGGGCCTACTCTCTTCCCAGCAACTTTTATAACGTCATCTGCTCTACCGAGTAGGAACCAGTATCCATCCTCGTCTATCAATGCCCAGTCACCGTGATACCAGATTCCCTCCCATCTACTCCAATATGTATTTATATACCTCTTAGGATCCCCCCAGAAGCCTCTAGTCATTGAGGGAGTAGGCTTCTTACATACTAGGTATCCAACTTCACCCCTAACCGGTTTACCTTCATCGTTGAAGACGTCTACATCCATCCCAAGCCCAGGTCCATAGACTGTGGATGGTTTTAGTGGGACGATTGGTGAGGGGAGGACTAGACATCCGAATATCTCTGTCCCTCCACTGAGGTTTATCATGGGGGCTTTCCACCTCCCTATAACCTCCATAACCCATTTCCATGTCTCCGGGTCTATAGGCTCCCCAGTGTTTCCTAGGACCCTTATAGACTCTATATTATTTCTCTCCACATATTCCCTACCATATTTCTTGAAGAGTCTGAATAGTGTGGCTGAGCCTCCTAAGATCGAGATTTTATGTTTAGCCACGAGCTTCCATATTCTATCTGGCTCTGGATAGTCCGGAGCCCCCTCAATTATCGCATGTGTCCCGCCTAAATTACCTACTCCAAATATCTGCCATGGCCCCATCATCCAACCGATATCAGTTATCCACATAAACAAATCCTCCGGCTTTAAATCCAGGTTTAGATAAATCTCTTTGCTAGGCTGTATCAAAACCCCTATATGAGATATCACTACACCTTTAGGTTTACCTGTGGTTCCGGAGGTGTATAGTAGTAGAGCAGGGTCATTTGGGTCCATAGGTGTAGGCTCTATATAACTATCGCCCTCAGAAATAAAGTCCCTATATTCAATATATTTATCCGCCAATCCCTTTCCAGTTCTATCCAACACTATAACATGTTCAACGAAGTCCAATCCTTTAATGGCCTCTTCAACTGTATCTAATAGCTGTATCTCACGACCTCTCCTAAATGATATATTGGATGCAACTATAACTCTCGACTTTGCATCTAATATCCTAGTTCTAACGGCATCATGTCCAAAACCTGAGAATATAGGTGAGGGTATAGCCCCAATCCTCACAGCTGCTAGGAGCACCACAACAGTCTCAGGTAGCATAGGCATATACATAGAGATTGTATCTCCTTTCTCGACTCCAATCTTTCTCAAGGCAGATGCAAACCTATTAACCTCCTCATATAGCCGTCTATATGTATATTCAACAGTCTCTCCATCCTCCCCAAACCATTTAAACGCAACTCTATCTCCCAGACCATCCTCTATATTTTTATCTAGAACATTATAGGAAGCATTTATAAGTCCCCCGATGTACCATTTCGCCCATTCAACGCCTTCTGAATAGTCTACAACCTTATCGAACTTCCTAAACCATTTTATTTTAACTATATCTGGTATCCAGCCCCAGAACCATTCATGCTCCTCTATCGATTTCCTTAGAAATTCCTCATATGTGTTTAGTCCGATCTCCCTGATTATCTTATATACATTACTCTCTTCAATGAGGTCTTTATCTGGCTTCCATATATATTCCATGATACACACCTTTAAACATTAGAATTTCCTGTGTTCCTAAGAATAGAATATTATTGGATTAACTGTAAAAATAGTTTGGTGGATTGGAATATACCAATCTGTATCTGTGTTTAAAATGGTTTTTTAGAGTCTCATCAGATTCTACATTGTATTTTATAAACTGGGAGGCTAACCTATTAGGCTGTGTTCTCTTTTATATCTACTATATATTCTTTATATATGTCTAATTCTTGACAAATATTCTGGAATTGCTTTATTATGAATACGTATATAACGGTGTTATGTATAAACTGGTGAAGACGAAATATGAACAGTATAATTGGAAATGCATTAGGTCTGTCCGCTTTGGGTATATATCTACATGCAATTAGTATTGCACTTGTTATAGCAGGGTCTATTATTGCATTACTATTTGAAATATTGTCTATCATCCGTAAGGATGACGGTTATCACGATCTGGCATACATAATGATGAAATTTTCGATAATAGCCTTTGCATTCGGTGCAGTCTCTGGTACAATAGTTGAGTTTGGTTTGGTCCAGGTGTGGAGCGGCTTCCTAATGATTCTTGGCACCTATGGGTTGTTCCCATTCTATATAGAGTTGTTGGCATTCATGATCGAAGCTGGTTTAATTGCTCTGTTGGTGTATGGTTGGAAGAGGTTTAAGAATAGATGGATTCATGTGGCTTTGATATCCGCTATAGCTTTTGGGAGTAATCTGTCGGGTGCCTTGATAATGCTTGTTAATTCCTGGATGAATGTTCCATGGGGGACAGGGGAATTAATACGTCTCATCTATCCATGGGCCCCTGTCTATGGTCCGGATTATACTAATGAGGCGTTACTTCTAAAGATTAAAGAGTTATTGATTTTAGAAGGTAGACCTCTCACCGAGATTCTCTCTGGAGAGGTGATGAATAGGCTAGTTAGTGAGTATGGCCCTTTACTTGAGAATCCATGGGCAGCCTTTGAAAGTTTCTATGGATGGGTGAGTGTTGGGCATCAGCTTGTAGCCACAATTATTACAGGTGGTTCTTGGTATGCACTCCTAATGGCTATAAGATATTTGAGGGGTGAAGATAGACTCCTACGTCCACTACAGGATCTACTATTATTCCTAGCTGTTCTAATGGTTGTCCAGGGAGTTATAGGCCATGATATGGGTGTGCAAGTTATTAAATACCAGCCTACTAAGTTCGCGATGATTGCTGGACTAGAGGAATCAGGTCCAGACCCTATTGTGGGGCTTACTACCTTTGGTGATCCTAACTATATCTTCCCAGGGTTTGACTATTTCATTGAGGTTACTAAAAATAGCTCTTCCCATTTGAACTCTACTGTAGATTTCAAGGAGATTGCGTTAAACGATTTATATAAGGCTCTTGAGTATCTGCCACTTGTCTTTAGTCTCTACACTCTAAAGATTTCATTGGCGGTCTTGGCGGGGTTGGTTGGGCTAGTTTTTATGTATACATGGTTAAGACCTTCTCTATGGTTTAGACGGAGGAGGCTAATGTTTTATCTAGTTGTATTCTTCTCAGCAGCGGTTACCACGGTATCGTCTCTGGGATGGGCTGTGAGGGAGTTGGGTAGGAAGCCCTGGACTATATATGGACTGTTCTATCCTGAAGAGTTGATATCACTTGTTGAGTTGAATCCTGTCACAATTGCAATTGTAATTGGAGGTTTGCTCCTATCCCTTGGGATGATGGTTATAACTATTTATCTGGTTATATGGAGGAGATCGAGATGGATATAGAGTTCTTTATATGGATAACGGCTATACCACTTCTCGTCCATCTTGCCTTTGTCCATATAAATCTAGGGACTAGTGTATCGAGCTTTATAGCTAAATATTTATATAGGGATGATAGACTGGCTAAGAAGCTTGCCAGGGTTGCTGTAGCGGGTGAGTTTGTCTCGGGGACGTTGGGAACGGTTTTAACAGTTATATTGGCTGGTATCTGGACCCCACTAATGAATGTAGCTGCAAATATACTTTATATCCCACTCTTGATTGCCTTGGTAGGTATAGTTTTTAGACTGCCTTCGATAGGTGGTTATTGGTATACATTGGACCGTGGAGGGGTGATCAACCTTATATTCGGGATTCTAATGATTATTGGGGGCTTCTTAATTCCATTCGGGTTTAGATATATCTTCGCTTTCATCAACTATCCCGTGGGCTTGGAATCACTGGACCCCTTGAGAGGGAATATCTTTGGTGCTCTGATGAATCCCCTCTTTCCACCTCTCTATATACTCACATTGGGTTCTGTGTTGATGGTAGGCTTTACAGTGAGTGTCCCAATAGCCAGGTCTGAAGGATATAACAAATCAGTAGATAATCGTTTTGTCTTCTATGGATTAACTGCTACACTACTCTTTGTCATTGGGAATATATGGTTTATATATGGACTGTCAAACTATTCTGGCTTTATATTTCTAAATCTCTTATCAGCTAGCAACCCAGCCTTCTATACATTCCTTCTAATGTGGATATTAATCATTACTTTAATGGAGATAATGGTTTTAGAACTAAGAGGAGCCGTAAAAGTTAATAACAAGATGTATCTGGCTATCCCGATAATGGCTATGTTGTCTATGGAGTTCTCCTATGACTATAGCAGATTCCCATACTTCGTTGTGACGGGCGAATCCGGTATTGAGGCAACCTTCTTCCTCAATATATCGATATCAGCCGGTCTACCCGAAATAGGGGGTGTATTCTTAGCAATTATGTCGATGGCGGTAATATCCATGGTGGGGGTATACTTATTAATTGTGAGAAGATATTTTGAGGAGTGAATCTTCATATCCCTGTTAAAATATTTTTACTAATATATTTTGAGTGAAATGTGTAGGATAGCGATCTTCCTAGGGTCATCCGAAAAGTTTAGAGAGTTGTACGAACCACTGATTAAGTCCTTCAAAGAAGTATCTGAATATGACTGGATCTTTGAAAAGTATACAAAGGGTGAGGAGAAGAGCCATTCCGATGGTTGGGGATTTTTAGGTATGACGCTGGGTGATGAAGGGGTTATGCATTTTAGGAGTATGACGCCATTCTATAAGGATAGATTGGATGTTCTTAATGCGTGGGTCGAATCTATCGAGGGTGATATAATCTTCCTTCTCCATGTGAGGGCGGGAAGCCCTAATATGGCTAAGAATATCTTCTCAGTCCATCCAATATATGTCGAGGCTCCCAGCGGATCTCAAATATATCTTATACATAATGGAACCCTCTTTAAAGAGCCTCTTGCTAGGCTTGCAGGGGATACAGCTGACAATCCTAGATATACCATTTATAATGATACATATTATGCCGGTAAGATAATCGCTAATATGAATGTATTCTCCATGTCAAAACTACAGAGTTTACTGGAGATCTTCAGCCATCCTAAGTATCTCTATTCCGCATTTAACTTTGGACTGGTGTGGCTATCATCTAAAACGTCATATCTTGTTGCGGGGCCTATATACAGGACTGCTAAGGGCCGTGAACTGGTTGAATATTATAGATTGTATAAAGTGGAGGAAGAGGATTATGATCTCTATATCTCATCGACTAATAAGGAGTGGCTCGAGGAAAATGGGTATGAATGGGGGTTTGAGGAGGTTGCCAATGGATTCATAACTGTATATCCTGATTTCAAACTGGATGATGCCGTAGGTTTTCAACTTCCTAGAATCTTATAACATATCCTCATAATCATTTATAACTCGAGGTTAATGTTGTGTATATCTTCCTTTAATAACTTGGTTTGGTTGCTTCATATCTTTTTGACTTGGGATGAATGAGTATTTCAAGGGCGAATATCCACTGGTTCTAATTATAATAGCCTTTTCCATGGGTGTTACATGGGGCTTAATGTTCGCGGTTATAGCCCCTTATCTTAAGGATCTTGGTTATTCCGCAACTGAATATGGTATTCTTGGCTCTATAACTGTATTATCAAGTGTATTATTTACGTTTATCTCCGGCGTTCTAAGCGATTATATAGGAGCCAGGAGAATATACTTCTTCGGACTATTCATAGGGGGATTCTCATTTTTAATGATCTCCTCTGCTGATAAGTTCCTCATAGCTATTGGGTATCTGGTCTTAGGGGCTTCCAGTAGCTTAGCTTATACAGCCTCATCTGCCCTAGTCTCTAGGAGTGTATCGGATGAGAAACTCCACTATATGTATAGCTATGTAAGTGCTGCAAATACGTTGGGGGTGGCATTAGGAGGATTCATGGGTTGGATACCAGTCATCTTAAGTGATGTTTTAAGTATCTCTCTGAGCCAGCTCTATTCATATACGATTATAGGTTTGGGTCTTCTTAGGTTTGGAGTCTCACCCCTTGCTCTAAAGGTTAGGGAGTATGGTTTTAAGGAGGGTAGAAATATTAGGGATGTCTTAAAAGGATTTAGGGGTTTGGGCATTGTATATTGGATTGTATTCTTGAATATACTTATTGGATTTGGAGCCGCATTATCGATACATAATATTGACTATTACTTCGCTCTAAAGTTTGATGTAAGGAGTAGTGAGTTAGGTAGTATATTCGGTATTGAGAATCTTATTATGGCTTTTCTAATGTATAAGATGCCTAATCTAGCTGATAGATTGGGAGGCACTGTTAAACTCTATATCATTCTGGCTATGTCTAGCCTCCCACTTCTAATCGGGATGACACTTACAGACATATTCATCATCTCGGCTGGACTCTTTGTTATACGTACTATATTGATGAATGTGGCGAACCCACTCTTCTCGGCATTTACTATGAGGCTTATCCCACATGATAAGAGGGGTGTTGGAAGCGCTCTATTCAGCCTTGCGTGGAATATACCTGCAGGATTTGGAAGGGCGGTAGGTGGATATATGCTCGATTTAGATATAGAGCTTCCACTTAGAGTTACTACAGTCTTTTATGGAGTTGCTATCACTGGTTTGATGCTATTGATCAAGAGGTATGGACTCGAAGAGTCTAGCCAGCAGTCTTAAACCAACTACTCTACTCTCCTTCTAGCATGGCTAGTGGGGTCTCCATAACGGCTTTATCAACCAGTTTTAAATAGTAGTCTCTATCGTATGTATGGATTCCATTCCACTTCTCAACTGGTATATAGCCTTCTGATGCGACGATATACTTAACTAGATATGGCATCTTTATCCCTAATAATTTGGCTGCCTTGACATGTGGCTGTCTAGATATGTATCTATCAACCTCCCTATCAACCCTACGTGTGATCGCCAGCTTATATGGTTCGACTCCACCTGATATAAGCTTATCCTTATACTGGTTAACTATATGATATGCCTCTCTAAGAAGATGGGTAAACTCCTCCGGATCCTCAGCTTTAGAGAGTATACTCAGTATTCTATCCTGGATTTCCTTGATGAAGATGGGTGTATCCCTTCTGACTAGGGAGATGCCCTTAGCCTTATATCCACCATCTATAAGCCCTCCTAGATACCTGTTTATCGTTGACCCTCCCTCCCTCGCCTCGGGGATATATAGCCATTTATAGTGGGAGTCTAGCTCCATTCTGAAACCAGTCTCTAGCGATACCCTCTTACAATATTCTAGGTAGTCTTCTCTCTCTGCCTCTGGATTCTGTATCCATATACTATCTACCAATGCATGGATAACTTTGAAACCCATATCCCTAGCTATCTCGATAGCTTTGTACATTACAGCCCTTGCATATGAGGTTACACATTCATAGGCCTCTATCTTCCCGAATCTAGCATTTCTATATCCTAGATATCCAAAGCAGGTTACCAATATCCATTTTAATGCGTTCTGCCTTGCATATATAACTGGGTCGCCGGTCTCCCTGGCTAGGTCTTTCAACATTATCCTTCTAGTTAGGAGTTTATCCAATGTATATGCTACTGTTGAAGGTATATCAAGACATATTCTATGTCTAGACTCTGGAGCAACTATATATCTCCCACATCTATAGTAGTTTACAGTCTCATTACCAATATTATAACGTACTATTATCGAGGGGTATAGGCTTGTGAAGTCGCATTGTGCTACATTCCAGTATAACCCCGGCTCCGGAACATGGATATAGCCTCCCCTATCAACTCTGGATAGCTTATCTAGGGTTTTGAAGCCCTCCATATCAGTCCTTACGTCAGGTATTAATCTCCTAAGTTCTAAGGCGTGATATGCTTCTATCGTCGTCAATATCTTGCCGATACTATATCTCGATACCTCATGTATATCTACCCTTGAGAGTCTACTCAACTCTATATATCCATGGTATTCACTAGGTTCTAAGACGTTCCAGCCATAGTCGATATATGCTCTAGACCTGAGTCTGAATAGCCTGTCTAGACTTCTAAACCAATGGTATGCAGGTGTATTATAGAATTCGAAGACATCTGGTGAATATCTCCGTATATCCTCTATAGCCTCCTCAACATCCCTATACGTCTCTATGGCATCATCATCAACATATTCTACTTGTATGGCTCTAGGTGGGTATTTGAAGGGATGGATAACATCTCCATACCAATCTAGGATTCTTATCCTTACCCTCTTGAAGATAGGCTCTTCATATGTAATGCTCCATGGATCCTCCTGAAGCTCAAGCCTATCAATATCTATTAATGTGGAGGTGGATAGATTTAGACTATACATCATCTGCTGGATATCATTGGGATATGTATTCCAAAGTCTAAACCTACCATCCATCTTCATCCATCTAATAACATCTCTATATTCCTTTGGACCTGGAACGGTGACACACCATATATCCTTCTCCTTCCTATACCATGGAGGTTTGAACCATCTCTCAATATTATAATCTACTAGGTAGCCTGACGCCTCTAAACCCCTTATCAAATCTCTAACAGCTTCTCTATCTCCATCAAAGTATATCTTTGGGTGGTATTCAACATCTCTATAGACTCTTCCATATCTAGTCTTAATAACAAGTCTATAAATATCCTTATTTCTAAGTGGGTATACCCTTAATATCCAGCCCTCCATCCCTACTAGAATCAAGTGGATATGGAGTATATAATGGGTTAGAGTTTGGTGAAAATATTCGGTTTTAGAGGTTGAGCTGGGTCTTCACGATGTAGCATAACTCGGCTATCCTCCGGTCAATTGCTATATGTGCATTATCTATTTCTATCACCATATTTGGATATGTCCTTATCACCTTCACCTTCTTACCCGGTATCAACCCTATTGAAAACATTATACTTCCCTCTTCGCCGGTGGCAACAACATATTTTATCTCACCCTCTTCATCAGGTTGGAGTTCACTAAGTCTATATATCCTTCTCTCCACCCTATCACCATTTGTTATACAGCATCTACCCATAGGGATATATTCTCCGTGGGGGCAATACCTTGGATGTCCTAATAATGTGCATAGAGCCTCCTCCACTTCCTCAGAAATTACATGTTCAAATTTACATGCATGTTCGCCATAGTCTTCTATCCCAAGTATATCTACGAGTAGCCTCTCTGCCAGTCTATATAGTCTTACTATCTTCTCAGCCCTTTCCCTACCACTGTCTGTTAGATATACCCTGTCATTAACAATATCTATGTATCCTTCTTCCTTCAGTATATCGAGATATTCTCCTAGTTCGGATGCATCGACCCTGTCTCCCCTCTCCTCTCTAAGCCATATAAACTTAAGCATGTTCTCAATCTCCTCTCTATTCAGCTTGTCCCTCTTCATATGAACACCCCCAATAGATTGAAGACTAGAAATCCAATTGTAAATGAGATCGTAAATGCGGTTAGGAGGATGGCAACTGCATATTTTAAGCCGAATTCTTTCCACATCATGGAGAACATAGCTACACAGGGTACGAAGAGGGTTAATGTGACCATTGCCGTGATTATCTGAAGATAGTTTAGAATGCCCTCCCCAACGAGGTCATAGAGTCCAGCCGCTCCATAGTCTCTCCTAAAGAATCCATATAGAAACATTTTGGATGCATCGGGTGGCAGGCCTATGAATGATACTGGTATCGATAATGCAGCGATCAATATATCGAATAATCCGGTCAATCTTCCAAACCATATGAATATGCTCACAGCTATGAATATAGGTATTATCTCTGTCACATACCATCTCATTCTTGAAAATGTTTTAAGCACTATATTTTTGATTCTTGGTATTCGAAGTGGCGGTATCTCCATATATAGTATGGGGGCCCTACCAGGTATTATCCTTGATGAGATGAATCCTACAAAGAGAGAGACTATCAAGAGTATTGTGAACCATATCATAAGAGCTTGAAAGTCAGGTGCGACCGCTATAATAAGCCCCAGCTGGGCACTACATGGTACACCGATAGAAAGGATAATGGCTGAGATTATCCTCTCTCGTTTATTACCTAGGATACGGGTTGTCAGGATAGCCATGGTGCCACAGCCCGTTCCCAATATCAGGGGTATCGCCGCTTTTCCACTTAATCCTATCTTTTTTAAGATGGAGTCGAGAAGATACGCTGTTCTGGGTAATATTCCAGAGTCTTCCAATATTGAGAAGGAGAGGAAGAATATTGAGACTATTGGGAGGACTATTGCAACTGCATATCTTATGGCCAATGTTATGATCCCATATTCTCCTCCAAATAATTCTCTGACCCAATAGTTCGGTATATATGTATCGAGTATTTGGTTGACATATGGATTTATATTTTCCTCGAAGAATCCCTCGAATTCATCAACAAGTATCTGAGCACCTATTACACCCGCCATATAGTATATGAAGAGTAGTGACAATATAGCCAGTAATACGCCCCATACAGGGTTGAGGGTCAACACATCTAGTTTCGCCTTCAACCCCTTCGTTTTAACTCTATGTTTAACTACTCTATCTAGTATCAGATTTAGATTGTAGATAAGCTCTGATATGAGTGTATGTCGAAATATGTTTGACTTTACATATCTATCTAAATCGATCTCCAGATTCTCACCAAGCATATGTATAGTGTATTTGTCTCCTAGGAGGGCTAGGATGCTTGCCATCCTGGTGTCTATAGCTAGGTTAGTGTCTTCTAGTTCCTGCTCTAAACTTTTTATTATCTCCTCTAATTTGGGGCTGAATTTAAATATTCTACCTCTTCTTCTCTCCCTATTTTTTAATGTTTCCCTTATAACTTCCATAATCTTTTTTACTCCCCTACCCTCTACAGCGACTGTCTTAACCACTGGGATACCAAGTCTCTTACTTAATAGTTCATCATCTATCTCTATTCCCCTTGCTTCAGCCTCATCCACCATGTTTAGAATTAGTATAACATTTAACCCGGCTTCAATCATCTCCAAGGTTAGTAGAAGTTGATTTGCTAAGTTTTTAGCATCTACTATGTGAAGTATGATATCGGCTTGTTCAATAATCCTCCTTGATACATATTCCTCATAGCTTGAAGGTATTAGGGAGTATATCCCCGGTGTATCGATAAATATGTATTCCCCTTTCTTCCCAAATGTTATATCTACAGTGGTTCCAGGATAATTTGAGATTGTGGTGTATCTCCCTGTTAATACATAAAATAGTGAGCTTTTACCTACATTAGGTCTACCAACCAGGGCTATTTTTATATATTTAGGATCGAAAATGTCAAGTTTTTGATGCCCTGAATGTGTATGCATCGGGTCTTACCCTCCTTATAACGGTGTTATACATTAGGACAATATAAACAATCTAAATTAAATCGTTCTGTATATACCAAGAATATATACCTTAGTATTTACTATAGACCATCAATCCCACGATAGTCCTATCTTTTAAAGTTTATAGTATGAATCTCTATCTATGTGAATATATTCATTGATGCCTTGGATAGAAAGGTTAAATTTAGAGATAAACTCTTACATGATTTCAATATAAACACTAGAAAATCGGTTAGGGATTGGCATGCACGTAGACGGCCTATAGCATGCGGATTAACCATCCATACTGGTGTGGGATGTCCATTCCAATGTAAATATTGCTACATCTATTCCATGGGGTTCCCAAAGAAGATAGACAGATATCCGCTGGAGCCGGAAGAAGTTGTACATGCCATATTATCAAATCCATGGTTTGTCCCAGGTAGGTATGGGACGTTTTTGGCGTTGGGCTCTGTAACCGAGCCTTTCCATCCCAAGACGTTGGAATATACGTTGACACTGATTTCACTTATTAGTAAATATCTTGGGAATCCCACACAGCTCTCTACTAAGGTAGGTGTATCCGATGATACTGCAGAATTGATTAGGAGATACAATAGAAATATTAGTATTTTGTATTCAGTAACCACCTTAAAATATAGGAAGGTGATTGAGCCTTATGCTCCTGAGGTTGAAGAAAGGTTTGGATCTATGGGATTGTTAAATAGATATGGGATACATGTGACCCTATTTGTTAGGCCAATCTTACCTGGGGTCACAGATATTGAAAATAAGGATATTTTAGGAAGGTCAAGAGAGCATGGTATAAATCGGGTGTTATATGGTTCGCTTAGAGTTAATGATGCTATTTATAATGAGCTGGTCAAAACGGGTATAAGAGATTTAATAAGAGAGTTGGAGAAGAGGCTTCCTTCTAAGAGTTTAGGGAGTCGACAGGAGTATATCCATGCATCGGATGTTAAGGATAGGTTAGTTGAAGAGGCTAGGGAATATGGCTTTAAAATATATCCCTCTGCATGCTCCGCTAATATAGATGCATACAACTCCTCATGTTATATGTGTAGATTCGGTCCTTGTGGTGATTTGAATAAGTTGCCAATTGTGGATGAAGCCTCTGTAATAGAATTCATTGAATATTTAGGTATAAAGGGTAAGGTGGCTCTTCTAGATATAGACAAATCTGGAATTAAATTGAAACTTAAGTCATCTGGTAGGGATGTCAAATTATTCCTGGAGTATGTTAAGACCGTCTCGCGACGCATGATATATGTATCCAGATAATATTAACTTTTATGTATCACGTTCTCTCCATTTTCTTAAGGTATTTCGTCTGTATAACCTTCCCTATAATTATCAATATAGATGCTATGAGAACAATGAGGTAAGAGGAAGTGAAGTAAGCTTTTGACGGTGTATATACGTTGATAGGTCCATATTGAGTATCTATCTCCATGTATAGAGTAGATTCGCCTATAACTGGTATGGTGATTCCTACGTAGGTTTCTGCGATGGTAACCCCCATATATATGCTTATCAGGAAGCCAAATGCCATTAAAATAGGCTTATATCCAAGGAGATATGTTGACAGCTTTTTTCTGGGGATAATAGAGGCTATGATAGTTGATATACCCACCCACAGCATGGAGATATAACCAGATAGAACTATGTATTCGATTATCGGTACATAAACCGGCTTTCCCAATATGGTTATGTCTATATTATATGGTGCTACTGATGCGTAGAAACTGGGGTTCTCCCCTAATCCCTTTATGATCCACCATGCCTCTCCCCTAAAGAGTATATATAGGAAGATTATTCCACCGATAAAGGCGGGCAGATTAATCCTATCTCCAAGGATGAGTTTAGTGGTCATGTTGATGCTCCTCCATCCACATATTCTCTGACATTTATCTCAAACCTATATCCAAAGATTTCGATCTCAAGCGTACCTACTATGAGAAGGGTGGTCAATCTTCCCTCCCTGTCAATCAATAACGAGATAGCGTCCCTTGTCAAGGTGGATGTAAGGGTTATGATGTCATCCGCCTTTTGATTTATTGTAATTGTCTTTTCAAGTGTGAAGGTTGTTATCCACTCCTCATTGGAAGTATAGAGATCAAGATTCATCCCGACAATTTTTATGGGGATGAAGGTTGGATTATATACCAGGACTTCAATTTTAATTTCATTTCCTATAATCTGGATGTTTTTAATTGAAACTTGAATACCTGATGGGTCTATATTTAGATTATCTTTATTTAACCATATTTGGTAGGTGAATGGTGCTATAACTTTTGATGATAAAACGGTTAATGTGAATCGTCCCTCAATTTTAAATATACTATTGTCAGACTCAATAACAGTTTTAACCAACCTAGCTATAGATTCACTTTCAAATTCAATTTTAATTATGAATTCCTTTTGTTCCTGTGCTTTCAAATATATGTCTTCTTCTAAAGATATGTTTCCGTATTTTTGGCCCTCCAAATCAGTTAAATAGCCTTTAAGCTCCAATATTTCTACATCAATCTCTCCAGAATTTGTGATTAATCCCTTGATGTAAAGTGTTTTATTTTGTAGTGAATAATCGTTAAGAGTTAATTTGAAATCGATTTTCGGCGGTTCATAGGTGGGTGTTGTTAGTGCCTCTATATCCCAATCGTAGATATAGAGACCATATATTATTGGGGAGATAACTAGTAATGTTGTGAGGATGCTGAACAAAAGCTTTAATAGTCTACCTCCACTCTTCATAGTTTGATCTTCCCTTTAATTATTAAAGTAGTATTTAGTAAATAACAAATTAGATGCTTAAGGCGGTTATCGTCTTATTAAACATTTTGTGGGAGAATGCCATACTAAATTCTTTCGATTGGTACAATTAATTACGGATCTTAACTAGTAAAGTCTTTTGGTGGCTGTTATGGCTGTACACATCTATAGGTCGGTCGCATATTGGAATGAGACTGATGCGGCTGGTATAGTTCATTTCTCAAATTTCTTCAGGTTTTGTGAGAGGGCGGAGGAAGATTTCTGGATCAGTAAGTATGGAGGGTTGAATGAGGCTAGGAAGAAGTTTGATGTACTCTTTCCAAGGGTTAGGGCCGAGTGTAACTTCTACTTCCCTATATATCCGTATGATAGGTTCAGGGTGGAGATTGAGGATATTATAATTGGGAATAGCAGTATAACCTATAGACATAAGATTTATAACGAGTCGAAGGGGGATAGATTGTCGGCAGAATGTGTCATAACTGTGGTATGTGTGGATAGGGTGAGTATGAAGAGTAGGCAGCTTCCTGATGAAGTAAGGAGTTTCCTCATTAGACATGGGGGTAGAGAAAAATAGGTTTTTCATTATATCGTTAAAATATTTATTGTGGGGATGGAGGGGTATCTACGCGTAGATTGTTCGAGATGTGATGTAAAATGTTGCATAGATCAGAGGGTAATCCTTTCTGAAAGGGATATAGACCTATTGGTTTCTAAGGGTTATAAATTAGATTCATTTGCTGTTAAAAGAGGATCTTTTTATTATCTCCGTGAATATGGTGGTAAATGTGTTTTTTATGATGAAATGGGGAGGAGATGTAGGATATATGAATATAGGCCTCTAGTATGCAGATTATATCCATTAGTCTATCAGGATAAACATGTGATCCTCGACATTGAAAACTGTCCAGAAGCTAAAAATATTGGGGAAGACGAGCTGTGGAATGCTATTCCAGACTTGATCGAGCTCGTATTCAACCTTAAAAAGGGATATTCAAAGTATTAGACAATTTAAAGTGTCTAGTTCATACAATCAAGTCTACGAATTTCTGTCTTGATACGCTGTAGAGACCTTTATCGCTCAGCCTTATCTCTGGTATGACTACCAATGCTATCATGCTAAGGGTCATGAAGGGGGATACCCATCTACACCCTAACTCCCTCCAAATTTTATACATATCCATAATTTCTCTAGCCACTTCCTGGTATGGCCTATCTGACATCAGACCTGCGATCGGTAGAGGTATCTCAGAAACTATCTCACCATCAACTACTGTGACTATACCCCCATTCAACTCTATTACGTGGTTAGCGGCTCTAGCCATATCCTCCTCATTTGTTCCGACAACTATTATATTGTGGCTGTCATGAGCAACTGTAGAGGCTATCGCACCCTTTCTCCATCCAAACCCCTCTATAAAGCCCATACTATATCCGCCTCTCCCCGTATACCTCTCGACCACCGCAGCCTTATATATCATCTTCTCGGGGTTCGAGACTAGATTGCCCTCGACGACCTCGACCTCTCTAACAACCTCTCTAGTCAGTATGTTCCCTTCTATAGCCTGTATAACCCTAACCTTTACCTTCTCAGTCTCACCATCATAAGGTATTATAAAGTCTTCAGGGGTGAACCTCCTCTTTACATTGACCGTCTCTGTTGCCCATGTAGGATATGTATATCTTGGAATATCTCGGAGTAGTCTCCCTTCCCTAGCAACTAGTTCTCCCCCAATAAAAACTGTGTGGACTTTAACCCTCGTCAAGTCCCTAAGTAAAACTATATCTGCATATCTGGAGGGTGCTATTGAGCCTATCTGGTCAGCCATTTTATAGTGTTCAGCGGGGTTTAAGGTCGCCATCTGAACAGCTGTTATAGGGTCTACCCCCTCCTCGATAGCCCTCCTCACAGCGTTATCCATATGGCCTATGGTCACTATAGAGTCCGCCTCCCTATCATCAGTAGCTAGGCATACATGTCTAGGGTCTAATCTAGCCTCGGTCACAGCTTTTATAGTCTCTTTAATGTCTAGCCAGGCTGAACCCTCTCTACAATATACATACATTCCTCTACGGATTCTCTCGATAACCTCTTCTTTAGTTGTCGACTCATGAGTGGATGAGATACCTGCAGCTAGATATGCATTCAACTCTCTATCCATAAGCATTGGATCATGCCCCTCTACTATCTTACCTTCCCTATGGGTTATCTTTAACTCCTGCATAACCTTTTCATCGAGGTTTAAAACCCCTGGGAAGTTCATCATCTCCCCAAGTGCTACAGTCTCATCCCACTTCATAGCCTCTAAAATATCATTCGGAGTTATCTCTGAGCCTGTAGTCTCGATATTCCCACTTGATGCAGGTACGCAAGATGGGACTGTGAGGAACACCCTTAGAGGTGTGTTTCTAGCCTCTTCTAACATCAATCTAACTCCTTTAAGGCCTAGGACATTTGCTATCTCATGATTATCTATGAATACCGTTGTTGTACCACGTGGTATAACCATCTTAGAGAACTCTGTTAAGGTTGTCATGCTACTCTCTATATGAATATGTGGATCTATGAATCCTGGTGTGGCATACATTCCATCCGCATCATACACCACCGTCTCCCCGCCTATTGTGTGTGAGGCGTCCTCCCCAATATATGCTATCCTATCCTTGTATACAGCTATATCCCATCCCTCGAGTATCTCCTTCGAATGTACATTAACTAGTCTAGTGTTTTTGATAACTAGTGTGGCTTTCTTCCTTCCTTGGGCAACCATTATCAAGTCTTTGAATATCTCCCATAGCTTAGAAGGTTTTCTACTCATTTTCCTAAATATGTAAATATTTCCAATATCTATATGTCAAATTTTAAACATAGATTTAATTATTCCAGCATATCAAGTATATTTTTCTCAATGAGTATCTTTACAACTATCACATATGGTATGGATAGTATGTCCTCCGGATTGTTATATTGGAAGGTGAGATGCCTATTCATCCGTAGCTCGTTTATCATCCAATCTATGGCTTTCCAATATCTTCTATCCATCTTCCTCTTAAGTTTTCTAAGTCTCTGTATCTCCTCGTTAATAAGCCCTGATGCACTAGGTATTGTGCGTCCCATTATAATCACCTAATCCACTCCAATATAGTGTGTTGAATCTTCTTCTTCAGAGGTGGATATCCCGGTTCGTATTCAATTGTTATGTTTTTATTCGGTAGATCTAGAGCCTTTATAAGCTCTACATATAGGTATCCCTCTGAATATACCATTGATACCATGTAATCCGCTATATGTCGATGGAATTCCCCACCTAACGGTTTATGATTAGCTAGGAGCCGGTTGAATAGTATGATCGTCTTTCCGAGTCTCTTAAGCCTGTATATCTGAGATGCTATTGCTCCGAAGAGATGCTTCTTCCCAGTCATATATGCATGTAGATACGGATCAACTAGAATCAGTATACCCTCTATCCTCTCCAGTCTCTTAACCCCATCTACATAATCCTCCCCCTTGAATCCTCTGGCAAGCCTAATTCTATCTTTTATCTTGCTATATTCTATTCCATATATCCTGCAGTATCTAGCTATTCTATATGGGTCGAGGCCTTCGAAATATTGTCCATATAGTATCGTCACCATCCCCTGTATAGCTAGGTTTGGTATGATATAATGGATGTGGTCTTTAACTATATCCCATGGATACCCGTTTATCTCATAGTTATAACCCTCTTTAAATCCTCCTTTTAACATACTGTTTAGATACCATAACCCTGTATCCAGCCTCTTCATATCCTATTATAACGGGTTTGAAATAGCCTTAAATAGCGTCTGCTTTGAAGGGGGTCCCCGTATTAAGTGAAAGTATTTCTCCTAGGCATGTTCGTATAAGATTTAGATTATCTCGGAATCTCCTTGGATTGTGAAACATTGATTGAATAAAGTTTTTAAAGATGTTTTGTATCTCCATAAGATGGTATGAGGATTCCCTACTATCCAAGTAGGGAGTCCAGATTGAAACATTTATTAGAGGTTTTTGAGCCTGAGCCGGGGTCTAGCATTGCTGATCTAGGATCTGGAGATGGTAGGGTGTTAAGGGTTATAGCCTCTAAGTTTGATGATATAGAGCTCTATGGATATGAGAAGGATCCTATACTTGTTGAGGTGTCGAGAAGGCTTTCTGAGGGCTATAGAAATATACATTTCTTTAATATGGATTTGTTCAATGTAGACTTATCTAAACATGATATTATATATTCTTATTTAACCCCGGAAGCTCTGGGGAGGCTTAGGAATAAAGCCCTTGAGTTTATAGAGAGTGGTGGCATATGGATAGCTTTAGACTATAGAATCCCTAATGTTAAGCCTAGTGTAGTTATAGAATTGGATAAATGGCATAGATATTATATATACTCAGGTAATCGTGAGAAGCTCTATAAGGTTTTCAAGATTTAACTCTATTTCTTCTTATCTAGTCTCTCGGTGTCCCTCTCCATCTCCTCACTCGTACCTATAAGGATAAGTCTATCTCCCTTCCTCAATTTGAATTTAGATGAAGGTCTTAATACATACTGCTCGTCTCTGGATACAGCTAGTATATGGCTACTTATTTCATCCTTTATCTCCTCTATACTCTTATCCTGGAGGTTCCCTTTAACCTCATATTCCATTACGTCTATCCCGCCTCTGCTTAGCATGTCTATCTCTATATCTGTTGCTTTAGGCTCTATTAGTGAGTTTGCTAGGAGTCTTCCCCCTACTTCTGCAATATTTATAACTCCGTTTGCACCTGCCTGCCTAACTATATCCCGCAATTCATTATCAAATATTAGTGATATAATTGGTGGTTTATGGGTCATCCTTCTGATCTTAAGAATTGTGACGATGGTGTCCGTCGGGTCTGAGAATGCTATTATGATTCCCTTGGCATCGTCGAACTTTAGTTTTTCATAGGTTGCTGGATCGTCTAGAGAGCCTGCATAGGCTTTTATACCTTCTTTATTGAGTCTCTTGGCCTCCTCCTCATCGTTAACTATTATGACAGCGTCGACACCGTTTAAGGAGAATTCTTCATATGCATTCTTAGCATATTCATTCCATCCAATTATTATAGCATGGTCTTTAAGCTTTCCTCCATCTGTGAAATATCCATATAATCCGGGGAACATCTTTGCCAACCTCTCCTCAGATAATATTGATGCTAGGGTCGAGATAAAATATCCAAATAAGGCAAGACCTATAGATATGACTATAATAAAATGTATCTTGCCTAGAAGGGTAGATGGAGTTATATCTCCAAATCCTACGGTCGTCAAGACTGTAATCATATAGTAGAAGGAATCTGTTAGGGATCTACCCTCTATTATGGAGAAGGTTATGGTACCTACTACAATTAATACAAATAGTAGGAGTAGGGGTAGACCAAAGTTCTCGATTACTCTTCTTATCATGGCTATTCAGAGGATATCTCTTGTTTAAGAGATTCTGGAATCACGTCTTCAGGGAGTAATGTCTTAAACTCTTCATCCTTTTCATGGATATCCTCACCTCTCCATACATATACAAAGGCTTCAACGGTTGATCCATCCTCCAACCTAATTATCTCTTCCACCCGGTAATTCTTTCTAGGGCTCATCTCATATTCATCCAGTAGCTGTATAACGTCATTGGGTACATCATATAATACTTCTCCAATTACGACTCCATTAGGCTCTCTTACAAGATATGGATGTGTAGAGTCTTTCTTCCATACTATAATATATTCGTCTAATGCACCGACCTTTCTTTTAAAGTTATCCAGTACAATCCTCAGTTTACCCTGTTCCACAGTCTTCCTCCATGGATGCATAAACTGGGTCATTAAACTGTTGAATACAAATACATTTGGCATCTACTTCACCATAGTATCCAGTCTTTATAGTGTAAATCATTTTGTTGAATATTATATAAATATAGATATTGTTTAGCTGTTTATACTACTCACTCTATATCTCCAGAGTCTATATCGAGCTGTACATCTTATATTCTGCAGAGGATGCATATTTTACAAGTTCTATATACTCACCCCTCTTAAGCTCAATATACTGTTCTAAAAGCTCATTTGCTAGATATCCCTTTAGGAAGTCGTTATCACACTCTAATTCGTCCAGTGCCTCCCATAAGTCCCTTGGTAGTGTTTTAATACCGAGTTCTCTTCTCTTTTTACCAGTCATTTTATATACATCTTCATCTATCGGGTCTCCAGGGTCTATCTTCTTCTTTATACCGTCTAGACCTGCGGCTAGAACGGCTGCGAATGCTATATATGGGTTGCAGGAGGGGTCTGGAGGTCTGTATTCAATCCTTCCTCCACCACCTTTTCTACTATAGTATGGTACTCTAACTGCAGCGCTTCTATTGGCTCTGCTCCAAACTAGATATACTGGTGCCTCATATCCAGGTATTAGTCTCCTGTAGCTGTTTACTGTTGGTGATACTAGTGCTGAGAGGGCTCTCCCATGTTCTAATAGCCCTCCGATAAAGTATCTTGCTGTCTGGCTTAGCCTTGCATACTCATCATCAGGATCGTAGAATGCATTTACATCGTCTTTATATAAGCTTAGATGCATATGGAGTCCGGAGCCGTTATCCTTGGGTATTGGCTTAGGCATGAATAGAGGTATGTATCCCATCTCTTTACCGAGCATCTTAGCTACATATTTGAATGTTATGAAATTGTCTCCAGTGGCTACCGGCTCTCCATATCTAATATTTACCTCGCTTTGGCCTGCTATACCGACCTCGTGATGGTGGCTCTCTACCACCATGTTAAAATATGTCTCTATAGTTGATATCAGCCTCTCTCTATATGTGTATGGTGTGTCTTTGACAGGCTGTGTATAATAGCCATCCTTCCATGTATATGTATATCCACCGCTATTGATTGGGAGTTCTTCTGAATTAATATCGACTGTGAATGTTAGACTCTCCTCATCATGGAGTATCTCAAGACCGTTAAAAATGAAGAATTCGATCTCTACCCCCACATAGGGTTGATAGGTGTCCATTATTCTCTCAACTGCCTTTTCAAGGTTTGACCTCGGGTCTTTAGGGTAGAACTCATCCCTAAAAAGGACGTTACATATGAACCGGGCTGTAGGTATCTCTGTCCATGGAATGATTGCGAAGGTGGTGGGATCAGGCTTTAGCATCATATCACTTTCTGATATATCTTGGAAACCTTTTACACTACTTCCATCTAGCTTCCCCACTCCATCAGTAACTAGCCTCTCGAACCAGTTAATATCCTGTTTATTCTTTATTGTAACCTGTTTTAGGTTGCCCTGTATATCGGTGAACTGGAGTGAGATCCATTTTACATTGGCTTCTTCCATCCTCTCAAATACCTTCTCTATAATGTCTTCTGACATAGGTAGACACCAGAGACATATGTTATATAGTAGATTATCATGTTTGATATCCATATAGTTTTCTCAATCAAATGTTTAAGAAGGTTATGTAAAACCCATGGTTGTCTTGACAATTGTCGATTAGATTATTAATCCCAAAATTCAATTATATTTCTATGGCGTTGGATAAGTTGGACCTCAAGATCCTCTATGAATTGGTTCAAAACTCTCGGCTCTCCTCTAGGGAGTTGTCTAGGAGACTGGGTGTATCGGTTGGTACGATAGAGTTGAGGAGGAAGAGGCTTGAAGACCTAGGTATAATCAAGAGTTACACCCTTGAGTTGGATCTTGAGAAACTCGGATATATATTTCCCGTCATGATCGACATTAAAGTTAAGGGGGGTTTTCTTAGGGAGGTTGAGTCTATATTGAGTAAATATGATAATGTATTATCGGTTTATGATGTTACAGGTGAATACGATATAACTGTATTGGCTTGGTTTAGGACTAGGAGTGAGTTGGACCAGTTTATAAAAGAGGTTCAGAAGATTGAGTACGTCGATAAGACGCATACACGTTTGATATTGAATATTGTGGCTGAATCTAAGAAAATAGGCTTTCTAAGACTTCTTTTTAACGCCTTTTGAGTGGGGGTCCCCTTACATATCCATCTTCATCTAGCTTTAGGTGTTCCATCTCTTCCTGTTCCTCAACTTTATCGTCGTCCGGTTCAAGCGTTAAATCCATTGGATGGAAGAGTGGGTCTAAATCCTTAGCAGACTCATAATATTCATCGATTTTATTAAATAGGTTGAGGATGTATTCCACCGAGTCTACATATTTCACATGTTCTTCCTCGAGCCCAATCATCTCAAGAATCTTCTTAATCTCTTCTCTTCTATCCATCTTCAACCCACCTCTTTCGAAGAGTCATATAATTTGCCATCAGTTAAGTAGGCGACTTTAATCAATAAGTCCTCTGAAAACCACCTCGAAATAAATTGTAACCCGACTGGAAGACCTTCTATAAAGCCCATTGGGATACTTATAGCAGGGTTTCCAGTTAGATTGGGTATGACTGTATAGAGGTCATGTATATATCCTTTTGGTCCGAGGGCTTCACCAAACTTCGGTGGTTTAGATGGTGTAGTGGGAATTACAATAAAGTTATATACATCTAATATCTTCTTTACCGAATCTCTTATCCATCTCCTCAGCTTTAAAGCTTTTAGATAATATTTCCCTTCATAACCCTTACTCGATAATAGAGCCCCTGTTATTATCCTTCTCTTAACCTCTTCTCCAAACCCTCGTGACCTAGTTATTGATACACTCTTGAAATAGTCTCCAATCTCCTCTAGTAGTCCATATTGGATTCCATCGTATCTCATTAGATTGGATGATGCTTCAACCATTGTAATGATGTAATATGTCGGTAGACCCACCTCCATAAAATCAAGATCAATATCGTGAAGTCTAAACCCCATCTCCTCGAGAAGGTCTATCGACCTATAGAAAAGCTTTCTTACATCATCATCGGATAACTCGACTATTTTGCTTGAATATGCTATGGAATATCTCTCAGGTGATAACTCTAGATCCTCACCGGTCGAGATTCTACTTAAGGAATTTCTTAGTCTTCCTCGTCTCCCATCCCTCACCATGGTTCCATCCCTCGGGTCATAATCTGATATATGGTAGAGAACTTTCGCAAGATCCAAGGGATATTTTGCGAAGACACCTATCTGTTCTAGGCTATCGGCATAGGATATCAGACCGTATCTACTTACCAAGCCATATGTAGGTTTTAGACCGAGTATATATGTGTATGAGGCTGGTTGTCTAACACTTCCACCGGTGTCACTTCCAAGTGACGGGGCTCCAGAGACCAATGTTGCTACTGCACTTCCTCCACTGGATCCGCCTGGTACATATCCATCTTTCCACGGATTTTTAACTGGGCCGAAGTAGCTGGTTTCCGATGTGTTCCCCATAGCAAATTCATCCATATTAGTCTTTCCAACAACCACAACACCGGCTTCTTTAAGCTTCTTAACTGCGTATGCATCATATGGAGGTATATAATTACTTAGTATACGGCTTGCACATGTGGTGCGAATCGACTTTGTAGATATATTGTCTTTAACAGGTAAAAGAAGACCCTTCAGTGGACCTTTTGAAGCCTCAATTTCCTTCTGTATCTCATCCCAATCCCTAAGTAATGTAAATGCATTGTACCTCTCATCTGAAATTCTAAGTCTTTCATATGTCTTAAATGCGATCTCTATCGGGTCATCCTCAATATCCATATAACTTTTTATATCCATATTCATCACCTATGGAATGTAATATCTAGGTGTTCTAGGGAGTAATACCGAGTCAAATATATGGTCAAGGTTGAGCATAGCCATTATCAGCCTATCAATTCCCAGTCCGAATCCTCCATGTGGAGGCATTCCATATCTAAACATATTTAGATACCACTCATAACCCTCTTCTCTCAATCCACTCTCCCTCAGCCTCCTAATTAGAGTCTCTGCATCATTTATCCTCTCACCTCCACTAGATATCTCTAGTGGTATGTCTCTGACAGGGTATATTAGGTCGAAGCTCAGCGTAAGATTGGGGTCTCTATCGTAAAGCCTGTAGTAAAATGCTCTGGTGGATTTAGGCCATAGGATGATATGATGAGGCTTCCAATCGAATTCCTCGGCTACAGCTTTCATAGCCTCTAGATTTAGATCTTCACCATACTCGATGTTTACCCCTCTCTCTATGGCGATCTCTATAGCTTCGTTGTAGGTTATCCTAGGTATCTTATTAATTGGTTCAAGTTTAACTTCAAGTGTATCGAGTTCTTCCCTAGCCTCTATCGAAAGTCTTTTAATTGTGTATCCAATTAGATCCTCCTGAAGTTTAAGTAGTCTCTCTAGGTTGTAGAGTGCAGCTTCTACATCTAATGACCAGAATTCTGTCAAGTGTCTATTCGTATCGAATTTCTGGGCTCTATAGTAGCTATCGATCTCGAAGACCTTTTCAAAGGCGTTTAACGCCATCTGCTTATATAGCTGTGGACTCTGGGCTAGGAATGCTTCTCTACCATAATAGAGTATTGGGAATAGCTCAGCCCCTCCCTCGCTTGCTGAGGCGATTATCGTAGGTGTATTTATCTCGATAAACCCGTTCTCCTTCAAATATTCCCTGAGAATATCAATAGCCTTCTCTCTAAATCTTAGTATAGCCCGTATTCGACGACGTCTTATATCTAGATACCTATATTTCATTCTAACGGTATAGGATGATCTTGAAAGGTCGAGTAGGGATAGAGGTGGGTTATACGTCTCACTTAGGGGGATAACCTCTATAGCCTCTATCTCCACACCGCCAGGAGCCCTTCTATCCTCTTTTAGATATCCGTTGACGGCTACAAATGACTCTTTTGGTAGGCTGTCTAAAATGTTATATACATTTTTTGTGGTGTCTGTAATTATCTGGATTTTCCCAGTCCAGTCTCTCAATATTATGAAGAGTCTGCCTCCAACATACATCTTGCTTTCTAGCCATCCTGTGACTGTATGCCTCCCCTCCCTAATCAAGAAAGCATCTTTAATACTAATCCTATTCTCAAGTATCCTCTGATCATATCTAGGCGTAATCCTCTTTGCTTCCTCCTTCTTCCTTCTCTTCTCCTTCTTAGGAAGCCTTATATCAACATATTTCAAGATTGTTTTGACATCTACTACATATCCTTCTTTGCCGAGCTCCTCTATAACCCGACCTATTACATAATCTCTAGTCCTTCTACCAATCTTATCTATTGTTGAAAGGACTTTCTCTACAACGTGTTTTACGGTTTCTTCATCAGCATACTCACCCTCTCTACCCTCTAAACCCTTTAACTTCCTCCTCCCTTCCTCCTTAGTTATAAGCCCCTCTCTATACATTGATAGGATAAGCCTTAGTAGCTGTGTTAGCTTGGGAAGCTCTATAAACCCTCTATTAACCAGAGATCTCCCCTCGTTCACCAGGAGGCTTGCTAGATAGTTAATATGCTCCTTTTCAACAAGTTTCAGCTCCTCAACTAGGCTGTTGAAGATCTGTAGATATTCTCTATCCCTTACGAGGACGTCAGCGATATTCTCTTGGACTCCCTTCGAGACTAAATCATTGATTATGTCCATTCTTAGCTTAGGTATCTCCGTAGAGACCCTCTCTTTTACCTCCTTAATGTTGATTGGAGGTATGTTCGGGTCTGGAATATATCTATATTCTTCTTCAAACTCCTTCTCTCTCAGAGGTACGGTAACCTTCCTCCTCTCATCCCAGTGTCTAGTTTCTCTCTTAACCTTTATACCTTCCTCCATATACCTCTTCATCCTCAGAATTTCAAAGCTGATGGCCTTCTCAACGTCTGTAGCGGAGCCTAAATTTTTAATCTCTACCCTTGCGCCCCCTTCTAGAGACACATTCGCATCGGTCTTTATAGATGGCCCTCCATCCATTAATATGCCTATGTCTATTAGGAGCTCAGTTAGTTCTTGTAGGAATTGTTTGGCCTCGCTTGCCTCGGTAAAGTCGGGCTCTGTAACTAATTCTATCAATGGGCTTCCAGATCTATTATAATCTATCAATACATATCTTGATTCTCCTAGCCCACCTGGGTGGACCAGCCTGGCAGGGTCTTCTTCTAACTGTATCCTACGAATCCTAACTTCTTTTCCATTATTCATCTGGAATATCCCATTTAGGCCGATGGGTCTATACGCTCCCGCTAGGTATTGTGTAATTTGATATCCTTTAGGTAGGTCGGGATATAGGTAATGCTTTCTATAAAACTGTATCTTATCGGGGATCTCTGTATGTAGGATAGCAGCTAATTTGACGGCTTTTTCAATCGCTTTCTTATTTGGTTTTGGTAGTGCCCCAGGTAGTCCTAGACATGTAGGGCATACATATTGATTCGGTTTTTTAGGGGGATATTTATAAGGATTTCTACATCTACAGAATAGTTTAGATTCTAATGTTGATATGGGTATATGCACTTCGAGACCGATTCTAACCCTATATTCAATCACAACCACCTTCTATCTAATTCTATTCTAAATAGATATTAAAGAGTGGCATAATGTATATAACTTTTTATCCAGAGCTCCTCTACAGTATTAACATGGAGATAAGAGAGTTTAGTGTAAGGCATACTGGGGAACATCTTCTTATTGGTTCGTTGGTCCGCCGGGTTCCTGGTTCGCGGGTTGTTAGGGTTGTACATGAGGAGCATGTGGATAAAGCTTTTATAGAGTCTAGAGAGGCTGTTTCATGGGAAGTGGTTCTGGAGGCCGCGAGAGAAGCTAATCAAAGAGTTAAGGAGGGACATATAGTATCTATAGAGTATTTCGATTCACTTGAAGAGGCTAAGAAGAGGTATCCGTCTCTCAGGGCATATGAGGAGAGGTTAGAGGATAAAACTAGGATCAGAGTCGTTAATATAGGTGGTTTCGACTTCTCGGCGTGTAAGAATCCGCATGTGGAGAATACTTCTAGCGTAGGTTTGATAGTTCCTCTAAGGGTGTCTAGTGTGAGGAAGGGTCTATATGAAGTTGTTTTTATATCTGGTTCTGAAGCTGTTGAGAGGGTTTTGAAGGATACTGATATTCTCTATAGAATATCCAGACTCTTGGGATGTAGTAGAGAGGATATTATGAAGAGGGTTAATAATGTTGTTGAGGAACTTAATCTCATGGACGAGCTTAGGAAAGAGTATACCAGGTATGTGCTTTATCATCATCCGGTACATGAGGGAAGGGTTAGATATTTGTTTGTAAATGTTAGATTACTTGATATGAAGCATCTTATGAGTATTGCATCTAATGTTATGAGGGAACGTGGTATAGATGTTTTGGCTGTGGTTTCGTGGGATGGCGATAAGAATTCGATTTTCATTGCTTCTAGAGGTGTAGATATTGAAGAGTTTAAATCTAGGATAATGGAGGTGGCTGGAGGTAGTGGTGGTGGCAGGCCTGGTATGTATATGGGTTATGTAGAGGATGTCGATGGATTTGCAAGTTATTTTAGGGAGTATTTCGGGTGATTAAGTATGAATGTTAATATTATTTATTTGGTAGGTTATGGAAGGGGTCTATGTAGATAGAGATTTTATCTTGGGTCTTGGATATGAGGAGGTATTAGACTCGGTAATAAATGCGTTTAAAGGCTTTCTAGAGCCCGGTGTCGTCCAGCCTCCGAGGCAGGAATTGGTACTTGAGGATCCTCCCAGGTTTTTCGGGAGTATGCCATGTTATCTAAGAGAATATAACGTTATATCTGTTAAGCTCATCACATACTTTTTTGAGAATCCTAGGCTATATGGTAAGAAACCTTTTAACAGTGTCGTTATACTATTCTCAGGTGAAGACGGGGATATACTAGCCTATCTTGATGGTGACATTATAACTACACTTAGAACCGCGGGTATGGCCGCCGCATCAACAAAATATCTCTCTCCCACTCCTCTAGAGACCATTTCTATTATAGGAGTTGGTGTACAGGGAAGGATGATGGTGGAGATGCACTTAAAACTCTTTGAGAATATTAACAAAGTGAAGATATACAATAGAACATATTCCAAGGCCGTCGAATATGGCAAGTATTTGGAAGAGGTTTATGGAGTAGACTCTATCCCTGTGAAAAGTCTTAAAGAGGTTTCCATTGGATCTGATGTGGTGATGGCCGCTACATCCTCTCCAGAGCCGGTGGTATTTGGTAGGTATATAGAGCCTTCTACTCATGTCATTAGTATTGGATACCTCTCTCGTGACAGTAGGGAACTTGATGATGAGGCTATCTCAAAATCCAATAAAATTTTTGTTGATAGTCCTGATGCTATTGAATCGGGTGATATAAGGATCCCTATTGAAAAGGGTATTATCTCGAGGGAGGAGATCCACCTATTTTCTGAGCTTGTCTTGGAAAGAGTTGTCGGTAGGGAGGATGAGGAGGAGATCACCCTTTTTAAGAGTGTGGGCACCGCCGTACAGGATGGTTATCTAGCGTATAAGGCATATAAGAAGTTTATGGAATCTACTAGGGAGCGTTAAACCTATACCTCCTAAGGATGGGGTTATTATCAGTTACTACCACTAGCTCATCTTCTATCAGTTCCTTCAAGAGCTTCTCTAAAGTATAGATATTTATGTTGATCCCCTGTAGCAATAAAAACTTTTGGATATCTATGATATCGCCCTCTATATAGTCTTCGAAGAATTTTAGGATAAGCCTTTTAGCCCTCTCCTCCATGGTATAGACATCCTTTGCGATAGCTTCTGATACGTCCTCTTCAAAATGTGGATACCATTTTATCGGTATATGATATATGCGTCCGCCTTCTCTAGTCGTTAGTCTTATACGTAGATAGGGTTTATATGATACCAGGTCACTGTCGTAGGGGGATGTATAGATTGACCTTCCCTTTATCGATTTGGATAGGTCGATCCTCAATGGATATCGGAACTCGTCTCTTGACACCACTATGTTGTAGATGGGTATACATCTAGTGGTCTCCTTGAAACCTTTGAATATCCTAAGTTTCTCAACCCTATACCCCTCATAGAAGCATATATCAATTCCTATACGTCTGATTAGGTCGAGTCCCTGTTCGATGGATAATACCCCTAGTAAGGTCTTACCAACTATGGGCTCTGGAATAGATAGGTTTATATGTATCCTTCCTGACCCTACGGTATATATAGTCTCTTTAGATTTTGCCTTAGGTTTATCCGTTATCCTCAGTTCTCCTTTCTTCACATATTCATATCCATCTTTCTCCACCACCTTACATTCATAATATAACATACAGTCTAATACTCTACCTCTATATGTAGGGGGTATGTTGTCCGGGAGTTTATACTTTATATTATAGCTATATACCCCCTTTAGATATCTACCCTCCTCCATAAAACTCAGTTCCTCATCAAGAATCTTCTTAAGGAATGTGGTCTTACCCCCCTCCCTAGCTATCATATAATATGTAAACCTAAGGTCTCCAAACCTTATTTTTGTATCTATGGGGAGGTTTAGGGTTATATATGCCTTTATCTCATCCCCTGGATGGTAAATTTCTTTGTCAAATTCGATCTTCAGCAAGATTGACTCCCCACAAAAGTATGGGTATATAATATTTTTATTAACTTACCTCTGATATATTGATGTAATTAATCTGGATTCATTAGACAGCGTGGAGTTTAAGAGGTATGACAAAGATGACTAGTATAAATACATACATAAAACTTACTAAGCCGCATGTATGGTCTCTACTCGTATTTACAGGTTCAGCTGGTTATTTAATTGCATCTAGTGGATCGTTTGATATAAACTTTGTATTAGTTACAATCGCCCTAATATGTGGTACCGCTGGGGCAAACACTGTAACTGGATATTTTGATCGGGATATAGATCAGATAATGTTTAGAACTATGAACAGACCTCTACCAAAAGGCGAGGTAACTCCCCAAAGTGCGTTATATTTTGGATTATTGCTTGTATTTTTAAGTGTGATCCTAGCGTTCTACATCAACTTCCTCGTCTTTGTATTAATGGTTCTTGGACTTATTGATAATATCATCGTGTATAGCTGGTGGAGTAAAAGGAGGACTCCATGGAATATAATATTGGGAGCACCTTCTGGGGGTATGCCTACTTTAATTGGTTATGCAGCATATGAACCAATCCTACCTATAGATGCATGGCTGTTATTCCTACTGGTTATAATATGGACGCCTCTGCATATATGGACTTTAGCTTTGAAATATAGAGATGACTATCTTAGGGCTAATGTGCCTATGTTAACCTCAATCACCCCTATTGATAAGGCTATAAAGATACTAGGGGTATCCTCTCTTGCGTTGATAAGCTTTTCATTTCTTCTCCCTCTCTATGGAGGACCGATATATCAGACACCAGTATTCATCGTCCCCCTTATACTTGTTAACGCAATAGTTTTATATTATACATTGCTAGTGTTTAAACGGTTGGATATAGATGCGGTATGGAAACTCTTTAAAATATCCAGTCCCTATCTCACTATAGTCTATCTATTCGCGGTGATATCCTCAATCCTTGTTTAGAAAGTCTATGAGCATATCGTTCGAGTAGTCCTTTAAAACAAGTGCCTCCAAGTAGTTGAGTGGAGTTACAGAATACTTCATTATCTCCTCTGTAAGCCATTTATAACTGAACCTCTTTTCAGATACGGTCTTCAACTTCCTCTCAAGATTCTTGAAGAATCTATATCCCATATATTGAGATAGTAGGGTTGAGGGTGATGCGAGGGCTGTCATGATATTAATTGTCACCTCATCATCTGTGAAGATACCCAGCTGTTTAAGCGCCTTTGCAGCCTCTACATGGGTAAGTCTTCCAGTGTTTATCTCTATATCCATCTTAGCTAGAATTGCCATCTTATATTTCTCGATTAAATTCATTATTTTATAGTCTTCCCCGCTTATCATACCCAACTCCAAAAGTATATCTTGAGTATAGGCTCCCCACCCTTCTTTATACTCTGGGATATCCAATATCTTCCTTAGAAGGTTGTCGGATGTCTTTAGATAGAATTCTAATAGGGCCTTTCCGGGGAGTATCTCCCTTATCATTCTCAGGGTAATCTCATACTTATTATGCCATTTCAGGTCTTCCTCATCTTTAATTCTAAGCATTATCTCAATATCAAGTTTTGAGCCTTCAATAGAGGCTATATGGCTGAAGATTGGTGTCAAGTAGCTTGATTTAACGGGTAGTATCTGTATGTCAAGCTCTATCTCAGGTATATCCATGAAGTTATTCTCGAGTATCCTTCTCCTAATCTCTACAAATGCATTCTCGTATTCAGAGACTACTTTAAAAGGCTCTGACGGGTGGATCTCCCTTACCCCTTCTAGGTAATCATGTATTGAGGACACATTTATCGTTCTAAGCCTTCTCAAGATCTCATCATGTATGTTGTTAATATCCTCCTTTATCAGGTTGTGTATCTCCTTGAGGTCGTCACCCAACCTTCTAATCCTAATCAGCTTTGTATAAACCTCCTGTCCCATACTAACTTCAAAAACTTCCCGCCCTCTCAGGTTTACAAGCCACTCCATATATCTATCTAGAGCCTCTTCAGCCCGTTCAAAGACCTCATTCAACTTGCTGAATGCCTTTGTGGCTTTCGGATCTTTACCAGCTTCATCCTTTATAAAGGCTAGGATCTGCTTTAAATAAGTAAGCATTAGAATACCGATGTCAACAAAGAGTCTTACCGGGCGTTTAAGCCTTGATTTACTGACCTCTAGATAGGTTGGGAGGTCTTTAATATAATCACCGATTAAACGTATCTTCTCGTCCAGTGGATAATTGGGGTTGGAGATTATAATCCCAATGATCTTTACAAGGGTTTCAAGGGCCTCTGGATACATTCTCCATAGCTGCCAATCTTCAATAAAGAATTTTCTTAGTCTTAGATAGTCATAGAAACTTAGGTAGTAGACTTTTCCGTCTATGCTAAGCTCTTCAAACTCTATATCCTTCAATTTATCTAGTGTAAGCTCAATTAATCCTTTCTCTCTATCTAGAGTTTCTATACTCATGTTGGAGAGGCCCTTTCCCACGTTGATACCCATCTCAATACCTAGCTCAGGTCTTATGCTAAGAATGTCTGAGAAGTATTCTTTAATTAGATTCTGGAGTGTAAGGTCATATGACATCTTTCACACCAGTTATATTAAATTACAAATATTATCTTTGGAGTAGTCGGCTTTAAATTATACGGTTTCATATGATGTTAAATATATAATATTATAATGTATTTAGAATTTGAGTCTATCTTGCTTTGACGGTGGTGAAGGTATATCTCCAATCTTGCGGAGCTTAACATCAAGAGACGGAGGGCAATAGTCGAGTATCTAGTTAGAAATGACTTTAAAGAATTGGGTTTTAAAGAGATTGATTTTGATATCGAGGATCCGGATAACAGGATAAACATTTCATCGGATGACTCTCCCTTCATAATATCTTTTGACTTGGCCAATGCTAGCGACTATAAAGAGGATGCGTACACATGGTGTTATGTAGATATCTTTATAAAGGATAGTGATATTGAGGTGCCGGACGAGTTGAAACGCTTATTCACCCGTTTCATTGATCATGAGTATCAACGTATTTTATGGCGGCATAGGCTTCTACTTAGAATCATTGATATGGATAAAGCTGTGGAGTATCTGATGAGGGTTATTGATAACTTGAAGGAGCAGATGGAGAAGCATGGTATGATATAACTTTTACCTCCTCAGTAGTGTGGGTATTTCCTCGGGGCTTGAGACAACGTCGATGAGGAATGGGCCTCTACTTTTAAGCATGTCTTGGATTGCAGTTTCAATGTCTTCTTCACGGTCTATCCTTAGTGACTCCATACCCATTCCCTCAGCTATCTTTGAGAAGTTGACTACACCGATTCTACCATCTATCCTTGAGCCTATATCTCTTACACTTAGCATCTCAAGTATTCCATATGTTGAGTCGTTAAATACTATTATTTTGACATTGATGTTATACTCCACCATTGTCTTTAATTCCTGGATGCTCATCATGAGACTTCCATCACCTACTATTGATAGCACACCTTTATATCCCACTTCCTTCATACCCATATATGCCCCTATAGATGCTGGTAAACTGTATCCAATGGCTCCAAATCCACCGGAATAGAGATATCTCACCCTTTTATGTGGTGCTATAAACTCTCTAATCCACTGTTCATTCCCTCCAGTATCACATGTAATTATGTATCCATCTATGTCTGTTAAAGAGATGGTATGAGCTAGTCTACCTTGATGCACATATCTCGAGTCCTCCTTAGAAATAGTTTCTAGGACTAGCTTGAGCCTTGCCTCCCTAAGTTTGGGGCCATCTACATCGATATCTTGGGTATCGATAGTTGATAAAAGCCTAATGAATTTGAGAATGTCTCCTCTGAAAGCATATCCATTAATATGTTTCTTTACCGTCCAGTCTTCATGAATGTCTCCCCATATATCATCCACCCTATAAATCCATGATCTTTGGATAGTATCTACTTGGATGGAGGGGTTTATCCTCTTTAACTGGTTAACCTCGGGAGATCTATGGTCAAGCCCTATTAACAAGGCTATGTCTACTTGTTTTATAATGTCCTTAGCTGGTGGATATACTTGGAAATCTTTTTCTATAAAGCCTAGATATCCATCTAGATCCTGTGGTATATATCCAGTCATAGATGTTGTTGTTAGGAAGGGCCGATCTTCCAAGAAGGTCTCCAATTCTCCCCTATCTTCGGGATAAATCTCTGGACCAAGAATGTAGATAACCCTTTTATTTTTATACCTAGTCTCGATCAGTGAACTTATCTCAATCGGGATCTCCTCATATGACGGATATTCAGTATCTACAGGTTCTACATCTATATCTACGTTTCCCTGGAGTATGTCATACGGTAATGCAAGGTGGACCGGCCCTCTCCTACCGGATATAGAGAGATTGTATATCCTTCTAAAAGTCTGGGATATATTGTCTGTGGTTCTAGGTATATATGTTGCTTTTGAGATGGGTATGGATGATTTAGCTGTGGATAGGGGTAGATCCACACCGTGGAAGCCGAAATATTCATCCATTCTTGTCTCTCCAGTTATGTAGATGAGTGGGCTGGCCTCTGCGAATGCTTGGCCGAGACCAGTCAATCCATTTAGGATGCCTGGACCAGCTGTGTCTATGGCTAGACCCGGTTTACCAGTTAATCTTCCATATGCATCTGCTGCAATCGTTGTTCCCATCTCATGTCGGAAAACTATATTCTTGATTTTCCTCTGGGTGAGACTATGGTTTAGATGGTAGATATGTGTGCCTGGAATCGTATATGTATGATTGAAACCTACTTCTTCAATTGCATCGGCTAGGACTTCATATACCTTCATATTTGAATGTATCTGGATACTTCATTGATATATCAAGACATATAATTCCTCTTCCATGGAGTCCCATAAATGTGGAAACTATTACATCTCGGTCGTCAAAGGGGATATAACAGAGTTTCAGGTGGATGCTATCGTTAATGCAGCCAATAAATTTCTTAAGCATGGAGGTGGGGTGGCAGGGGCTATAGTTAGGAAGGGTGGTATGGTTATTCAGGAGGAGTCTGATAGGTTGATTAGGGAACGTGGCCCATTAAATGTTGGTGATGCTGTATTTACATCAGCTGGTAATCTAAAGGCTAAAATTGTTATACATACCGTCGGCCCTATATTTGGAGAAGGAGATGAATATAATAAGATTTATAGGGCTGTTATAAACTCTATAAGCCTTGCTGATGAGAGGGGTATGAGATCTGTTGCGTTCCCCGCTATATCCACAGGTGTATATAGAGTTCCTCCTGAGATATCGGCTAGGGCAATGATACAAGCCTTAATAGACTATTCTGATTCTGCCAGGAATATTGAGCATGTGTATCTAGTTCTCTATACAGATGAGATATATGAGATATTTAGAAGGGTTTTTCAAGAGTTGCTAAGTCAATGCAGATGAAGTCTTCGTCTCTAAAGCCTGTCCACATCCCCTCATATTTATATATTGCGGCCTTGACATTGTGGTATGGCTCTCCCAGTCTGCTGAATACCGTTACTAATCTTCCTCCATGCATTATCTTGTATCCATCAACTGGTTCATGCCCTCTTACCACCGCCTTTAGACCAGTAGCCATTAGGAAGGTTTTTGTGACGTCTTCTCCAAATAGGTATCCGACTCCTCTATAACTTGGTCTTATACCATATCCGTCGAAGGGGTCGTTCCATAGTATTTCTGTCAAGACGTTCTTATCTGGATTTTCAATATCTTTTAGTGATTCAGCGGTAACTGGTATTCCTCCATGTACAAGGAATAATTCATTGTTTACTACTGCTGCGTGGGGGAGCTGGTCAAACAGGTTTAGAAATGTCTTATATACTATTCCCCAGTTTTTACCGAGCCTAAGTTTTATTTGATGTGGAAAGTCGTGTGGATAGGGTATCAACCATTCGGGGGGTTCATGGTTTCCCCGTAGAATCAAGACGTTATATTCACTGGATAGGTTTAGAATGAGATACAGGGCTTCAAGCTGTTTATCCCCTCTATCTAGGATATCCCCTAGGAATATAAGTGTCTCACCCTCTGGAACCTTTTTTAGGAGATTGGCTAGTGTGATGAAGTCCCCATGTACATCACCAAATATATATGCTCTTGAGAGTTTGTTGATATATGCTACACCCCCTCTAATATTTACACCTCTAAAGAATTTCCTGTCTATCAATTCTCTCATCAATTCAATCATGACATCTATATCATCTACATCGACCGCTGCGGATCTCCGTATAATGTCCTCTATCGTCATTACCTACTCACATAAAAATAATTGGGGGTATGTTAAAAATCGGGAATGAAGGCTGAATATGCTATCACCATTACAAAGGGAATCGCGGATATCGCGTCGAGGGAGGTATACAGCATTACTAGGGAGTCTCCGGAGAAGGGTGATAATATCCTATATGTGTCTCTAGATATGGAGAGACTTTATGACTTGATACTATGGGGGAGGACAATATATAAGGTCATCCATATACTGGATAGAGGAAGGTTTAAAACCCTTGATGGTCTGGCCGATAGGATTGAGAAGATAGATCTAAAGATGTTTGGCTGTAACGGGTCCTTCGCCCTAAGAACTAGTAGATATGGTACACATGATTTCACTAGTTTGGATGCCAATAGAGAAGTTGGAGCTTCTATATATCGTTCATTGGTTAGGGCTGGATATAATGTGAGGGTGGACCTCAACACTCCAGATGTTGAATACGTTCTTAGAATCGTGGATGATGAATATCTGTTTGGGGTTAATGTGGTGGGTGAGAGCCTTCATATAAGGAGGTATAGGGTCTATAATCATCCGGCCTCCATCAAGACCAGCCTTGCCGCGGCTTTGATATACATCTCAGGATATAGTGATGAGATTTTTATTGATCCTATGGCTGGTGGAGGCACTATACCAATTGAGGCAGCAATGATTAAATATAGAGTGGCCCCGGGTCTCTACCGTGAAAGTCATCCATTAATAAGGCTACCCTACTATGACAAGGAATTATATTATACGAAGAGGAGTGAAGCCGCAGGATATAAGATTGATGAGTCGTTTGGAGAGCCTATTATATATAACGATATCTCTCCAAGGTATATGCTAGGAGCGATTAGAAATGCCGAGTCTGCAGGTGTCCAGAAATTTATTACCTTTATGTCTTATGATGCGAGGAAGTTGAGCGAGTATATCCCTAGTCTTGAAGGGGGAGTTGCAGTCTTTAATCCTCCCTATGGTATTAGGATGACTAGGAAGGATGTTATACATGAATTATATTTGGATGTAGTCTCTGAGCTTAAAATATTAGGTGTTAAGAGGATTGTAGGGATAACTAGTGAGGCACGACTCTTTAGAGATGCTTTGGAGGAGAATGGATATAAAATCGGCTGTAAATATGTTGTTCTCCATGGGAAGCTCACAACACATATCATCTGTGGAGATATATAGGTTTAAGTCTTTTGCATAGGATTTATTTGAATGCGATGAAGGGGAAGGAGAGATACGAGTTCGAGGATGTAGCTGAAAATAATTTGAAGGAGTTTCATAGGAGGATGGTCGTTCTTGAAGATCCAGATTCTAAAACTTTGTCGAATCTGATTAGTAGATATCATGGTGTAAGAGGAGGTAAATACAAGTTTTTGGTAAGTGGTAAGGAGGGATTGAATGATAATGAGGTTTTGAAGGATGTAGTTAAAAGTCTTCCTGAAGGCGTTGGATATCAGTATCTCCAATTTAAAGATTTGAATAAGGTTTTAGGCACGACCTGGGATGCTCTGATACTGGATCTACGAATTGATATGCGGCCGAATGATGTGGGTAGACTTATTGAGGTCGTCAGAGGAGGGGGCCTCATCTTTGTATTGGCTCCTGAACGGGAGAAGTGGAAGAATATGAAGACTCCGTTCCACCAGATTATGGTCACCTCTCCCTTTACACTTGATGATGTGAAGACCTATTTCCAAAAGTTTTTTGTAGAGAGTCTAGAGAATAGCCCTGGAATATTCTTTCTAGAGGATGGTTTGTTGGAGGGTGATGACGTTAGGACTGGGGAATATAGACACGTTACACCTCATCTGCCGGAGGATTATACATTCGACGAGAAGATTTATAGATATGCCTTAACTCAGGATCAGGTTGATGTTATAAATGCGATTGATAGACTTAGTAGGATGGGTAGAGGTTCTGTATTGGTTACAGCTGATAGGGGGCGTGGTAAATCGGCGTCTATCGGTATTGGTGTGGCTGGCTATATGATTAAGAAGGCTTCTAAAGAGAATAAGCTTAAGGTTCTTGTTACCGCTCCTGAGCCTTTGAATGCTAGGGAGGTCTTCTCCTTTATACGTAGAGTGTTTAAAGAGTTTGGGGTTAAACATAATGTTAAGAAGGTGGGTGGAGATATCGTAGAGATAAACAGTGTATTAGGTAAAGTTGTGTATATAAACCCGCCGCAATCGTATAAGACCAAGGGCGATTTAATAGTGGTTGATGAGGCTAGCGCTATTCCTACGCATATTCTAAATCATATCGCCGAGAAATTTGAGAGGACGATATTCTCGAGTACATTACATGGATATGAGGGTGCCGGAAGGGGGTTCCAGGTTAGATTCCTACCATTAGTCAGGAAGATCTATGGGAATAAGTTATTTGAGATTCATATGCGTGAGCCAATTAGGTATGCCCCGAATGATCCAATTGAGAATTGGCTTTTCAAGACGTTTTTCTTGGATGCAGATCCCTACAAATTTAGTGATGAGGAATTGAGTGACTTCCATGTTAAGAGACTGAAATATCATAAGTTAGAGCCTGGGGAACTTTTATTCCGTAATCCCGAGCTTCTAAGGGAGTATATAGGTATCTACATATATGCCCATTATAGGAATCGACCTAATGATATAATGATTCTGTCTGATGCCCCTCATCATTTTATGAGGGCTCTAACCTATAAAGGCCATGTAATAAATAGCCTTCATCTAGCTTATGAGGGTGATATGACTGAACGGGATGTTATGAGGACCTTCGCTGGAGACCCACCTTCGGGACATGTTATTCCTACGATTTTATTGAGGTATTATCCTTATCTTAGGGATATAGCTTGGATGAGGGGTATAAGGGTTGTCAGGATAGCTACACACCCAGATGTCATGAGGAAAGGTATAGGTAGTAGGGCCCTGGAGTTCCTCCAGAAGGAGGCTAATGAGTTGGGTATGGATTGGCTAGGGGCTAGCTTTGGAGCTACTGAGGAGCTCCTCGAGTTCTGGTGGAAGAATGGATATTCACCCCTCTACCTAAGCCCAGTTAGAAATCCCGTATCTGGAGAGTTTAGTACAGTCGTTGTGAAGCCTTTGAGTAGGAGGGCTAAAGAGGCTGTTCAAAAGGCTAGGGTTGATTTTAAGAAGTTATTGATGGAGACTTTGTTAGAGTGTCACTTCAACCTTGAACCGAAACTTGCATATCAACTCCTGTCTATGGATAGGTGGGTTATTAACTATGAGCCTCGTTTAAATATGAGTCAGAAGGAGCGGCTTAAAATGTATATCTATGGTGGTATGGCTTTTGGAGGGGCTTTTGATGCTATACGGGAGTTGGTTAAGGCTCATTTCATGAGGAGTCCAGATAAGAGGGTAAAGATTCCTAGGTTGTGGGAGTATGTATTGATTAATAGGGTGTTGCAGGCTAGGCCTTGGGAGAAGGTGGCTATACAGTTTGACCTTGATATGGAGGAGGTTGTTAATAGGACTCGTGAGATGATTGCTAAGCTTAGACTCTACTATGTATTGGAGGGTGAATAGGGTGTGAGGTACCGTAAACTCAAGTTTAAACCTGAGTATCTAAGGCTTCTTAAAGAGGGTAGGAAGAAGACTACTATCAGGCTCGAGAAGAAATATAGGGTTGGGGAGACGGTATACCTGGCTGATACCAATGGTAGGATATATGGTAAGGCTGTTATAGAGGATATTGTTGAGAAGAAGCTGGGTGAATTAACAAATAGTGATGCGTTGGTCGATGGCTTCGAGAATCTGGCGGAGCTCCTTACAATCCTTAGGGAGATATATGGTGAGGTCGGTAGGGATAGGATACTCTACATATATCACATAAAAGTTTTAAACTGGTCTAGGAACCCTCCTTAACCCTACTATTCACCCATTCAAAGTAGCTATATATCCCGTATAGGCTGAAGAGTACTTCCTCCTCTCCATACCCCCTTTTCTTGAAGAACTGTTCCTGAACCTCTACATAAGGTTCTTCAGCTTTTATATTCATGTAAATCTCCGTAAGATCCTTCCCAGAGTTATACCCTTCCTCGACGATCTCCACCCATCTTCTATAAACCTTTTCATACTCATCTACCAATTCAACTGCGTTTCCAGCCATTCCAAAGTGTGTAAATGCAAGTTTACGCGGTTGTAAATCCCTCATTTTCAATATACTTTCAAAACTCTTGGGTACATTGTGAGGCTTTGGACTTGTAGGGATTACCGTATTCTCATGATAGAGGCCCAGTGAATCTCCCGTAAATAGTATTCCACTCTCTTCGAGGTATATCGACATATGATGTGATGCATGGCCAGGTGTATATATAAACCTGAACGTGTCAACACCTACATCCAATCTATCTCCATCATTAGGAGCAAATAGATTTTCCTGTGGAACTGGTTTGGGCTCTCCATATACCTCTGCCACATATCCTATTGTATCTAGGCTTGCT
>WAKC01000030.1 GCA_015523605.1 Candidatus Geothermarchaeota archaeon
ATGGATTAGAGAATCTGATACTCTATCCGAAAATTCGAAGAACTTCAGTCTACAGATGATTAAACAAGGATTAAAACCTAGATCGATAACTAGAAACAATAAGTGGGGGGTACCCGCCCCCTTTCCAGACGCTAAAGACCTAACCATATACGTATGGTTCGATGCAGTCCTGGGATATGTATCAGCCGTAATAGAATATTTTGAGAAAAAAGGTGAGAAGGACAAATGGAAAGAATTCTGGTTTGATAGTAATACACATGTCGCTTTCTTCATCGGGAAAGACAATATTCCATTCCACACAATTATATTCCCATCTCTATTAATGGCCACACATGACAATTACACGTTAAACTTTCATATAGGAGCTACTGAATGGTTGACATTCGAAGGACAGAAATTCTCCAAGACAAAAGGTATTGGAATTTGGGGGGATGAAGCGATTAAGCTACTCCCAGCTGATTACTGGAGATACACCTTAATTTATTTGAGACCAGAGACTAGAGATACCGACTTTACATTATCAACTTTGGAATACTGTGTAAACAAAGAGTTAAATGATGATCTAGGAAACCTAATACATAGAATACTAAATCTAATAAAAAGATACTACAAAGGGAAGATTGAGAAGACAGAGCCAAAGACAGAAAGACAGAAGACATTATATCACATGGGAATTGAGATAGCAGATAAAGTGGATAAGGAGTATATGAATATGCGTTTCCAGAGAGTAGTCCATACTATAATGGAGCTAGTTAGGGAAGCCAATGCAATTATAAATTATGAAAAGCCTTGGGAGACATGGAAGAATGAACCGGAAAGAGTTAAAGGACTTTTATATATTCTTGCAGAAACTGCCAAGCGAATAGCTATAATGCTCTATCCAATAATACCTGAATCATCTGAAAAAATCTTGAAATATCTCGGCCTAGACCCGTGTACAGTACGTTGGAGAGATATTTACTTGCCACAACAGGAATATACAATAGATCCAAACTTTAAACCTATTTTCCAAAAGATAAATAAAGAGGAAATTACAAATAGACTTAAAGAAATAAGGGGTGATTCTATGGAGGAAATAGATATTGAGACCTTCATGAAAATCGATCTTAGAGTAGGGACGATAGTAAAGGCTGAGAGGAAAGAGGGAAGTAAAAATTTGATAAGGCTCTATATAGACTTGGGAGGTAGAACTGTGAAGGTCTTGGCCGGATTAGCTAAATACTATAAACCTGAGGATATGGTTGGCAAAAAAGTCGTTGTTGTAGCTAACCTGAAGAAGAAGAAATTCATGGGCGAATATTCCGAAGGTATGATACTAGCAGCCGATGATGGTAAGGGTAATGTAAAACTCCTTACCGTTGACGGCGATATAGAGAATGGCTCTAAAGTGAGATAACAGGTATGAAGAGCGACCTACACATCCATACCTTCTATTCTCATGACGCAATCAACACATTCTCCGAAATAGAGAAATATGCTCTGAAAAGGGGACTAGATTGTATAGCCATAACTGACCATGAAAGATTGGATGGAGCCTTGAAAGCTGTGAAACACATCACGAGAATCAAAGTTATCCCCGGAATCGAATTCTATACAGAATATGGACATTTGATAGGTTTAAACCTATATAAAGCACCTGATAAGAAAATGTCATTCGATGAACTTATTGAGTTTATTAAAAGCCAGAACGGAGTATCCATTATGGCCCATCCACTCGACAATATTAGAAATAAAGTCGATAAGGATTTAGTTATGAATGCCTTGAAAAAGGTTGATATAATAGAAGTTGCTAATGCTCACGACTCAAAAGCGAAGATAAACTATATCGTATTAAGTAAAATAGCAGAGGATCTGGATAAAGGTATATCAGCGGGTAGCGACTCACATATTCCTACAACAATAGGCTATACCTATGTAGTTGATGATAGTGAAGATATAGAGAATCTTATCGAAAATCTTATGAAGAGAAGAGTCAAGATATACATAAGAACAGTTAGTTTAAACCAAAGATTGAAGAAGCTTCTCTACGAAGGACTGCATAAAGCCAGGTTGTATAGACCCTCTCCGACCTAACCTCGACAATCTTACCCATTAGATCCACCTCCGACTCAACAGCAAATATCTTATAAGCATAATTCCTGCCTAGATACCTACCTTTACCGAACTCGTTTACTAAAATAGGTCCTTCCCAACCTCTCCACATCCTATTCCTATCATAGAGTACAACGTCACATAGACGCGAAACCACTCTACTTCTTTCCTTAATAATCTTAGTAGGAATCTTCTTCATCTTTGCAGACGGGGTATTTGGCCTTGGGAAAAACTGGGATATATTTACAAAGTCTGGTCTACTCTCCCTAATCAAGTCTAAAGTAAGCTCGAAATCCTCGTCAGTCTCCCCCGGATGCCCCACTATTATGTCAGTCATGATGGTAAAGTCCTCACCAATCTCCTTACGCAGTCTTTTAACAGATTCTATATACTCCTCCACACCATGGCCTCTATTCATTATTCTAAGTACCTTATCACTACCAGATTGGACAGGAATGTGAAGGAAATGATAGAAGTGGCCGTTATCCTCAAATACCTCGATCAATTCATCTAGATGCGAATAAACCCATCGAGGGTTTATCATACCTATTCTGACGACGAAGTTCCCAGGGATAGACTTTATCTCTTTAAGCAGATCTATATAACTTCTCCTCGGCTTCAAATCATATCCATATGCTCCGAGGTCAACCGAGGTTAATAGAATCTCTTTTACACCACGAGACACGTATTCCATAATTGCTTTCTTAACTGTAGAGGGATCTAAACTCTTAACCACCCCCCTGGCATTCTTGGTACCACAGAAGCTACATTTATCTAAACAGCCAGAAGACACAGCCAATGGTACGGTTACACTGTTTCTAACAATCTTAGGCGATTCAATCCTATTGGTATTCAAGTGAATATATCTATCTCCAGATAATACCGCGTCCAAAGCCTTGACGATTTCATTTCCAGGGGAGGGGCCTAGAACTCCATCCAAAGAACACTCTGCTGTCAACCTCTCAAAGTTTATAGGAGGGAGACATCCAGTAGCAATTAATTTCTTATTTGGATAGCGGGCTCTAATAGCCCTTAAATAGGATATAACCTTGTCTTCTGTCTGTTTCTTAACACCACACGTGTTTATGATAATTACGTCAGAATTATCCAGAGAATCGACTAGGGAATAGCCGGCATCTAATAGATACGCCTCCATAACATCCGAATCATATCTATTTAATGTACATCCAAACGTCTTTAGATATACCCTAGCCATCACCAGCCCCCCATTTATACGACGGCTTCATAGTCCTTGGTCTAGAGGCGTATGCATCGTCAATCCTACCAACAGATGTATTACGAGGAGAATTTATAACCTTATCTCTATCATTAACGGCCTCATCCATAATATTTTTGAAAATCTGGATATATTCGTCAAGCTCCTCCTTCGAAACGGTCTCTGTAGGCTCTATCATTAAAGCCTCATCAACTATAATTGGGAAATATGTTGTAGGGGCATACACCCCATGATCTAGAATTCGCTTTGCAATATCTCTGGCAGAAATACCATATTTATCCCTAACCTCCTTCATGGAAACAACAAATTCATGCATCCTAGGCTTTGAATTATCAGGATAAGGCCTTACATACTCCAACTCACATAGCCTCTTAAATAAATAATTAGAGTTGAGAAGGGCCACCGCCGATACCTTCTTCAACCCTTCAAAACCATTTCTGAGGATATATGCAAGAGCCCTTATCTGCACCAGAACATTACCGTAGAAAGAGTGAACCTTACCAATTGAATATTTCAAGTCCCAATTTAGACGATATCTATCCCCATCTTTATCTATGATGGGGACCGGAAGAAAATCCTTCAAGAAAGCCTTTACACCTACCGGTCCAGAACCGGGTCCACCGCCTCCATGTGGAGTCGAGAAGGTCTTATGTAGATTTACATGGGTTATATCGAATCCCATGTCTCCAGGTCTTATCCATCCCAAGATAGCATTTAAATTTGCACCATCATAATATAATAAGCCGCCTGCGTCATGTATAATGTCTGCTACTTCTCCGATGTAATCCTCAAATACACCTAAGGTATTAGGATTAGTTAACATTATACCTACAGTCTTATCGCTTACAACCTCCTCTATTATTCTAGGTTCTATTATACCGTCTTTATTACTCGGAACTTCGACCACTTTTAAACCAGCCATCTTGACAGAAGCTGGGTTAGTACCATGTGCGGTATCCGGGACGATGACCTCATCCCTCTCCTCACCTTTAACCTCAAAATATTTTTTCATGATCAAGACTCCCGTCAACTCTCCTTGAGCCCCAGCCGCAGGTTGTAACGTAAAGTAATCCATACCAGTAAGTTCTGATAGATATTTAGAGAGTAGATATAGAAGTTCTAAGAGACCTTGTACCTCATCACAATCTTGAAGTGGATGTAAATCTGCAAAACCCTTTAAGGCGGCTATCTCTTCATTTATCCTAGGATTATACTTCATAGTACAACTTCCAAGTGGATAGATACCCAGGTCTACACCATAATTCTGTTGCGAAAGTCTAGTAAAATGCCTCACAACCTCAAACTCAGATAAAACTGGGAAGCAGAAGCTTTTTCTAATAAGATCTTCTGGTAGATATTCATGGAGAATGTTTAGAACCTCATTATCTTCTTCATCATTCAAGTGATAATCGAATAGCGACTTCTCAAGCCATCTAGCTTGACGTCTCTCCGGCATCTAAACCACCTCCCTAACATCAGACAGGAAGTTGTTTATAGACTCTAGAGTATGGAAAGTGTTTAAATGGAGTATTAAGACATCCTTCCCATATTTATATCCCGCAATGTAATTCCTACTCGACATTTCCTTTAAGAACCCATTTAAATCCATCTCTGAATATAGAGAGAATCTCCTATGGAAAGGCATTTGAGAAAGCCGGTTGAAACCTCCAATCTTTAAAAGTTCGCTATAAAGTCTATTCGCTAGCCTAAGCATCTCGATTGACAACTTATACAAACCTTTCTTCCCGATATAGGATAGATAGATCAGACTCTGTATGGCAGTCAAAGCTTCATTAGTACATATGTTTGAAGTAGCCTTCTCCCTCCTTATATGCTGCTCCCTAGTCTGCAGAATTAGTGTATAGGCTCTATGACCATCCAGAGTTTTTGTCTCCCCAATCAACCTTCCCGGCATATTCCTGATAAGCCTCATATCACCTGCAACGCCAAATATACCAAGTAGAGGCCCTCCAAAGCCTTGTGATAAACCGAATGGCTGGCCCTCACCCACAGCTATATCAGCTCCTAAAGCACCTGGTGGCTTAATAATGGGTAGACTCCACACATCAAACCCAATTATGAATATGCTGTTATATTTATGAACTAGGGTCTCCACCTCACCAACCTTCCTATAGAAATACCCATATATATCTGGAAACTCAAAATATAATGCGGAAACACCACGCCTCAACTCCTTCTCAATAGTTTCAAAGAAAGAGTCTTCATCTATAGATGGAGATGTATATTCTACCACTTCTATCTTGGGACCAGATAAGTACGTCTCTACCACTGATTTATAGTTGGGGAACATCTCACGTGGAATAAGCACCCTCCCTTTTCTATTGATACGTTCAGCCATTAAAATAGCCTCTCCAATAGCTGACGCACCGTCATACATAGAACTATTAACGACTGGTAATTCGAGAAGCTCGGCCATCACACTTTGATATTCAAATAAGGCTTGTAGAATACCTTGGCTCATCTCAGACTGATATGGAGTATATGATGTTAGAAACTCGCCTCTAGAAATGATGTGTTTAACTATCGATGGTATGTAGACCGGCTCAACACCAAACCCGACATATACGTTCTCTGGCGGATAGACCTTGTTTTTCCTAGAATAGTCGCTGAAGAATTTTATTAGTTCATATTCATCTTGAAAACTGGGGATATCCAACTTAAATCCAGATAAGTATTTTTTGGGAAGAATGTCTTCTACAAATTTTTTTAAATCGCTATACCCTAGAAAGGCTAAAGCATCGTTTATATCCTTATCTATAGGGAGGTAAGACATCACTATCACCGGTTAACCTTATATATCATTTCTATTCAAATAGAAATTAAGTGAGATAAAAATGATAAAGAACTTACGACTCTGGACAACAATTATCCTCGTTTTAATGTTTCTGATTCCCCTGATAGGCATATCTTATGTATATCCACAGCAACAGTTAGAGGAAGAAATAGAAATTAGAATGGATACCTATGGAGGAAATGTAAGGACTTTGGTGAAGATTAGAGGGGAGGCTTTATCAAATATGGATGTGCTTAAGGCTTATATTCCAAAAACATTCTACGATGAGACGACAGACTTTCTCTATGTTGAGGGGGCTAATCAAGATGATGAGACATTCCCCTTAGATTATACCCTTTCTAGTGATGGGGATAACTATATTTTAGAGATTAGCTTAAAGAACGGTGTTAACGCGGTTTTAATAGACATTTATCAACCTGAAGAGATCGTACCTGTTGAACCCATGAGATATAAGGTAAAGATACTTTCTTATCTGAAGCTAAACGCTAATGTCAGGACATCGGATGTATTAATCAGACCACCTCTCGATACCTCAGCCGTTGCAGAAGAATTACCTATAGGATATTCTCAAGTTCAGGTGTCTCCAGAGGGAGTAACCCCCATGCAATTTGAGGTCTCACGTGTCCTAACAGAAACTGACATTAGGATATTGAACAAAACCTTGATCGAGGAGATACCACTAACACAAGCTACAGCTTCCAGGGTAGGCTTGATTATAGCAGATAGTTGGGCTAACATCACCTTATATCCCGATTTCGAGGGGAAACTTTATGGAGAGATGTATCTAACTATTAAAAATAGAGATTTGATAACTTGGCCTAAGGACACAGAGATCCAGATTAAAGACTTTTATAAGATTATAGAGGCACAGACTGAACTAGGTCTTCCAGTCGACTTTGATTTTACAGGAAGGGTATATAAAATCAAACTGCCTTATGACATGAGGACTGGAGATAAGATAACGTTTAACATAAAGTTTTATATTGAAGAGAATGTGACTCTAACTAGTGATATAATACCGCAGCTCGACATTAATGTATATTTACCTCCACCCACAAACATACCTGTAGACAAATTTATTATTACCCAGGCTTGGGATAACAGAAAGATAGAGTTAGATTACTATACTACACAGAGTGATAAGATTAAGGTCTCAGGTAGACTTTATTTGGATATCCAGTCTTTATTGAACCAGACGGGACTGTCATATATACTCTTTACACTCTTCATTTTGATAGTTGGGTTCGTGGCATATAGGGGTGCGACAAAGATTTTACAGGAAGAACTTCCAGAGGAAATAAAGGATTATCTAGAGAGTTTCATAAAGGAGATGGAGTTGATGAGTCAGGTAATAGATTTGGAGAGAAGACATTTAGAAGGGAAGATAAAGGATAAGGATTATATTAAGGAGAAATCTAGGATACAGAGGAAGATTAAAGAGTTGAGAAGAGCTTCATCAAAGAATAGAGACTCACTCATAAAACTAGCTGAGGAAAGCGACATGTTAAAAGAACTTCTAGATGAGATTAAAGAGGTGGAGAAGGCATACAATGAGTTGAATAAACTGGAGGATAGTAGAAGGAGAAGAGCGATTACGCTTGAGCAGTATAAAGAGATGCGCAAAGAACTAATAACTAAGTTTGAGATGTACTCAACAAAGGTAAAGAGAAGATTATAAAGAATTTGGTAGCCCCGCCCGGATTCGAACCGGGGTCACCGGGGTTCTCCTACCTCCCCTTTGAGGGAGGGATCCAAAGCCCTATACCCCCATTTACGGGGTCGGCATGCTTGGCCGCTACACCACGGGGCTCCACGACATTTATTATTTCATTTCCAAAGGAATTTAAATTTTATATTATCAGCAAAATACATTTTCCTTGTTGATGAATATCATCAATCATATAGGAAAGAATGTTAGGATTGGAAGGAATGTCAAGATATGGCATTTTACCTATATAGGAGACAATACAGTCATAGGAGACAATACCAAAATAGGCTCTCTTGTCCATATAGACTACAACGTTAAGATAGGTAGGAACTGCATGATAGAGGGTATGGTCTATATACCACCGTATACCATTATTGAGGATGATGTTTTTATAGGGCCGGGTGTAATATTTACAAACGATCCATACCCCCCATCCAAAAAGCTTGTAGGCACAATAGTGAGGAGAGGAGCCGTAATCGGTGCGGGAGCGGTTATAGCACCTGGGATCGAGGTTGGAGAGGAGGCTGTCATTGGAATGGGCTCTGTAGTAACTAAAGATGTACCTCCCAAAACAGTATATTTTGGGAATCCTGCAAGGGCGAGATACACCCTTAAAGAGTATTTAGAGAAGAGGAGGAGATGGGAGGAGACTAGTTAGAACCCATTTTCAATTCATTATAAACCTTCCTAAATAATTCCTTCTCTTCATCTAGTAGGGTAACACCCCTCCTACTATACATCCTATCAGCTATAACAATCGCCTTTTCAACATCCATATCCATAGACGACCCACGCCAACCATCAAATATTGTGAAAGGCTCTACATTATCTCTAACCAATCCAGAAACGTGTGCCGATAAACCTATAAATCTACCTCCATAGATCGATGTATTAATACTAATCTTCGAATAGTCTCCCACTACACTACCAAATTTTATCGTTCCCAATTCATACTCTCTACCCAAAAATCTGAATTTCATGGGGCCATAGGTATTCTTAAGATCGCTAAAAACCGTTCCAGCCCCTACATTTACCCAATACCCTATAAGTGAGTGCCCAATATAGCCGTGGTGTGCAGAGTTAGAATATCCCATGATTATCGAGTCACTCACTTCAGACCCTATCTTACACACCTGACCTACGATGGAATGTGATATCTTAGAATTGGAGAGCAACGTTTTACTGCCAATTACTACAGGCCCCTTTAAAACATTAAAGCCCTCTAGAACTGAGCCATCAAAAATCAATATAGGCCCGTCAACCCCATCGACATAGGTATATCTATCATCAATCACTACATCCCCCCTAACATATACATTGTCATAGAGATTTTCAAAGTCGAAAAGGGTCTGTATAAACCTCAAAACTTTAGTTAGATCAAGTTTAAAGAAGTTGTTCAGGAGATCCCACGGATTCTCGGATATACTTAAATTCCTTACCTGCAAATCTATAGACTCCGTCTCAACCAATTTGTTAATGAAATCTTTAGACTCTAATCCAGAAGAGACATATAAAAACGCTGGAGAACCGTTGATTGTATAAAGGATATCACGATTAAAAACTTGGTTGGACAACTCATTCAAAATTTTTAGGAGTTCCTCTAGATCCCCATATATCATTGAATTTACTATCAAAGCTTCTCCTGATATTTTATCGTCTATTCTTAATCCAAATCTCCTCCTCCATATAGAACTTAGTAATTTATTGTCCGAGAAGAGAGATACATCAAAACCAACCTTATTTAGAACTTCATATAAAGATATACCATATACAGGCCACAAGACCGTTGGACTATAGAGAGAGAACCACTTCATAGAGGTTTTAACACTCTGAAAATCGGCAAATACAATCCTCATCATAATAAGCATATAAAGATGAGATTAATCAATAACAATTATTACGATGAAGACACTCTATCTACATGCTAAAGAGTTTATGTATAGACCACAACAACCTGTTAAAGGCATCCCCAAAGACGAAGCCACTGCTGAAGAGAGGAGATTCAATAATGTACTTGTAGTCTTCATAACAATCGAAAAGGGGGATTGGGATACTAGAGAGGAGAAAATACAAACTTTCATAGAGGATCTAGAGAATCATATAAAGAGAATTAACATAGAAAGTGTTGTAATTTATCCATATGCACATCTATCTGAGGAGTTGGAAGACCCTAGAAAGGCATATAGATTCCTTAAATATCTCGAGAATTCATTGAAAAAGAAAGATATGAAAATACATAGAGCACCCTTTGGATGGTATAAAGAATTCTTAATCCATGTACATGGACATCCATTAGCTGAACTCTCCAGGAGATTTTAAAGGCGGGCCCGCCGGGATTCGAACCCGGGACCTGCGGCTTAGAAGGCTTACGGCTAAGTCGCCGCCCTATCCTGGCTAGGCCACGGGCCCAATAGAATATTCTAACTATAAATTCATCCATATACTAATATCTTTTAAATTTTTAATCATCTATTCTCCCGTATAAAATACTGCTATTCAATAATGATTGCAGGGTATAATGGATAGGGAAGCTTCCCAATAGAATCTCGTGGATATACCTCTACAGAAACATTTAGCTTAATCCCCCGTCTCTCCAAATATTTAGGTAGATACTCCCTTAGAATTATATACTCCCTCTCAGAATCTAGACTATCTAGCAAACTCCTAAACTTTGTATACCTTCCGTACCACTCCCTTGATAAAAACTTACCAAGACTTCCTAAGTATCTCCTATCTATTAAGTCCCAGGTTCGAGCTAACTGCATCACACCCTTCATATCTAGAGATTTAAACTCGTTGAAGACCTTCTTAAAAAGACTCCATACATCAGGTCCGGCCACAACAATCTTTATCTGACGTCTACCCTCTAAACCTATCACATCTAAAATTTTCTTAACATCCTCCACAACATCCTCTAGATATTCATTTATCAACAATATATTCTCATCCACCGCTTCAATCCTTGGGAATTCTGAGAACGCAGCATATCCATCTTTCTTAAGGAGATTACGCCATAGATCCTCAGCCATAAACGGTGCATACATAGACATCATTACCACATATCCTGGTATAATCTCATCAACTACCTTCTTTGAGGGGGACTCCACATATGAAAGATAGTTTCTAAGACTCTCGTAGAACTCAAAGAACAATAGTCTTGAGGCAGCCGCGATCTCCATATTCTCAATTTTTGAGGCGACCTCATTAACTACTCGTCTAAACTGGTTTATGATAAGCTCATCAAAGAATCCGTTGTCAACGTCTACCGCCCCACTCCATACATGCTTAACCAGATTTTCAATATTGTTCAACCTAAGAAGGATCGATCGAGCCCATTCTAAAGTCCAGTCCGGATCGTCTAATCCATCAACCAGTGAGAGAAGGGAGACTCTTAGGGCATCGGCACCTAAAAGTTTAAGTGCATTCTCAAGAGATAGATAGTTCCCCTTCGTCTTTGACATGGGCTTCCCATTTAACATCATAAAACCATTAGCGGTAATACCTTTCGGCCATTTATCCCTTGGAAAAATGGCTACATGATGAAATATAAAGAATGTCAGATGATTACCAATCAAGTCTTTACCGGAACCTCTTAAATCTACTGGATACCAATATTCAAAATCTCTTCTTATCTCTTTCAATACATTTATTTCTATGCCGTTGGCTTTAGCCACGACCTCTGGTTCACCAATCCCTAGAAATACATAGTCGAAGAACGAGTCATCCACGTTATCAGGATCGATGAGACCCATGTTATAATATTTAGATACTATGTAGAATGCGTTGTAGATCGTGGAATCGGTCAAGGTCTCAACAATCCATTCTTCATCATATGGAAACTTTGTACCCAGCCCAGTTCTCCTCGTACAGGGCCAGTCATGATACCAGTCAATATAATGATTAAATAAGCTTCTCAACTCCTCAGGATAAAAAGACATGTTATTAACGGCTTCATGAGCCAATTCCTTCCAAGACTCATCAGAATATTTTAGGAACCACTGGTCAGGAATTATCTTTACGATACATTTAGAGGTACATCTACATATTACAGGCTCTGGCAACTCATACATCCTGGATCCTAAACCCTCTTCAAACAATATCGATTTGATTATCTCCTTAGCCTCTCTAACTGGAAGATTAGATATAGGCCCTGCATTATCCTTCATTCTCCCCCTATGAAACTCCGCTGTATATACCTCCTTAGTAGCCTCCTCCAACTTCTCTACATCCTCCTGCGAATTAATATCCAGCCTCTCTACAACGGTTATAGCTGGATAGTCTCCATATCCCTCCAATTCAATTATCGAAATAGGTTTAATTTCATCAACAACCTTTTTAAGTTTATCATCTAGGGAATGTCTCTCCTTTAAATCTCGTAGAGCTACATAGTCATATGGTGCATGTGCTGGGACACTATAGACGACGCCAGTCACCATATCAGTATCTACAAACGACGCTGGTAAGATAGGGACTGCCCTATTTGCTAGAGGTACTTTGACATACCTACCTATTAAATCCTCAACATTAATTTCTTTACATTCCTCTACATTAAACATCTGATGCCTAAGTTTCTCACAAGCCTCCTTACTCACTATCCATACCTCACCGTTTACCTTAGCCTCCACATATTCACCTTCAGGATTAATCCATACATTTGTAGCTCCAAATATAGTCTCAGGTCTTAATGTACCAGCTACAAGATATTTTCCATCATACTCAAACTTTACTAATATATATTCTTCAGGCCTCACCCCCTCACCAGTCAAACGATCATGATCCCCGGTTGGACTCTCATCTACAGGGCACCATACCAAGGGATGTGATCCCCTAACAATATAACCCTTTTTATATAGCGTTCTAATCTGCCACTTTACAAACTTATCATATAATGGATGTAGAGATGTAGTATGAAATTCACGGCTCCAATCAATTGAAAGACCGAGGCGTTTCACTACGGGTCTATTCTTACTTGTAAAATATTTGACTAGATATACAGGGTCTTTTAGATTCTCAATCTCATGAGGTTCTACACCGTCTAACTCAATCAGTCTATTAATAACTGATTGGTCGTTCTCCCTAATTCTATGCACGGTTCCATATACAGCCTCTCCCGTCCAGTGCCAAGCCCATGGATAGAGGACGTTATAGCCCCTCAACCGTTTATACCTTGCATAGACATCTAGCCTCAAAGATGAATAACCATGGCCTAGGTGTAGAGAGCCATTCATATAAGGATATGGAAAAGTGATAAACATCTTAGGTCTATCCTCAATCCTTTCAACATTATATATACCCTTCTCCTGAAACTCTTTAGAGAGTCTCTCCTCCCTCTCCAGAAAATGTTTTAAAATAGATTCTCTACCTACGATGTTGTCTGACATATCGACCCACCAAATTAGAGACTATAGTTTTCAATTGGCCGTTGATATTATCTTTAATACGTCCACCCATCCTAAAATATTTTTCATCTCCCTTCCCTCCATATCCCTTGAAAATTTCTTTTCCTATATATTCTGCCACAGATTTGGCGGGGAATTTATGTACGAGCTTATCCCCAACCCTAACTATTACGTTATATCCCCGGCCTTGTTTAACAAGTGATATATAGATATAGTCTTCAGACATGGTATCTAGTTGCTCACCAACTTTTATTGAAATCTCTGTATCGTCAGACTCCCATACCATCACTTTAACGTCATCCACCTCGATAGACTCACTCGTGAGGAGTTTTGCATAGGCAGATGCAAGAGATGAGACGGTCCTTCTATATCTATTCTCGAGATTCTCCACCTCACTAGTTAATGCTGATACTGCATCAACAATATTGTCGACCTTAGCATTCACATGAGAAGAGACATCCTCTAGAATCTTCATTATATGTTGGTAATGTTCTAAAGCTTTCTCACCAGCTACATATTTAAACCTAACCACACCATCTTGGATTTTCTCAATATCTACAATTTTGATCAACTGTAACTCGGAGGTCTTCCTCACATGTGTCCCGCCACATGCCTCCACATCCCAACCATCAACCTCAACGATTCTCAACAGCCTACCAGGCACCACTCCCCCCTGATATATCTTGATTCCATACCTTTTCTCCGCTTCACCACGGTCTAGATATCGAACACTGACAAATCTATCCTCAGCCACGATTTTATTGATCAACTCTTCTATCTTAGTAACCTCCTCTCTACTAGGTATTTTAAAGTGTGTAACATCTAGATGTGCATAATCCTCTTCCTTAACTACTCCCGCCTGCCATATATGAGGTCCTAAAACCTTTCTTAACGCGGATAGGAGGATATGTGTAGACGTATGATGCTTCATCAGTGAATATCTTCTCCTCCAATCCAGCTTCATATATACATCATCACCCACTTCGAATCTCGACAGATCTCCCTTAACGAAATGTATTACTACGCCATCCTCCTCTATGACATTCACTACATGGACCTCGTCACCCATTGAGTTGGATATCCATCCCTTATCATGCATTTGACCTCCTCCAGTAGGATAGAAGATAGTTTTATCGAGGACTAGGTAGGAATCTCCCTTATACACAATCTTTGCATAGCCCTCCCTCATATACTGATCTTTGTAATACAATTTGCTGGTTTTAGGGAGGGGTGAGGGTAGTAGCCTCTTCTCCCGTCTCTCTTCTGACTTTGAAATATGTTTTTTAGCTACTAACTCGGTAAAGTTGAAGGGTATTTCAATTTTTATACTCATGGACTTATGTAGATATTCATTCACATAGTCTGGATGTATTCCGTGTGAATCATACAACTCTATTAATAGATCAAGAGAGGGTTTATAACCACGCTTTAAATAGGAGGAAACTATACGTCCTATATTCTCACGTATCTTCCTATACTTATCAATCTCAAGCGACAGGATCTCATCAATTATCCCATCAAAATCATTCAACTCATTAAAGTCTTTAGACCAATACTTCCTTTGTCTATCCATAATACTATAGATAAAGTCATATTCAAAGCCATATTCATCTAGTATCTTAAGGATTCTACGTATAAGCATCCTAGTTAGATATCCCTCTTTCACATTAGAGGGTATTGCGCCATCCTTAATGAGGAATAAAGCAGACTTGCTGTGATCAAGTAGTTTACCAATATCAACAAGTTTATAAAACATTTCTTTCATGTCGCTATGCCCAGCCAGTCCAGAGACAACCTCATCAAATCTGTTTAAATCCTTATCAGTGAGAACTGGGCTTACTAAAGCATATCTCTTTAGAACATCCGATGGTATATCGATGTTGAACTGGTTATACAGCCATTTATATAGGTCACCATATACAGCATCAAACGCTTGATAAACGCCTTGAGAGAGCCATGTCCAACGCTCAATCCCATACCCAGTATCAACTGTTAATATGGGGATGTCTGACAACTCACCATTAACATCTATTTTATACTTCATAAAGACGAGAGTTGACACCTCAAGACCAGAGATTATTCCCTCTAGATCTGGACCTGCATTTCCACCACCTATCCAGAAATGCTCCTTATAGGTTATCAATTCCTCTGGAATACCTAGTTCCTCAGTTGCGAATAGATGGTGGTACATTATAGTCTCATTCTTCCAATACTTGAAATCATTGGTCCGCGTATCATTAAATGCATGGGCACCACCCATCTCAAATATAGTCATATGCCTACCCGATGTATACCCAACCTTATCAATATCTTCAAATCTTAGGCATGGCTGACTTATCACTAAGGGGTTAGCCGGAGGAGAAGCCTCACCAGCCGTTACAAAGGGCTGGAAATCTGCTATAGACGCTATAGTAATAAGTAAGTCATCTCTCCATCTGGCCACAACAGGATATGGATTTATGATTTCATGACCATTCCTCTCAAAAAACTTTAGAAAAGCTTCTCTCATCTCTCTCAAAGAATATTTCTTTCTAGTCGGTGGATCATCGAAAAAGGTGTAGTCTACGCAGGGAGCCTCTCCACATAACTCTGCATCTGGATCTAAAGTCCAAAAATGAGAGCCACATTTTTTACATCTACGTCTTACATATCCCTTCTCCCTCATGAAAGGGAGGTTAAACTCGTCTTCAGATATTTTATACTCCATATATCCAACACCTAAAACAAAATATTTTTCATTAAGTAATCTAAAAAGAGTTTAATCTCCTAGCATGGTCCAATTAGAAAGAGATGGTTGTAAAAATATGGTATAAGATGTAAAATATGGAGGGAGGATATTGGGAATGAGTCTCCCTTAAATTGATATTGAGGTTAGCCGAATAAGGCACTGAGACCCTCGAAAGCCTCTTCCTCCTCTTCCTCTTTCTTCTCTTCCTCCTTCTTCTCCTCCACCTTCTCCTCCTTAACCTCTTCTGTAGGAGCTGCGGCTGCTACAGGTGCTGCAGCAACAGGAGCAACAGCAGCCTTCTCAATAACCTCTTCAATGTTAACCTCTTCAAGCGATGCAACAATACTCTTTATCTTCGCCTCGTCAGGCTTCTCACCCAATGCTTCAAATATCTTCACTAAGTTTTCCTCGTTAATCTCCTTACCCATGTCGTGAAGTAGTAGAACTGCATATATGTATTTCATTGGTAACTACCCCCTTCAACACAATAGCATATGTGATGATATATATAAATGCTATGCATCTTCAACACCTACCTTTGACTGAAGGAGCCTCGCCCTCGAAACAGCGATTGTAATCAACTTTCCAATCGTAGACTTATCAATATACTCAGCCTCGACGGCCAATGCATTTGCATGAGACACCGCCTTCATGAGAAGCGGTACTATCGTATCTCTAGTTATATACTCGATACCTATTGCTAAGCTGTAGGCACGTCTATAAGCATTCTCAATATCCTCCTTCAACTTCTCAATATCAGGTATTAACAGGTCACGGTCGATTAGAATCTTATCGTGGAAGTCATATGCAAACTTCACATATACCCTTGATTTAATCGGTTTTATACCGAGTTTCGACAAGATATTTGCTAAGTTAGCTGAAATCTTGTCTCCCTTCTTCGCAACAAGAACATCTTTAGCTACATATATAGCTCCTGCAACAATCTTAGTGGGAATACTTAATGCCGAGAAGAGTCCAATAACAGGTCCAGGAGGGATACCCGTATTCCCCTCAGGTATTACGATATCCTCTGGAGCAATATCCCCTGGAGAGGCCTCCATAGCCATTTCAAACTTATCCAGTTTAGAAGCGATCTTAAAAGGATTCTCATTTGTAAAGATGAATAGGATCTGCCCCTCAAACTTCTTCTCCAAGTCAGATACAGAATCTGGATAGACGTTTTCAACAGCTTTTAAGAGAACCCTCTTCTTACCACCTTTTATTCTAAACCCGAGTTCAGACTGGAGCCTCCTAACCTCATTCAACATCGAGGCTTTCAATCTATACGCATCTATGACTATAAGATACCTATGTTTCTTAAGAAGCTCTTCAAAACCTTTCCTCATCTCCTCCTTTCTTTTACTAACCTTGACTCGCATAGTCATTTTAAACCACCTTTCATCACATTATTTTGACGGCTGGGCCCATGGTAGTCTTTACATATATGTTCTTTATGTAAGCCTTCTCAGGAAGCTTATTACTAAGAGCCTCAATAAAAGCTTTTGCGTTAGCTACAAGCTGATCTATAGGCATATCTTCATGTCCTATGGATACACTAGCCATAGGATTATTTCTTATATTGACCAGAACAGACTTTTTAAGATCGTCTAGAACCCTCTTAACATCGGCATTGGGGGGGATAATTTGAGGGATCTTCCCCCTAGGACCTAATGCGAATCCCATTACCCTACCTACATGAGCCATCATCTTAGGCTCAGCTGCGAAAAAGTCATATTTATTGGCTAGTTTCTTTATCTCACGCTTCTGACCCATCATATCCAACAACTCCTTCTCAGAAATTACTTTATCCGCCCCTGCCTCTCTAGCCCTATCAGCCATTACACCGTCAGCGAAGACGGCTACCTTCTTCTCTTTAGATGGGCCATATGGCAGTCGAACGATTAATCTAATCCTATTTTCAGGCCTCTTAAGATCTAACCCCTCAATTGCTACAATGAGGTCTACTGATTGCTTGAAATTCCTTTTCTTACTTTTATTTAAGGCCTCTTCTATCCCCCTTCTCAAATCCTCCTCTGAAACCTCACGTAAAAGTTTCATCGACATTATACACAACCCTCCTTAAACATAAATCATGACTCAGTAAAATATTTGTCATATAACCCTTCCTTAACCTCCTTCGTAACCACCTTGGGATCCTTACCATCTACCTTGATACCCATACTTACACAGGTACCTATAACCTGAAGCGCGACACTCTTAAGATTGTCGAGTTTAAGCTTTTGATTGACAATCCTACTAATCTTAAGAACCTGCTCAAAACTTAGATTACCCACATATACTCTACCAGGCTCTGAAGAACCCTTCTCTATACCCGCTTCCTTCGCTATTAATGCAGAGACTGTGGGGATACCCACTTCAACCTCAAACTCTTTTGTATCCACATCCACGATAACCTTTACCGGGACCTTCATACCCCTGAAATCCTTAGTCAACTCATTAATCTTATCCACTACAGCCTTGACATTGACTCCCAATGGACCTAGTTTAGGCCCTAATGGGGGCCCGGCAGTAGCTTCTCCACCAGATACTAATACATCTATAACCTGTTTATTGCTACTCATAGGCATCTAACACCTCCAAATATCAAATCTTCCTTAAATAATCTTTAGATATTACAATGGGGATTGGAGAAGCCGAAGTATCACTTAGGTGGATGACAACCTCATCCTTCTCCCTCACATTAACCACTTTAGCCTTCATACCCTTAAAAGGCCCCGCTATAATCTCAACCATATCACCTACATTAAGCTCCTCCACCTTCTCCTCTGTAACTAGATTCTTAACTTCATTCAACTGTACAAGTCCTGGTAGAACTTTTTTAAAGTTTTTAATTCCTTCAAATGCGTTGAAGACATCGGAATATCTATCTGCTTCAACTATTAAAGTGCCCTTCATCCCAGATGGGATTATAATACTCTTTACTTTGATCTTACCCTCTGAAGACTTTATCCGGAGCTCAGCTATCCTAGCTACGCTCTCCTCCTCGCCACCTACAGTCTTGACAAGGAAGAACTTACTCTTACCCTCCTCTTCCATTCCAATCCCCCTTTTTCATCAGGCGACGATAAATAAGTCGAAGATATACCATATCACAAATCCAATAGAGCCGAGAAGTCCAATACCTATAAACACGAGCTTTGTATACTCGATGAACTCTTTTTTACTAGGCTTTTTAGCCAGTTTAAGAGTATTTATTATCCTATCTATCATATTCCAACCCTCAATGAATAACAGAACTAATGTTATATATATAGTTATTCCTCTGGAGAACTAGAGTTTTAAATATTTGTATCCTTTATCCATTAAATATTCGACAAGTCTCCGTCTGACAGGTCCTTTCAAACCCTTCCAACTTATCAAAACCTGATCTACACCGCTGTTATATCTAATCGCTTTCTCAACCACCTCCTCAGAAAACTCTTGAAGAACATATTTTGAAACTATATGTCCTATACCCACATCCCCCGTCTTAAGGAGATATCTTGTAAAGTTGGGTCCATAGTGTGGCCCTCCAAAGCCTACACATTTTATACAATTTCTCTTTGCAGCATATCTAGCTAATGCATTAAAAACTGAGATAGCTATGCACCTAGCCCCTACTTTATCTCTCCAGTTATATTCAGAAGGACCTATCTCTACAAATAATGCTGGTTTGGATAGATTAGTTGGACCGTGATGTGTAACCTCTAGAGTCGCCATATAGTCAATTCCTAGACCCTCTATATTCTTATTATATTCCCTCAAGATATCACCTACTAAACATGGATTAGCCGGCGCCAATTCCCCCGGCCTCCCACCTAGAGGATTATCCCCGAAGTTTCCTGGAGTGTGGACAGATAACGTAGATATATCTGACGAGGCACTATGTCTGGAGAGAAAAATTATAGTCTCAACCTCTCTCGGAAGAGCTCTATCTACACCATCCGCATATACAACCTCAACCGGATATTCATGAAAATAGATATTTAGATTGGGGTAATCCTTGCTAACCTCTTTAAATGCTTGATAGAGTGTATAACTAGCTATATCTTTCTTACTATAGACAAATGCAAACATCTCCTATTCACTAGAGATACCCCATTAGATATAGTATTATAGTCTTCTGTGTATGGAGTCTATTCTCAGCCTGGTCATATACGATGCTATATTCCGAGTCTATCACCTCATCCGTAACTTCATGACCTCTATGAGCTGGTAGACAATGCATAAAAACAGTATCTTTACCAGTTGATCTTAATAGGTCCATAGTTACTTGATATCTTGGTAAGAACGTCTTTAGACGCTCTTCAGCCTCAGACTCCATTCCCATAGATACAAATGTATCAGTATAAATTACATCAGCATCCCTCACAGCTTCATAAGGATCTTCATAAACCTTGATTAACTTTTCAGAACCTGGAACCTTCTCGAAAATCTCATCTAAAAACTCCCTTGAGATCGAGTATTTCTCCGGCGACGCAATTGAAAGTTCAAGTCCTAATTGAGCACATCCAATTGCAAGTGATCTAGCAACGTTATTATCACTATCACCTATATATGAGATTTTAAGGCCATACAGCCTACCGAAATGTTCATAGATAGTATAGAAGTCGGATATTATTTGGACTGGATGTTCAAGATCCGACAACCCATTTATAACTGGAATATCAGAATATCTAGCAAGTTCCACAAGAGTCTCATGTCGATATACCCTAGCCATCAGAATATCTAGATATCGACTCAATACCTTTGCAGTATCCTTTATGGACTCTCCTCTACTCACCTGTAGTGAGCTGGTTGGGAGATAGATAGCGTCACCCCCAAGCTGCTTCATAGCCACTTCAAAAGATACTCTAGTCCTTGTCGACGGCTTCTCAAATATCATACCCATAATCTTGCCTTCTAGAACACCCTTTACATCTATCGAACCGTCCTTGATATTCTCCGTCAAACTCACAATCTTATAGATCTCATCCCTAGTGAAATCCCAAACAGATAGGAAATGCATGACCATCTTATCCACCAAACATTAACTTTATCATTTCATCACTATTAAACGGCTTAAGATCTTCATATCTCTGACCCACGCCTAGATATTGAATAGGCTTCCTAAACTCATAGGTAACTGTAAGTATGGCTCCTCCCTTCACATCCGCGTCAACCTTGGTGAATATGAGGTAATCAAAACCGACATGGTCATGAAATTCTTTAGCCTGTGTATATGCGTCATACCCAGTTAATGAATCGAGGACAAGAACGATCTCATTTGGATTATTTATTCTAGCCACTTTCGAAAGCTCATTCATCAAATTAACATTAGAGTATTGACGTCCAGCAGTGTCAATCAAGACCACATCATACTTACGACTCTCAGCATATGATATAGCATCATAGGCTACTGCAGCAGGGTCATGACCATATGTGGTTGAGAAGAAGGGAAGAGAGAGTCTCTCAGCATGTGTCTTCAACTGCTCTATTGCCCCAGCCCTAAAGGTATCAGAGCATACTAAAAGAGGCAGGAGCCCCGATTTCTTCAGCCTATAACCTACTTTGGCAAGGCTGGTTGTCTTCCCCACACCATTGACCCCTATAAACATTATCTTATAGGGACGGGATTCCAACCTTCTAATCCTATCCTCTAGGCTATCTGGCTCAAGAGACTTTAGGATTCTATGGATATAATTTTTAAACAACTCTTTCAACTCCCCTTCAACGTCTTTAAATCTATTTATCTTATGCTCCTCAATACTCTCTAAAAAACCATCAAATATTTTCTCAGCAACTTCAAATGCAACATCGTTTTCGACAAGGAATAATACAAATTCGTCTCTATATTTCTCCAGCTCATCCCTAGACAGGGTCTTTAATTTTATAGATGAGACTAGTTTATCAAACTTTTCTTTGAATGCCTTGAACATCTACTGTTTCCTCCCAGAAGCTTTGAAATACAACTCCGTCAACTCAGCTGAGATCTCATCATATCTAGTCCTAAGCGATTCTAATAGCCTCCTCCGTTCATCAAGTAACTTATTAAGCTGCTCTATTCCATCCTTTATCTGGGGAATTATCTCACTAATCTTCTTATCTAAATATATTTGGGCACCTACATTAGCAAATATCGTATCCTGCTTAGGTATATTAGCTTTTAAATAGAGGCCGCCGCCTATAGGGAATAGCACCTCAGTATCTTTATCAAGTTCTGAAAACTTCTCTAAGAATTGTAAAGCCCTCTTCCTCTCCTCTATAGAATTCTGGAGTGTGACTATCTCGTTGTAGATATTCTCGATCAGTTGGGTTATATTCCTCTGTTCAATGATTAATTGGGATATCCTCTCCTCACTCATTTAATATCCACCTTCAAATACAGTTGATATATTCATTAATTCGGCTCCCGAAGTATCTTCACCAACTACTACACCATAATCATTAACAACCAATCCTAATTTAATAAATTCCGCGCCTCCGTTTACAGTCCCTTCTTGTAGATTGACGTTAAGGACGTCCTCTAAAATCTCCTTTTCATCCTCCTTAACAACTGGAGCGACTAAGCCGCTTCTATTATTCACGACCACTAGAGAACCTATGTAGCTGAATCGCCCTACGGTAATTGTAGAAACCTCCACATCTAATACGTCACTTATCAACTTCTTCAATCGATAAGGGATTATAGGAGATATAAGAGCCCCGTTATCATTGGCTACAATAATATTTCCTAGGGCATTATATTTTGAGCTTACTACGGCTAAATTAATATCCAGGTCATTTACATCCCTTTTTAACTGTTCCAGAGCAAAGTCTTCAAAGACGTCAGGCACTAAAAGACCATTACTATTTCCAACGATGAATGGGGCTGTTAAGAGTGTATCTGTCAGATGTAGTTTTATAGATGGAACCTCTAACTCTTCAACAACTAAATCTATCTTTTTGGAGGGGACGGCTGAGTGATAAAGCAGATATTTATTTGTAGCATATAGGTATAACCCAATGTTTGAAGAACCAAATATTTTAATTCTTAACATCACTCAGCATCTTCATCAGCTGGGAGTACATATACAATCTGATCACTCCCTAATACCACCTTAACTTTAATCTTTCTAGGTGGGTTTCTAATACCCCTCCTCCAAACCAGCTCATTAACCTTAGGTGATATCTTGATATCATCGTTACGCATATGCCTAGCCACAAACCGTCTCAGATATCTTATAGCCTTCTTTGCTCGTCTATATCCCCTACCAGATATCCATGACCTCCATAGTGGAATTATGTATATCCTCTCCTCTCTAATCTCTACATCCTCAGGTATAAACGGTGCTTCAACCTCTACTGTCTCAAGCTTCTCCTCCTCCAACTCCTCAGACTTAACCTCCTCTACCTTAGGCTCCTCAGCCTCTTCTCCTCCCTCTTTGAGCTCCTCAATAACTTCCTCTTTCTCCACTGATTTAACTTCCTCCGACATGTTCAATCACCTAGTCAAAGAACCCCTCCTTCGTCCTCAACTTGAGCTTAGTCCTCCTCCAATGCCTCCTCTTGGGATTAGTCCTTACACGGCCGCCTGTACGGGCTATGACCCATACTGGTGGGGACTTGTTAGACTTTTTAGCCTTTGCCAGTCTAAGTTTGAAAGATAATAGTTTATACCTCGCCATCTCACCACAACCCCTTAAACCTATATTCCTTCTTCCTACTACTCTGAATACGGTAGAGTAATTCTTTAAGTTGACTATCGGTTAATGGCTCGCTTAATCTACCTGATACTGCAAGGTTATATATAAGCTCTTTCACCTGCTTAACAAGAGTAGGGTTAACGAGAGATAAATTATTAAGACGTTCCCTAGCTTTTGGGGAGAGGTATTGTCGGATCACAGCCTCTTTCAGAGCCTCCTCCTCACGCTTCTTATCCTCATCCGAATTATCATTGACATTAGGATACATAGCCATTAATCACCCTCCTCAACCTCATAAAGTTCATACCATTTCTTAACCGGATTCTCCCTGTGAATCTCGGCACTCAATTTATCGAGTAGAGATCTCCCCTTAGAAGTTAAGACTCTACCATCTCTCGTCTTCTCAACTAGACCTGCAGCCTCAAGCTGATGTAGAATATTCCTTATTATACTACCTCCAGCTATATAGAAATGCTCAGGCTTCACCCCTCTGTCTTTACGGCCTCCATACATCCTACGTAGATCCTTAATGCTAAGAGGACCATATAGATATATCTTCCTCAAAATAGATGCAGCCCTCACATACCACCAGTCAGGATCATCTGGAGGCCTCTCTCTAGACCGGCCAGTCTTAACAAATAAAGCCCATTCGGGGGGCTTAACCTCAGACACATTATCTTTTATATATTTGGATAACCTGGCTATCAAAACATCTGCCGGGACATCTTTCACACTAACCATTTAACCCTTACACCTCCATATACTATATTGTAATAAGCCTAATACTTCATAATATATAAAAACCTATAGAGTTAAATTTTACCCACCAAAATAGCCATCTAACTATGCTCCACCAGATATTTTAAACAACGCATCTAAAAATAGATATATCAATATAGAGGCACCCACCACAGCCATGACAATTAACCATAGGTTAGGGTAACCTCCATTTAGCGGGTCAAACCCATCATTATCATTGGAATCCTCCAAATAGCCTTCATCAGGCTCTATAGACTGATCAAGTTCCTCATCTCCTGAGGAGGAGCTACTAGATGTACTCTTTCCATCCTGACCTTCAACTAATGGGGCTACGTCTGGAGAGTCGTAGAAACATAGTACGATGGGTATATTCATAGGCACTACCTCCCTTACAGCCATTATAAACCTTTTAATGTCATCATATGTAGGTCTAATATCCGCCTGGACAACGATAGTCAAGGCCTTCTCATAACCCCTCCTGATGGAGGCACGTAAGCCAAAGAAGGTATCTAGCTCGCCATACTTACTAAATATCTCAACAGCCTTCCCATCGATATAGCCGATAACACTCCCATTATATGGAGCCCATCTATCCAGATACATCCTGAAAAACTCCTCCACTTCACTACCTCCTAAAGCCCCATAGATCACAACCTTATCGACACAGCCACTGAAGATACGGGCTGCATCCATAACGAACTTCTCATCAATAAACTCATCTCGAATAGAAACCACAACCGAATAATTAGAACCAGAAAGAAAAACATCCAAAACCTCGGGATACATACCCCTAAACCTATCCAAAGCCCCCTGAAAACATATAGACACATCCAAAGAAGAACTCGAATCAACGATGAAGGAATAGTTGTATATCAAAGGCTGTGAATAGATAGTCTCCCCACCAAAGACTACATAGACCTCACCAAAACCCTCCACCACAAGATCATAACCAACAGGCCGATAAACCTCAACCACAACAACCCTCAGACCACTCCCAGAAACAGGGAAAACAACACCGACTAAAACACCCCAAAATAGAGAGAGAAGAATAAACAACACATACAGATTCCCAGAACCCCCACCCCTAAACCACACCAACACAACCCCGTATATATATAGAAACCTAAAAAATTAAAAGCAGACAAAAAAGACATATATAATAGACTACAGACAATACACCAAAGAAATGGGCCCGTGGTCTAGTGGTAGGACGCCGCCCTCGCAAGGCGGAGGTCCCGGGTTCAATTCCCGGCGGGTCCACCATCTCAAACTTAAAAGTCTGAGAGGCGATGAAG
>WAKC01000031.1 GCA_015523605.1 Candidatus Geothermarchaeota archaeon
ACATCCTCCTCCGGAATAACCCTTCTATCAAAGGAGAATATGAACATACCTGGAACAGTATTATCCTTCCGGGAGGTGGACTCTGCATACCCACCTAGATTTATAGATGGATGGACCTCTTCAGGCCTCCTAGTGGGATATCTAGTCCTCCGACTATCTAGTACTGGCTGATAAAGCTCCATAAACCTCTGAACCATCTTTGAAGCCTTGAGAAACGCATTCTCACCAAACCATGGGATACTACCATGGACCTGCTTACCCAGAACCTTCACTACACCCCTCACCATCCCCTTATGTCCAATGACAATCCTCTTAGAGGTGGTACCCTCCCCAATAACCACGTAGTCAGGCTTAACATATCCCTTCTCAGTTAGGTATCTGGCTCCTACACCTCCAGACTCCTCATCTGGAACGAAAGAAACTTCCAGAGTACCCTCAAGCTTAATATCCGAGTCTGACAGGATTTTGAAGGCGCCTAGCATCGAAGCTATACCACCCTTCATATCCGTCGACCCCCTACCAATTAACTTCCCATCTTCCACAACAGGTTTGAAGGGGCTATATCTCCATCCAGTCCCCTCAGGCACCACATCATAGTGACCATTAAAATGGAGAACTGGATTGCCACTACCCATCCTACCCAAGACTATATACCTCTTGAAACCTCTATGTTGAGGCCTATATGGATAATATATGTCGAGATAGTCTTCCGGGACTTCGATGAGGCTTACATCAAACCCAAGCATGCTCAATTCATCGGCTAGATACTGTGCACACCTCTCATAATCCCTTCCAGGTGGATTAACAGTTGGAAAAGCGATTAGATCCTTAAGCTTCTCAACAACATATTCAAGGGTATCACCATAAGCCTTAGGATTTGGTGCATCCATCATAGAACATCAAAAATAGAATGGATAGACTCGATAAAAATAGGGGATACCAAATATCTAATTATTTTTGGGTTGATACATCATATGAGGTTCGACCTGATAATAAAGAATGGAGTCATCATCGATGGCACTGGAGCACCTCCATATAAAGCAGATATAGGGGTTAAAGGAGATACGATAGCAGCTATTAAAGACCTATCTGGGGCAAAGGCTGAGAAGATACTGGATGCCAAGGGATTATACGTAGCTCCAGGCTTTATAGATATGCATAGCCACAGCGATGTAGGGATATTCAAGGTTCCAATTGCAGATAATTATATACATCAGGGTGTAACAACGATTGTAAATGGGAACTGTGGATATTCAATCGCTCCACTGACCGACCTGAATAAAGGGGAATATCTGAAGAGAATTAGAGATAGATACCCAGATTTCAATATCACCTGGGAAACATTCAAGGAATATCTAGAGGCTGTTGAGACAGTCAAACCATCTGTCAACATAGTCTCACTGGTTGGACATGGAGCGGTTAGATCAGCGGTATTAGGCTTTGAACCTAGAGAGCCTGGTAAGAGGGATATGAAACTCATGAAGGAATTTGTGAGAGAAGCTATGCAGGCCGGAGCATATGGTATGAGCACCGGACTCATCTATGTACCAAGCATGTATGGAGATACGGATGAGATTATAGAGTTGGCTAGAGTCGTGGCCCGCTACGGCGGGATATATGCAACCCATATGCGTAATGAGGGGTTACGACTCATAGACTCTATTATAGAGGCGATAACAATAGGTTTAAAGTCGGGGGTATCTGTTGAGATATCACATTTAAAGGCCTCTGGAAGACCAAACTGGGGAAGGGTTGATGCAGCCCTCCATCTAATCTCAGACTATATCGATAGAGGATATGACATATCTGCTGATGCTTATCCCTATACAGCCTCGTCAACATCGCTATCGGCCCTTCTACCCCGTGATATAAGGAGTGGAAGTAGTGAGGATATACTTGAGAGACTAAAGGATAGTGATATCCAGAGACGTATTAGGGAGAGGCTTGACAATCAACTATTTGAAGAGAGATTCCTCTCATGGAGAGATGTCTTAATAGCCTACTCCAAAAACCATCCTGAATATGAGGGTAAAACGTTATACGATATAGCTGAATCACTAGGTCTAGACCCTGTAGACACCCTCCTGAAGATACTCATGGAGGATGAACTAGCTACAGGCATGATCCTATTTGGAATGAATGAGGGGGATGTAGAGAAGGTTATAAGCCATCCATATGTCGCAATAGGGAGTGACAGTTCCGTCGGCCCCTTCGGAGAGGGGAAGCCCCATCCAAGGAAGTATGGGACATTCCCGAGGGTCATAGCAAGATATGTAAGGGAGAAGAGGTTGATGAGTCTTCCAGAGGCTATACGTAAGATGACATCCCTCCCCGCGAGGAAACTAGGGCTCTGGGATAGGGGTATAATAAGACCTGGTTATAAGGCGGATATAACCATATTCAACTATTACACCATTGAAGACACCGCTACATATGAGAATCCACATTCCTACCCAAGGGGGATAGCATATGTAATAGTAAATGGAGAGGTAACCCTAGAAGAAGGCAGACTGAATAAGGAGGTGAGGAGTGGAAAAGTATTGAGGAGGAGATGATACGCCTCAGCCACCTGCTATCGGGGGAAACAACGCTATCACATCCCCCTCCCTAACCTCTATATCCAAACCACCTATATGTAGAGCCTCTCTACCATTTACTAGAAGCCTATAACCAGTCTTCAAATCCCCATTCTCATCTAGAATCTCATCCCTCAAACTTGGATAGCGTCTAAACAACTCCTCAAGAACATCCCTAAGTGTGGAGCCCTCAGAAACATCTATATAATGGATAAGCCCTCCAGTAATCTCCCTAAGCGTAGCAAACGTCTTAACCTCAACCCTCATACTCCCTAAACTACAAATAAGGCCCGTGGACTAAATAATACTCTATCCCCATCCCTCAACCTAGTATCAAGACCATCCAAAAAATCTATTCTACGCCCATTAACAGCGACCTCAACTGGATGCTTAAGCCTATCATCCTCCAAAATCAATTCCTTAAACCCCCTATAAACCTCCGAATCCAACTTCTCAATCAAGTCTCTAACAGTAGCTCCCTCATCCAACTCAACCTCGATCTGGAAACCACCCATAACCTTATAAAACTCTTGGATGAAGACAGCCCTTACCCTCATATCACTATAATATAAGATATATAAATGTTATTCATAGATTCTCCGTATAACTTAGGGCCTTATCATAAAGCCTATCCACTAAATCCTCAACATCTTTAGGCCTAATGCCATAGAGGTCGATATTACGCCAGCCATACTTAAACTGGTAGAATATAAGCTCATCAACATGTACACCTCTTAGATAAGCCAGTAGGCTATAGGGTGCATGGGGAGGGCTCGCATAGAAACTACCCTCTAGAAAACCTCTCCTCACAAAGTTCTCGTGAAATGTAAGTCCAATCCTTAGGTAGAAACCATCCCCACCATCATATGACTCCTCAACCGGACATTCGACATATCTATATCCCAGCCAATCCATACCTAGATATCTCCATCCAACCTGTATAAACCTTGAAAAGTCATAGTCATCCAATACCTTAGATATGTTGAAGACACCTGTAAAATCTCTATATAACTCATTTAGAGATGCATCGTCAAGAAAGAGTTCGGATAGGAATATGTCTCCAAACCGGGTAACCCCCAATACCCCCTTATAACTTCCATTTATATACCCACCTTTAATATTCAGACCAAGCTCCTCCAACCTAGTTGATAGACTCTCGAGATAAGCCTCTAACCCACCACCAAACTTCTCGAGGAGGGCTATGTAGAGAGGTGAATATCCCCTGTAGTCTGGCCCTCCTGTAAACCTCCTATACCTGGAACTTCCGTCATAGCTAGAGTAGAAACCCAATACAGAGAGTGGACCCTCATACTGTGAGATCACTATTAGGTCTTCATCATGCCTCTGGCTTAGGAAGCTCACTGCAGACTGGATAAGCTCAAACCTTATATTCCTAGAGAGTAAGGCCTTCAAAGCCTGACACCGAAGAGATAAAAAAGAGGGTTAGGATAGGATATACTTGAACTCTTGAAGACCAAGTTTATCCAATGTCTCGGGGAGAGGCTTACCATCACTCCATCCACGTATCCTATAATACTCAGGTAGATACTTCTCAATAGCCTCCTTCGTAGTCTTCCCCTTAGCAGGTCCATCAGGCAATGGGGTCTCCATCAACCTCTTGGGAAGCGTATCCTGATATCCATGTCCCTCCCTAACCGCGAAGAGCCTCTCAACATTATATATCCTCTCACCAGTCGTCATGAGCTCCTCAACACTGTAATCCTCCCAGCCCATCGCAGTCTTCATCAATCCAATATAATCCTCAGGCCCAGTGGAGAACGTATTAAACTTACATACAATCACAGAGTCAATGAAGGCGAAGTAGTCCTGCTGCATCTTAACAAGCTCAACCTTCTCATAATCAACCACTAAGGGGTCAAACTTCTTAGGTACACCCAATACGTCGAAGCTAACGGCATAAGCCCTAAGGTGACAGCCACCTCTATTGCTCGTAGCGTATGAGAGGGCCATACTATTTATACCTCTCGGGTCATAAGCCGGTAGCTCCATACCACGGACATGTATAGCCGCCTCCGGATAGCCGAAGTACTCGGCAAGCCTCATAGCACCTTCAGCCACATAGTCACCGATCCTATTCCTATATGCAGCCATCCAAATAAGCTGTATCAATGCATGTGGATTACCAAATACAGGGTTGACATCGCCAGCCAACTCAATAAGCTCCTTAGCCTTCTCCTCTGGAAGCTCACCCTTCAAAGCCCGTTCATAAAGCTCCATTAGAGCCGCAACAGTACTCCCAAAGCTTATTGTATCGAAGCCCATATCATTCATTAGATAGTTGGCCTTAACCAGGGCTGCCAACTCACTAATCATGGTCGTACCGCCGTTAGCCCATATAGTCTCATACTCAGGCCCTTCACTCAAGGGTGTGATGAATGGACCCTCCTCAACCTCAGATACTCTACTACATAGTATTACACATCCCCAACAACCCTTCCTAGCCTTTAGATATGTATCTGCAAGCTTCTCACCACTGATCTCATATGCCTTGTCAAAGGTACCCTGCTGCCAATTCCTAGTTGGGAATGCACCATGCTCATTAATAATATTGACGAGGACTGCTGTGCCAAACTGGTGGAGAGCCTTAGATATATCATGATTCTTAATCTTCTCAATGACCTTCTTAGCCTCATCGAAGAAGCCCTTCCTATCATAAAGCTCCTCAGTAGGCTTCCTATTACCATACGCCCATATAGCCTTAACACCTTTAGAGGCGATCACAGAGGCTAGGCCTGCACGGCCCGCAGCCCTATACTTATCATTCATTACAGCGGCGATCCTAGATAGATTCTCGGCTGCAGGCCCAACAGATAATATACTCCCTATCGACTCATCATGTATACCAACCTCATCCCTAATCATCTTCTCAGTATGAATCACACCCTTACCCCACATCTTCTTCGCATCATGGAACTTAACCTCACCATTCGTAATACTTATCCAGACGGGATCTTCACTCTTACCCTCGAGAACAACACCATCATAACCAGCGAATCTAAGCCAGGGGCCAAACTGGCCTCCACTATTCGCATCACCCAATATACCAGTCAAGGGGCTCTTAGCCACAACATGATACCTTCCACTCTCGACAGAAGCGGTTCCAACAAGGGGGCCAGTCAATATATAAACTTTATTCTCCGGGCCGAATGGATCAGCACCCTTAGGGATCTCCTTCAAAGCGAGATAAGCACCTAGACCTCTACCACCAATATACTTCCTTATAACATCGTCGCCAAGCTCATCAACCTTACTAGTCATCCTAGTAAGGTCTATCCTCAAAAGCTTAAACTTCAAGATAGACACCTCAAAACAAAAACCTATTGTAAAATAATATTCTCAACTCTAGATTTAAATTTTATAATCAGTTAAGGAAAGATGGGGGGAAGACCTAACCGGCAATGCCTTATACTATAACACTGTTAAGATATAAACATAATATAAACATATGAGTGATATATTTACAATGTAATTACTATCCACCAGCCGGACCAATTAAAGCCACGACATCCCCTCCAGATAGCCTCGTCTCAAGCCCATCTAGATGCTCTATGTCACGGCCATTAACCGTTATACGATAGAGAGGGTTTAGAGAGCCATCCTCCAAAAATAAAAGCCTTGACAGATCTTCAAACCTATCCACAATATCCTTTATAAGCCTAGATATTGTATATCCATCCTCTATAAGAATCTCCTCTTCATATATTCCAGTAACACTATAGACTAGACCAAAATACCTAACCTTGATATACACAAACAATATAGATTTGCCAATACCAATTTTAATACTACTCTCTAAATGTGATGCTATTTAGTAAGACCGTGGATACACTGAGGACCATAGCCAACATAGCATGTAGAGGCCTTAAAAACCCTAGTGCCGCTAGGGGGATACCTACTCCGTTGAAGAGGAATGCTAGTAGGAGGTTCCACCTTATCTTATTATAGATCTTCTTACCCATCTCAAGAATATAGATTATACTATCTAACCTATCCCCAACCACGACTATATCGGCAGAGTCGACCGCTATATCTGAGCCTGTCCCCATAGCCACACCAACGTCGGCCTTGGAGAGAGAAGGCCCATCATTAATACCGTCACCCACCATCAGAACATGGTATCCCATATCCTGTAGCATCGAGATATACTCAGTCTTCTCCCATGGTAGTAGTCCACCTCTAAAACTCTTTATACCTAAGGATCTACATACATGCTCGACCACACCGGGGTCATCACCAGATACAACACTAACTCTATACCCCATATCTAAAAGCTTCTCAACGGTTTTTGTTGCATCCTCCCTAATCGGATCCTCAATTCTAAATACACCCTTCAACTCACCTTCTATAGCTATGTATACTAATGAATAGCTAGAGGCTCTACCAAGATCCATTTGTATATCTATACCATATCTCTTGAGAAGGCGTCTATTACCTATCAATACAGTCCTACCATTGTATACTCCCTTGATACCCTCACCCTTGAAATATTCAATACTATCTATATCCCCACATTCTACATCTCCCATCCTCTCCATTACATACTCAATTATAGCCTTTGAGACGGGGTGATTCGAGAAGGATTCTATACAGGCTGCAGCCTTTAGAACGTCATCATCCTCACTATATGATATGAATTCAACGACTCTAGGCCTTCCATGGGTTAATGTACCAGTTTTATCGAGGACTATATAGTTAATCTTTGGTAGAATCTCTATAGCGTCACCACTCCTGATCAGTATACCTCTAGATGCAGCCAATGACCCTCCCATAACTAGTGCGAGGGGGGAGGCCATACCCAATGCACATGGATAACCCATTACATACACGGTTAAGAGTATATATAGAGCCTTTGAAGGATTTAGAACTCCATAGAATAGATATGGTATGGATATCCATGCTATTATCGAGATTAAACCGGTTATAACGACGCCGGGCACATAATACTTCAACACCTTATCTAGAAGCCTAAGTATATTAGGCTTAGCAGCTCTTGAAAGCCTTATATAATCCACAACCCTATCTATAAATCTTTCACCAACACCTCTAACCACCTTTATAACCACTGGATTCTCCAGATTCAGGGAGCCACTGATAACCTCATCACCAACAGACTTATCTACAGGTATCGACTCTCCAGAGACGAGGGACTCATCAAAGGATGAGAAGCCCTCAACAATAACACCATCTACAGGGATACGTTCACCTGGTTTGATAACCACCAAGTCATCCATCCCAACCTCATCTACAGGCACTTCGAGATATAGGCCATTCCTCAATACCGTTGCCTTATCTGGTGAGAGCCTCTTAACCTTCTCTATAGCCTCCCTCGACTTCTTCCTTACGTAACCACCTATATAACCACCTAGAAGGTGATATGTAGTCACAAAAGAGGCTACACCGAAGAACTCGATTGGAGGGAAGATATCAACACCATATATAAAACCCATTAACCCACCGAATAACCCGGCGAAGCCCGTTAAGGCCATAAGGACATGTTGGTTAAGAATACCTCTTTTAACTGCTTGATAAGCCATAACAAGATATTTATAGCCAAGTATGAGGTAGTTGATAGAGCCGAGAATCGCGACTATAAACTGGTTGTATGGTATATAGTAACCAAACCACATGAATATCATGGATAAGCCTATATATAGTGATATAACGCCTGAAGCGATTAGCCTCCTCTTCTCATCTCTATATTCCCGCTCCAACGACTCCTCCTCAAACCTATATCCCAGCTCCTCAATAACCTTTTCAATACTCTTTTCATCAATCTTGGCACCATCATATTCGATATAGAGCTCCTCATGAGCCATACTCACATATACATTTCTAACTCCATTGATTCCAGATATGGCTTTATAGATAGTCTCGGCACAGAAGGAGCACTGTATACCATATATCTTTCTATGTAGCTTGGCCATAGAAATCACTCTTTAATGACTTTGTATCCAAGAGATTCTATGACCTCTTCAATACGTTTTTTATCGACATCATCCTCCACCACAACCACTACTCTACGATACCTAATCACATCAACCTTATGGACCCCCTCGATACGGGAGACCTCATCCAATATCTTGGATACACATTTATCACAATGGATAGAATCGACTTCAAACCCTATTATCTTCATAACCACTATAAAAATATTTGTAGTGGTTAATAAAGCCTAAAGAAAACCTTTTTAGCCCGTCTTAACACCTACAACTATCATCCTTGGACTGTCGAACCTAAACTCTCCCTTCCTATAATCCCCATATATCCTACTTAGCACAAGCTTTACCGTCTCAAACATCTTCCTATACTCCCAAGGAAAGTAGATCCTAATATCAAGAGATTTTACCTCCACCAACTTACCATCCTCATTCAAGAAATGCCGCTTAAGATAGAGGACAGGCTCATCAGGTTTTATAACATTCTCCTCCAAAACCGTATATCCACCAGCCTCATACCAAGTTCTATCTACCCCACCCCTTGAATAGATACGGTTCACGATCCTATATGGATTCCATACATCAATCAACACCTTACCTCCAGGCCTGAGGGCAGATGTGATTCCCCTTAATATCGATAGATTCTCCTCATCACTATAATATCCAAATGTAGTGTAGAACATGTATGCAGCGTCATACTCAGCCGGTAGGCCGAGCCACCTCATATCAGCCTTAATAATATCCACCCTATCCTCAACACCAAACTCTCTAATCCTCTCTATCGCTTTACCAAGTAGATACTCACTATTATCAATACAGAGGACATCAAAGCCGTGTCTAGCTAGATAGACGGCATGCCTCCCATAGCCACATCCAACATCCAATACCTTGGCTGGGGGAGAAAGCTCCAAAGCCTCAACGATAAACCTAGCCTCAGCCTCATTCCTCTCCTCAGGCTCATACTGCCTATAAGTCTCATAATATATCCTATCAAAGAACTTACTTACATCAGCCATACAACCCCAAAAAAGGGATATTTACATCGGGATTATATCTTCCATACCTCCATGTTATAAGCCATATCCCAGAATAGATATTCATATCTACTCCCTAGTTTAAAGAGATGTTTAAGCCTGTCAATATCATATCCAGAACCGTATCTATCGACGAGACTCCTTAGACTAGATACCATCGACTTATATTCATCTGAGAGGTAGACCTTACACCAGCTCCTATACAACTCATCCTCATTATACTTCAGCAGTTCTTTATTCACCTCAGCAATCTCCATATAACTCCAGAAACAGGGGAGGATAGCGGTCAAACCCTCGATAGGAGGGTATAAGGCACAGGTTTTGATTAGGAAGTTCATATATGCCTCGTTGGTCGGTGCCGGTTCGGTCGACAATACATCATCCATCGTTAGACCCAGTTCACCGATCAACTTCCTATAATTCTCCATCTCGGTAGAAGCATCAAGATATGCTATTTCCAACGCCTTCTCAGCTATATCAGGATCTGACTTAGCAGCTATTAGGCTTAGACATTTATACATGGAGACCAGATAGTTATAGTCCTGTATAATATAGAATTTGAACTTCTCAATTGGTAGGACTCCACTATACAACTCCAGGACGAAGGGATGTTTAAAAATCCTCTCCCATATTTCATCGACGTATGCTCTAAGCTCTTGAGATAGAGACATGATCCTCTACCTCCTTAGATATTGAGCGACGGAGGAAGCTATAAACCCATAGATTGCTCCACTTGCCATAGCGGCCACAAGCCAGAGAAGCATCACATCTGGAGTAGCTATCGACTCGAAGAGTATAGCATCAAGGGCTACCGCCCCAGGACCAGCCATCGCACCTGCCAAAGCCCCTGTCAACGGATCAAACCTCTTGTATCTGAACAGGGCATATACGAATTCTGAGAGAGCACCCTGAACAACTCCGTAGATGATGTTGGTGAAACCTCCCAACGTAGGTATCAGAGTCTCCAGAAGAGCGCCTAGAGTCTCACCTAGAAAGCCTGCCAGTGGCTTCCTAATTAGGGAGGCGGCTAAGGGGGCGCCGATAAACCATAGCCCATATGACACCAGCCTAGCGAATATCGGGCCACCCACCACCTTACCAAACTCATAGACTGACCAGGTAAAGTAGAATACTATCCCCATAACTACCGCTACAACACCTAGATAGGCATAGTCTAGAGCGGTATATCTAAAAC
>WAKC01000032.1 GCA_015523605.1 Candidatus Geothermarchaeota archaeon
GTAATCGGTCTTATATACTCGGGTAGAGCCTCTATAGGGGCGAAGATCCCTGAAAGGAATATTGAGGGTGTGAATATCAATGGCATAAACTGGAATGCCTGGAACTCATTCTTGGCATAGAGCGATAGAGCGACACCAGTCGATTGATAACCTATCCCAGCTAATATCACGATACCCATCATCAAATAAAGATCTCCATAGATCTCTACCTGGAAGAGATAGAGGGCTACAGCCAAGAGTATGAGAGACTGGACTATAATTATTATTGCAAAGGCCAGTGTATAGCCTAATATAATACTCCACCTACTCACTGGAGTAACCAACATCCTGTATAGAGTGCCCCTCGTCCTCTCTCTCACAAACGATATTAGAGTTAACACTAGGGATAGGATACTAGCAGCTGCACATATCATCCCAGGGATATATGCATCTATAAACCTTAGGTCCTCACCACCATATACATAACTCCTTACCACATTATATGGGGGTATAAATCCATATTGAGCTGATACATCCTTGATTACCTGTAGAATATCTCCATATATACGGTCGGCTATTACCGGGTCTCCACCATCAAGATATATTATAAAATCGGTATCCCCCGATAGAACCTCCATAGTGAAGGATTCATTAAAGAATATTACTCCCCTAATTTCTAGGTTATCCAGATCCTCTAACGCCTCATCGAGGGATGTATAGCTAACTAATCTATAGGTATCTCCATCCAACCCATCTATGATTTCTCTGGATATTACATAATCCTTAAACCCTCTATCGAGGTTCACAATACCTATCTTTACCCCATATATCTCTCCTGAGAAGGAATAGCCAAATACAAGCATGAAGACGATAGGCGATATGAATATCATTACTAGACTCCTCCTATCACGAGATATCTGCCGTATAACCCGAACCGCGACAGCTAATGTACTCAATAACATTACACCTCCTGGGATACCAGTAGGTAGAATGCCTCTTCAAAATCTCTAGCTCCCGTATAACTAAGTATATCATCTAATGAACCCATCTTAAGAATCTTCCCTGAATACATCATGGCTAGTCTATCACATTTCTCCGCCTCATCACCATAATGTGTGGTCAATAATATAGTTACTCCCCCATCCACCAACTCCCTGAAATACCTCCAGAATTTAATACGGAGCGTCGGATCCACACCTATCGTAGGCTCATCGAGAATTAATAGTTTAGGCTTGTTGAGTAGTGCTAGAGCCAGTGATAATCGAGCTCTCATACCACCACTTAGATTCTCGACTAGCTCATCCCTCTTATCCTCAAGCTCTACAAAGTTTAAAGTCTCTTCCAATACATCCCTATTCTCCAATCCATATAAACTGGCGAAGAACTTTAGATTCTCATATACCGTTAGATCCATATACAATGCCGTCTCCTTCTCCTGAGGCGAATATCCAATATACCTATATAGATTTCTATCACCGGGCCTAACACCTAATACTGAAACCCTACCTTTATCAGGCCTTATAATACCCATTACTACCTTTATAGTAGTTGATTTCCCAGCTCCATTTGGACCTATCAACCCAAATATTTCTCCATACCCAACTCTGAAGGAGATATCATCTACAGCCCGAACCCTACCATATGTCTTTGTGAGCCCCTCTACCTCTATAGCAAAACTCATAATACATTAAATGGCATACTCCACTCAACCATATAATTTAAATACATCTTTTACTCCAACACATTATCTAAACAATCCTCAATATATCCAGGACCCAAGATTAAACCTCTCCCTCCAAACCCATTGAATACATGAACGTCCTTCGCTACTTGTTTATGGAACGGTTTGAAGTTGAGGCTTAAGGCTACCGGGGCTCTCCACATATCATCAATATTAGGTTTATAGCCCAGCCTAAGGTTTATCCTCTCCAATGCATAACTAACTGAATCGTCATATGGAACTCCAAATCCCTGGTCGACATCACTAATTGGATATGCGTCATAGAATCCGCCGACCATCGAATCTCTATCCACCCTGAAATATCCATATAAGGTCTCATCCCAGTATCCAACGTTAATTCTCACATCGAATTTATAGATAGGTATACTAATTAATCTCGATAAGCTATACCTCCCAGGCATATCTTCTCCCCAGGGCCCCAAACATAGAAAAAGTTTTTCATAGGAGAGTTCACCGATATCTAGCTTGACGGTTTTACATTCCTTACTGTAACCTTTATAGTTTGCCCGTTGAAACTCTCCCCCCATATCCATATAGACCTCTCTAAGAAACTCTAACAGTTGCCCCGGGTTTACGGTGAAGTCTCTCTCCACGAGAAGCCCCATCTCATCATCAAGCCTTACCTCAATACCCAATATATTGGGAATCTCATCTGGGTATACAATCCTCAGGCCATTCACATCTCTTTTATACTCTTCATAATCATCCTCTACTAGGGATGTCTCCTCAATTATTAGATATCCCCAGTTGATGAAGTCGGCTCTATTCAAATATCTCATGTAGAACCTATGTGATTTTAACGCCCACCTATATTCCTCTTCATCGTCTAATATCCTTGTGAATACTCCTCCAGAATATTTCGTCGCCCCACATGAATCTCCGCATTTGTCTATTAAGAGGGTTTTCATATTGTTCTCGACAAGTTTGAGGGCTATACTTACACCTATTATGCCGGCACCGACTACTATTGCCTCATATCTATCCATCATATGTCTAACCACTCTATATCCAATCTATACATTTAATTGGATATACTTTTTCAAGTGATATCGGGATGTAACAATCTGAATATATACGTGGTTTAGAGATATTTTATGTGATGTCTGATAGTCAGGTAAGCCTTGTAGAAGTCTCTATTGAATATGAATCTGATGTTATCAGACTTATTATGGATTGGGAGCCTGGATACCTCATTAAAAAGGCTATTTATGTGGAGGATGGTAGGGAGATTGTTTTTGAGGGTTTGGAGGAGCTTGTAAACGACTCAAGCATATACTCTGAAAAGGTTTTAGAAGCTCACATGATATGGCTCCTATATAACTTCAACCGTGAGATGAGTCTCGTAAAGAATGAGGGTATGGAGCTATGTGAAAAAATCTCTATATGGATAGAGGCTTTAGAGAATCAGATGAGCCCCTCCCTCCTAGCAGTCTCCTACAATCCAGATAGGAGGGACATAGTATTAGATATGCTTAACACTCAGATCAACGGGTTATATGAAATAGTTGATTATATGAATACAACAATAAACAAACATTGTAAGAGGCTCTCGAAATATCTTAAGGGGATCTATAGATATAAGAAAAATGATAGGACGCGGAAGAAGTTCTATGAGATATATGCGGGATGGCTCTCGAGTGAGTTGAGGGAGAAGAGTCTAGAGTCGTATAAAGACTATGGGTTGAAAGAGGTTAATAGAAGGCTTTTAAGGATTGCTTCTCCGATGGTGAAGAGTAAACTTCTACATATAAATGCGGATCCATTTGAGAAGGTCAATCTACAGGCTGCTGTTAATCTAAGGATATGTGATGATTCAACACTATATATATCGATTATCAACAGCTCTATAAACCTATTGGAATATATACGTGATAATGTTAGTGAGATGGATGAGCTTATGTCGGCCGATATAGAGAAGATATATGAGAGGCTAGACGATATACTCGATGAGATGGGACGTCTAGTTGCGAATGTAAAGAGTCTATATCTTAATCTCGAGCCTCTCTAGACAAGGTATGCCCCACATCTCTTTCTAGGGTCGGATACCCCGATAACCTCCTCCCCTATCTGAAGTGCCTCGGCAACCCCCATCATAATACTTATATCTCGGTTATATGGTGAGGGATATTCATTTAGTGTGTTCAAGGTTTTGAAACCCATCGCTTCCAATCTCTCGTAATCCATGTCATCCTCAACCAAGTAGAGCTTCCTCCCTGGATCATAATGTATCCTCTTCCTTAGTATAGCTTTGTAGATGTCTAGACCAAGAATAAAATGTCCATATAGAATCTGAGCCAGAGCAGAGAATATTCTCCGCCCTCCAGATGCTCCCAAAACTAAATACGGCTTTTTTCCCTTTGTAACTATTAATGGAGCCATACTACTTGCAGGTCTAACCCAGCCCCTCAACCTGTTATACCCCTCATCGAGATTGAAGTCATGCATCTCATCATTCAATATGATATCAAGTCCCTCCACCGTCACACCCGAACCCATAAAACATTCTAGGGTAGTGGTGGCGCTTACAATATTACCCTCCCTGTCTATAACTGAGAAGTGTGCAGTACTACCTGCTTCATCGAAAAACCTATAGAAATGGTTTACACCAATCTTTGGATCTTGGAGGAGCATCCTAGCATCCTGGATCCACTTATACAGTCTAAGCATCTCATCTAACTCCCTAGTCTTCGAAAGTCTTCTGTAAAGCTCGGCCACAAGCTTACCGGAGCCAGGAGGTGGAACCGTATACATATGCATGTCAACCCCAATTTTATATCTTAATGGCCTCCTCCAGATAGGCATATATCTCCTTAAATCCCTCTCTCTAATTAGCCCCCCTCCCTCCCTAACATATTGTATAAGGACGTCGGCTGCATATCCATTATAAAGTACTTCAAACCCCTCTCGAGATATGGACTTCAACAAGTTAATGTAACCATCTATCCTTAGCTTCATACCCTCCGGTGGAGGACCACCCTTATATAAAAACTTCTTCTTTGAATAAGGATGTTTAGATACCTTCTTGAAGGATGATTTAAAGATTTTTAAGGAATGGCTGAAGAGCTTAGAGACTTTGACTCCTCTATCCAAATGCTTTAATACCTTCTTTATAACGTCATCAAGCCCTAACTCACCATATTCATTATGGAGTATCTCCAGCCCCCTTCCCATTCCAGGTGTAGCAACAGCCTTATACCCCATTGACAACTCTTCCCTTGTAAATACATGTTTCTCTACCTGGTATGGAGCGGTCTCCCTAAAATCTAAAACTCTGATACTCCCTCCAAAATAGAGGAGTGCGAATCCACCCCCACCTAGACCTGTCCATCCAGGCTCATACGCCTCAAGGGCCAGTTGTGTCGCAATATAGGCATCTACCGCGTTTCCACCATCGTTAAGTATCTCAACACCTATTCTTGAGGCCTGGGGACTTATAGATACTACCCCCATCCTCCCCCTAGATATACAACGATCCATTTTAATTCTTAGCCCCTCCTGTAAACCACTTCACCATTAACTAAAGTTAGTAAGACCTCTGCATCTTTTAACTCCCTCTCATCTACCTTATATAAGTCTCTGTCTAACACAACCATATCCATGTAATATCCCTTCTCCAGCCTACCTAGACGTTCTTCATCATAGGAGAGCTTGGCAGCATCCTCAGTGTAAATCCTGATTGCGTCTCCAACATCAATTCTCTCATCTGCCGTAGCCTTACCTAGGGGGTTGTCCTCGTAAATCCCCCGTGTAACGGCGGAATATATCCCGTATATAGGGTCTGGAATCTCGACAGGCGCGTCGCTACCAGCCCCCATCAACACACCCTTCTCAAGAAGTGTTTTAAAGGGGTATGCATATCTAGCTCTAGACGGGCCAACCCTATCTACAGTCCACGTGTCGGATGTTACAAACTGGGGCTGTACCGAGGCTATAATACCGTGTCTAGCCATCTCATCTATAATCTTCTCATTCAGTATGGATGCATGTTCTATCCTATCCCTCCTATTTTTAGAGCCATACCTCCTATACATCTCCTTATAAACTTCAACAATATTTCTATTGGCTAGGTCTCCAATCCCATGTATTGCAAGTTGAAAACCATTTGAAAACGCTCTATCTACAATCTTGAGAAGCTTCTCAAATGGGATTATTAGTACACCCTTATTCCCAGGGTCATCGCTATAGTCCTCCATCATCGCTGCAGTTCTACCCCCTAGAGAACCGTCTGTAATGATCTTTATACCCATAAAGCGGAGTATATCATCTCCATCACCGAACTTCAACCCCTCCTTTTCAATCCAGTCCATGTATGTATAGTCAAAATACACTCTAACCCTAATCTTAAGCCTACCCTCCTCCCATAAACTTTTCAGGGCTATCCACTCCTCAGGCTCGGCAGAAACAAGATGTGTTAGTGTAACCCCCCTCCTAAATAGATCCTCCATAGCCTCTAGGGCAGCTTTCTTATAATCCTCTATAGTGGGTTTTGGAATCACATCCTTAACTAGATTCATCGCGGTTTCACGTAGAATTCCAGTAGGCTCTCCAGACTCATCCCTATCGATTACCCCTCCTTCAGGATCAGGTGTATCCCTATCTATACCGGCAAGCTCAAGAGCCTTTGAATTTGCCACAGCTATATGGCCACAAACCCTCCTAAGGAAGATGGGTTTCTCAGAGGATATCTCATCCAAATCATACCGGGTGGGGTATCTCTTCTCGACAAACTTGTCTTGATCCCATCCCCTACCAAGAATCCACCCGTGGAAATCTCTATCCAAACCCAGTCTAACCCTCTCCTTAAACTCTTCCAAAGACTTAGTGCCACGAAGGTCTATCCACCATAGGCTAAGACCATATTTAATCAGGTGTATATGGCAATCGGAGAACCCCGGATATCCATATCCACCTCCTAAGTCGATCTTTTCATCCACCTCGATTTGAGGCGGAGAACCAGAGCCATAGTCCCTAACAATACCGTCCTCAACCAATATCCAATTTACCTTCTTATCACCAGTTGAGTCTACATAGACAGTTCCATTGTAGATTAGAACCCTCATATTAAATAATAATCTCCCATGAGGCTTATAGCTTCGAAAAATATATATCCAGTATTTATTTGTCTAATCCTATACCACCTATCCAATGATTAAAAATAATATGTATATCCATTTACTGACTTACCTACTAGTTACCCAGTTATTCCTAATTATAATACCATTCTCAAATGTTTATCCGGCTGATACTCCCATACCATATGCAAAAGTTACCGTGAGATCCGGCTCACTATATAAATCAGTCTATGCAGACTCATATGGAATCGTAGAGATGGATATTAGGGATAATGAAACAACCAGCATTTTCATAACATCCTATGGATATAGCTTATACCGTGTCTTAAATCTAGAGAATATATCGAATGGCACTATTTTTAATGCATCCCTCAAACCAAGTAATATCTTATATGGATATGTGAAAGACCCTGAAGGTAACCCTGTTGTAGGTGCATTAGTCAGATATGCTGGAAGAGCCACCTACACAGATGAGAATGGACTATACGTTGTTTATGCGTATATATCAAACTCGAAATATGAACTGAATATAGAGCCACCTATAAACCCTATAGAAACCCATCCAAGAGAAGCTAGGTCCAGCTCAAGCAATATATATCCAATTGGAGGTCCATATAGCCTTGTTGAATATAGAGAACTTGTTGGGACCCCAAATCCTATAAACCAGTATAATGTTACACTAAATTATTCAGCCGTTGTAACCGGCTATGTCTATAGCTTTGACGGTAGACCATTGAATAGAGGGTCTATCGAATATAGGTCGCAGGACGGTAAAGTAGTGAGAGCCTCTATTGAAGAAGATGGTTCCTACATTATAAACTCAAATCTGGGAATAGGTAATTACACAGTAACTATTTATTTCGATTCACTCTCTATAGAGGTCGCGTCAGATGCGGCTGTTACATGTCTCTATCCCTGTGACAATCCACCTATGAATAACTATTCACTCCCAGAACTTGTAGAGGTCCCAGTTGAGATTGATGAAGTTGCTCCAGGCAAATCTGTAAGGATCTATCTAAGGATTGAGAGTGTTGATGCGACTGTAAAGAGGAACCTATATATATTAAGTGGCTCCCAGGCTGTAATCTCTCTTCCTAAAAACCTAGAATATAAAGTTGTTTGGCTGGCTGGATTCTATCGAGAAGAGCTGACACAGTTCGGTCCTGTGATCGAGGGTTTCGACAAGGTCTCTCTCAATATTGATGGGAGGTATAACCAGGTCATAATCCGATTTATGGATCCTTCAGAGAGTGATAAATCACTGCGTATGAGGATTGAAGGTAGGATTGGAGATAACCTCATATATAGATCCTTTTTCTACGACTCTCTAAATACCACTATACTCACGGGACTAGATGTAAACGGTAGTATGAAAGATATCAATATATCCGTATATGCCGTAGACTATTACTATTCAAGGAATGAACCGATAGTTTCTTTTACATTAGATACAGATATGGTATCCCAATTCACGTATAACATGTCGAAAGTAGATACGATTAAGATTGGAATATTAATTAAGGCTAATGGAGTAGTCCAGAAACTGGATTTACCGTATAGACTCCCGATAACCTTCTACAGTGAAGGGATAGTATATAATGGTTCTCTTAAGCTTAATCCAAACGCCCCCCATTTCCTCATTAGCAGAAATAGCTTCTTAAGCCCAATTGAAAACATTATATATTTCTCAATGGCCTTCCCCGACTTATCACCAGTTAATTTCTCAATTACTCTTCCAAACGAGATATTTAAGGATTTAAACTTGGTTGAATTTGATGGCTATCCTCTAAGCTTTAGAGTAACCTCTTCAAATCAGAGTCATACAACAGTTGAGATAACTGGAGTGACATATTCGAAAGGAGATCCATATAATACAAAACTAAAGATATTCGCTACTGACGTAATAGACGAATTTAATGTCCAGAACACACTTCTAATAATGATATTTACTGTTTTAGTCATATTGGTGAGACGACTATCTCATAAATAGGATGGGCATATAAATTCTAATGATGAATGTAAACTCAATCCAAGACTTTCTCAAGGTTAGAGGAGGCATACTCGAGCTCGATGGACATTCGATAGAGGACATGGCGGATGAATATCCAACTCCCTTCTATCTATATTCTAAATCGACTATAAAATCTAACGTCGTGAAACTCAAGAATATAGTTGGTAAGGTGGATGGGGAGGTTAAGATATTCTATGCTATGAAGGCTCTATCCCACAAAAAACTCCTCTCTCTTTTGAGGAGTCTCGGAATAGGTGTGGAGGCGGTATCCCCCGGAGAACTTAAGAAGGCTTTAGAGGCTGGTTTCCTCCCTGAAGATATTATTTATAATGGCATTGGGAAGACACCGTCTCTCTTAAAAGCCTTGGCTGGGACTGGATATGCAGGTGTAAATCTAGACTCGGAATATGAGTTCCGACTGGCTTATGAACTGGGCCTTTTAAATACGATAGATATAGGTGTCAGGGTTAATATAGAGGTTAAGAAGAGAGTGTTGGATACTTCATCTCCAACCTCCAAATTTGGTATAGAACCTAATATGCTTTATAGGCTGGTTAGGAAATATGGTGTACGTAAAATAGGTTTACATACTCATTTGGGGAGCCAGATAACTGAAAAGAAACTTCTAAAGCTTCTCCTGGAAAACTTTATAGAAATCATATCCAAACTCTCTCAGGACTATGGTGTAGAAATTACATATATAGATGTTGGAGGAGGAATTCCAAAGAATTATCTATGGACCCCTATAGAGATTGATGTTGAGGGAGTAGACACCAAACTCTTCGTCCCAGGATATTCTTTAGATACATATAGAAAGTTTTTAAAATCCCTTAGGAAGAGGGTGGGAAACGATATACCCATCTATATCGAGCCCGGGAGATATATAGTTGCCGATGCAGGTATCCTTGTTACACGGGTAGTCGGCTATAAAGAAAGGCTTGACGGGACGAGGTGGCTATATCTCGACACGGGATTTACACATTTATTGAGTGGATTTCTATATAAATGGTATTTCCCACTTGTTAATGCTTCGAGGATCTCTGATAAACATGATTCGAGGTTTAGAGTAGCAGGTATATTATGTGATTCCGACGATGTTTTCCATGATTATGAGGGTGAGAAGACGGGGAAGCCTAAACTCCCATATTATAGGTCTTTACCCGATCCAACGAATGTAGGGGATATCCTTGCCTTCCTCCATGTAGGTGCATACAACCTTGAGGAGGCATCAACATACAATAGTATTGATAAGCCGGAAGCCATCTTCATATGAACAATCAACTATAATACTTTATTGGGTAATGGTATGAATAGATACCTTCCATTAGCCATCCATTTTCTAGCCTCTCTAACCTCATATACACTTCTATCACTCCAGAGATATACACTCAACTATCCAATGGTTGTAATCGTCATAAGTATATTAGTCATCTCTATCTTCATATCCATTAAATACCTTCTAAAATATAGTGAATCGCTTCTCAAACTGGTTGCCATATTCCTCATATTCATCTATGTATCTGCAGCTGAGAGGGCCTTCATCCTTACCTCTACATTGTCAGGATGGGAAGTATATATCGGGATTATCATCCTCCTATTCATTACCCTTGATATTGCTATACTCTTCTACTATATACTAAAGGGGAAGGAAGAGAGGATTAGAAAGATGGATTATAAAGGATATGCTTAGAAGAGATTGTTCATAAAGGCTTTGACGAGGGTGTTACCCGTCTCAATATACCTATATCCAATTTTATCGGCCAAGTCTTCGGCTGCAGACTGTACTTCCTTCAGAACGTCCTCCTCGTCAATCTTTGTTAACCTATAATTTTCAACGAATGGTTCTCCATCGATGAAAACATGAGATACCTCGTTACCATAGGTGCTATAGACTATATGTGATATAAAGTTTCTAATTGGTCTACTTATTACAGGCAGGGTATTAATTCTTTTAAGATCTAGCACAATTATATCTGCCTTACAACCTTCTTTAACCCTACCATTACGAAACTTTTTCAATGTGTCTGCAGCGTTTGCCGTGGCCATCTTCAACAATTTCCATGGAGGCATGTAACTCGGGTCTCCCATATAGATTTTGGAGAAGAATGCTATGAATTTAAGCTCTGCAAACATACTTTGATTTCCCGGTCCTGGGACGTTATCCGTTCCCAGTAATACATTACCCCCATACTCGAGGAATCTCGCCATAGGAGGTATTACACCGTCAATTGCTACTATAGATCTCTGGCAAGATACCATACTAGCTCCAGACCTTGCCACAAGTCGGAGCTCATCGTCTGTCGAGTCATGGAGATGAGTAGCTAATAAACGGTGGTTGAAGAGGTTCTCTTTATACATAAGCATAACGGTAGAGAAGCCATACCTCATCATCATCTGTCTACGCTCTCTACCTCCCTGAGCCACATGCATATGTATGAATGTATCGTTCTTTTTAGCCCTTATAAAGGCGTCTTTAACTACTTCCAACGGGACCATGTCGAAAGCCTGCGGCCCATATGCAATAAGGATATTTTCATCGTCTCTGTATCTCTTGATTAGAAGGTCTGTCTCATCCAGCTTTTTATATCCGATCTCAGGGTCTAAAGGATATAACTTTCCTGAAACCTCATACATCGGTGCTGTTAATGTGTTGAACATATATGTTCCAAAAACTTTTAGACCATATTTACTGTAGATCTCCTTTATCTGTTTAGGTAGAAAGGGGCTGTACTCACCTAGAACCACGGTACCAGATTTGACAGCCTCTAAAATCCCTAATAGTGTACCAGCCTTAACATGTCTCCATTCAAGGTTGTCTCTAAATGGTGAGAGACATTTCTCCATCCATTCACTCTCTGGAACGTCATTAGCCAAACCTCTAAAGAGACTTAAGGCTGTATGCATATGGACATCATAAAAGCCAGGCATTACAACGCCGTAATCCCTAACATCTAGGTAGTAATCATCTTTATAGCCGTCTTTGAGGACCTCCTCAATCCTGCCTACTCTTTGTATAATACCATCTTCAATATATACACCTGCATTCTCTATTACTCCCAGGCCCGGACCGTCCATTGTCAATACGGCCCTAGCCCTAATCAATACCTTCAATTGCCCTCTCCCTAAATTAATACTACTTAAAATTAAGTAAAAAAATTTAGTAGAACTTGGGAAATTTTAATATATGCCCACCCTAGCGACACAGGTAGAGAGGCGTAAAAAGCCTTCAATGACTACCTGTGCCTGGGGGTGGGCACAATATGGGTATGAATCTAGACTATTCCTAGATACATCTTTCCAAAGTCTGGATGGTTTAGGAGCTCCTTAGCACTGCCAGAATATCTAACTGAGCCTGAAACAAGTAGGTATGCCTCCTCCGCTATCTCAAGAGCTAGTTTGACAATCTGCTCAACAATGACGATGGTTATGCCTAATTCATCCCTCAACCTTTTGACTTCTCCAACGACTTTCTTTGCAAGAATTGGTGCTAGATTGGCTGATGGCTCGTCGAAAAGCATGACCTTAGGATTTCTTATTAAAGCCATACCCATAGCAACCATCTGCCTCTCTCCACCACTGAGCCGGCCAACCTTTTTCTCCATATAATCTTTTAAGACTGGGAAGAATGTTAGGACTTGTTCCATACGATCGTTTAATTCACTCTCATCCAGTGTATAGCCAGCGAGTCTCAGGTTTTCATATACAGTTAGGGTTGTAAATACGTTGCCAACCTGAGGTAGATATGATATACCCATCTTAGTTACAGCATGGGGGGGCTTACCTGTGATATCTCTATCCTCAAAATATACTTTTCCACTGTATATCCTAGTGAATCCCATTATAGTCTTTAGGAGGGTGGATTTACCACTTCCATTTGGTCCAACAATAGCGGTTATGCCATTCTCCTCAAAATCAACAGATACATCGAAAAGGATTTGCAGCTTACCATATCCGGCATTGATGTTCTCAGTTCTTAAAATGGCTCCCATACAACCACCGTATACACTCAAATTAAAATAAAAAGATGAACCATGATATAAAAGAGTTGAATAAGATGGAGAATAAGTCGTGTAATTTAATCTAGCTAGTGCCCCTCCAACTTTGACGGTTAAATGTATATATTTGATAAGTAGGTTTTCTAATATATCTTAATTTGTATGAAGGCTCTTCGTATAGTCGTTATTATATTATTTACTATAGGCCTTCTATCTCCGGTAGTAGGCCAAGTCTATTCTTCAGAGCTTGATATACTTGATGGCTTCATGTTTGAAGCTAGAGCTCCAGGAGTTATATATCCCCTACTAGTTGATGAACTCGAGAATACTATTCTCATGAGAGAAGGCATACCTCACAATATTACATTCTATTCATATGGGTATAGGCCTATAAACCTTACCTACACCCCTGTATCCAATGGAGTTATAAATTTCAATTTAGATCCAAACCCTCTATTCATATTTGACGTTATAGCCCCTAACTATCCGGATCTACCTATGGGTGTATATAGGGTTGAAGGATCTTACGGAGATATACTGGGCGTTACATCTTTGAATGGTAAGTCATATTTCTATGCTCCATTTGAGAGTGGAGAGGAGATAACATTTTATGCAATGCCTCCTAAAGAGATGCTTTTCTGGATGAAGTTTTTGAATGCAAGTAGGTATGAACCATTCCTATCTGAGGTTAGAGAACGTTTTCTAAGGTATCGATATGCTGTTCCTATGGTGCCCACACCCCTTGTTACAGGTGTGGATACCGACTTTACAACATATACCGTTACAGGTTCTATGGAGCAGAGTCATACGCTACTCATGGGTACGTCTGTGGTGTTAGAGGGATATGTAAAGACCTCATCTGGTGAACCGCTTGAAAACGCCATAGTCGCTGTTAAACCTGAGAGATTCTATAGATATGTATACACCTTTACAGATGAAAATGGATATTATCGGTTTGACAATTACATTGGACCTGGAAAATACTCTATATCAGTCATCTACCGTGGATATGTACATCCTACACAGACGCTCTATATATTCGGTCTAGATAGGATGTATAATATTACGACGCCAGACCTTATAATGTTAGAGGGATATCTTAAAGACCTTAATGGAAATCCTCTTCCAAATGCACAGCTAGTATTTAGTGGCACATCATACCTTTCGATAACATATACAGATGAAAATGGTTATTATTCGCTCGCGGTTGAGGCTGGATCCCCTCAATATCTAGTGATGACTAAATGGCTTGGATTAGGCATTAGAGATATAAACCTGAATTGGGGTGATGTCTCAGATGGGTTTGAAAATCTGACGGCGGAGGTTGAGACAGCCGTTATATCGGGCAGTGTATATGATCCAGTTACAGGAGATTTCCTTGGCAACCCCATTCTGAGATTCACAGGTGTTGCAGAGGGTTACCCCGTCAACATAACTTTTGACATAGGCCTCAACCCCGATGGAAGTTTCTCCATAAGAATACCTACCAAGGTTAATATACTCAATAAATATAGAGATGTTAGGTGGAGTATACTCATGGTTGACTACTACTACAGTGGTAATACCTTGGTCTCCTCCCAAATCTTTAATTTAGATATGGATCTAGGTGCTAACCCAATCTATCCACCAAATCTAGTTGAGATAAGTATCAATGTAGATATAAACTCCATACCATCTCCTATCCCAATGGATACATATCTATTTTCCCTATGGTATGGAGACTCGATATTCAATATCTCCATCTATACTAATGCCACATTTAAGTCTCATACACCAGGTGCATTTATATTATCTGATGATTTTGAAGGTCTTATAATAGAGGCTGTAACTCCTATCGGTATGGTCTCAACTATGGAGATCTCGATTCCAAAGAATATGATGTCTGGAGCTTTCACCGTAACCGTAAATGATGTCCCATGGACCTATGTAATAGTGGGTGAAGACGCTTATTCGACGACATTAAGGATAGTGTTGGATGGTGGAGATAATATCGTGAGGATATCTTCCACCAATGTTATTAACGAGTTTCAACCATTATATATGCTATTAACGTCTCTGGTAGTGTTGGGCTTGATATATGTAATTAGAAGGTATAGAGTGGGGATATGACCTTGAGAATAGCGGTGGTGACTGAGACCTTCCATCCATTTAGAGGTGGGTCTGCAAAGAGGTATCTAGAGATATTCAGCAGGCTAGCGAGGAAGGGGTATGACGTGGATGTATATACGGTGAGGCTTTCGGAAGATTGGAGCTTTGAGGAGGAATATAGAGGACTGAATATAATAAGGACTTCTGATGCACTCCCTAAATACATTACTAAGGATGGATTTAGGGATGGGCAGAGCATAGTGAAATATCTTTTTTGGTTAAACCGACGTTTTGATCCAAGGGATTATGATGTTATAGAGGCCAACCACTGTCCCATATTCCCAGTGTTCCTAGCAAGGTATAAGAAGAATCCAGGCCAACCCCTAGTCTCCACAGTTCATGAGGTATGGTTTGATGAATGGTATAGATATGTACCACACTGGATATATGCACCACTTGGTATGGCATTGGAAAAGCTAATGATGTATATGCCAGACCATTTTATATCCGTTAGTGGATTCACTACTAAACGTCTCATTAAACTTATGAGGGTTGACCCTAAGAGGATTACAACGATATATAATGGTGTAGATCTCGATTTCTATAAGAGGGTTAGGGCTAGTAAGGAAGTGGATAAAATTGTGTATGGCGGCCGTTTAAACCCGCATAAGAGGCTTGATCTCCTACTCAAAAGCTTCCAATATCTCTATAAGAGGTATGATGTCAACCTAGATATATTCGGAGACGGCCCAATGAAGGACTTCATATATAGATATATAAGTAGGAATGGAATGTCAAAGAGGGTATCCCTATATGGAAGGGTTGATGATAAGACCTTCGCATATCTCATGAAGAGAGGCTATATATATGTCCTTCCATCTATTAGAGAGGGACAGAGTATAACTACGATGGAGGCTATGGCTGCTGGTACGCCACAGGTAACTGTGAAGGCTAGGAATAATGCTGCCTATGAACTTGTTTTAGAGGCTGGAAGCGGTTTAATAGCTGAATTAGATGCTAAGGATATTGCGAGAAAGATGGAGTCTCTAATTAATGATGTAGATCTATGGAGGGATCTTAGGTTTAACGGTCTATCATTCATCACCCGGTATGACTGGGATGCGATAGCTGACATGCATAGAGAGGTTTACGAGAGCTTGTCAAGGAGATAATCTCCATTTCAATCCATTCTCCCTAATTACTCTATAGGCGTTTCTCCATGCAAACCTCTCAATATCATCCTTCGTAAACCCTAAGTCATACAGCTTATTATATAAATTTACTATCTTGTCTATTCTGTTCAACTCGTCTGGTGGTTTACATCCGAAGAAATCTGAGCCGAAGGCTATTACGTCCTTTCCAACATCATCTCTTACAGCGAGTATGTGTTTAGCTAGTGCCTCCAAATTCTTTTCACCACCTATTGTCTCTCGAATAAGTGTGAATCCCATCACACCTCTATTCTCCCTTAGTGCCTCAAGAACTTCATAATCCACATTTCTAGGATGCTTCACAAGTTTTCCATAGTTTGAATGGCTGTTTACAACTGGTAGGCTACTCTCTTCCAATGTCTCCAGCATAGTCTTCCTACTCGAATGGGCTAAGTCAATGATTATTCCAAGTCTATTCAATTCATCGATCAATTCTAATCCATATCCTGTTAACCCATAATCCTTTGTGGATACACATGAAGCTGCGTATTTAGTGTCGAAATTCCATGTGAGACCGACAAGCCTTAAACCAGCTAGATAAAGAGGTGTTATAATCCCTATATCGTCTAGGCCGTCTGTACCTTCTAGGCCGAGGAGTATATTAATCTTGGAGTCATCTATATCCCCCAGAGTCCTTATAATTCTCAAGTCGTTGGAGTATTCACGGGCAAGTCTCCAGTAAATAGATAATATCTGTATTATCTTGGTGGTTAGGCCGACGGGGGATATGTTAAATATATTCTTCCCCTCTCCATACATTCGACTTATTCTCTCAGAATATGGAGAGTCTCCATAGTTCATTGGGAATATGGCTCCTACAAATATATAGGTATTTGATTTTCTATAGGAGGGTATGTCACAATGCCTCCCTTCATCTTCTTTGTCAAAGGGTTTTGAAAGCCTACCATTATATATATAATATCCTAGGTCTTCATGCAGGTCTATCAATTTGATATTCTCAATATTCATGAAATAAAAAATTATATGTCACATAAATATAACGGGTTTACAAGATATTTCTCTAAGCTCTAAGTTATAATTCACTTGTTTTAGGATAGAGGTTATTTCTTGAATATCTTGTGCACTACATCGTCTATAGCTGGTAGTATGCCTTTGAACCTGGCTTTCCTTTTTCTCTGGTTAACCTTCATTTGAGACCACCGCATAACTGTTTCTCACCTATCCTAATCACCAAGTGAATATAAAGTTTTACATGTTGTTAGGTGAATATAGTGTATCAAAAACAGTTGAATTGCTATCATTGATAGACCAAGATATATTTTAGGGGATTGTTTAGAATATTTTTTATGAGCTACACATTTCCGGCCTCTAGGGTGGCTAAAAACGTTTTAATAATAATTATTCCATGGGCCATCCTAGGGGTTATAGCCGGGTTCTTCTGGCTCCACATGATTTGGGGCATCCCCATCCCCAACACCTCTTTCTTCATATCCATACACTCTACAATAATGTTCTATCTAGTTCTTCTCCCATTTATCATGGGTGTTGCATATACTTTATTACCCACTTTCTGGAATTACAAGGCAAGCTTTAAAATGGCTATGGCAACCGTATCTCTAGTTATCCTAGGAGAATCTCTTACACTACTCGCCCTATACTTTGATCTAGGTCTTCCATACTTGAATTATATATCTATCTTTGGAGCTGGAATATTTACCATATACATTCTTAGTAGGATTAGATTCAATAATGAAGTATTCAAATATGCTGATGCCTTTATCCTCCTCTCCATGGTTTCATTACTTGGTATCCTACTATATCGCTCATATTACATCCTAGTTTTAAATACACCATTAATACTTAATCGCTACGACTATGTACATCTATTCCTATCTGGATTTGTATTGTCACTTATTTTTGGTGTCTCTGTTAGGACGATGAAGTTCAAGTTTACATTTGTTGAGGGTAAGAAACTAAGATATTCATTCTTTCTACATGCATTTGGAGTCTCCATGCTCATCCTCAGCCTAGTGTTAGATAATCAGCTCTTCTTTAGATTGGCCTCAATATTCTTCCTCGGATCCATAGCGATATATTCATATGTATACAACATTTTTGAACGGAATCCAGGAGAGGAATATGCTAAGAGAATGAAGTCTAGAGACTGGATTAGATATAGATATTTCACGAGGCATTTAAACGCAGCAGGTATATGGCTCATAGCTTCATACGTACTCTTACTCCTCTATCTAAATCCTCCATTTGACCTTATGGTTCCCAAGCTATATCTATGGGATGCATCTCTACATAGCCTTACCCTTGGATTCATAGTTAACTTCATATACGCATATGGAGGTATTATGCTTCCGCCGATTATACTTAGAAAAGCTGCATATAAGAGTTTGAGATATGAGCCCATGATATTCATTAATCTAGCCCTTGCAATTCGATTTGCGGTGGATATTATTCCCCAAGCTGCACATCAATTCATAAGCTTTATACATATGGTTCTAGTCCTCATATCCATGGCATTCTTTATGGTTATGATGAGAGATTTGTTCCGGGAGGAAGTTAAATAGAATTCAAAACACTTTTTATTATGTTGAGATTATGAAGGGTGATTCCAAATTAGATAAACTCCTTTCCAAGGGTAGAGAGTATGAGGAGGAACTCATAGACTTTCTCAGTAGATTTATACAGGTGAAGAGTGTCAATCCACCTGGTGATATGAGAGAGGCTGGAGAGTTTGTAAAGGATTTCCTTGAGAAGTGGGGTCTCGAGAGCCAATGGATCGAGCCTAAGGAAGGTGTTGTCACGATATACTCGAGGGTTGGTGATGAAGATTATCTCATGTTGAATGGCCATATGGATGTGGTTCCAGAGGGTGACCACAATAGATGGACTTATCCACCATATTCTGGTAAGGTTGTAGATGGATATGTATATGGTAGGGGAGCCAGTGATATGAAAGGTGGGCTCTCAGCCCTCATCTTCGCCTACGCCGTATTCACTAACGTCTTTGATAAGTTCGAGAAGGGACTTTCATTAGCGGCTGTAGGTGATGAGGAGGTTGGAGGGAGATATGGCAGTCTATACCTTGCGAAGGATATGGGTGTTAAACCTAGATATGTATTGTTGGGTGAGCCCTCCACATTAGGTTATTACAACATCGGTGAGAAAGGGATTGTATGGTATAGGGTTAAGGTTCTTGGTGAGCCGGCTCATGCCAGTGTCTCTCCATATGCTGGGGATAATGCTATTGTAAAGGCTGCCAAAGTTATAGATGAGGTTTATAAACTGGCTGAGATAGATTTTGAACCTCCAGAGGATATAAAGGAGATAGCTATCCAAAGTGGTATGAAGGCTAGGGAATTAATGGGTATAGAAGGGATTGAAAAGATCTTCTTTAGACTATCTTGTAATGCTGGGATTATAAAGGGTGGTGTTAAGACTAACGTCGTAGCACCTGAATGTACCATTGATTTCGATATGCGTATTCCTCATGCTATTAAAGTAGATGATGTGCTCACACTAGTTAGAGAGCGTCTTAGTAAGTTTGAAGGTGTTACTGTGGAGGAGATGACTGGTCACGACCCCAACTATACAAGTCCCAATACAGAATTAGCAAAGGTTATTGAGGAGTCTGCTGTTGAGGAGTTAGGATTCAAGCCTAAGCCCTCTCTTGTTATGGGTGCGACTGACGGTAGACACTTCCGGTTGCATGGAAGTGATGCAGTGGTATATGGACCTGGTGAGTGGGAGAGGATACATGGCTTTGATGAGAGGATAGCTGTTGACGATGTTAAGAAGGCATTTAGAGTATATCTGAGGATATTATATAGGATGCTTAATCCTTAACCCCCATATTTTTAACCATATCTTGAATAGCCACCTTAGAATGTATACAGATAGGAATAACGTAGCAATTTTAAGAAGAATTTTTCCCCGACCCAGATATTTTATTGGATGGCTTCCCAATCTCTTAATTAACTTGTATTTTACGGTTATCGGGTATGAAGCCATTAATAAACTTGTAAATAGTCTCTTGAATCCTCCCTTTGATATATACGGGATTATCCAGCTATAACCCCTATACTTTACGTCTCCAATGATTAGATACGCATCATGATCTAGGTTATATTTTCTATAGAGTTTCTGGACGGGTATAGCATCGATGTGGAATTCATGGGATATATTATCTGCCAATGCCTCGCATACGAAGCATTCCCCATCATATGCTAGGCTAGCCTTCTCCTCTCCATCCATATCCATCTAATACTATATGGATTCCAAGGCTTTTGAAAGTTCCTCTATCAAATCCTCAGGATCTTCAATCCCAACTGAGAATCTTATTGTACCTCTATATATGCCGAGCTCATGTTTCTCCTCTTCCGATAGGCTGGCATGGGTCATTGTATATGGTTGTTGGATTAGTGACTCTACACCGCCGAGGCTGACTGCCTTGCTTATGATGTGGAAAGAGTCTAGGAATCTGTTAATCTTTTCTTGGTCATCAGTCGAAAGTCTGAATGTTATCATACCACCTCCAAGTCTCATCTGTTTCTTAGCCAGGCTATATTGGGGGAAGCTCTCTAGAAATGGATATAGAACCTCATTCACTTTCGGATGTTCTTCTAGAAACTTGGCCAGTTTATATGCGTTGCTCGAGTGTCTTTCCACGCGTATTCCCAGTGTCTTTATACTTCTGAGTAGGAGGTATGAGTCGAATGGAGATAGTGGGCTGCCAAACCTGGATCTTAATGTCTTGGCTTGGTTGTAGAGCTCCTCATCTTTGAAGATGGCTACACCAGCTATTATATCGCTATGCCCAGAAAGGTATTTAGTTGCACTATGTATGGATATGTCGGCTCCGAGGTCGAGAGGCCTCTGTATATATGGTGATGCAAACGTATTATCGACCGAGAGTAGAGCCCCATGTTGATGGGCTATCTCGGCGATCTCCTTGATATCTGATATCCACATCATGGGATTGCTGGGAGTCTCAATATGTACTAATTTGGCATCCCCAATCTCTTTCTCAACATTTTCAGGGTCTCTAGTATCTACATATTTAACTTTTATTCCATATCTTGGAAGGATATGTGTACAGAGGTGTTTCGTACCTCCATAAAGGTCTTTAGAGAGTAGTACCGTATCTCCAGCTGAGAGTATTGTTAGGAATACTGTTGATATGGCCGCCATTCCCGATGAGAATGCCAATGCATATTTACCGTTTTCTATAGCCGCCATCTTCTCCTCTAATATAGCCCTTGTAGGGTTGTCCGTCCTCGAATATAGAAACCTCTGTTCAATATCCTTGATCTTGAAGGTTGAGGATAGATGTATAGGTGGAGTTACATCAAGCTCTAGAGATTCCTCACCCGCATGTATACATAGTGTATCGAACTTCATAACAATAGATTAGTGGTTACTTCATTATATACCGATTGAAGAGTCTCCAATATATTATCAAAGAGTGGATATACTCTATAGATATGGGATATGATGTATGTATTCTAGGGGCTGGGAGGATTGGATATGCAGCTGCATATGATTTTAAGAAGCTAGGTTATAAGATATTGGCCGTCGATATAAATGAGAATCAGTTGAAAAGGTTTGAAGAGAATTTAGACGTTGACACTATGAAGATAGAACCTGGAATAGAATCTCTCCCCAAGTTAAAGGATATGTCACGTTTGATAGCATCTTCACTACCTATTGATATATCACGTGAATATGTCGAGTATTTAATTGGCAATGGATTTACAGTTGTGGATGTCTCCTCAGTATCGGAGGACAAAATATCATATTATGAGAAGTTGGCTAGAGAATCGGGTGGGAAGGCATTTTTATATGCCGGTGTGGCGCCTGGAATGGCCCAAACATTAGCAGGGGCTCTCTATAGCGAGTTGGAGGGCCTTGATAAACTAGAGATTTATGTAGGTGGGCTTCCTCTAGAGCCGGAGGATAAACCTCTAAAGACTAATGTAACGTGGAACCCACTAGGCTTCTTATGGCAGTATAACATCACATGTAGGAAGGTCGTTGATGGTGAGGTAGTAGGTATGGATCCCTTTGAAGACACGGGTGTAATATCCCTCCCAGGAGAGGATGAATATGAATATTTCCTTTCTGATGGCCTTAGAACGCTTCTTTATACTTTGAAGGATGTACCGTATATGGCTGAGTATACACTTAGGGTTAAGGGTCATTTGAAGGAGGTACGGCTATTAAGGGATTTAGGTCTCATAGATTTAGAGCCTATCGATGTGGATGGCTGTAAAGTTATACCTCTCAAATATACTGCTAAGATCCTCGATAAAAGGCTCTCGAAGGATCCTAGGGATAAGACCTTACTAGCTGTGTATGGCTACTCTGGTGATGTAAAATCTATTTACTATTCCTATACCTACTATAACGAGGAGCTGGGTCTAACTGGTATGCAGATGGCGACAGGCTTTAACCTAGCTAGATATGGTCATATGCTTCTGGAAGGCCTTTTTGAATGGGATATCACATTACCTGAATATGTAGGTCTAGATAGAGAGTTGTTTAGAAGATATCTTAGGGAGGTTGAGGATGCCGGTCTAAAAATATATAGGGTGGAAGAGCGTATCTAACCCTTATCCTTAAGCTTTACTGGTTTGTCGTGTAGACCCTTTATCCTGAAAGGCTTTTCTGGGAAGAGTCCATATGGCTTGAACATCATTATAACCAGGAATGCAACTCCTAATGCTATCCTCTCAAGCCATACCACATCGAAGGGGAAGAATGGCTGTACACCATGTTTATAGACTGAGATTACCCTCCTAATCGTTATTATACCGGCTGTACCGGCTATAGCGCCTAGCTCACTTCCTCTTCCGCCTAGGAGTAGCATCAGCCATGGCCAGAATGTCCAGTCATACCTCGTATATGACGTAGGCACTACATTCCCAAGGTATAGGCTGTATATGGATCCGGCGATGGCCGCTATAGCACTGCCGACAACCATAGCCTCAATCTTCACCCTATTTACGTTTATACCTACCGCAAGAGCCGCCTCTTCACTCTCTCTGACAGCCTTCAAAACCCTTCCATAGGGTGATCTGAATAGATGGAAGGAGTAGTATATCACCACTGCAGTAATGCCTAAGACCATTATAGCGCTCTGCATTGTTCTGGGAAGCCCTGTCCATGCCATCAAATTAGGTACGGATACTCCTAATGTACCTCCTGCCAAAGGTTCATAGTTCATACCTATGATTCTGACTCCCTCGGCTATAGCGATGAGGACCATCATGAGGAAGTCTACTCTTAGACGTACAGCTGGATATGAAGCTAGGAATCCTAGGAGCCCCCCAGAGAGCACTGCGATAGCCAATGTCAATATCAAGAGTGTAATGCTCATCACAGGGTCTTTAGCTAGTATAGCGTTTATCTCATTTCTAATGAAGATGTTACACCTTACATATTCAAGTGTTGGACACATTGGTCCGACCTTCTCTGCAATCTGGTCATAATACAACATGTATGCGAGCCTTCCAGGCACATATCCAGTCATATATGCTCCAATGGCTACTCCGAAGGCCAGGCCGAAGTTTGGTATCCCTGTATATCCATATTGGAGGTTTAGAGCTGTGGTTACAATTATATAGACTGCTAGGAAGAACATTAGGTCGACTAGAAATCCAAATACTCCTTCGAGGGGTATCTGGAGTATGAAATCCATTAAGTCCATCATTCCTCCACCACCGTCCTACCCTTAAGCTTCTTCTCACGATATTTCTCCCATAGACCGTAGAAGCCCTCTGGAAGAACTAGAAGCGCTATAACAAGCATGGCTAGTGGGAATAAAGGTCTATAAGATGCTGTGGAGACACCTCCAATCATCGGAACTATTGTTGAGAGGTATGTAGTCCCTATAATCTCGGTAAAGCCAATTAGATATGTCGATACAATTGCTAATAATAGGCTTCTAACTCCTCCAAGTATGCTGGCGGCGAATACGTTGATAATTATTAGTGATCCTATGGATGGGTCTGTACGGAACCATAATGGGAGCATCGCACCAGAGATTCCGGCCATACCTCCTGTTATGAACCATGAGATAAGATTTACCTTGTCAACGTTGACACCGACTGTGGCAGCCAAATCAGGATTCTCTACTGTAGCTCTCATAGCCATACCGAATTTGGTGAAGTATAGTAGGAATACGAAGAATATTGCAAATGATATTAGTAAAACTGTTGATGCAACTAGGACACCTGGATATCCAAATATCCTAATATCTTCTTCCCTCAGTAGGAACCCTCTTGAGACAACCTTCTCTACAAACATTATATAATCTGCTTCAATGTTTATGACCGCTGTCAATATTATGTCAACGGCTATCGTAGATATTAGTAGGAGTATCTCTGGAGCCCCAGCCCTTTTAAGAGGGTATATAACCCCTCCATATACTACTACACCTAGTAAGGCAACTACTACAAATGCTATTACTAGTGAATAGTAGGTATGCATATTCCATATCCTAGTTACCCAGAGTGTGATATACATCCCTATCGCTGCGAATGTACCGTGTGCCCAGTTTGGTATTCTGGCCGTCTGATAGGTAAGGTTGAATCCCATCGTTAGGAAGGCGATTAAAGTTGAGTATATATATGCCTGGACTACTACCGTTGTCCATTCCACCATTTAGAATCCACCAGTGCCCTGAGTATAATTATTTTGATATGGTACATCCTTTTTTAACTTTACTATGAATGCGTATATCTTTTAAAAGCATATAGTGTTAATATTTTTATAATACCTTTGTTGAGGTGGTTGAATGGATAACCGTGTAATGGCTGTATTAGCTATCGTACTTCTAGTTGTAGGGTTTGCCGGTGGATACTTCGTCGGTCTACAGTCAGCGCCTACCCCAGAGCCTACAGAGGAGCCCACTACACCCACTACTCCTCCTCCGGCTGAGGAGCCTAAACTGACGGGGACAATACCTATCGGAGTGGTTATGATCGGTAGTATTGCACCGAGAGAATTGCCTCCTCTGGAGGACTGGGTAGAGAGTGAAGTGAACGACTATCTCGCAAAACTAGGTTATGAATTTAAGATCGACTTGCTATATGAAAATGCGGAGAGGTCTTCCGACCTTGCGCTAGAGAAGGTTCAGCTTCTACACTCTCAGGGTGCTAAGATCATTCTTGGAATGAGGTGGAGTAGCTCTATACAGAAGTCTTATGACTATGTTAATGAGAACAAGATCGTAGTTATTAGCGAGGGTTCAACAAGTCCTAGGCTAGCTATTCCAAATGATTATGTATTTAGGCTTCCTCCAAATGACTTGAAGCAGAGTAGAGCTATTATGGCCATCCACCAGGATATTGGAACAGAGGCTGTAGTACTACTCTATAGAGGAGATGCATGGGGTGACGGTCTAAGAGACGAGTTCGTAAAGCTTGCACAGGACGCTGGAATCGCTGTAGTAGGTGAGGTTAGATACAGTCCAGAGGCTACAGAGTTTAGTGGTGAGGTAGCTACACTGGCTGACTATGTCTCACAGGCTCTCCAGCAGTATGATAGAGTAGCTATCCAGACATTCGTCTTCGACGAGGTCGCAACAATACTACAGCAGGCAGCCGATTATGATGTGTTAATGAGTGTCCCATGGATCGGTAGTGATGGACAGGTAGGTGTAGACGTCGTTGTCCAGGACGCTGGTCAGCAGGCCTTCATGACTTTACAGCTTAGTACAATCTTCGCACCCGCAGAGAGCCTAAAGCACCAGGCCTTCGTCGAGAAATACATTGAGATCGCCGGCTTCGAACCAGGTACATACACCAAGGCATTCTATGATTCGGTATGGATTGCTGCCCTATCAATTGCACATGCTGGTGAATATGACGGTGAGAGGATAAAGGATATAGTACCTCTAGTTGCAGAGAACTTCTTCGGAGTAACTGGATGGACAAAGCTTGATGAGGCTGGTGATAGAGAGGCTGCCGTATATAACATGCAGTTCGTAGCAGAAACAGCACCTGGAAAGTATGAGTGGGTAGATGCTGGAAAGATAGACGTACTATCAGGCCAGATAACCTGGGATAACAAGCCAGACTTTAGTAGATTCGGGTGGTAACACCCTCTCTCCCCATTTTTTATATGATATAATTGATTAGGTGGGTGGAATGGCTGAAGTTTTAAAGGTAGTTAAAGCTAGGAAGACATTCGGTAACCTTGTGGCTGTGGACGATGTATCCCTATCTATACAGAAAAATAAACTATCTATGATTATAGGGCCAAACGGAAGCGGTAAAACTACCTTGATAAACTGTATAACCGGATATTTAAAGATGGATTCTGGCAAGGTTTACTATAAAGGTAAGGACATAACCGACTACCCTCCACATAAAAGGATTGAGCTTGGATTAACCAGGACATTCCAGATACCCTCTCCATTTAAAAGACTTCCCGTGTTGGATAATCTATTGGCCTCATATAGATTCAACCCAGGAGCCAAGCTAATTAACGCGCCGTTTAGAATGAGATGGGTTAAACATGAGGCGGAGGCCGTAGAGAAGGCATATGAAGTACTTGAACTTTTAAACCTTACTCATGTGAAGGATCAGCTGGCTGAGAACTTAAGTGGTGGACAGCTCAAACTACTTGAGATTGGCCGTAGCCTTATGACGGAGGCAGATACAATCGTAATGGATGAGCCAGTAGGAGGTGTGAACCCATCTCTAGCTCACGAGATATTCAAGCATATAAGGAATTTGATCGAGAATCATGGTAAGACATTCCTCATTATCGAGCATAGACTGGAGGTCGCTGTGAAATATGTTGACTATGTATATGCTATGGCATATGGAAAATTGATTGCCGAGGGTGATCCTGAGACGGTACTAACAGATAGCAAGGTTGTGGAAAGCTATCTAGGTACCCCGGTAATCTAATCATATATTTTTAAAATTGTTACATATCCATTGTTATATGCTACTTTAAATATCCTCCCAAGGAAGAAGTATTTAGATCTAAAGTCTCTATAATCCTCTGTAGAGATAACCACATACTTTATCCCATATTCCATTGCTAGACTCCATATATCTTGGAATTCTACACCTTCTACCCCCTTATTCCTTCTGGTTATGAATCCAACTTCCAACTCTAGAGTTGGGTATTGGAAGACTATTAATAGTTTATCCTCCTCCCATGGAAGGAGGTAGGCATCATAGAAATCACTGCTCTTTAAAACAATGAATCCACCATCAAATTTCAACCTAATGAGATCCTCTTCAATTGTATAGCTTATGAAGGTATTCCTATCTAGTTTTATTGGTATCCCTACATACCTTCCTGTCTTATTAACAGATTCGAATCTAAGTTTGACTGTGTCTTCGCCTATTACCTCCATCTCTTGTATGATTATAAGTGACTTATTTGTCCAGTATATGGCTTGGAAACCCCGGCCATCAATAGTTACCAGTTCAGAAGCAGATATATTGAGTGGTGGGCCGGGTCTATAAGGATCTGAAAGCTCAACTACATCCCACACCGGGATATATAAAGCAGGTTCGTAATCTCCATATCTCCAATATCTAAATTCGATGGAATATCTCGGATTTAGATCGGCCTGGACAAATATCCTGTAGTGGGGTGATCTATATTCATATGGTCCTCCAAAAATCGAGGATGAAATGAAATATTCCTCAACCTGACCTTTTCTAAAAAGCCATTTTGGATCAGTGTTTATATAGGCCTTTCGATGGCTATATCCCTCTATCCACCTCCCCATCAATTCGTCGGCAGCGAATTTAGCATTGGAGTCTGTATTATCTCTTATCCATGTTAATGCGTCGTGGCGGCCCCACCATCCATATCTATCCCTCTCTTTATACCAATTATCTATCTTATATGGTGCTGTCGCACCATTTACAAAGAAAAGGCCTGTATATCCGATAAGTAATACTAGAATTATTACTACTCCAATTTTGCGTCTCCAATGTATGAAAACCTCCCAAAGATATGTTTTACGACTGTTTAGGAAGGATAGAGCCAATATTATCGGAATTGGCTGTGTAAGGAAGAGTATGAATCTATTATAGTCGAGTGCAATACCTAGGATGTAGCCGAAGGTTAGTATTATAGGTGTTGATAACCAGGCAATAAATAGTGTGAAAGCGGTTCTATCAATCCTATATAGGATGTGTATGGAGTAGATGATTATGAATATTCCTATGATGAAGACGATGGGCTCTTTGAATATCCATACTATCATTTTGATATAATCAACTCTTAATTCATAAAAAGCAGCTTCATTATATGTGATGTAATCCTCTAGATACCCAAGGCCATATCTATATAGGGTGAGTATTAACCCGGTCAAAGCAGATAGACCGATTAGTTTCAAGCCCTCCCTATATTTTTTAGAGATAACTATTAACGCTAATCCCCATACAAGGAGTAAGGCAATATAGACTGCCGTTGAGAGGTGATGGGTAAATACTATTAACACAGATGTTATAAGTGGCTTCCATATCTTCTCCTCGTCTTTCAAGACTCCTAGCAAGTAATATATTGATATTCCTATTAGGAAGAAGCCAAGTAGATTGGGATACCCACCCCATCCAAATATCTCCATAAATCCAGGTGTAAATGATGTGAATAATCCGGCCAGCAACGCTATCCATTTTACCCTAGTCAATCTATAGGTGATTAGATAGGAGGGGATAGGCTGTATAACGAGTAAGACCGTACCCAGGTATTGGACACCTGGTACGTCCCCTAATACAGCTCTGAAGATCGATATTAGGAATAGAGTGAGAGGTGGATATCCAAATACTATCTGACTACCCATAATATCGAGTATATCCTTTGCATACTGAGGCTGGAATCCCAGGGCTTTAAGGATTACCGCTTCATAGGCCTTCGCATATTTTAGCCATTCCCCTGGGTCAGACCATAGGGGGAAGACTCTAGAGAATCCTATGTTAAATGTTACCAATATAGATATGACTACAGGTATTAGATATGGGTATCTATCATATACCTTCGATACAAAGTTTTTTAGGTATGCACCGACCATAACAATCTTATATTATCATAATAGGAATCACTATATATTCGTTGGATACACAGCCTTATATAGCAAATCGGTTATTTAGATTGGATTGACCAATTATGGAGAAGAGATTCTTTAATATCGAGATATTTAGAAGGGAGATGGGTCCATTACAGACTAATGCCTATATAGTGTCTACTGGAAAGGTATGTATGGTTATAGACCCTGGATTCCCTAAGGAGTCTGTAGAACTAGCAGAGTATATACTCGAAAGAAGACTGGAGGTTGAATATATAATCGCTACACATGGACATTTCGACCACGTACTAGGTGTAGACAAATTTAGGGAGCGTCTAGGTTATAAACCCAAGTTTTACATACATATAGATGATTTAAGCCTGCTTGCTACAGCTGGTGATGCCTTGAATAGATTCTTCGGGGTATATGTCAAGCCTCCAAAACCAGATGCATATCTATATGGTGGCGAGAAGTTCACGTTGAACGGCGTCGTTTTTGAAATTATACATACTCCAGGTCATACAAGAGGCAGCATCTGCATCTATATCGAGAGTGAGAAGATAATGTTTACTGGAGACACCCTATTCAGGGGGTCAATAGGTAGATATGACTTCCCAGAATCTGATGAAAATCTAATGCGGAAAAGCCTACAGAGAATCGCTAATATGGACCCAGAGATCAGAATATTTCCTGGACATGGAAACGAATCAACCTTGAATAATGAACTAGAGTTTAACGGGCCGCTCCGTGATATGCTCGGCCTTATCCCATAAACCTCTATACTATATTAGTCCTAACCTCTCTCTATTCTCACCCCCTAGATAGAGACTCTCTAAACATGTGGTAATATGTAGGGGCAAATATCGCAGTCTTTGGAATGGTGTCCACTGTAATATACTCATTCGGTGCATGAGCTCTACCTCCATGTCCTGGACCAACACTTACCACATCTATTCCAAGTTTCCGGGTAAAGAGATACATAGGCGCTGACCCCGGCAATCTATAGACTATCTTCGGCTCCAAACCAAGTTGTTCGAGGCTCTTTTTAGCGGTCTGTGCAGATAACGAGTCTGGAGATGTCTGGCTCCATGTATAACTATCTCTGAGGATTACATCAACGTATTCTTTTAAGCCAAGCCCCTCAATATGCTCTAGAAACTTTCTATATATTATATCAGGCTCCATATCTGGGACAAGTCTAAAGTCAATCTTTAAGATCCCCTCACTAGGCACAATGGTCTTAGTTCCCTCGCCACAGTATCCACTGCATAATCCATCTACATTCACACTTGGATAGAAGATAATCTCTTTTACCAATTCCCGGATATCCTCAAATCTAAATCTATATATCCCATATGCATCTTTAAGATGCTCTGGAGGCATAGCATCGATAATATCATCTATGTATCTAAGCTCTTCCTCCGACGGCTCTCTAAAACCACTATAGAGCCATTCAGGCTTGGGCCCTTCAAGAGGGTCTATTAGAGATTCAACGATCTTAGCCAGTATAGCAGCCGGATTATAGAGGCCCCTCGCATAGCTACTATGCACATCATATTCACTCGTTTTCACCTTAATATCTATGAAGATTATCCCCTTATTCCCAAGTATGATTGAGGGTTTTCCTCGTACGAACTCAGTAGGAATAGTGAATAGAGTTGTCGATGCATTCTTCAGTTCATCCTTCTTTGCTTCCACCACCTTAGGCATGGATGGGCTTCCAAGCTCCTCTTCTCCCTCGATGATAAAGTAAATTTTCATTGGAAGTTTTCCGTATACCTTTAGATAATGTTCGAGGCCCAGTAGTGTGCTCATAAGAGCGCCTTTCGTGTTAAATGCGCCTCTTGCTATGATCATATCGTCTATTATTCTAGCTTCGAAAGGTGGGGCTATCCATTTGTCAAGGGGCTCTACGGGTTGGACGTCATACATTCCATAGTATATTCCACTGTATTCGTCTTCGCCTGCATATCCATATACGACGGGATGTCCACCAAACTTAAGTAGATCTGCTTCTCCATCCAACCTATCTATAATGAAATCTCTAAGATAGCTCGCTGTCTCCTCTATACCCTCTCCCGTTGCAGATATGCTTGGTTGTCTGAGAAACTCTCTCACTTCGTCTACAAGTTTAGATTCTAATCTCTTTATCTCTTGATAAAAATTCTCGAGGTTCACATAAAAAGAATGGTTATTGAATGTGTAATAAGGAGTAAGTCTTCCCTTATAGAAGTTAGATGGTCACAACCATATCTCCTTTGATGCACATCTGATTCCTCCTCCACCCGCCTCTATATGTGGTATGTCTATCTCAATAACGTCTACACCATATTCTCTGAGATAGTTATTTACCTCTCTATTGTAACTGTCTACTAGAATTTTGTTATTCCCTAGGTTTAGAGCGTTTACCATTGTAATCTTGCTTGAGTTTTCGTGGGGAGGCTCGTCTACCTGTATACCGAGTTCTTTAAAGACTTCGAGGCCATTCCTAGTTATGAATGAATCCTTCTCTCGGATATATTCTAGGAATGAGTAGAGCCCCATCCTTGATGGGTCGATAAAGACTGTTTTCACCCCATTTAAATCTCCCAGATACATCATTACTACATCAAGATGTACGGCTCCGTATTCCCAATGCCTTATATAGGCTGAGATGGGGACTCCATATAACTTTATATTATCAGGTAATATCCTCGATAGTGATTTGAAGGTTGGATGGTTGGAACCTCTTACACCTACCCCTGTAAATATTGCCTGTCCATTATCTCCATCAATTACTATGAAGTTTCCACCCTCTAGATAGGCCATCTCCACCCTATCACCTATGACTTCCCATCCCACCTTGTAAATAGGCTCTAACCCTATTTTCCGATATATCTTGATTAGGATGTCTTCCTCACCACGTCTGAGGTGTAGAGCCATATTCCCTATAATCGGCTCTTTAAACCATGTAAGACTCTGGTCCCTCACATATCCAGTCTTTGGAAGGGATGGAGGTATATCCACAGATATAACAACTCCATTATAAATCTCCCTAACCTTTTCCACACCCTCTTTATCAACAGCTACGAAGGTCTCGACACCCTCATTCTTGAGAGCCTTACTAATATTGATTATATCTTCTAGCCATCCCTCGAAGGTTGGAGTCTCAATACCACTGTATGTCTCCCTCTTCCAAAGCCAGTAATCCCACCTACCCCTTACCTGTGAAAACTGTCTCTCGGAGGGAAGTACGAGTAGAACAGCTCTTTTACGGGAGTCTTCTGTATAGAGTCTCTTTGATCTATCAATCCAGCTTTTCAGCCTCTCGATATACTCTGAAGACTTCTTGAATAGGTCTTCAGGATCGGATATCTCTTCAGAATAGAGACTGTTTATAGCGTGCAGTATAGGGATAATCTCTTTTAATACCTCGATTTCTATATCCAGACTATCTATTAAACTGTTTAGAGGTATGTATTCGCTTTTCTGTAGCTGTGTAACGATATCCCTTTTTATCAGGATTGAATTATCAACTCCGTATCTAACATCTGGATTTGAAATAGCCTTATATACTCTGTATAGATTCTCAGGATCGATTTTCTGGAGGTCTTCTATTACTGGCATAGAATAAGATATTCATTGGATGGGTATATATTGGATACTCTATTTCATTTTGAGGGGTCTCTATAATTATTGGGATATGGTTAGATGTAGAATCTGTGGGTCAGAATCGGTAGAGATTCCAAGTAGGGTATTGATATGTAGGAACTGTGTTCTATCCTCCTATTCTGATGAATATTTGGAGGTTCACCGTAGGTGGAGAGCCTCGATTGGGCTTAGAGAGACACCTAGTGATGTAGGTGAGGGGATAAGATGTACATATTGTGTAAATGAATGTGTGATAGGGGAGGGGGAGACCGGATACTGCGGTGTAATCGTCAATAGAGAAGGGCGTATAACCCATGTATCTGGTAGTCTAGAAACTGCTCTCCTGTTTTATTATTACGACCCGATTCCTGCAAATTGTGTCGCAGCCCATGTATGCCCCGCTAGTACGGAGGTAGGGTATCCAGATTATTCTGTATCCGAAGATATCGAGCATGGATATTATAATCTAGCTGTATTCTTTGGAGGATGCAATTTGGATTGTCTCTTCTGCCAGAATATTGA
>WAKC01000033.1 GCA_015523605.1 Candidatus Geothermarchaeota archaeon
AAGATAGTGAAGGAGAATAGAGGTAAAAGTATAGTTATAACATCGGATCATGGAGAGATGATGGGAGAATATAACCTATATTTCCACTTCGACATAGAAAATATACAGCTTAGATTAGTTCCATACCATATTATTAGCTAGACATCAAACTCAATCCCATGATCCTCAACAAATTTCTTAAGGAAATCCCCGTCGTATTTTCCAAACATCTCCTCCCCATCAAAAAACTTATATATATGGTAATAGGTGACGGGTGGTATTGGACGTTCCCATTCAACCCTGTGAATACTAATTAAACCATTGTCGTCAGACTCATATTTATAGACCTCAAGCTCGTAATCATCAGCCGTCACAATATCATTGAATGTCAACTTCCTCATATAATGTGTGAACACCCTCTCAAAAAACAATATAAAAGGCTTATCAGGATCAACCTCTTCACCCTCGACGTCAACCCATGAACTACCATCGTACCTATATAGCTTACCATCCATCTTCAACTTAAAGTCATGATAGGAATTATAATATACAAGTTTGATTCGGTATACCGCAGGCATATAAATATTTTAATCTGAAAGGGATTAAAAACCCGTTAATATACAAACAGGAGACAACAAAATAAAGGAGCAAAACCTTTCATTAGAATATTATAGGAATGGTTAAAAAAATTTTAGAGGAGGTTACTCAACAACTGGGATGCCAAACTTGATTGAGATCCTCTTCTTCTCCTCATAGGAAATACTATCTGGATCCCAGAATCCTTCATATGTCTTCCTGTAGAGTGGATCGCTCTCCAACTTCTTTATATTCCTTCTATATCTCTCCTGGCTAAGGCTTTTGAGACCAGTCCTCCTCAGATACTCCTTAAGACTTACAGAATATCTCTTAATAAGCCTATCCCTATACATCTCAGGCATCACATTATATGTACAGAACGGCATTATCCTACCATCAGGCCCTACATAATGTATGTCACACCTCTGTATCCTAGCAACGTCATAGTTATACTCGTCCTGGAAATGCATCATACCCACATAGAGAGTATTCAAATGGAACTTACCTAGGGTGCTATAATCGTGTCTAGCGAATATATCAATAAACATCTTATAAATCCTACCCCTCTTCCTAAGTTGCTCAGGAGTCTGCTTCCTATCTATAAAGGAAGGTATCTTAGCCAAAAGCTTTACCAAGGCAAGCCTCCTACTACCTCCTTTCCTCATATACTCATTCAACTCTTTAAGATAGTTGGCAAGACCCTCGACATCCATAAACTTGGGTAGCGGAGTTATCTTGCCAGTCCTCTGATCCTGGAATAGATAAGTAGCTACACCACATGCGAAGTGGTTAGTCATCTTAAACTGATGCTTACCAGTAACCAACTCGATAAACTCACTTATAGGGGCGGTGAAGGGAACGGAGAACCAGTGATCCATCATAACCTCTCCATTGGTATGCTCCTCAACCAGCTTAACAACATCTGGAATTGTAATCCTAAGCCTCTGCCTCTCATGCTTCGGCATCCTACCAACCAGACTAACAGGTTGATAGTTGATACCTCTTACTACGTCATTATGCTTCAAAGCAAAATATAACATCGGACCGACTTCATGATCATTAACCGTCCTTATCACTGTAGGGACTAACACAATACCCATACCAGACTTCCTAGCAGCGTCAAATATATATGGAACCTCCCAATGGTTCTTGGGGTTTGTATATGGCGTCACTCCATCAAAACTCATATAAAGAGTGTTTACACCCGCCTCCCTCAATTCCTTAAGATATTCAGGTCGACCAACAAAACTTATGCCTGTAGTATTCAATTGTACATGTATAAATCCTAGCTCCTTAGCCATCTTAACAATCTCAACAAGGTCCTCCCGAAGAGTAGGCTCACCACCAGTTATCTGGAGAGCCATAGCTGGGACAGGCTCCATACTCCTGGCCGACTCCATCATGAACCGGATATGATCGAGTGTAGGTTCGAAAATATATCCTGCTGCCTCAGCATAGAAGAAGCAGTACCAACATGATAGGTGACACCTATTCGTAATAACAAGGTTTAGTAGAGCGGTATGGCTCTTATGCCTAGCACACAATCCACAGTTATATGGACATGGATTAACGAGGTCTACAAAGGGATTATTGACGCCATGTCCATCATAGGACTCTTTACTCTTTTTATAGAAGAAATCTGCGTCACTCCAATAAACCTCTTCTATCTCACCATGATCTGGACATACCTTCCTAATATATATGGCTCCATCCCTCTCTAGAACAACGCCTCTAATGAGGCTTCTACATTCCGGACATATGCTAAGAGTACTCTTAATCTTCTTTTCACCCTCTCTTAAAGGAACTTTAGCCCTAATCTTAAACTGGAAGTCGATGCCCTCTTTTGGCATCGTCTCCTCAACAATCTTCTGACCTACGAGGGCAAAGATCATACTATCTTTTACCTTGCTGAGTTCGTCATAGTTGACGTAGCCATCCTCCTTAAAATAACGGCTCAAATCGATTTTTATTTCAGACATAGTGTCACCCTTAAAATCTTATTATCAAATATTGGATTGTGAATATCTATTTAAAGGTTTTATACTTTTCACCGTGGCAAAGGTGGTAGATAATCTATTCAGTATTGCTAGATGTATATTCAACTATATATAACTATAACCGAATATTCCTACGTTTAGCTATGTATATAACAACCACTAGAGCAAGTAGGATGAGGATATAGATATCCGGTATTGAATCCTCTGAGACACCACTATCCTTTGAGATAAATAGCATGAATTCCTGAGGATTAAATTCATTATCATAGTCGATATACTCGGCATATCCATTCTCAACAAGATATTTATTCACATTAATCATATGAGTCTCATTATAGCTGAGGTAGAGGATGGCGACTATCCTGCCATACTTATCATATATGTTGTTATCATCGATATCTAGACATGCAAAATTCCCGTATCTACCTATCAACTGGATTAGCGCATCCCTACTCATCAAACCATCGGGACCAGAGATTTCAGGTGCATTTATATCGGCCAACCTAACTTTGAAAGAGTCGCCTGAAAAATTCCCATATCGATCCTCTAATACATCCTCAATCGAGATCCATATAGTATCTCCGTCAACAACCTTCTCGATATATCCACATACCTCCGGCCTCGAATAGACAGTCGAAATTAAAAATAGGATTAAAAGGAGGATGAGCCCGATAACTGACAACTTACTTACACTCATCATCCTCCTTCTTCTCCTCACCCTTGAGATGCTTATCAAACCATTCAACTATGGACTTCAACCTCTCAACTCTGTGCTTCGGCTTACCCTTACGACTAAGGTCATGATTCTCCTTAGGGAATAAAACCATCTTAACCTCGGCACCAACCATTTTAAGAGCTGTAAAGAATTCTAGAGCCTGATCCAACCAGCAACGATAATCTTCGAATGAATGCACGATTAGTAATGGTGTCTTAACATTTTTAACATAGAAAAGTGGGCTCTTCTCAATACATTTCTCCGGGTTCTCCCACGGTATACATCCGATCTGGTCCTCGACGAAATAGAACCCTATATCGGTTGTGCCATACATGGATATCCAGTTACATATAGACCTCATGGTAACAGCTGCCCTAAACCTGTCTGTATGCGTTACTATCCAGTTGGTCATGAACCCGCCGTAACTCCCACCAGCAACTCCAATATTACTCTTATCGAGAAAATCATAACTCTTCAGAACATAGTCGACAGCCTCCATCAAATCTTGATAATCCCTCTCCCCATAATGCTTCCTAATATCTGCAAACTCTTCGGAATAGCCGTCACTCCCCCTAGGGTTAGTGAATACAACTGCATAGCCTTTATTGGCATATAGCTGGAACTCCTCCATAAAACTATATCCAAAGATGGTCTTTGGCCCACCATGGATATAGAGTATCCATGGATATTTCCTACCCTCCTCAAAATCCACAGGCTTCATAATCCAGCCGTCTATCATAACGCCATCCGAAGCCTCAAATCTAAAATGCTCGGCCTTCGATAGCTTAAATCTATTTCTAAACATATCATTAAAGGAGGTTACCTTCCTAGTTTCACCTCCATATTTGATATATAGCTCCTTAGGCTCATCAAAAGTCATAGCTGTAAAGGCGGTCAAGCCGTTAGAGATATCGAACTCATCGATAGAGTATCCCTCAAGCTTTAGAAACTCCTCCACATTACCCTCCAAATCTACCTTATAAACCGAGATATAGCCGCCATTGGTGACCAAGAAATATATTTCATCATCAATCGGTTTGAATCTCGGGGCACATGAAGGCCCGCGAATATCACAGTTTATAGTGTTACCAACATTCCTATCTAGAGACTCGGTTAAACACCGTAATTCACCGGTCTCGAGATCATACATATATATCCTATTATGACTAGTAAGTCCACGAGGTCTATTATGGCCTACAAAGAAGATCCTTCTACCATCTCCAGACCATTTAACATTCCACGCTGTATAACCCTCAACCAAAACTCTATCTTCACTCGACTCAAGATCCAACAGATGTAAATCTATTAGATATGGATGTAGCTCATCCTTCCTGGCTAGATACGCTATATACCTTCCGTCGGGGCTGAGAGATGCATCCACGACTATAAAATCTCCGTTGGTGACCTGTCTATACTCGCCACTAACCGAATCAATGAGGAATATATGTGTCCTAAGGCTGTAAACGAAGCCTTCACCATTGAACCATACAGGGATCCTCTCCACATGCTTAACATCCTTCTCCAACTCACCGACCTTAACAAGAGCGAGAATGTATTTATCGTCACTACTCCATTCAACCTTTGAAACACCTGTCTTAAAACTCACGAGCTGCCTAGGCTCCCCAATAAAATCTGAAACCCAAATCTCTATACCAGGTTCACCCTCCTTAATAGTTCTACGTCCAAGAAATAGGAATCTATCGCCTCTGTTACTCCATAATGGGCAGAAGTCCGCCGGTCCTTTGGTAACGGCTTCATACCTGTCGCTCTCCAAATCATACATCCATATATTATTAATGTATCTATCCTGATCAAGATCCATCTTAGATACTGTGAACAATACCCGCTTACCGTCGGGTGATACAGAAGGACTCGATACAAGCCTTAGATTCACAAGACTTTCAAAGTCTAGATATTCACTCATAATAAAACAAATTACATATAGAAAGAAAATAAATTGGAAGATTCTATCGATAGCTACTAGGAAATAAATAAAAATTAGACGCTTTAAATACAAGGTATCTCCGAGATATTAATTCATAGAAAAACAATATTTTTATTCATAATGAAGACGATAAACATCGGGTTGATAGGTTTTGGAAATGTAGGGCAAGGCTTCGTCAAAGTACTATCAAAAAACCTCTCAATAATAAGAGAGGTTTACGGCTACAACGTTAAACTTACATATATCGTTGACCCCGTGAAGGGTTCCCTATATTCAAGAGAGGGGTTAGACCTTGTAAAAGTCATTAAATATATAGATAGAGATGGTAATTTGAGAAGTCATCCAAACTATATTGGGGAGATACATTCCTTCCAACCCATCTACGACAAGGAGACAGACTTAATTATAGAGGTGACTCCAACCAACTTGGTCGATGGAGAACCGGGATATAGCCATATAAGGAAGTCATTGGAAGAGGGGAAACATGTAATCACAACCAACAAAGGCCCTATAGCCCTCTTCTACAGGGAATTAACAAGGCTTGCAGAGAAGGAAGGATTATATCTAGGTATTGAAGGAACAGTTATGAGCGGCACACCCCTCATAAAAACAATTAGATATGGACTCTCCAACGACATCAATATTATCAGTGGCATCTTAAACGGTACAACCAACTTCATACTTACCAAGATGGAGGAGGGCTATACATTTGACGACGCATTGAAAGAGGCACAGAATATGGGATATGCCGAGGCAGACCCCTCAATGGATATAGACGGTTACGATTTGGTGGCGAAAGCATCTATATTGGTGAATGTAACTATAGATGGAGATATAAAGCCTAGCGATATATCACGAATAAGTTTGAAGGAATATCTAGATGAGAAGGGATACCAAAAGAACCTAAAGTATCTAGTCTATCTTGAGATTAACGAGGGTAGATACTCGGTGGCACCCAAGGTAGTGGAAGAGGGTGATATACTAACATCTGTTAAAGGTGTTAACAATGGAGTTGTGATAAGGACGGAGTCACTGGGTGAAATATTTATATATGGACCTGGGGCTGGGCGATTGGAGACGGGATATGCAATATTGACAGACCTCTTAGAATTATTGAAAACCCATATGAGAATAAAGAGATGAATTAAAGTTTTTTGATATCCCCATTTATATGTAAAGAATGTCTATTTGATTGGATGGTGTATTTGAAATGGATAAGTGGATAGGACTAGAGGTAGAACCTGGATTTGATAAGGAGAAGGTGATTAAGAAGCTCCTTTCATTGTATGCAGATGAGTGGATAGCAGGCTACTACTATACATATACAGCATATGTTGTTAAGGGTAACCTATCAGAGGAGATTGCAGAG
>WAKC01000034.1 GCA_015523605.1 Candidatus Geothermarchaeota archaeon
TTCCTAGGCGTTATGGGTGTGGCACCGTCTCATGAGTTGATGAAGGTTATAATGGAGAGGGAGGCCAGACTATATAGGGAAGGCAAGGCTGTAATGCTTCCAGATCCAAATGGTGCTGCACCACCTAGGGAGCCAATCGCATCTGAAGGTCTCAGGACGATTCCTCCTAGGGAGAATGGGGGTAATATGGATGTACGGGAGATGTCGATAGGCTCTAAAATATATTTCCCAGTATTTGTCGAGGGAGCGTTATTCTCAGCTGGTGATATGCATTTTGCACAGGGTGATGGGGAGGTATGTGGAATGGCTATTGAGACTGGGGGGAGAGCCACTTTAAAGATAGATTTGATTAGGGATGGAGCTCGTAAATATGATGTTAAAAGTCCAATATACATTCCATCCTCCAACTCTATACATCGATTTAACAGGTATATTGTAGCGACTGGCCACGGAGTAAATTGGGATGTATATGATGGTGAGAACCTCAATCTATCGGCTAAATCAGCCCTTAACAATATATTTCAGATCCTAGAGAAGATGGGCTATAACAGGATGCAGGCTTATATCCTATTCAGTGTGGCTGGAGACCTGAGGATCTCCCAGGCTGTAGATGTTCCCAACTTGACTGTATCAGCATTTCTCCCTCTAGATATCTTCGAGAATCCGCCAGACATTATTGATTAGAGCTTCTCCAACTATATATTTTTAAGATTAACTTCTTTTTACGGTTGAGACCTGACAAATATAGATATGTGGCTAGTATACGCTCTTCTATCCCTCCTCTTTTGGGGTATATGGGGTGTCGTAACAAAGGTTGCTCTACTCAATTCCGAGTGGTATCACTACTATGTATATGGCTCGATAGTCACATTCGCGGCTGTTGGAGTAATATCATTAGTTTATCGAGATAAACTATCCCTAGGATTCACAGATGTAAAGGTGATACTCTTCGCCAGTCTACTTGGTGTACTCGGCTACATCTTCTTCGTATTAGCAATGAATAGTGGAAAGGCATCAATAGTAGTGCCGTTAACAGCGCTTTATCCAGTTGTAACTGTGATTCTCAGCGTCCTATTCCTACGAGAGTCTATATCTACAAATCAATGGATAGGGATTATCCTGGCAATAATAGCTATCATTCTAATTTCGATGGAATCTTAGTAAAACACCAGATCTTGAAGAATCGAGTTTCAATACTCTATAAATCATGACATAAGATAGTTGTAGGAGGATAATATACTGAGTGTTTAATGACTGAGAAGATCGACTATTTCGAGATTATAAGTCATGAAATTAGACGTAAAATATTAAAATTGATTTATGAGAGGATCGAACTATCATATACTGAGATCCTAAATACATTAGAGATAAGTGATGGTCCCATAAACTTCCATTTGAGGAGGATGAGAGAGCGAAGGGATCTTTATAGACGTTGTAAGGTTAGGGCTAGGCCAGTCTGATGTATTGACATTGAAGTTCGATTCACCGGGTACATACTATATTGTATGCCTAGTCTTGAAGGGCTCAGCTCCAGATACCCATGCAGACATGGGTATGAAGGCTGAGTTAATAGTAGAAGCATAACCCCCCAACTATTTCTCTCCTTTTTATTATCTATATTATGTTGCAAGCTTTTACAGCCGGTCTAATACATTAAATCTGGTTTTCCTCTATCACAATACTTTGATTAAGGGTTCTATAGGACTATATATTTATAGTTCTATAGCTCCCCTATATTCTTGGTGGTGGTAATTTGGGGGATAAAACTACGGTCATGCTAGATAGAGAGACTCTAGAGGTTCTTAAGAAGATTAAGAGGGAGAAGGGCTTCTCCAGTATTGATGAAGTTATAAAATGGTTGATCATAAGGGAGAGGAGACTTAGGCTTCTAAATGCTGTTGAGCAAGCTTGGAGTGAACGCTTAAGTCAGGAAGAACTGGATAAACTGATTGAAGCTGTGAAAAAACTAAGGAGGAGTAGCCAATGGTTGACCAGGTAGTGGTGGATACTTCATATCTAATTGAACTGCTTGACAGAGGGAAGAAAGAACTTATTGAATATATTCTTGATAAAGAGGTTTTAATCCCATTTGTTGTAGAATATGAATATTTATATGGGTTCAAGGTGATAGGTAAAGATATTAATAGCAGAAAGAAGGTGCTAGAGGGATTAGGTAGGATTATATGGCTGAACCAAGAGATAATGATGAAACTCTTGGATTTAAAGCATGAAATGGAGAGAAGAGAATATAGAATTCCAGAGGCTGATCTAATCATCTGGGCCATTGCATTAATATACAACGCACCAATAATCACTTTCGATAAAACCCATTTTAAAGAAGCAAGCATTAAAGGGGTTGAAATAATTACTCCTGATTAAAGAAAGCGTTGAATCGTAGGCTTGTCAACGTCGTCACCGGATAGATGGAGGAAATTTTTCCCATCCTCTATAGATGCGGACTTTACACTCTTTTAATATAATCTTTAATGGCGTCTATATAAAACATAATAAATTAGTTATATTGGATATTTATTGAAAATAGTTCCCTTAGGAAACCATTTTCAACAAAAATAGTTCCATTAAGAAATCATTTTTGGTTATACAACCAGATACAACTGATTCTTTAGAATTCACATTTCTAATGGTTTATAAATATATTAGAATTTTCATTTCTAATACTTACTGGTAACTGCCTTAATGAAAATTTTTCTAAATTTTATTTGACTCCAAAACTTTATTGATCTTCTCTAAGAATCTTCTATAGCTTATTTTATGTCCTTCAGCTTTTGCAATAAGCCATAACGCCTTCTTATTCTTGAGAGCCAATTCTCTATACCTTTTGACGTAATGTGCAACTGTCTTAAGATCCATTGCAGGTGGTCTACCTCTCCTCTTACCCTTTCTCCAAGCCTCAACCTGTCTATTGCGTCTCTTTTCAACAGTCTCCTTCAACATCCACTCTATAAACGCCTTTAACTGGTTCCAGTCTTCCCCTGTAAGACTCGTAAGCCAATATACCCAGGGATCCTCTATACTATAAAGCCTAAAACCATACTTTTCATAAACTTCTATCATCAATTCTAAAATTTTATATGCGCTCATATCTAGCTGCTTAACCGATGGTATTACCACAATAACTTCTCCATCTTTATATTCTACTGTTGATAGATAAGAAATAAAACCCTTGAAATCCCCCTGATATTTTCCAATTAACACATAATCATCAAATCTTTCACTCAATGAACTCTCGTATTTTTCGCTACTTATTTTTAAATTTGCAGGGAGAAATAGTAGGATGCCTTTTTTCATGTCAAGCCAAAAAATGTAAATGATAATTAATAAGTATTGCCCGAATATCGAAACTATTTATTCTATGATTGGGACACCCAATCTCTTACATTGTCTCTTCAAATCTTTATCATAAGTGTATATAGGCTTCCCAAGCCTCTTTGCAACGGAAAGCACGATCTTATCATTAAGAGAACTAACGTTTTTCCCATGTCTGGAAAGAATATCTATTGCGAATATTATGTCATCCACATAGATGTCAAGTACGACATATCTATTTCTATTGAATATCTCTCTTATTTTATCTAGGATAATGCTACTGTCATACTTCAACCTTTTTAATATGATAGTCAATTCTAGAATAACTACTCCTGGAACATATATAAGCTCCATCTCGGATAATTTTTTAACCACTTCTTCATGGAACTCTGAATCTTCGAAGGTTTCATATACTAGGACATTAGTGTCAACTATACATTCCATCTGATAAACTCCTCCCAACCCTCTTCAATTAATTTTTCAATCTCTTCTGGAGATAGATCCCTACCAAGTCTTAGTCTAACCTTCTTAACTTTTTTCTCGTTATCTAAAATCTGCTCATATTTATAGGCAAGTCTAATTTTCTCGTTAATGAGTTTCGACAATTTACGTGTGGATCCATATCTCCTAACACATTCATCTATTAACTTCTTATACAAATCGTCATCTATTATAACGGTAGTCTTAACCATATTTTACACCGTAAAATGTATATATGGTCAGAAACTTATATATCAATACTTCTGTGAGCAACACAATCCCTATTCAATTACCAGTATATGTGACATAAATCAACAAGATTTTTGTCAATAAGATTTTGACAATAATATTATTTTCGTCAATTGTTTCATTAGCCCACCCTAATGAAATCTATAGGTCGTGTATCTAGCTCTTCAAAATCCTTTTTATAGTCTTTAAACCGATGAATCTGGGCGTCTCCTTCTTATATTCAATGTATTCTTCACCATACATTTCTTCGAGCCATGGCTCCTCTGCATATGGTAGTAGATAGAAGATTAGAATGCCCAGTATACAAGTTATAATCACGTAAATCGAGCTTGAGAGTAAAACTACTCCCATCAATACTATAATGTCTCCTAGGTACTGAGGATTTCTAGTATATCTATAGGGACCGTGAGTAACTAGCTTATGTTTTAAACCGGTTGAAGCCTTTACGCTTAATGATTTTACTCCCCATATGGCAAGGGCATTCCCAAAGAAGATGAGAATTACCCCTGAGAGCCTGATAAAAACATCATTAAATAGAACGTCATTCCAATTTATGACTGCTAATACTATGATTCCTCCTATACTTATGAAGGAGAGTGTCCATATGATGTAAAACTCAAAGGAGTTTTTAGATGGAGGAGGCCAAAAACGTTTATCCCGATTTATTATCGACACTATTATGAGGAAGAGAAGTAGGACCTCTGAAAGGTATGTTATTGCAAAGATGAATGTATTGAAATTCATGTTAATCAACAAACATAATTGTATAATTTAGAATACTTATGTCCTCCAAACGTATTAAGCGACGCTATATTTTTGTATCTCTTACTTTACGCCTCTTATCTGTAAAAAATAGGAGGAGAGGTTTCTAACATTGTTTTAGATGTTTTCTTTCAAGATTTCATATAGCTTTCTAGCCAGCTCATCAAGGTCTCCACTTAAAACTTCTTTTCTTCTCTCGGCCGGTTTTACTTCCTCGAGTTCCGATACAATAGTCTTTGAACCTTTAAATCCAACTTTATCTGGTTCTAACCCTAGATCTTGTAGGCTCCATATCTTAAGTTGGAACTCTCTCTCGGCCCACCTCTTCCTTCTGAAGTCTGGGAATCTAGGCTTGTTTGACCCTAGCTCAACAGCAGCTATGAAGGGTAGTTTAATCTTGACTAGTTCATGCCCACCCTTTATAGTCCTCTTTACGGTTGCCCAGCCATCCTGAGATATCTCAACTATGTCGCTTACATATGTTACATGTGGTATGTCTAGCCATCCACCGATGCCTGGGGGCACCTGGCCGGTTCCTCCATCAGAGGATTCTTCTCCACAGAGGATTATGTCGTAGTCCCCAATCTTTTTAATCGCCGTGGCTAGGGTTAGGGAAGTGGGTAGAGTGTCTGAACCGGCTAAGGCTCTATCACTTACAAGTATAGCGTCGTCAGCACCCATTGCAACGCCTAATCTGATATATTTATCCCAGATTGGAGGGCCCATGGATAAGGTTATGACCTTTCCCCCATACTTCTCTTTAAGTTTTAATGCTAGCTCTAATGCATTTTTATCTGCCTCGTTAATCTCGTTTCTCGCTTTACTCCTATCTACAGTCTTGGTCTCTGGGTTGAAGACGACCTCCTCAGGCTTGGGTACTATCTTAAGCAATACAATTATATTTCTAAGCATCTCCACCACCTCTCAAAAGCTCGAGGAGTTTGGGGACCACCTTAAATATATCTGCCACCACGAAATAGTCTGAATGTTCCTTTATCGGTGCATCAGCATCCTTATTTATCGATATTACCAAGTCACAGTCCTTTATGCCCGAGACGAAGTGTGGTGCTCCGCTGGCACCTAAAACTATTACAAGCTTTGATTTTAGATTGACCCCTGTAGAGCCTATCTGTATGTCTCTAGGGGCAAGCCCCCTATCGGCTAAAGGTCTAGTAACACCGACATCAGCATTAAGCAGTTTAGCAAGTTCATATACAATATCAAGCTCACCACCCGTTCCCTGGCCAGCTACCACAACCTTCTCAGATTTTGAGATGTCTTTCACCGGACTCTTCTCTCTGGAGATGACCAAATATTTATCGGGGGTTAGATCCACCTCTAACTTCTCCTCAACATATTTACATTCTCTATCGAATGTCTTAGCCTCGAATACTCCAGGTGTAACAGTCGCGAGTTGCGGCCTACTATCTATACATTTGACTATAGCCGCTATACTACCTCCAAAACCTGGTACCCTACCGGTTAGCCTACCCTCTTCATCGAAGTCAAGTGATATTACATGGGCTAGGAGACCTGAATTGAAGGGTATCGCCACTCTACCAGCGAGGTCCCTACCATTTCTTGTTGCGCTGAATAGGATGGTATTTGGATTATATCTCCTAGCCAATTCAACCATGGCCTTCGCATATACCTCTGCATTATAAATCCTTAGATTCTCATCATCAACATAGATTATCCTATCAGCCCCGTATCGACCCGCCTCCTCCACCAATTTTTTGACGTCACTTCCGAAGAGTACGCCTGAAACCATATACCCATATTTCTCACCGAGTTCTCTAGCCTTGGATAGGACTTCTAAGGATGACCCCTCCAACTCCCCATCATCCTGCTCTATAAATACCCATATATCCTCCATACACCCCACCTCCAACTATCTATGTAGAAGCCTTTACAGATTGGACCAGGGCTTCGTATAACAACTCGGTTACATCTATGACATTTAGATCCATATTCAAGACTTTCGATTCATCCTCGAACATCCTTATACAATATGGGCATGCAGTAGCCATCACATTTGTATCTATATATGCGACTTCATCTAGTCTCCTCCTAGTTACATCCCTAGCCTCCTCATTCTCAAGCCATATCCCTCCTCCACCACCTCCACAGCATAGTGTCTCCCTCTTACTATGAGGCATCTCAACAAACTCGATGCCATCTATCGCCTCCAATAATCCTCTAGGCTCCTCCACAATATCGTTATACCTGGCTAGGTAGCATGGATCGTGATATGTAACCCTAGCCTCTAACTTACCAAGTTTAAGCCTACCTTCATTGAGAAGCTCATATAGATACTGTGTATGATGGAGTATAGGGGTTGATATCCTTGCATTATATCTTGGATATAGATTCTTGAGGTTGTGGTATACATGGGGTGAAACAGTCAGTATAACCTCAGCCTTATATCCATCCAACCTTTCAGCATTCTGATTTGCAACCTCCTCATAGAAATAGTCATCACCAACATGGTATACAGCGTCTCCACAGCATGATGAGTCGGTGAAGAAGCCGACCTTCAAACCGGCTTTTTCAAGGATATATGCAGTCCTCATCAATATATCTTGGCCATGCTTATCATATGCTGCCATACAGCATGTATATATGAGTACATCGTATTCGTCGGATGAACCGGTCTTTTGGAGCCATGTAAATCTTTCTTTCTTCGGTGAACCTAATGGATTCCCCTCTTCATAGACATTCCAGAGAACTTCGTTAACCTTCTCTGGGTAGTTCTTCTCCTCATACTTAAGAGCCTTTAACGACCTAAATATATGGGCTATATCAACGTTACTTGGGCATTGGGCTCCGCAGAAGTTACATGATATACATTTCCATATATATCCATTCTCTGGTGTTATACCCAGTTGTATATGTCTTATTGTCCTACGGACGAGTAGGCTATCTCCCAATAGACAGTTTACAGTACATGTTCCACATTGATAGCATTTGTAAAACTCTCTATCCATAAGTTCAGCCAATCTCTCTCTATTCCCAAAATCTACCCTAACCATCTCACACCACCTACTTCACCTTACCCAACTTTTCAATCGTCATCTCAATCTCCTCCTTAGAAACGGTTTTGGCTATCTCATCCAACTTCTTCATAGTATTCACGAATTTATCCACCTCGGGGGCTCCGAACAGCTCAAGGATTAGGCGTTCACCCCTTATACCCAGCTTCTCTATAATCCGCTTCATACTCCTATACCGTATCAAGGTGTATTTATTGGCCCATTGATAGTGGCAATCACTACCACTCTCGGTTATCCTACATCCTGTAATTGCTACTGCTGGGGCTCCCAGCATAAAGGCTTTCTTAACAA
>WAKC01000035.1 GCA_015523605.1 Candidatus Geothermarchaeota archaeon
AGATGGAGACGGATTCTACAGCAAAAACAAGAGGAAAATAGGGTTTAGAAAGACTAAGAAGTGGCTGGTAGAATACAGCAAATACATCCTAAGAAAACTAGGAATACAATATAGAGACACTATATCCAGAGAGAAGGGAAGAACACACATCTTAGAAGGAAGAATAATAACCTCCAAGAAGAATAGATATGGATGGTTAACAGACGCTTATGAATTCATAACTAAGGTGGGCCCAACAATAAAGATACTAAAACGCAACGACCTACCTGATGACCTCAGAAACTTACTAGGAAAACAAATGGAGATATAGTTATATCCCCTCCCCTTTTTATACCCCAGGAGAAATAACTTGAAAAAGGAAAGATAGGAGGTGGTCCGCCCGCCCCGATTTGAACGGGGGACCTGCCGGTGACAACCCGGAGATCCTGAGCCGGTATCTGCTGTGCGAGCACCGGCTAACCGGTGCGCCAAAATTGGCGCAGCACTACAGCCGGCCGCTCTACCGCTGAGCTACGGGCGGCTCACAATATTTTTAGACGCAAGAGATTTTTAAAGTTTATATCAGATTCTGAAGTTTCTGATATGTTCTACTAGACTTGAATCATTTATCTTTTTGATGAGACGTTCATCAGCGGTGTATAGTTTCGTATTTAGTTGATCTGCGAGGGCCACGTAAGAAGCGTCATAGATTGTTATGCCCTTTCTCATTGCATACTCAACTGTTTTCTTTGCGTATTCACCGTCGATATTGTATAGCGTCATTTGATAGTCACTTAAAATTTGTGATACTTCTTTTAATTCTTCTTCTCCAAAGGATCCGGAATATTTAAGTGCATTAAGTACCTCATAGGGTAAGATAGAGGGGGCGATTAACTCCTTCAAACCATCTATATAAGAATCTCTTAGTAGACGAGCCTCCTCACTATTCTCTTCCTCAACGAACCACTTAACAATAATTGATGCGTCAACTACTACCGTCTCTCTCTCCATCTCCTTATCTCCTCTACACTATTCCAGCCAGGAACCTTCCTAGATAATTCCTCACTTTTTAAAGCTGCTCTCCTCATTCTATCAAGATCTTTCTTTCTCCTCCGACTCTCTTCTCTTGCTATAACATCTTCAATAGCTTTACGAACAACCTCACTCCAATTAATATACCTAAGGGCATCCATCTTCTTCTTAATCCTCTTACTTATACGAAAACTAACTACCACACTCACACGACCACCCAATTAATACATGTATTACAATTAAATATAAAATGTATTACAAAAAATCTTTAAGGGTCAGGAACTCTTTTTTAATCGTTTTTTCATTGCCTTCGTGGTCTCTTCATCCCCATGCAGTTGTATAGTTTTTTCTTGGTTATATGTTTTACCTTTTTCTTGTGTAAAAATTTATTTTGTTGGTTTTACTTTTTGTGTTTGGTGGGGTTTATGGAGTATGTTTTACGTGTGTCTCGAAAGGGTCAAGTCGTCATTCCGGCAGAGGTTAGGAGGAAGTTTAATATTAAGTCTAGGGTGGTTTTGAAGGTTGAGGATGGGGAGATTAAAATATATCCATTTGTTGACCTGAGAGATGCTTTTGGGATAGATGGGGAGAAGATGTACGAGGTTGCTAAGGCGTTGTTGAGGGATAAGGAGAGGGAGTTGGAGCTTGAAGATTAAGTATCTATTTGATGCCGGGGTTTTATCTCTGTATTTCGCTGGGGATAGAAGGGTGAAGAAGTATTTTGATATGGTGTTTAACGGCGAGGCTGAGGGATATATTTTAGAGGTTAATCTAGCTGAGTTCTACTATAAAACAGCTCAAGTCATGGGTTTGGATGCTGCTGAAATCAGGTATAGAATGCTGAGAAACTCAGAATTCAAATTTATTACACCATCTGGAGACGCTACTAGGGAAGCTGCTAAAATCAAATTTAAAAATAGAAATAGACTATCCCTAGCAGATTCATTTTTAATAGCAACTGCAAAAACAATTGGGGCAGTAGTACTAACTACAGATAAAAACTTAAAAGAAGTCGCCGGAGAAATGGCGATTCACATAAAAATTAAATGACTAAATCATCTGAGGAATAAAAAATTCTCTCTTTTTGTCGATATTCAAAATCTCTAATGGCTACATCGGGATGCTATTAAACAAACTCTTTGAAAAGATTAGTAAGTATTCTTCTTTCAAGGTTATTTACCTACTCAATATTTTCCTTAGATATTTCGTGACTACGGCCAATAGAATTAAAAAGATGAGAATAGGGCCGTAAAGAATTATAATGGATAGGCCTGGGATTGGATATTTGATGTCGTATGCCATTTTAGTAAAGAGGAACATGAATCCCTCTAATGAGTCGATGGGAACCTTGGATAGTTCTATATTTGTTTCGACTAGTTTGTAACTAGCTGTGAGAATTAAACCTAGATCTAGGAAGGGGTATAATAGGTCATATGACGTAGAGACTGGGATGCCTGTATAATAGTCATAGAGAATATTCGTTGTAAAAGAGAAATTCAGAGGAGAGGTTTCATTTGTTTTACTTTTTGTTGATACCGACTGTATAATATCCGTGGAATAGTAGTATGTGTACCAGTCGCGATACCTCATATAGCCTTTTGGACTTTGATACTCCAGCTTAAAGGATATAGATAACTCCTCAGCATCGAAATGCCAAGGCTCGGTAAAGAGGGTTTTAAACTTCTCCTTATCTACGAAGTATATGAAGGGAAAGTATATCGAGTCTATAGATGATATATAGTTGGAGCGGTTAACCTCTAATATCCAAGATCTATTAAATATAACCTCTTCTTTGGAGTCAACTATTTGAACAATATATTCTATATTGAAAGAGTCAATGTTAACATCTGCTACTTGTATATATAGAACTAAGCGGGTATATCCCTCATCAATTCTGCCAATCAGCATGGATACATCTACACTGGAATCATCTTCGATTATATGATTGTCCAAATAGTAAACCTCGACTATTACCCCCTCGTAAATCATATAGTAGTTCTTCATGAGAAAAAGTTGATCACTATACAATGAGCTTGTAGAACTGATTATAAGACTTAGAACTAACAAAGCTGTAAGAATATTCTTAATCATATTAAGCTATAAAAGAAACTTGAAATTCACAGTAATATTTGTTTACTTAATTTTATAGTCTAAATATCATCTCCAAATTGGCCCTATTCTAATTAAATTAATTCTTCAATCAGTATTAGTGAAACGTGAATAGCTTCTTAAACAAGTAGGATAAAGGGTCTAACGCGGATTCTTTACACGGAGTATGCAATAGCTATCAGAACTATACAGGCTAATTCAGAAATTTTGCGTTGATTTATGTAATTTCATTATTTATATTTAAGTAAAATAGTTAAATGTTTTTAGTAAGGAATGACTAGGGCGTTGGGATACACGTCAAATCTCAATAAAACCTTCGGTAAAATTGTTGCATTGAAGGATCTATCCTTTGCAATTCCACGTGGAATAACTGGTTTCATTGGGCCTAACGGGGCTGGGAAGACTACTACGATAAATATACTAACGGGATTGGTAAAACCTGACTCTGGTGAAGCAACTTTATTTAACTTAGATGTTTGGGAGAGATCCTTCGAAGTTAGGAAGAAACTGGGAGTTTTACTGGAAGAAGTAGATTTTCCCACTAATATAACGGGATATAGGTTCTTAAAACACGTAGCTAGGATATATGGAGTAAAGGATGTAGATGAATATCTAATATCAATAGCTAAAGAGATCGAGTTTGAATGGGGATTAAAACATGAGATCGGGACCTATTCAGCGGGAATGCTTAAAAAACTCGCTATTCTAACGGCTCTAATAAATCCTGAAATGGAGCTTCTTATCTTGGATG
>WAKC01000036.1 GCA_015523605.1 Candidatus Geothermarchaeota archaeon
GGATTAGGGAGATGGAGAATGGCAATGTATTGGGTATTGCTCCATTCAAGGGGTTGATGTGGAGTATGCTAACAGGCGAGCGTATGAGTTATTTGAGGTGTGGATCTGGTATAGATGCATATGCTATTGGTACCGATGGCCGTATATTGGCATGTCCCATAGCCCCTGAATTTAGGTTTAACGTTGTTGGGCATATCGAGAGGGATGACATAAACTCTATTAGGGGGAGGGCCTTAATTGGTGAGCCATGTCTATCATGTAGCTACTATGAATTATGTGGGGGAAGGTGCTTCTTCACAAATAAGACTATGTTCTGGGGTGAAGAGGGGTTTTATAAGGTTTGTAAGACGGTATTCCATCTAATTGATGAGCTTAGAAGAGTTGAGCCGAGAGTCAGAGAATTGATAGATGAAGGAATAATATCTCTACGTGACATTAAATATCCTCCATATACTAATAGTGTTGAGATTATTCCATAGCTTCATTGGGTGAAACAAGTTTTATTTCGTAGTGGTGAGTATCCATTCTATTGTGTATCTGCCATGTGGCGGTTCTACTGTCCTTCATGTGGAGTCGAGTATCCTGAGGAAAAGTATCTACCCTTCTGTGAGAAATGTGGCGGTGGCTTAGAGGTAAAGGGTGAGCTTCCTGGGCGTAAGAAGATATTGGGTGAGGGTGATACCCCGACTGTTACAGACCGATATAGGGGTTTTGAGGTAAACTTCAAATTAGAATATCTAAATCCCAGCGGAAGTTTCAAGGATAGAGGCTGCTCCTATGCTTTGTACATGGCTAAGGAGATCGGGTATAAAGCCTCTGTAGTGGATAGCAGTGGTAACACCGGGTTATCGACTGCCTTGTATAGTAGTAGACTTGGTATGGAGTCCTATGTAGTGGTTCCTAAATATGCATCTGAGTCTAAGAAGAGCCTCATCAAGAAGGTTGGAGGTAACCTCATAGAGACGGAGACTAGGGAGGGGGCGTATGAGAGGGCTGTTGAACTCTCAAGTAAATATTATTATGTGGCTCACCAGACTAATCCCTTCTTCCTCTATGGTATGATGTCTATAGGTGTTGAACTGTCTGATCTTGCTGAGGGAAGAGATATTATAATCCCTGTTTCTAGTGGCTCTCTCCTCTTAGGTCTCTATAGGGGGCTTTTAGAAGCTGACTCCAAGAATTTCAGGATTATAGGTGTTCAAGCAGTTGAAAGGGCTGCATTGAAGGATTATGTCAAGGTATTCGGCGTAGTAGGTGGTGAAACATCCAAATATGCCGATGCATTACTAGTCAAGAATCCACGGAGGCTTGGAGAGATAGCCTCAGTTCTTAATGAGGTGGGTGGAGGGGTTGTTCTAGTTGGTGATGAAGCGATTTTAAATGCTTCGGAGGAACTCCATAGAATGGGGTTTATAGTAGAACCATCGAGCTCTGTTGTATGGGCTGCCTTTAAATTCCTCATAGAGAAGGATGTAGCAAGAGACTCTATATTGGTATTGACTGGCTCAGGCTTGAAGTATATATAACATCTATAACATCATAGACAAATTTTACATTACACCATATAATTTTTTATGAAGTATGATGTCCTAGTATTAGGTCTCGGTAATATCGGTCTTTCAATCTCTAGAATGCTCCTAGACTCTGGATATAAGGTCGCAGGTATTGATCTGTCTGAGGAGAGGCTGGAAGTCCTAAAAGGGTTTGGAGGAGATGCATTTAAAGTAAATTTATTGAGTAAGGAGGATGTATATCCTTTAGTTAGATCTTCTAGGGTTTTGGCATCTGCCCTGCCAGGTAGCATAGCATATAGGGTCCTTACTCTACTAGCGTCTATTAAGGGGATTAAGCTTGTGGATGTCTCCTTCTTCCCGGAATCGGGTTCTGATTTGGAGAAGAAGGTGTCGGATAACGGTTCTATATTCTTCTTAGACTGTGGCGTCGCACCCGGTCTATCTAATATGCTTCTCAGATATGGGGTTGAGAAGGCTGGTGGTAGGAGGGGGTATATATATGTTGGAGGAATATCGGAGGAGCCTATTGACCCACTTGGATATGTAGCTACTTGGAACATATCAGACTTTATTGAGGAATATATAAGACCGGCAAGGGTGATTCAGAAGGGTGAGGTTGTCGAGTTAGACCCTTTATCCCATCCAGTGGGCAGGAGGTTTTATGAGGATGTGGGTGAACTAGAATATTTTCCCTCTGATGGCTTAAGGAGTATGCTTAAAAACTTTAGTTTTATGGAAGAGTTAGTTGAATATACTTTGAGATGGCCAGGGCATATAGAGAAAATGCGATTCCTAAAACAACTCGGCTTCCTAGAGGACGATGAGCTTGAGATATGTAAGGATGTAAGCCCTAGAAGGATTCTGGAGCTCCAACTTCTCAAGTCACTTCCAAGAGAGGGTGACATGGTTGTATTAGAGGTCGAGGTACACGGAGACTTCAACATAAGGTTCACAACCGTTGTAAAACCTTGGAAAGGATATTCTGCTATGGCCCTCTCTACCGCAGGCTTCCAGTATTCTGTAGTAAAATCGCTTGTGGATGAGATATTAGATATTAACCCGGGCATCCACTATCCCGAGGATATACCTATAGTATATTTCGATTGGTTCAAAGAGGTTCTAAAAGGTATGAAAATAAATATAAAAGAGGAGTGGTAAGGCCCTACTCACCAAGTTCCTTCCTCAGCCTCTCTAAACCCTCTTTGGAGAGTAGATTGACTAGTTCAGTCCTGTGTTTCGTCTCATCCCTCAATATATCCTCCGCTAGCTCTTCAGTCACCGGGTCCACGCCATGCGTCATGTCATACAATTCTTTATAGCCCTTTATTGCACACATCTCAGCCTTTATAGCTGCTATCAAAAATCCATCTATATCATAGGGGTCGTCCGGTAGCTCTGGATATTTACAGCCAGATAGCTCCCATAACTTTGTAAAGTCTTTCGGTGGGTCGACGTCAAAGTCTTGAAGTCTATCCGCTATCATCCTAGCATGTTTACCAATCTCTTCCTCCGCCTCTTTTAGGAATAACTCTGCAATCTCCTCTGATAGGTTACCCTTAACAACATATGCTGTATATGTATAGTAGTAGCCTGCTATCCACTCATCTGCATACAATGAAAGGAGCTTCTTAATCACCTTCTCCTTATCAAATCCAGGTTCTACCTCTAGTCCTATCCAC
>WAKC01000037.1 GCA_015523605.1 Candidatus Geothermarchaeota archaeon
ATATGTGCAGCTGCTAGTATCCTATCCCTAGTGTTAACCCTGATATCGTTTGTGAGGGAGAGGACTAGGGGCACTCTATACAGGATGTTGGTTACCCCAGTGAGTAGGTGGAGTATTATATTAGGCTATACACTGGCCTTTGCAATAATAATTATAGTCCAGTCTCTCATACTCTTGGCTGTAGCCCTCTATCTCTTCCAGGTAAAGATCTATGGAGATCTTTATTTGATGATGGGTATCGTGATATTAGCTGGGATAGGTTATCAATCGACTGGTGTAGCTCTATCGCTCTATGCCAAGAATGAGTTCCAGGCATTCCAGTTTATGCCATTGATATTCACACCCTCAATATTCCTTTCAGGGATCTTCGCCCCTATAGAGGCTCTACCCGAGTATATAAGACCGATTACAAGGTTTATACCTCTTACATATGCTGTAGAGGCTGTGAAGAACGTGGCTATACGTGGATGGGGGTTACCACAGATATTGAGTCAAATCATTATCTTGATGTTCTTCGCCTTCACCATGTTATTACTAGCTAGATTTGCATTAAGAAGATGATATGTAATCAACGGCTTTTAAAGGTGAGGAGTAGTCTCTCCCGATTTCCCAATTTAAATTATAGATTTCACTAATGAATTATGAAATGAAGGGAATCCTGAAGAGTATCGATAAGAGGATATATATGGTTAAGACTGAGGATGGACGGTTCAACTTTATAGATGTCAGGCATGAAGAAGAGAAGACGGGGCTATCACCGATGGAGCTAATGCTCTTCGCGGCAGCCGGATGCTCAGCTATAGATGTCCAGGTTATACTTGAGAAGAAACGGTATAAGGTTGATGAGTTGATCATTGAGATCGAGGGTAAGAGGAGGGAGGAGCATCCGAAGATTTGGGAGGAGATTAAATATACATATATTGTTAGGGGTAAGGGTATAAAGCCTGATGATGTTAAGAAGGCTATTGAACTTAGTTTAGGTAAGTATTGTAGTGCTTCTATAACTTTGGTTAGAGCTGGGGCTAACCTAAGCTGGGATTTCCGAGTGGAGGAACCCTGAGATGACGACGTTAAAAGATATTATTGATAAGTCTGAGGTTGACCTAGAAGAGTTTAATAGACTCTTGAAGGAGATTAGTAGTTTTAGTAGGTTTGTAGGAACTAGGTTTATAAAGATTGAGAAGGGATATGCAGAGCTTATATTCGAATATAAACCTGAGTTGACACGGTCTGGAGGTATTCTCCATGGCGGAACTATCATGGGTGTATTGGATGAAGTCTCTGGGATAGCCGCTGCAACTGTTAACCCAGGCGATGAACAGGTGACTATAGAGTTAAAGATAAATTTTATGCGTCCACTATCCAAGGACAATAGCCCATATAAGGCTGTAGGTAAGGTCTTGAGGGCTGGTAAAACAACTATAGTGGTTCAAGGTATAATATATGATAGGGATGGAAATCCATCCGCAGCTTCCTTGGGTACTTGGTACATCCTTTATGATAGGAGGAGGGTAGGTCTGAAATAGTAGGGCCTCGAATGGTCACATAACTTTTATTTCTATTTTAAATATTAATTTTTTTAGAATTGAGAGTCGCTGTTATAGGTGCGGGGGTAATTGGATTATATACTGCTTACCATCTCCTCAAGGAAGGTGTTGAAGTTGATATTTATGAGGCTAGGCATAAGGTAGGATATTCAGCCTCCACCCATAACCCCGGGGTATTAAATGTTATACAGAATCCTCTGGGTAGTTTCAAGACGAGATTGATGTTACGGGGTTTAGAGCTTCATAGGGAATATTCAAGGGATATTGGATATAACATTATGGATACAAAGTTGGTTCTTGTTTATAGGAGACTGGGGCATCGAATGATATCGCCGCTGGTCCCTATCTATATGAAGAGGTACGGGATAAAATTTGAGAGGATAGAGGGGGATACTCTTAAAAAGAAGTATTATGAGGTCAGTCCCATATTTAAAGGGGCTTTTATAGTTGATGGCTATGGTATTGTAAATCCCTATGAGATGCTTGACAGACTTGCATCTAGAGTGGTTGAGCTGGGTGGAAAGATATATTTTGGAAGGAGGATAAAGAGGGCTGAGAGTGAACCGGTTATCGACGGTGTGGAATATGACTATATTGTTATAGCTGCAGGGCCATATACTGCGGATATCGCTAGAACGATAGATCCAAATCCCCCAAGACAGAGGTTTGGGAAGGGTATAATGGTTATATCATCCATTACAATAGATTATATAATTGCCGAGTTTAACGTCTTCCTTTCGAAATATACGAAGGGTGGGGCTGTTATACCTTATTATAGAGGTAGGTGGACCATCTTAGGGCCAGACTTTAGGTGGATAGATACTAAAGAGATATATGAGGTTAGTAGGGAAGAGGCTGAAGAAGTATTTAATAGCTACGTCTATTTATTGAGGGATAAACCTGAAATAATCGATTATTTCTGTGGAGTTAGGATTATAAATTATCCGGGTAATAGGTGGATCATCAGGAAAATAGGGAGATACATCATGACGTATGGTATAGACTCGCCTGGTCTAACAGCGTCTCCAGCGATAGGGGAGTATATCACGAGACACTTGATAAAAGTTGGTTAGAATCCAGAGTTTAAAGTTTTTATTCTTTCTATGATGTAAATATATATCTATTTCTTGGTGGTCGAGACGAGGCTTGCCAAGGAGTTAAACAGGGAGGTTGCAATAGTAATTATCGCGGTATTCCTATATTTCGCTGCATTAGGTGGTATGGGCTCTATTATATCAAGGTTTAGTAGAGAGTTGGGTGCCTCAACCTTTGAAACAGGTTTGATATTCTCTATAGGCCCCATAATAGGGGTCTTATCTCGGGTTCCCTCTGGAGTGTATGCAGATAAATTTGGGAGTAAGTATTTCATGGCGGGTGGTAGCCTAATCATCTTTTTTGCTGCTCTCTATGCCTCCTCAATAAGAGGTTATACAGAGCTTTTCATAGTCCGGGGTCTACAAGGCCTATCGATCGGCCTATTCATATCGGCCTCCATAGCTGCTGTATCGCTGTATGGTTATATGCAGTATCTCTATAGGCTCCTCTCATATAGGGCTGCTGCGATCTCACTCTCATCCCTTGTCGGGCCACCTGTAGTAGCATTCTTCGTAGATAATTTCAGCTACTCCACAGCATTTCTAGTTATATCTATATTTGGTTTCTCAGCTGCATTGGCGAGTCTGCTCCTACCCAGAGTAGTTAGTGGAAAGGCTGGGGATAGATCTACAAAAGGTATTATATTGAGTGTGTTGAGAAATAGGGTTGTGGCAGCATTATTTATATTACCTCTTGTCAACGGAGGTATTTTCATATCTTTATATAGTCTTCAGCAAGACCATGTCTATAGTATTGGATTGGGAGCTATTGTATTTGGGAATCTCCTCTTCGTCATAGGGATTGTCGGGCTCTTCACAAGGTTATATGCAATCAAAGTCATCGAGAGATTTGGCTCTCTGTTAACGATAGTCTTGGGTCTCTTCCTAGAGGCTGTAGGATTATTCCTTCTCGTAAATTGGGATGGTAATCCACATACTCTCTATCTCATGGGGGTACTCTATGGTGGTGGTATAGGATTCACCGTACCTAGTGGCCAGTATATTCTGCTATCTAGTGTACCTGAAGAGGCTAGGAATACAGCCTCTTCAGTATATGCAAGTGGATTCGATATCGGGGGTAGTATAGGTGTAATCTTCTTCTCCTATATTGCTCAGTTATATGGCTTCTCAATGTCATATTTGATTATGGCGATAGGGTTGTTGATAGCAATGTCCAGTCTATATATTGCCCTGAAGAGGTTGGGATGTTAGTCCCTCCCGTGTAGATGTTTAATAGCTTCTTTAAGGTCGGTGGTTGGAGCTAGACATCTAAAGTTTCTACATATGTATATTGTTGGTCTACCCTCTATGGCATCATAATACTTTATGTAGCTTGATATTTTATCGGTTCCCCCATGTTTTAAGTGGTAAATCGAGAATGGATTGTATATCTTGGAGAGTTTGGAGATGAATTCTCTCCCTAAATCGAGGTCCTTCCCTGGGACGACGACTACTTCGGAGCCGCCATCTAGAATGTATAACATGTCAAGTATTAAGGTTGGTGATGCTTCCAAAGCTCTTTCAATATTTGGAAGAGCCGTCTTCAGAAGCTCCCTCGCTATAGACTCGAATCTCTCCTCACCTGTCAGCCTTGAGAGCCTGATGAGTTCGTGTATCGCTATTGATAGGCCGTTTGGATATGGGCCGTCATAAAGGTCTAAATTATGGTGGGGAAGGTCTGTCGTATCTTTAGGGGTATGTAGGAGGATGTTAATTCTATCTATGTAGAACTTTTCTAGCATTTCATCAGCCATTTCTATCGCCCTCTCAATATATTCTGGTTTATATAGAGTCATGTATGACTCTACGAGCATATGTAGTGTATAGGAGTAGTCGTCTAAAAGTGCTGGGACTCTTCTCTCACCTTCTATATAGAGATGGTAGAGGGTGTCGCTATAGAATCTTTTTAGATGCTCTTCTAGAGAGGTTTCAACCTTCGTCATTAGGTCTTTATCGTCTAGTATTCTGGATGCATATGCTATTGATGCTATTGTCATGGCGTTCCAGTCACAGAGTATTTTCTCGTCGACATTTGGCTTCTCCCGCGTACTTCTTGCATGAAAAAGTTTTTTCAAAATCCCATCCATCACCTCCCTATACTCTTCGAAGTTGTATCCTTGGTTTTTGGCTGATATTTCCCATCGAACTCTTGGATATATAATATTATATCCAGTCCTCTTTCCCGTGGCCTCATCGAAGTAGTTTCCCTCTTCCTTTAGGTTGAAGGCTTCTATTGCTATTTTTGCCTCGTCACCTAGGATATTCCTTATTTCTTCTATACTCCATATGTAGTATCTTCCTTCCATGCCTTCAGATTCAGCGTCTAATGCGCTGTAGAATAGTTTTCCATCGTATAGCTCTCTATATAGGAATTCTATGGTCTGCTCTACAGTTTCTCTATATAGGTAGTCACCTGTTATTTGGTATGCCTCGGCATATGTCCTTATCATCCATGCCTGGTCATAGAGCATCTTCTCGAAATGGGGTAGCTTCCATATAGCGTCTGTGCTGTATCTATGGAAACCGCCTCCCACCTGGTCGTAGATACCGCCCATCCTCATAGCATCTAGCGTTTTGAGGCTCATCTCAAGTGCTAGGGAGTCATCCATACTCTTCCAGTATCTAAAGAGAAAGAGGATCTTCTGTGGGCTGGGGAATTTAGGCGGCTCTCCAAATCCACCGTTGAACTCATCATATGTTATGGATAGTCTTTTGTAGAGCTCGTGTATAGGGTTTTCAGTTATCTCTTTATATTCATTCCCTACTGAGAAGAGACTTGTCCCAAGAAGAGTCTTAACCACTTCGTCTGCATATTTTAGTATCTTCTCTCTATCGTTTATCCATAGATTCCTGACTCTTCTTGCCAGTTCGATGAGGGTCTCCTTAGGTAGGTAGGTTGCCACGAAGAAGGGTTTTTTATCGGGTGTGAGTAGTACGGTTAGGGGCCATCCACCTCCACCCATTATAGACATTGCATACTTCATGTAGATAGAGTCTATGTCGGGCCTCTCCTCCCTATCGACCTTTATACATATGAATGTCTTATTCAGCTCCTTAGCCACTTCCTCGTCCATGAAGGACTCTCTATTCATGACGTGGCACCAGTGGCATGTATAGTATCCGATTGATAGGAAGATCGGCTTATCCAGCTCCCTTGCTTTCTTAAATGCTTCTTCTCCCCAGGGATACCAGTCGACGGGGTTATCCATGTGTAGCCTTAGGTATGGGCTCTTCTCCTTTGAGAGTCTATTCACCATATTAATTACCGATATATACAAGCCTGGATGGATATATAAGGAGGTGTATTAGGGTCGGCAATATTCTAGTGTTATGTAGATATGATGTATATACCCAATTATGTAGGTAAATGGGAAATTGTGTGAATAGGTTTGATTTCCATATTTTTTTTAAACATGTCTATTTATATATGGTGAGTATCATGGAGAAGGATATATCTATAAATTTGAAAGATGTGGTTATGAAGGAGGATTCCTATGAGGTAAGGCTTGAGATGTCAATTGAAGGTAAGAGTTTTGAGATAACTATTCCAAATGTTGTTAGAAGGCCTAGTCTTGTAAGGCATGAATTTAGGGAGGATTATCTAGTTATAAAGTTGATAGATGACTCTGGGGAGGGGATAGCTTCATGCTGTATACATCAGGGCCATATTGAGAGGGGATGTCTAGACTGTGAATCCCTCCTTAATAAGCCCTGTGAATAGGATTTAGAACATTCCTTCTGATTTTTGGTTTGGCGGTTGTTTTAATTTATTTAACATGGTGAGATAGGATTATGTATGTGGTATTATGAGTGTAAAACCTGAATTTTTCGATCTGGAGTTATATTCCGTTTATAAGGCGGTTAATGAGGTTCTTGGGGAGAAGACGTGGGATATTGTATGGAGGGCTGGAGAGATTCTTTTAGATCTTATCTCTAAGGATTTGGGTCTTGATGATGTTGATGATCCTTTTGAGGCTTTGAAGAGAGTTGCTGCTTGGCTTAAGGAGATGGGGTATATAAGTGATATTGAGGTTAGGAAGACGGGTGTGGATACTGTTGAGTATGTAATGTCTGACCCTATTATAACACCTGGTGCTAAGAAGTTGATTGAAGAAGGTATGGTTCCACCTCATGTATCGACCTCACTTATGTTTGCGACATTGAAGAGATATGGTTATAAGGCTGAGATGGTTGGGGATCCTGTTTTCCTGGATGATGGCAGGGTTATTGAGAAGTGGAGGTTAATAAAAATATAGTGATGTATCATTAGACTATTAAGAAATATAGTAGTCCTCCTATGAACCCTCCTATAAATGGGCCTATAAATGGTGCTGTAAAACCATATACCCAGTCTGGGTCTCTCTTACCTGGTACTGGGAGTATTGCATATGCTATTCTAGGTGCCAAGTCTCTTGCTTGATTCAGTGAGAAGCCTGTGGGGCCACCGAGTCCGAGGCCAATGGCCCAAAGTAGGAGACCGATTAGCAGAGGGGCAGCCCATATATTGTCTCCAACTAGAGTTGTTATGGCCATTACACCTGCTGCTAAAACTGCAGTACCTATCGCCTCGGTAATTGTGTTTAGAGGTAGGTTCCTTATTTGGGGCATTGTTGTGAAGACAGCTAGTTTGAGGTCTGGGTCATCAGTCTCATGGAAGTGGCTGTAGTAGGCTAGGAACATTAGGACTGCTCCAAAGAATCCTCCTAGGAACTGTGCTATGAAGACGCCTGGTACGAAGCCCCAGTCTATAAGTCCTGCATACGCTGCTGCAAGTGTTATAGCAGGGTTTACATGCCCATATCCATTTAAAACAAGGGATATTGCCACAGCCACCATTAGAGCCAATCCCCATCCCGCTGTGATAACTATCCATCCACTTCCTTCTCCCTTGGTTTTACGTAGCAACACATTTGCTATAACACCGTCTCCCAATAATACCAGCATCATGGTCCCAACGAATTCACCGACATATGGATCTGCCAATTAAGACACCAGTATAAAGATTTAGACCCTCCTCTTAATTAAACCCTTCATGTTTAGATAGTATATTCTTTATGCGATAGAATATGGAAGCCCACATATCCCAGGTCAGTCTACGGGTCTGCGTATTCTGTCTACTGGGATGATAAGACGCGATTAACGTTAGACCGCCAATTCTATATTCAGCTCCATGCCTAAATCCAAGTTTTTTAGTTGGGATCAACCCCATTTCATATAATGTCTCGAGAGTATTCCTCCAGCTTAGATGGCCGAGACATAGAATGACTTTAACATTTTCTAGGAGCTCCAGCTCCCTCTTAAGATAGATCCTACAATTCCTTATCTCCTCAGATCTGGGGAGATTCTTAGGGGGTACACATCTGACAATAGCCGTTATGTAGACATCTTTGACGTACAGGCCATCATCTCTTGATTTGGAGACAGCCTGATTAGCAAATCCAGTCATATATAATGCCTTAAATAGCCAGTCGCCTGAGGAATCCCCTGTGAACATGCGGCCCGTCCTATTTGCTCCATGTGCTGCGGGAGCCAAACCCACTATAAGGAGCCTGGCATTACGATCTCCATATCCAGGCACAGGCTTACCCCAGTAACTCCAATTCATATATCTCCTAGTCTTCTTCCTAGCAATGTATTCCCTATATTCAACTAGTCTTGGGCATCTCCTGCACTTTATAATCTCTTGGTTAAGCATGTCCCACTGATTCCATGACATTTATACCCCCAGGCTTATACACGGAAATATCTCGATAATACTTTGAATATGCTTATCTATATAAGGCCATGGTATAACATGCAATATTATGCGGAAAGGATATCGTGTATATGCGCTACCTAATTTCAGGGATGTAGAGTTGGAAGAATTTGTATCTAAAGCTGAAATCCTGTTTTACGGTGAGGTCCATAGAGTACCCTGGATAATAAAACTTGCTAGCGAATTGATATTGATGAGATATGAAGCTGGACTACTGAGATTTGTCGGGCTCGAATACTTCAACTATAGAATGGAGGGTTTGGTTAGAGAATGGTTAGAAGATAGAATTGATTGGGGCGACTTCCTATCTGAATATTCTAAGGGGCCTGAGGGGTTCCCACTCAGGGATTACCGGCCTATCTTAGATGAGATTAAGAGGTTGGGTATAGAGATTGTAGGGGTTATGCCTCCTAGAGATGAAGTTAGAAAAGTATCTAGGAATGGATTGGAGGGTATAAATGATATATCAGACTCGCCAGTCCAGCCTAGTGAGGTTAGACTCGACTACAAAGGGTATAGGGAGAGACTTTTAAGTATGATCCCAAGCTCGGGTCCTATGGCTATGCTGGATCCAGAGAAGATTGTTATGGCTCAAGCATACAAGGACGAGGTTATAGCCTATAAAGTTGCCGATGCATATAGAAGGCTAGGGCCAGGAATTGTTATAACAGGATATGCCCATTCCGAGATTTACGGATCCGCCTCGACAAGGCTAAGGAATAGAGGGATAAGAGATTACATAGTTTTAACTACTAGGAATACAACGCTTAATGATGATTTGATGAGAAATTTTAAAATGAATGAGGTGATGGAGGCTCGGTATATCGCCCTCAAAATCTAGTTAATTTATTTTGCCAGGGCTACACCCCCACCTCTAAAGTCGGCATACACCTCTGTATAACCATCCTCGATATATTTCAATGCTTGGACCACTCCCACAGCTCTCGCTGGATATTTAAGGGGCTTTGCATATTCTGGATAATTCTCATCTTCAAATACAGCTTCTACAGGCTTTCCATCCTCCCATTTAAGAAGCATATTCCTCTTAGCCATGACGGCTGATCCTATATCCATCCCTAGATCTACAATGTTACTTATGACTTGGCTATGTATCTGGGGCCTTAAATCACCTCCTGCACATCCAACTATATAGTGTTCCTTCTCCCTAGATAAGAGGGCTATCGATAAGGTATGTAGAGGTCTTTTACCGGGTCCCGGACTATTCGGGAATCCCTTCTCAAACCTAAACCCTATAAGCCTATTCTGGAATGGAATCTCCATAGCTACTAGTCCAGATCCGAATGGGTGGAATAGACTCTGTATGAAGCCGACTATATTTCCATATTTATCCGATAGAGTGAAGAATGTAGTATCTCCTCCTGAGAGGCTTAAGGAGGATACGTATCCACCTAGATACTCATCTGATAAGAGGGTATAGGGATTCACATCCATATAATCTGGGTCACCTATGAACTTATCTCTATCCATGTACGCAAATGCAGAGATCTCCATATAAGTCCTCCACCAGTTAAGGTCCCTCTCCAACTTTGATATCCCGGTCTTCTCCATCATCCTAAGAATCTGTAAGGTTGTGAGCCCCTGTGTGTTCGGGGGTAGTTCATATACATCGTACTCTCCATAGCTTATCTTAAGTGGCTCCATAACATCTCCCCTATGCCTCTCAAAATCATCTACTGATAGCGGTGAACCTTCTTTATTTAGCTCTTCCACTATCGTCTCAGCGATCTTTCCACTATAGAATCCATCATATCCTTTCCTCGCTATATGCCTGAATACCTGACCGAACCTCTTAAACCTTCTATATTCACCTGGTTTAATAGAGCCATATACCTTCCTCCAAGACTCGAAACCGGATAGCTCTCCATATAATATCTTAGATGCTCTTGAAGTCTGATATGGAATGTAGAATCCATTCTCAGCCATGGAAATGGCAGGTTTAAGAAGATCTTTTAACTCCATAGATCCAAATTCACTGTTTACCCAAACCCATGTATCGACTAGGCCCGGCACTGATATAGTGAGCCCTCCCCTCTTGGGTTTGAGAGATATGAACTCATCAACTGGAAAGTCGGAAGGTGAACGTCCAGAGCCATTATATGCGACAAGCTCACCATTATCTAATCTAGCCAATACAAAGGCATCTCCTCCAAGTCCCCCAGTATGTGGTATAACAAGGGATAGAGCAGCACTGACCGCTATTGCAGCGTCGAATGCATTACCACCTTCTTCTAGGATTTCCATTCCAATTTCCGATGCAATATGTATGCGAGACGCGACTCCATATCTACCCACAGCTGGGAAGAACATCTCAATCTCCTTCCATCTTCTAGTCGGAGACTACGACAAATGTGAGGCTCCCCCTAACGCCACTTAGTGATTGGAGCTTCTGCCCAACGATTTTAGCTATATTCTCCGGCTTATCGACCTCTAGAAAGACTATAATATCCCATTCTCCCGTTATTGCATAGGCCTCTTTAACTCCCTCGGTCTTCTTAACCTCCTTTAAAACATCGAATAGTCTCCCTACATCAACCTTTAAAAGAACGAATGCCTTCATATCACAAATTAATTATGTAGTATCATGTATTAAAATCCAGAATAAAAAATTTTGTAGGGGGTATCCTACTTTATAACTTTCTTAAGCTCTTCAAGGCTCTTGGACAATTCTGTTCCAGGTTCATCGAAGACTACAACTACACCCTCTGACATGAAGTATTGATAGCTTGTCTGGCATGCACCTCCACATAGCACTACATCAACATCGTTCAAGACGTTATCCTTTAGCCAGGAGTACTTTGGTATTCCATGAAGGGGGATGCCCAATTCTTCAAACTCTTTAACAGCTGAATGGGGATCATCATAATCTGGTAGGTTTCCAAGTGGATTCTCTCTAGTCTCCAGCTCTTTAACATCCATTGATTGTGGATCTAACTCGAATATCTTGAATTTCTTTGCGTGGGCGAAATGTCCACCGAAAATATGCTTGCCATCTTGTGTCGCCACTGCTATCTTAATACTCATATGATATTAAATGCCCTCCACAAGAAATTATCAGATTAGAAAATACTTTTAAACCATGTGTTGGAGGGTATATACTTGATATAGTGGTATACCCTATGGAAATTACATTGTAAAGACTTTATTTACCCGGTCTCCAGAAATGAACCTCGATGTAATAGTGGTCTGGGAATCCCTCAAATGCATCGTTATCCAGCACACCAACCTCAAATCTCTCGTCATACGGTGAATATATAGCGGTATAGGTGTTGTTGAACCTATTCCATATGGGGTCGACCTCTATAAATTCAAATATGTATGTATAACCTTCAATAACCAATATCATTCTATCGTCTCCAATCTCCAACCTATCAATCTTTAAAACCCTATTCTCTAGGGGGTCACCGAGTCCTGAGACCTGTTCTATACGTAGATAGCCACCATCTTCCTTATATACAAGTTTAAGAGTATATTCACCGACCCATTCAAACCCTCCACCAGGCATTCCAGCGTCGCTTGCAATCAAATAGCCATCAAGCCTTACCTCACTCTCTATGTGGCTCGAACCTCCCATCATGAGATAGTATGCTAGAACCATAAGTGCGATAACAATCGGGACGAGGCCCAAAAGTTTTACATATCTCAACACACCACTCCACCTAGATAAGTCTAGGGAAGTTGGTGAAGCGAGTAAAAGAGTTTATATCCTTAACTCTCAAGACCTTAATACCAACCTTCTCAAGATTCCTGTATGAACGCGGAGTTACATCAGAAGGTGTAATCAACACCTTCTCCACCCTCGGATATTTATCCATATACTTCAAATCCTCCCGATGACCCAGTGAGATCCTAAATAGATATCTCACCCTATCCATATCCACCAATATAAATGAATTTCTATCTAGGAAATAGAATTTTTGGGATTCAGCAATATATAAGTCTCCTGAGTATGTAGGTATAGATACCCTGCCCTTAATACCTTCTAAAAATTTCCGTACTAGATACAGGTATCCAACGAATTTATATGGACTTTCTAACGGCATATAAACCCTATGTATATAATACCTTACAAGAGGATCTCGAACAAAATAAACACCCCTTCGCTCCCCAGCTCTGACAATCAATCCCTTCCTTATCAACCTATTTAGATATGTACCCAATTCTGGGCCCATAACCCTCGCAAGCCTTCCTATCCCCTTATACCTAGTAAAATAGTATAATAGGAACCTCTCGTTACTATCTCTAATCATCAACATCTGCCTAATCACATGGTCAATATAACTCCCCATAAAATCTTGAAATGTAGGGGAGCCTTCAGATAGAAAGAGATTATCGTTTCTAACCGCTTCAGGTATATCATCCAAACTTGCCTCAGTTAATGCCATATTCTCAAAACCTGTAACCTTAACTGCAGAATCAAATATGTGTTGAACAGAGAATGTAATGATGACAGGACCTTCCAAATTAGATATCAAATTGTTGAATACCTCCCTCTCACGGGGGAAGAGGTAATACATATACTCAAGATTTGTCACTACCTCATACCCTTTATTCAAGAGTGTTTTGACTCTATTTAGTAGTCTATCAAGGTATCTACTTGGGTATCTTACGATTAAAGAAGATATATCAATAACTTTATAACCTAGAGTTGTCATGAATGAGGTTTGATCAATTGAGGGTGGGATATATAAGAGTAGGGGGATACCAGCTTTTAAACGGGTATTTAACCTTCTACGAACCTTCGTATTATACTTTGAAAATAAACTCATTAGTTTAATTATAGACGTTATAAACGTTTAAATTTTTACACTCGAATCTCGTGTATATCCAACGTTAGATTAACATTATCCGAGGAATTAGTTTTCTAGGAAGATATTATAGTTGTTTTACATTCTAGATGGAATGGAATAATCTAGATTAAATAACTGTTTTGAGATTGAACTAAAGTTTGTTTATTAAACTCTCACGTTTAAAATATATATAAATATGTATATACATAATATTCCTTGGACATTAAAATATAATTAATGGGGGTGATGAGGATGTGGATGGAAAAGAATATATTAAAAGATAGATTGGATGAAATGATTACTTCTATTGAGAAAAATAATATCGATAATTGTCTGACCTATCATTTAGAGGCCGAGTTAATAAGAGAATTTAACAAATGGTACTCCTCTGGACGTGGAGACTCAAAACAGATTGAGAATATCATTAAATCAGCTATCCTACTCTGGCTAAAATATAGAGACAATAACGGTAAAACAGAGTATAAATACAGAATTATGGGGTTAAACAGGGGGTAGAGATTTAAGCCTCACACCCCCTCCAACCAGTAGATACCTTGTCTTCAGAATTACCTCTACGATGGATATATTACTTGGACATTCATATTCACATGCCCTACATAATAAACAGGTATAAATCGACTTTTCAACCATCCCATTAAACCATCCTTCTAAAACAAGACTTTTAATAAGGTTTATCCTCCCCCTTGGGGAGTAGACCCTATCATTAGATACATGGTGTGTTGGACATATATATTCACAGAATCCACAGAAGCTACATTTACTAACCTCACTCTCTATAAATTCCTTAATTATCTCCGGCTCTTCCCTCTCCATTCCTATATACTATTATGACATTACATCTTACATAACATGGGATATTTATGGGAGGACCTTACCAGGATTCAATATATTTTTCGGATCGAATATCTTCTTAATTCCATACATCAACTCCAAAGCCTTTTCAGAAGCACGGTATTTGAAAGCTTTCTCCAACATATTTTTCTTCATAAGTCCAATTCCATGCTCACTACTTATCACCCCATCGTACTTCAATGCTACCATCATAATCTCTTCACCCATCCTTTTCAACTTCTCGCTATCCCTAGGATCGGTTATATACATAGTCGGGTGTAGATTACCATCACCTATGTGTCCTGCCAATCCGGTTGGGATCCCATAGGCCTCTATAATTTCCTCAATCTCTTTAATCACCTCTGGTAACCTGCTTGGAGGAACTGAGATATCCTCTATATATAGTATCGGGTTAGACGTCTCCCGAGATGCCCTCTCAATAAGTGTAGTATAGAACCCCCTACGAATCGAATATATCCCCCTATTCTCTGCCTCCTCCATATTATATGCATGTAAAACGTTTTCCCCGCCATTCACAACAATCCTACGGACAATCTCGTTTACGATATCTTCCCTATTAGAATCTCTTGCTAGACATCCAATGATTAACATGTGACCCGAGCCTCCAATAGATATGTTTTTATGATTTTTAACCATCTCAACCGTATTTGCATCTACAAACTCCATTATAACAATATCTAAACCACTTTCTAGTAGATTTAGGACTGTCTTCATGAGACTATGTAAGTCTCTAAAAAAGGCTGCAATCGATATTATATCTCCCGGTTTACGCATAATCTTTAGAACAGCTTTGGAGACGATGGCTAGGGTTCCTTCACTACCCACTATAAGCCTGGTTAAATCATATCCCTCTCTACTTTTGAAAGTCTTCGACCCTATTCTAAGTAGAGTTGCATCCTCGTCTGGGAGGACTATCTCTAGGCCTAACACCCAATCCTTCATCGTACCATATCTAAATCCTCTAAGTCCTCCCGCACCGGTGTTAATCGCTCCACCGACCGTAGCAGACTTCACACTCGCCGGATCAATCGGAAAGAAATATCCATCCTTCTCTAGAACCATATTCAACTCGACGAGCCTAAGCCCCGGCTCAACAACAACATATCTATCCAGGGGTGAATACTCCAACAGCCTATTCATTTTTATGAAACTCATTATTATACCGTCTTCCCATGCTATGGATGACCCTGTTAATTCACTTGAACCTCCCTGAGGATAGATTTTTATATCATTTCTATAGCAATATCTGACTACCTTTCTTATGTCATCGGTAGTCTTTGGATATACTACTATCTTTGAGTCACCATATAAATAGGCAGCATCGCGATTATGAAGAGCTAGTACTGCAGGATCATTTGAGACCTTATCCCTACCTATTAAACGTGATAGATCCTCAATTACCTTCTTCACGTTATCCACAATTATAATAATTTGACCCCCCATGTATATCCCTTAATGACCTTTTAGGTTTAGACATCTGGACATATATTAAATCTATATCCCTGATATTCATCCATCCTCTCAATACTATCTATATAATGTTATTGGGTGATTAGAAGATGAGTAAGAAATTGGCAACGGCCATGATAATTGTTATACTCGCTGTTGCAGCCCTATACCTATATAGTTCGTTTACTGCAGGCGGCATAAAAGCGTATGACGCGAAATTCAGCTTAATACCTAATGGTGGAGGCATATACATGATTATAGAGAATGGGTATGACACGGAGGTTTGTATCGAGAGTGTTGACATTCTAGAGGTGGAGGGTGAGGATGTTATGATCCATCAGACAATTAAAGAAGGGAATGTTGAGAAGATGGTTATGGTTGAGAGGCTATGTATACCACCTAAAGATACTTTTAAGTTTGAGAGAGGAGGCTACCACATCATGTTTATGAATGCCGATTTAAGGAATTACGATGAGATAACGGTTAGGATAGTGTTTAGTAACGGTGCTGAGGTCACCGTTAAAGCTACTAAAATGTACTAACCTCTTTCTTTATCCCCCTTCAACCATACAACCCTCTGTGGGTATGGGATCTCAATCCCCGCTTCATCCAATGCATATTTAATATTCTCTAAAACCCTCATTTTGGCGTCGAACCATTTTGGTGTTGGAGCCCAGAACCTCACATTCAATATTATAGCGCTATCCCCAAATTCACTAACAAATACTTGTGGACCTGGCTCGATAAGTGCTAAGGGCTCCTCATTAATAACTTTTAGGATGACCTCCTTAGCAAGCTTAACATCACTCTTATATGAAATCCCAATCCGATATTCAACTCTTCTGGCTGTTGTCCTACTAAAGTTTTTGATGAGTGACGTGAAGACCTTATCATTCGGAAGTCTATGTAGGACTCCATCCCAACTGACTATCCTAGTTGAAAGAAATCCAATGTCTACGATCCTACCACCGACTCCCTCAACCTCTACTGGATCCCCCTCTTTAACGGGTCTATCTATATATAGGAATATTCCACTCATTAGGTTTGAGACTACCGTCTGGCTGGCAAAACCCAGTATTATACCTGCGATACCACCTGCAATAAGCATTCCAGTCAAGTCGATATCAAAGATGTTTAATATGCTGAATCCAGCGAGTATGAGGAAGAAGTAGAAAATAGTATTTGATATGGAGCGGGCTATATCCTTGGGTATAACTCTTACACCATATCTATACGTCAACTGTTTCAATATATATCCAAAGACTAGGAAGAACGTTAATGTAACTAGGGAGGCGATTATCTTAGGTGAGTTCACTTGGTACCACTCGTTGAAAGCTTCAAAAGAGATTAGAAGTATATATTTGTACAGCTCCATATTCACAACCCCCTATCCATCAAAAATACATCATCAACTGTAAGGAATTTCCTTACACCAGCTAAATCCAAACCAAGCCTACTGGTTAGAGACTCTGTCGTCTCCCTAGGGATAGGCTCTAAACCTCCATTATAACCCCCCTTAGACACTTCTGCAACTCCAGAGTTCACCTTCACAATTACTTCGTTAGACTCTGAGTAATTCTCTCCAGGCTTATAGTAGATATCGAGATATGTAATTGGAAGGACCACCTTAGAGACGGTCACCGCATCATCATCCTCATTAGCCAAATGAATAGGTATTGATAATCTTGGAAGGTCGCCTCCAGAATATTTATAGAGGTATCTAGCTAAGATACCATCAGCAGCCCCTCCATATACGGCCATCTTAGGAGTCGATACGGAGAATATATCGATATATCTCTGCCCACCATCCCCCGGGGATACAGCCAAATCAGTGATAACATCCACTTTTACAGATATTGACCCTCCAGGATTTAGGTATATAGGTGGTGATATAGGAATGTAAACGTGGGAGAAGAGGCCAGGGACGGGAAGATATAGTGGGGGTGCTGGATGGATAATGATTTTTGAAACCCCCTTCAAAACCCTTTCTAACCTACTGCCTACACAACTCCTTAGATATTTAAGTGTCTCTCCATCTACCTCTAAATTTATCCTACATCCTCCAATGGACCATTCAACACCCGGCTCAAGAGGGCCGTATACACCCTTCATAACAACTCAATATAATTATTAATTGAAGACTTAAATTGTAAATTGTATGAAGATATTGATATCCACAGTAACGGTAAACGAGGATATACATGGTTTAGAGAGTAGGTTATCGGATGTCATATCTAAAACATCCCCCGACTATATATTTCTAGTGACAGGAGAAGGGATGGCGATCCATTCCCATATGATATCAGAACTCCATATGTTTGAATATAGTAACGTAAGATTCGCCGTTTGGAATCTTATCGAGGATATCTTATACAGATTGGATAACTTACCAGAGTATCATATAGCAGTTTATCCAACTTCAGGAGTATATAGATGTAAAGAGACTGGATACCTAGGAACATTCAGAGGAATAGAAAATCCAATAGGGTATATCCAATATGAATATGTTAGGAAGATATTGGATAAAGAGTTAGACGAAAAAGTTGAATACATCTTATACGCCGAGAATGAAGTAGATGCAATCATATTATGGGAGACATTCAAACCCATCTTTAACATTGAAAAAGCTATGACAGGAGAACCAAAAATATCTTTTATAGATCGGGAGAGGGATAGTCTCAAGCATATCGTTACAAATGAGTTGCTTATAGGGTGGAGAGAGGTAAAACCAATCCACAACTTCAACCTTGATGAAATAGGTCTAATAAGATTCCTTGCATATGCAATAGACAACAAATTCATCACGATTTTTAAAGACCCACAAATTAGAAGAGAATTTATAGATAGGATGGACGACATCCTCGGAAAACTTGAATATATTTTTTACAGCTCTACAGTCTCAGATAGAGAAGGATATGAATTAAATGTTATTCACGAAAAGGACGTAGGTATAATAATGTCTAAATGTGCGTTAATCAAATACTTACTACATAAACTGGGGTTAATCGATAGAGAAACCATTGTAAATAGCTATAATGAGTGTGGAAAAGAGGATATCCTCGAAGTTTTTAATAAGATGAATAGATTATTACTTGGAAATGGAGAGGATGGGTTTAACTTTAATGATATATTGGATTTCATTGAGAAACTCGCGAGGTGTCTCCCATAAAAATGGGAGGATTATGAGGGGATATTAATCATCTTCAAATTCTATCTCAACTATCTCGCCATTCTTAATTTCTACTTCGACCTTATATTTACCACTCCAGATGAATAGTCTATCCCCTTCAAAGCTTCCTGATAAAGTTAAGTCGATATATAATGTGTATTCTATCTCGTTACCATCAACTTCCTTCTCGATATAATCACCATTATTTATCTTCTCCCATATCTTCTGTTTAAGCATATTTATAAACTCTTGATTCTTACTGTCACTAATGTCTATGACTACCCAGAGCGAACCTGATCCCCACCTATTCCTTGAAAGCCTGTGTATCTCCACCTCGACATCATCGACATACATTGTATCCTCCATAATCTTGTATAATCCTCTAGCTGGTGGGCCAGGTCTAGCCCAGAATCTATTCCAATTGTCTTCCTTCTCCCATTCTCCATATATCTCAATAGGCACGTTTGTTATAACATTATCAAAGGCATATAGGAAATTCCCTAGGTTAGGGGATACATCATCTAAGAAGTATCTTGTTCCATCCATATCTACAAAGATATATGTCAGATCGTCATAGTCAAGTCCGGCTGGAGGTATGATTCCAAGGCTGGCCAGATTGATGGCGGTAGCCTCGAACGATGTTAATGGGATATTCAGCTCTTGATATACCTTATATACACTCCCATCTGGAAGGACAACAATTAATGTATCCAAGATAATTGTATTTCCAGATTCTGAATATAGGAATAGGGTGGAACCGAACAATCCGAGGACACCGACCTCGTTTTTGAATTGGTCATTTATTGTTTCAATTTTGGATGATGGAATCTGGTTTAGGAATGCATATGAGAAGTAATTTACAGATGCAACTGCTATTAGCATAATAAATACTGCTCCTAGCAGTAAATATGATATTCCCCTCATAATCCTCCCTATATCTATTAGTCCCTTATTATTTATTAGCTTAATATTATTTTTAACACATTTTTTAGGTATCAATTGAAACCAGAATATTAGAATCCTATTAAATTCTGGAAATACTCCACCATAACATCAATACCTATAATGAATAATATAGTCAATGTAAGAATCAGAGGTGTATGTATCATGGGGCTATGGGAATAGTTGGTATATATTTTACTGGCAATAGCTCCGATTGTAAACACCATAACAAGGGATAAAATCTTCAAGAGGAATATGATAAAGTCTACATCTACATCGGCGAAGAAGAGGGGTATTGCAAATCCGGCTGCATCCTGTGGTATTATGGCTAAGACTCCTACAAACCATTCTCCAATACCCATTGTCAACCAAATCATGATTGGGGAGAGTATTCCTAGGACGAGTGCAGATATTACGTTGGCCCTACTTTCTTCGATAGCCCTCTTAACTCGATATATCGTATTTAGATTCACATAGAGTATATCTGGGGAGATGCCTCCCGTCAAGATTCCAGTACCCAGTACATGAAGTACATGTGTTATTAATGGAAGTGGAGTCTTAATAGATGATTTACCCAGTTCAACGTTATACATAAGCCTATTGGCAAGCTTCAATGTATCCTCGTCTCTAATAAGGTCTTTAGCCCTTTTTACCGCATCAATAGGTGTTACACCGGCTAACATGTAATGCATTGATGTCTCTATCCATCTCAGAGTTCCATCTTCAATCCTTTTTAGATAGCTCCTCCAACCTAATTCGAAGGGTAGTAAAACCGCACTAACCGCTAAAACAGCTCCCGATACTTTAAGGAAATCATCAGGGACTAGATATAGTATGGCTGCTGCGGGGGCCATCGCCACAGCTAGATATAGAAGTGAAGGTTTAAATGAAGGTGTATTGGCCATTCTAGGTCTGATACTATTCAGGTATATAGATGGTATGAAATATAGAATCATTGGAAGTAGCAGGATCATAAGCTGTATAGATAAGACTCCGAATGCAGGGTTAAGGAATGAGATTAATAGAATAGCTATTGGGCTGACGGCTATTATAAGAGCTATCTGGGCAAAACCTAGTATCTTGTTATAATATCCTCGAATCCTATCTACCCATCTATTCTGCTCATCCTCCAGCCATCTCTTAAGATAAGCCTCTAGATCTCCTCCTGCAACCCATGTATATACATAGCCCTCAAGAAAATTTCTCACCCTCTCCGTTGCACCACCTCTAGATATCCAGTCCAGGATTGTTCTGTGTATTCCTAAACCACTAATCCGAGAGTTTAAAAGGAGGGCCCTAGCCAATTTACTCCAGTAGGGAAGATTCTCTTCTGACTTGGCGATATTCTCCAAAGCCTCTAAAATAGTTTCTCCACTCCTATGGTGAACCATTAATATTTGAATAACCTGGGGGAGCTCATCATCCAATCCAGATACATATCCCGTCTCAATAAGGAATAGAGTTAGACGTGGTAGATATACTACAATAGCCGAAACCACCACAGCAACTGAGATAGCAAATAAAGGATAGCCTAGATAGAGTAGTATCCCCACCAGGAATGGTAGCATCAATATGATGAGATACGTATATATTACCATATGATCTGTTAGCCGGCCTATATCTATATGGCCTAAAAACTCTTCTTTAGAGAGTATCGAGAAGTAATACATCTTAGTGTATCGATATACTTTCCGGAGGTATTCGGGAAACACTCCAGTTAATGCTGGTAGTGAAACAGCCATTATGATAAACGCATAGACCATTAGTACGAGGTAGAAATAGTAGGATGGTCCAGTCTTTATATACATGGCCATTATAGCTGGTAAAGGAGCAAGAATAGTGGTGATAATAGTTATCTCTAAATAATATTTGGACCTTGTAAGAGCCATATAAAGACCGGATATCATTAAGGCAAAGCTAGCAATCAGATATACTTCAAATGGGATTGCATCTAAGGGTGAGCTCATGAAGCCTCACGTGATCTTTCTAACCGCAGTATCACCAGACAATGTGTGTCCCGCTGTCAAAGTAACAACATAGGAAACTTCATTTAAGGTACCCGGATTATCAACTGTAAAACTAAATCTAATTATATATAGCCCTCTGGAGAGAGTCAAATCTAAGTTATCCCCAGACGTGAATATCTTTTGAAAACCGTCCGGCCCTATTATCTTCACCTGACTAACGCTGATATCCTGAGTTGAGAATAAAACTACATTATATAGGTCAACAGGATTGTTATCGTAGATATATAGATATAATTCCCAGAGACCTTGGTCATTGGGTATGTCATATTCCGCATATGTATAGACAACTTCCGCCAAGGGTGCTGCCTGAGGTGCTGAGAAACTTCTTAGGAATGGAGTCATGGTTACGATAAGTGTAAAACCTATTACCAATACAACCATAATCATTATTACCTCGGTTATTACACCCTCGTCCATACTACCTAACCTCTGACTCCTCAGCATAAAACTTCGCCAATTCAACCTTCAACTTATCATATGTATCAATCTTCTTTTCATACATTCTAATGAGGAATGATACCCTCTTATCAAACTCGTCTTTTATCTTCTCACCTAATATTAGGAGGGAGGCAGCCAACTTCATCCTATAAGATTCAGTAGGGTCTATGACCGCCTCTAGACTACCCGTCTTCTCCTTCCTCTCAAACACTTTAATCATGTTGCCCCTGGCATCCATCTCCATAATCTCCGTTACACCCCTCCAAGCCCCAATAGCCCTTAACTGTACTATAGCCCATATACTAGATAGCCAATACTCCGGTAGATTCATAGGGGGTGATAATAATCTGTTAATCAAATCCTTTGGGGAGGTCGCGTGGATAGTCGTCAAGGCTCCAGTTCCGAATAGGCTCTGTTGAACCAAGGCTATAATCTCCTCACCTCTAGCCTCACCGATAACTACATAGTCACCACGTGTCCTTAGACTCCATCTAGCTAGATCCCATAAAGTCACTGGCTTCAGCTCTGTATAGAATGGCACCTCCCTAGTATATAGTCTCTGCCATATAGGATGGGGTATATTGAGTTCGGGAGTCTCCTCAAGAGTAACGATCTTCTTCCTAGGGTCAGTCAACATTAACAATGCATTCAACAATGTGGTTTTACCACTGGCCATCGGCCCAGCAATTAATATAACACCTTTAGCATCATGTAGGATCCATAGATATGCAGCGGCCTCCGGAGATATGGCGTCGACCGCTATCAACTTGATAATTGTCCAGGGCACTTCAGGATATTTACGGACGGTTATACTCGGGCCTGCAGAGACCTCCTCACCATATACAAGTGTGAGACGGCTTCCGTCTGGAGCTCTAGCCTCAACATATGGATTGCTAGGGCTTATACTCTTCCCACTAGCTAGGCTAAGCCGCTGTACGTAACTATTTAAAGTTTCTTTATTTGGAAATCTTATGTTCGTAGTTAGCCATTGAAACTGTGGATACTTTCTATGTCTCACATAAACCACGAAATCTCTATCTGGGACGGTGATCTCCTCCACCTCTGGATCCATAAATATTGGATGTAGGACCTGGTATGGATTGATAAGCTTATAGATATAATGTCTAACAAATTTACGCTCCTCATCACTCACAATCAATTTCAGCATCTCTAATACATAGTCTATCGTTTCATCCAACTGCTCATCAGAAACATCCAATCCAGTCCTCCTAATAACCTCACCTACTATATTAGCGAGGTCCACAACATACTCAGAAGGTATCAACTCGGATAAGAAGTAATACCCCTGACCCTCATAAGAGTAGATGGATATTCTATATTCACCGTCGAGTATCTCATACTCTTCAAGAAGTGTGGCCTTAGAAACAATATCCTCGGGCTCCCTCAGAATCATCCAATTTAGATCCCATAGACTACCTTCAGCAACTGAATATATACCTTTGAGTTCTGCAACCCTCTCTGTAAGCTCCTCAATCCTAGCCTTTTCCTTCTTAATCCTCTCCCTTAACTCTTTTTCAGAAATTTTTTCTCCAGTATCAACAGCCTCCTTCTCCTCAACCTCTTCAAAAACTTCTTGTGTATCTGGATTTGACCCTTTAAATTTCTTAAAGAATCTCATATCTACTCTACTCTAATAATAATATTCTGTAATATTTAATTATATCACGGCCTCTTAAAACCATTGGGCGAATCTCTAAATTTAAATACCTATAAACCCGTTTCCATCGCGAGTAACAAACATTATTGAGTAATATCTTCCACCTGTAGGCTCAAACAGATTCACACAATATTCACTCCCCGGGTCAACCCCTAAATCAGTACATGTAAGATTCAATGTCTCTAACGCAACAACCTCCTTAGGAGGATTAAAAGTTACATTATAGACCACCTTACCCCTATAAATCCAAAAAGCATATTCTAAATAGCTGGTGCCACTCCACCTACTCTCAACTAATATAGTCCTAGTATCACTATCCTTAGAGATTTCCAGATCCTCCCTCACATGATCCGTAATAATATTTAAACGGGTAGGATCATTGATTCGAAGAGAGACAGCCACTAGAGAGATGAATACACCTAATGTGATAACTAGGATTAGACTGAATAATGCAAGCGAGACCGTTGTAGATACTCCCATAACCACTCAAAATAAGATATACCATACAATATCTTAAAACCCTTTTTTAGCTAACGAAGTATAAACGTGAGTATCATTACATTAACGATATTTCCAGTATCCAAGTCAAATATCTCTATCTTGACGCTCCACTCCCCATATACATTTTTTGGATCTGGATAGGCAAACAAGACAAGGCTATTCCTTCCAGTAAGCTCTGGAGGGAGACTCGATACCGTAAAGTATACTTCCTTACCATCTGGATCGAAGACGCTAATAGTTTCTTTCGCTACTCCATATCTCCCAAAACCAAGAATCTTATTTATATCAACCGTGATTATAACTATAGGATTAGAATCAGAACCAGCCAACTCACCTGAGGCCCCGCCCATGAAGAAGGCGAACGACCTAAAATCAATACCTAAATTCACATCATAGAATCCAATTAGCAAGAATGACCCTACCAGTATTGTTACTATTGGAAAATAAACAAACTTCAGTTTCCAATTCATCACTGTACACCTAGAAATTACTACTAATGAGAATCTGGGATAGCCGATTTATATAGAAGTATATATTTTGTTTAAAAAAAGTAATTACTAGTTTTAAAGGGATAAAAAATCGCAAAAAAAGGCAATAAACTTTACGAAAAATAAAATAGCAAATCAGAATGAAGAAACACCTTTATCTATAGGAATAAAAAAGGAAAGAGGGATTCTCTAACTCAATTAGGCTACTGGAACTGTTACACTCACACTTTGTACAGGGTTGTTTCCACTATCAGAAATTAGAACAACAAGCCCCCAGTTCCCCTTCTGGAGAGAAAGACCAGAGGTGCTATCTACTTCAATTGTAAATGTCAGTGAAGTACTGAATGACTGTGGCATTG
>WAKC01000038.1 GCA_015523605.1 Candidatus Geothermarchaeota archaeon
ATATCGTCTATCACGGGATATTGCTTTATATCAGGTATCATTGATAGGTTGTTGAAGTAATAGTTATAAAGCTTCTTGACCTTACCAATGTAGATCGTGTCATTCTTAAGTCGGAATATACCTAGGTTTTCCGATATAAACTCTATAGCTTCAGCTAGCTCCTCGATATCCATGTCTTGATAGTAGATAGAGTTGGATATAATGTTGTGTAGCTCCTCTAGTTTTATCTTCCCATTTTTAATGAGTATACCGGCTATTTCGTGTGTGAGAACGTCATATGGCTTTGGAAGTGGATAGATCCTTTCTATCTCTCTCTTTCTAATCCTCTCTCTGATGGCTATGGTCTCTATTAGGTCCATCGGGTCTAATGTTATGACCTCCCCTTTACTCACTACTTCGATCCAGTGTCCACTTCTACCTATTCTCTGGATTAGCTTGGATGCCTGCCTAGGTGATCCGTATTGAACTACGTATTCTATATCTCCTATATCGATGCCCAGTTCGAGTGAGGATGTAGCTACTATTGATTGTAACTCTCCAGACTTGAATTTCTCTTCTATCTTAACTCTATAATGTGTTCCTATTGAACTATGGTGTACAGCTACTCTAAGTCTATCATCGTATATTAGAAGCCGGTTTCCCAGTATCTCCGCCATGGGTCTAGTGTTTGTAAATATCAATACTCTTCCATAACACTCTATGATTTCCTTTAGTCTCCTTACTCTTGCAACTACTTCGGGGTATGTATACAATCTTGTTGATTCGTTGATATCCTTCTCTGTGGCCCTGGGATATGAGACGTCAATCGATATCTTCTTCGTTATGTCTGCATGGACTATCACCCCTTCACCATCTACACCTGTTATGAACTTCAAGGCTGTCTCCGGATTCCCGATAGTTGCAGATAGACCTATTACTTGGATGTCGGGTTTTATCCTCCTTAGACGCTCTAGATTTATACTTAATTGCACACCTCTCTTACTGGATATTAATTCATGGATCTCATCTATTACTATCCAATCAACATTTAGGAGATGTTGGCTGAATACCTTTGTATTTAGTAGATAAGAGAATGTCTCTGGAGTGGTTATCATTATATCTGGTGGATGAATTGAGTGTTGTCTTCTCTCCTTCTTGGGGGTATCTCCATGTCTAACGACTATTGAGAAGTCTAGTCTAGTTGCCCACCACATCAGCCTATCTATAAGGTCTCGATTTAGACTTCTTAATGGTGTGATGTAGATGGTTCTTACCGGCCTACCGCTCCTCTCAAGCATCATACTCAATATCGGTATAAATGCGGCTTCTGTCTTTCCACTTCCTGTAGGTGCTATCACCAATGTATTCTTCCCTTCAAGTATATGGGGTATTGCCTTCTCCTGTGGCTCGGTAAGTTTTTCAAATCCCTTCTTTTTTATAAGCTCTATAATCCTTCTATTCAGCTCCATCTTCCTCAATTGTCACTGCGTCTATACTGTGGAGGCTTGCCCCATATTCCCTGAGGATCTTCTTTATCTCATCTACTTTAATGTCATGTCCGTATATCTCCATCTTTATGCTCTCAGTATCCTGGTCTATCTCGACAATCGAGGTTGATATCTTTGTAACACCTGGTAGCTTGACAACCAGCTCCCTCGTCAGATCCACTATATTAGGTCTATGAGGTTTCAAAACGTCCAGGACCACATATTTCACTTTCGCTATACTATTTTGCCGTTGAGCCACTTCCGGTTATTCACCTAATAATAATAAAGATGGTTTTTATAAGTTAAATCATGTACGACTTAACCCGACACTATCTAAATAGGTTTCAATATTATCGACACGATTATCGTAGTAATTATTCCTATAGCCATGAGCTTAACAGCTTCCCTCAATTTACTTCTACCTGTTATGTTCGAAATGAGTATTCCCAATATCCCCATATAAGAGATTGCAACTACAATGGTGGCTGACAAAGCGATATCTACTGGAACCAAGTTTGCCAATGCCAAGAATAGTGGTGTCAAGGAGATGATGATTGATAGGAAAGGGGCTATCGCATTTACTATTCCAACATATACAATCGAGAATCTAGCGGCCCTGGTATAGACAGTATCTTTTAGATCCATCAACATAGATTCCTCTAATTCTTTAATGTCTTTATTTCTTTCAGCCTCTTCAGCTATTATTGTACCTGAGAATCCAGATACCATGAGGGCGACGCCAGTAGCTATTCCAATACCCACTATCTGACTTGGATCTGTTATACCTCCGAATATCACGCCTAGTAGGACCCCTAGTATCGTTACTGAGCCGTCGAAACTATTCATTATGAAGTATCTCCTAGCTATTTTGTTTGCTTCGGAGATGCGGATATATTCGATGTATCTCCTGAACTTCTCTCTTAGAGGCAACTTAAAATCCTCACCCCTCCACAAATAATTATATCTTGCATTACAAATTATTACAATTCTAAAATGGTGTTTACCCCCTCTTTAACTTCTCCTATATATGTATATGTTTATGTATATTCATCTCATAATAGTATGATGTTGTTATTTTCCCATTTGGGTGGTTAGATTGACAGGAATAGATCCCTTTGAAGTAGCTGTTAAACAGCTTGAGAGGGCTGCATCCTTTATGGATATCTCGGAGGAAGCTCTTGAGTTTCTTAAGAGGCCTATGAGGATTGTGGAGGTTACGGTTCCAGTTAAGATGGATGACGGGGGTGTTAAGGTCTTCCCGGGATTTAGGGTTCAGTATAACTGGGCCCTCGGCCCGACTAAGGGTGGTATAAGATTTCACCCTGAGGAGACGTTGAGTACTGTAAAGGCTTTGGCTGCTTGGATGACGTGGAAGACCTCGGTTATGGGGCTTCCATATGGAGGTGGTAAGGGTGGTGTTGTGGTTAATCCCAAGGTACTTAGTAAACGGGAGCTAGAGAATCTATCTAGAAGCTATATTAGGGCTATATATGACGTCTTAAGTCCATATACAGATATTCCAGCTCCAGATGTCTATACAAACCCCCAGATAATGGCTTGGATGATGGATGAGTATGAATGGATATCTAGGAGGAAGGATCCTGCATTCGGAATTATAACGGGAAAGCCCCTCTCAATCGGTGGTAGTCTTGGTAGGATAGATGCTACAAGTAGGGGTGCACTATATACCGTTAGAGAAGCCGCTAAACTCCTCAATATGGACTTAAGTAAATCTACCATGGCTGTCCAGGGATATGGTAATGCAGGGTATTATATGGCTAAGTTGGGTGTGGAACTCTTTGGTATAAAGGTTGTAGCGGTAAGTGATTCGAGAGGTGGAATATATAACCCAGATGGCCTCGACCCAGATGCTGTCCTAAAGTGGAAGAAGGAGAATGGCTCTGTCAAGGACTTTCCAGGTGCAACAAACATATCTAATGAGGAGCTTCTAGCCCTTGAGGTTGATATCTTGGCACCGGCAGCTATCGAGAATGTTATAACTAAAGATAATGCGGATGATGTTAAGGCTAAACTTGTTGCTGAAGTCGCAAATGGACCTGTTACACCGGAGGCTGATGATATATTATTTGAGAAGGGAATCTTCCAGATCCCAGACTTCCTATGTAACGCGGGAGGTGTTACGGTATCATACTTTGAATGGGTGCAGAATATAAATGGATATTACTGGACTGAGGAGGAGGTCTATAGTAGATTAGACGAGAAGATGACCAGGGCATTCCATAAAGTGTATAATACAGCACAGGAGAAGAAGATTCACATGAGGGATGCAGCATATGTAGTGGCTGTCTCTAGAGTATATGAGGCTATGAAGGATCGTGGATGGGTCAGTAAGTAGTTGAAAACAGGGAAAAACATTTATTTTTCATCCTTTTAATACTATTATTTGTATGAATATAAAACTACCGAAAGAGTTGGTTGAGAAGTTTAAGAATCTAGGTTTGAGTCAGAATGAGATTAAAGTATATCTATTGTTATTGTATTCTGGACCTCTAACTGCCAAAGAGATATCTGAATATTCCCAGGTACCATTTAGCAAGATATATCTAGTGCTTAATAACCTTGAGAAGAAGGGATGGCTAAACTCTACCACTACAAGACCTGTAAAGTATAGTGCTAGGCCTCCTCAGGAGGCTGTTGAGGTTGTGAAGAGGAATTTGGAGAAGAGTATGAATGACGCTGCCGAGTATATTGCAAGAGAGCTTCAGCCGATATATGATAGGATGAGTGTCTCTCTACAGCCGAACCTACTCCTCTTCTATGGTGAAGACAATATAGCTATGAAGATGGTTGACGTCATTTTGGGGACGAGGAGGGAGCTTCTACTGGCTCTACATCACAGGCTAGATACATTCCTCGAGTATTCATCTAGGTTATCGAGTGTCAAGCTTGTTGATACAAGGCCTAGGATAAAGATACTTGTCTCCAAGGAGCTTGTGGATGATATCTATCCATTGGTGGAGATCGGGGCTGAGATTAGATACCGTGACGAGATGTTTGGTGGGGGAGCTATATCTGATGATAGGGAGGCTCTAATCATACTTGAGAAGGATGAGAGGTATAGTACGGCAATATGGTCTACACACTATAGTCTGATAGAACTTGCGAAGTCTTATTTTGAGAAGATTTGGAGTACTTCTAAGATGGTTATTTAAATGGCGTTATCAGCAAAGGTCTTTAGATTGGCTGAGTATATCCCATTCGATGTTATATATGATAAGTTGTCCAATTATAGGGTTTCAGAAGAGGTTGATGGCATAACTGTTGAGAAGTTCTTCAGGGATTTGAATTACTCTGGTAATATCTTGAGGGCTGAGTACGTCTATGATGAGCCGGTTGAGATTGATGTGGGTGGTGAGGTTAAAACGCTTCCTAGGAGGCGTTATGCACTTCTAGCCTTCACGGAGTATGAGGGGAATATATATGTAATTATTCTTGAGAAGAAGTTTAGGGCCAATAGAATTGCTCTACAGCTGAGTGATATACTGTTTATAAGGCGGGATATGGTTTTAGAGGCATATACGACACACGAGATTTTAAAAGGTCTCCATGAGTCAAATCCTGAGTCTACAAGGGTTATATATTTCGATAATGTGGATATACCGAATATCAGGAAGCTGGCTTTATATGGAAGGTCACTAGCTGATACGAATTTATATAGCCGATATTTGGAGCATGGTCTCATTTGGTATGTGGTTTTCGAGCATAGAGAGACTGGTTTTGTAGTTGGGATTACTAGGAACATGATTATCGCCATGTTCTCTAATGTGACAACCGATGAGTTTATAGATTTTATCGTTGAGCATCTTATACCCCTAATACGTTGATAATCTCAATATATAAAGTTGTTTCTGGAATTGAATTTATTGTCTCGGGGGTGCATCAAATTGTCTCTCCTATCTCCAGAGAATTTCAAAAGCTATCGAGACTATAATCTTGATGGTAAGAAACTGCTTGTCAGGATAGATATTAACCTTCCAATATCCAGAGAGGGCAAGGTTGAGAGCTTCTATAAAGTAAGGAAATATATCAAAACGATTGAGGTTTTGGGAAGCTCGGCTATCGTCCTAATGTCTCATCAAGGACGGGTTGGAGACGATAATTTCGTATCTCTGGAGCAACATGGGGAGTATCTATACAACATTCTAGGGGATCGTTTCCGTTTTGTAATGGATGTTATTGGGGAGGCCGCAATTAAAAGTATTAGGGATCTCGAGCCTGGCGAGGTTATACTCCTTGATAATGTTCGTCTATTGAGTGAAGAGACTCTAAAGGGTTCCCCAGAGAAGCTGGCCAATACAATCTTTGTATCTAGACTCTCGAAATATTTCGATTATTATGTTAATGATGCGTTCGGAGCTATCCATAGAAGTCATACTTCACTAGTCGGTTTTCCAGTGGTTCTAGAGTCGATGATAGGCCCTTTGATGGAGGAGGAGCTTGGGACTTTAGATCGCCTCATATCTGAGAAGGATAGCTGTGCATTTATCCTGGGCGGTGCAAAGCTCGAGACTAAGATAAAGGTTATGGAGAATATCCTGAGTTATAATCCAAACGCTGTATTTCTATTGGGAGGTATGATATCAACTGCTATGCATGCATTCTATGGTTCAATTCCTAAGAAAGAGGCCCAGGGTATTCTTAACAAGCTTGATCCTAAGCTGGTTGAGGTCTGTAGAGAGATTATAGAGAAGTTTGGAGATAGGATCTACCTCCCTGTTGACTATAGATATGTTAGGGATGGTGTTTTAGTGGAGAAATCTATAAGTGAGTATAGAGAGGGAGATGAGATCCAGGATATTGGCGCGAAGACTGTTGAGAAGTATCTCGATATCGTCAAAGATTTTAAGAATGTGTTTATAAATGGTCCAATGGGTATTATCGAGAATAGCCTGACTAGATGGGGTACTGACGAGATTCTAAAGGGTGTTGCTAAACTAAATATTTTTAAGGTTGTGGGCGGTGGTCATATGGTCTCATCGTTGGAGAAACTCGGTCTCTTAGAGAGGTATGATTATGTAAGCACCGGTGGGGGTAGCCTACTAACACTACTCTCTGGAGAATTGCCTAAGCCTCTAGAGATGCTTAGGAGGTGAGCTCTCTCTCAATATATTTCTCAGGTATTCTTTCACGATACTTCTCTATAAACTTTTTGATAACCTTTTTAGGTCTATACTCTCCTATATGCATTATAGCAATAGCATCTATGATTGGATACCACTCATCGCATTTTGTACATCTATAAAATCCATCTACAATCTCTTTCTTAATACATTCGTCACATGGTGGGTCAATAATTTCACTTCCTCTCTTCCCGGTATAGGAGCAGTATTCATCACATGGCTTAAACTTGAACTCCCTCTTTGGATACTCTTCAACCTTAAAAATATTGAGCTCGAGTGGGAACTCCTTACATTTGGGGCATATCAAATAGTTGGAGAGTCTATATTTGACCATCTATTCATCTCCTCCTTCTCATTAGGTTTCACAAATTTATAGGCGTAGACTAACATGTAGACTCCTCCAAAGATGATTACATATATGAAGAGTATATCGGCATATATTGCCATGAGGGTATTCCCAATCTCCCTACCTACGTAGCTGGAGAAGCTAATGGTAAGGAGATATATATTGAAATATGCATGGCCCAGGATCGCAGATGTGACTCCATATTTTACGAATAGATATCCAAGGTATATCCCAGCTATTGAAGCAGTTGTTACCTTACCTATCTCCCATCCTCCACCCCCAAGGAGATGTGCGAAGCCGAATAAGATGGCCTGGATAACAACAATTTTATATAGAGTTTTTAAACCGGATTCATAATCATGTACCTTATTAGGTTGTATAAGGCTGATTAGAGCCTCTGCAGGGTCGAATCTGTCTGTTTTAGCTAGATATAATATGAATGATGCCAAGCCGATTATGAATACTCTAAATCCTATCTCCTCCGAGAGAGGTGCATCCATAGCACCTAAAAAGAATATATATTGGTTTTCTGTCTCTAGCATTCCAGTCTCGATGCCTACTGAAGACTGTATCAACTCTATAACTATGGATGATACTAGGACTATAGACCCCAGTACGAAGACTTGTTTAAGAGGTCTTTCTCCATCAACCTTCCTTAATAAGTCATATATTGTGAATATGGTATACAGAATTGTCAGGAATATTGCTAGCTCCATTCCTTTTAGAGGGATAGGTATAATGACTGGGAATACCATGATGAAAATTGGGATGCCTCCAAGCTGTATATCCGTTATATTCTCTAGAATCCTAACTTGATCCAGCATGAAGAGTGATAGAGAAGATATATGTAAAATATATGTTGCTATACCTATATAGGTAAGGCCTAACAATAGGTACGATAACACCCTCATTTATCCATCTATAAAAAGATAGGATATTTGATAGATAAAGTATGAGTCACTCCTTCTCCAGCTCCTTCTCATCTATCTGTATCTCGAGATATATAGGTCCTTTGTATCCACAGTCTGGACATATATACATCTCTGGCACCAACCAGCCATCGAATTGAGAGGATAACCTTAAATTTCTAGACTCGCATATTGGGCATACCTTTATTCTGATCGTCATTATAGTACCTCTATCTGCTCCTTCTTAAAGCCTAGTTTCGAGAGTATCTCTGGAACTACGTATCTATGGTCACCTAGAAGGATTATTTTTCCATCCTTTACAGACCCTCCACATGCAAGTTTTCTCTTAAGTGTCTTGGCTATCTCATTCAGGTTGTGGTATTTACTGTCTATTCCCTCTATTATTGTGGCCGGCTTGTTATACCTCCTTCTCTCAACTCTTACTTTTATCTTCTCTTCTTCCGTCTCTAGTGTTACACATACGCACAAGTCCTTCGGTAATCCACATACCGGACAGTTCTCCATATTATCCACTATTGACATGGGATAAGAATATAATAAACGTATAGCCTTTTAAATATAATTAATACTCTTGTGTAATGTTACGTCGACACAAACCTGGGCAGTTCTTACCGCGACTTCTCTTACGACTCTAGAGCTAACGTCTTTGATATTTACATTGTATTCGGAGATTCTCTTCTCAACTATCTCTTCAGCCTTTTTAAGAGCCTCCTCCTCACCAGTATTATACTGTATATGTAGATATACATGGACCACACCCTCTTCTTTAATGGCTTTTACTGCATATTTCAGATAGTCTAGAGCAAGTTCTGGGAGGGGCATTACGACCCTATCAACCCTTTCAACCAATTTTTCCTCCACTACCCTCGATGCATCATCTCTATAGAGGATGACTCTATCCTCCACTTTGTTCAATATATTGTTTATATAGTGATATTCTATAGCATATGGATTGATATCTACGCTGTAGACGAATCCTCCCCGTCTCGCGATATGTATGGTGAAGGGACCCGCCCCTGCAAACATGTTTAATACCTTCTCTCCTTCACGTATTAGGGAAGCTATTCTACCCCTCTCATAGGATAGTCTTGGTGTGAAATATACTCTTGATACGTCTACGTAGAACCTTGCCCCATGCTCTTTATATATGGTCTCTGTCCTCTTCTCACCAGCAAGATATTCTAACCCTCTGATCCTGTATATCCCCTCTACAGGAGTTTCTTGGCGTAGGACAACATTTATATATCTAAAATTTCTAACTATCTCTTCTCCAAATTTATACCTCCTATCATCCAATATCTTCTCCGGAATTTTTATTATAGCTATATCTCCGATTACATCGAAACTCTTGACTATATACTCGGAATCTTCACCATAAATCTCTCTCGCTATATCAGCAAGTGTCCTCCTCACTTTACTCAATCGCTTCCTTAACCTTCTTAATCAGGTATTCAGGTGGTACAGATCCCTCCCACTCGATCTTATCATTAACGACTACCTTAGGTACTGCATATACTCCATACTGTGAGGCTATGTCTGGAAATCCAGATAGTTCCCATGCCTCGGCTTCAATCTTTCTATTTATCATGGCAAACATATAGGCTGTATGGACCATCCTTGGACAGTATGGGCATGATGTGGTGACGAATACCTTTATATTTACAGGCTCCTCTAATGCCTCAACTTCCTCAGCTACATTTTCAGGTAGATGTGCCTCACCCGTTGATACGTGGACGATGGTCTCTAGGAATGCTGGGAATTCGGTTCCAGCTGGAACTCCATAATATTTGATTAGACCTTTGTTCTTGCCTTGGATTATAATAGCTGGAGCTTTTATCACACCAAGTTTCTTCCTCAACTCTAAATCCTTATCAAAATCGTATTGAAGCACTTCTATTTTATCGGTAAGTTCTTTATCGGTTATCTCATCAAGAATCTGTTTTACCAAGTCACAATATTGGCATGAGGGGTCATCTTGGGTGAAGAAGACCAGTTTAACGGGTGTTGTTAATTTACTCCAATACTCCTCCTTTAGTATTCTACGGTTCTCATCATCAAGTAGTCTATGGCTATGAGACATTTCTATTCCCTCCTGTGAAATGCTATATATAAAGGGTTGTATAATGACTTATATATTCGTGTTTAAACATTCCTCTGTTATCAACATTTGAATCTATATTATTATATGGGTTATGAGGGGTAGATACTGGATATTTGATATAGCCTCGGATGATAATGGGGAGAGGATATATATTTGGGGTCTCTCCCAAGATGGGGAGCCTTATCTATTTGTTGATACATCATTTAAAGACTTTTTCTATGTGGTGGATGTGAATCTTGATAGGCTTAGAACGAGGCTCATAGAGGCTTTAGGCTCCCGATTCAGAGAAATATCTATAAACTCATCCCGTAAAGTTGTTGATGGCGTTACAAGAGATGTATATATAGTTTCTGGCCCAGAAGAAACCTTGAAACTGGCTTCTAGGGCTATAACGTCATTCTTTGGCGAGGGCAAGATCTTTGAGGATGACGTGAGGTATACACAAAAATATATCTTATATAAAGGTTTGAGGGTCTGTGAATGGTATGAGGTAGAGCATGGTGATGAGATAAGACTTGACGGTTTTAAAGGGTATCAACTGATATCCTATGAATCGGCTGAGGAGGCTCTCCAACCAGATTTGAAGACTGTATCTATCGATTTCGTAATATCTTCAGTACAGGGTTCTCCAGATCCAGAGAGGGATCCAGTTAATGCTATCCTAGTATTTGATGGTGATAACATTAGGGAATTTATCTTGGAAGATGGGAATGACATTAGATTGATAAGGGAGTTTATAGACTATATCGCTAGATTGGATCCCGATGTCATAATTTCGTTCTATGGAAATAGAATGTTCTATCCATATCTAGTCAATAGGCTTAAGCGTGCCGGTCTAACTGTTGATATAGGTCGATACCCAAAAGAGATTCATCAAAGTATTCTTGGCCATTTCTCGATTGGAGGTAGGATTAACATCGACTTGTATGAATATGTTGATGATATCCCCTTCTTCCAAAGGAAGACCCTTGAGGAATTGGCTGAGTATTTAAGGATTGATGGTCCGAATAAAGTGGTTGATATTCTACTCTATAACCGATATTGGAGGGAGGAGAGGGATACACTTTTAGAATATATTTCTTGGCGGGTTAAGGCTATGTATGCAGCGTATAAGGCTCTCGAAGGGGACATCTATACCCTGTCGAATGTCACAGGTATTCCTCCAGATTATGTATTAACTTCCTCCTCTGGGAGGCAGGTCGAATTTTATATTATGAGTGAGGCTGTTAAGAGAGGACTTGTTATTCCAAGGAGTGTCGAGAGATACGTACGTAGCTATCCAGGAGGATTGGTTATCAAGCCTGTGGTCGGACTACATAAGGATGTATGTGTTATAGATTTCAAGTCTATGTATCCTAGTCTAATGATTAAATATAACATTAGTCCTGAAACCGTAGTATCCTCCCCAGTTGATGAAGGCTTTTTCTTCGAGGAGATTGGTCTGGGAGTTAGGATTGATGTAGATGGACTATTCCCAGAGATACTAAAGACTTTGTTGAGGTTGAGGAATGAGGCTAGAGAGCGTCTATCAAACCTCTCTAAAACATCTCCAGAGTATAGACTCTTGGATGCGAGGCAGCGCATCTATAAGATATTGGCTAATACAGTCTATGGATACATGGGTTGGCCGCAGGCCAGATGGTATAGTTATGAAGGGGCCTCCTTAGTTACCTATCTAGGTCGAAGGACTATATCGCAGGCTATCGAATACGCATCTGAACTGGGGCTTGAAGTAATATATGGTGATACGGATAGTCTCTTCGTTAGATATGATGGGGATAAGGTTGGTAGGCTTCTAAATAGGATAGAGAGTGAGTTAGGGCTTGAGGCCAAGATAGATAAGATATACAGGTCTATCCTCTTCACAGAGGCTAAGAAGAGATATGCTGGATATACATATGACTCCTCTATTGACGTGGTTGGCCTGGAGTATACAAGGAGGGATTGGTGTGACTATGCTAGGGAATTACAATATGAGGTTATAAAAGCCGTCTTAATAGATGGTGATAAAAAGAAGGCTATAGATATTTTCAGAGACTATGTCTCTAGGATTAGGAAGGGGGAGGTTCCATTGGAGAAGCTTGTTATATGGGAGCAGATAACCCGTAGCCTTAAGGATTACAAGGCTAACGCTCCACATATTGAGGTGGCTAAGGAGCTTGAGAAGAGGGGTTGGAGGATTAGAAGGGGGATGTTCATTGGATATATTGTTTTGAAGGGTAGCGGCCCAATATATAAAAGGTCTGTATATTATGTCGAGGCTGATCCTGATAAGGTGGATGTAAACTATTATATCTACCACCAGCTTCTCCCCGTGGTCCACCGTGTCCTATCGCCGTTGGGAGTATCTAGATCCTCCTTGGAGGCGGTGGCTGCTGGGACAGGCCGTGGATTGGATATGTTCATGGGGTAGTTGGAATGTCAGATGTTATACGTCGGTATTTAGAGGAGCTTGAGCAGCTGAGTGTGGCTATTAAGAACCTTGATTCCCCTGTTGGTATCGTCTCGAGTGATGATGCCGATGGCTTGGCATCTGCCTATCTATTCACAGTTATATTGGATAGTATTGGGAAGGACTATAGGATTGTAGTCCTTGATAAGGTATATCCAGAGATTGTTGAGAGACTTTCTGGGCAGTATCCCTCTATAGTCTTTCTGGATCTGGGAGGGCCTTTCTTCAAATATATTGAGGAGGACATGTATAGTTCAATTGTTATTATAGACCATCATATGGAAGCGGCCACACCACCCAAGGATATTATCTATGTAAATCCGTTGAAACTGGGTTTTAAAGATGAATCTGTCCCCTCAACCTCTGTTACAATATATTTCTTGATGAGGAGTCTCGTTGAAAAGTATTATCAATATTCTTGGGCGGCTCTCCTAGGTATGGGTGAGATTCCGGGTGAACCGGGAGAGCTGGCATGGAGGGCCTTGATAGAGGGTGTTAAGACGGGTGTTATTAGGAGGGTGCGTAAGAGTTATAGGGTTAAGATTCATGGTTATGAGAGGGAGTTTAAGTCTCTATATAGAGAGTTGACCCTTGTCTCTACAATGGGCTATTATGATGATATGGGTCTTGAGATTATAGGTTGGATGAGATATGGGGGGATGGAGTCTCTTAGAGATTATGTAGAGCGATTTAAGGAGGCTAGGAAGGAGATGTATGATAAGATGTTTAGAAGGTTTGAGAGTGGTGAGATGGTCTTTGAGAAAGAATTTATCCAGTGGTTTGAAGATTTTGACAATCTATTTTATAATGTGAGTCCCAGAGTCTTCGATACCTTTGCATCTACCATCTCAATGTATGGCCGCTATTTCGATCCTAGGAAGTATATCTTGGGGCTTGGTGTTAGGAATCCCTATATCCCCGGTTATGGTTATCTCTCTCAGGATTGGATGGTCGTCCCGATAAGGGTTACTAGGAAGCTGGAGTTTAGGATTGGAATAGGCCTTTCCCAGCCAGTATATGTTTTGGCTGAGGCCGCGGCCTTTGCATCGGGTGGTCTGGGATATGGGTATAAGACTTTAGGCTCTGCAGTTGTACCTCTTAATAAACGGGATCACTTCCTAAATATATTCGATTCCCTGGCCTCCGGTAGATAGACCATGCTATTCAGAGAGTTTGTTGAGATATGTAAACGTATTAAATCCGCCCGGGGAATTAGTGAGAAGAAGGGTTTAATCTCTACATATCTCTTACGTCTCGATAGACAGGAGTGGGTGCCATATATACTGTTTCTAACTGGAAATCCTATTCCCGATAATTTGGAGGGCGGGCTTGGAATTGGGTATCAGCTTCTTAAGAAGGCTCTCTCAAACCCTGTTAAGCCATTATTAATATCTGGACCCCCCACATTACTAGATGTCTATAACACTCTACTCGAGATATATAGGGTTAGGGGGAGGAATAGTCAGGTAAAGAAGTTGAATCTATTGTCTGGTTTAATGGGTATGCTTAGTAGTGAGGAGAGAAGGTGGCTAGCAAATATCATTCTCGGTGAGATGAGGATAGGGGTTGTGGAGGGGCATGTCCTCTCAGCCATTGCATATGCCCTTAAAACTTCTGATGAAGCGGTGAGAAGAGTCTATATGTTGAGGGGGAGTCTCTATGAGACAGTTGATCTCCTGGCTAGGGGTGTAGATCCATATAGTGTTAGACCTAAGCTATATACACCTCTAAGGCCTATGCTGGGTCAGCCAGCTACATCAGTCCTAGAGGGATATAATATATTGGGAGTTAATACAGCGGCTGTAGAGTATAAATATGATGGGTTTAGGGTTCAGATTCATATCGGTGGAGACGGTATAAAGCTTTTTAGTAGGCGGTTGACAGATGTCACAGATAGTTTCCCAGAACTTGTCGAACTTGTATCATCATTCGATATTGGCACAGGCATCCTAGATGGGGAGATTATAGCTTATGAGAGGGGGAGTGGAAGACCCCTTCCATTCCAAGATCTTATGAAGAGGTTTAGGAGGCAGGAG
>WAKC01000039.1 GCA_015523605.1 Candidatus Geothermarchaeota archaeon
CATCTTTAATTATCGAGTCTGGCTCTATAAGCTTTAATATTATCGGGATAACATCTCTTAAAATACCTTCCCTATCCCACATTACTCGTTTGAATCTAGTTTAAACATCTTCTCCCTACCATCATAGTATGCCACCATCATATGCTTTGTATTGAATCTATATGCGATAGAACCATGTTTATCCAATGCTATTAAACCGGTTGATTCGGGCATTATCCTCCTAGCCTCATCTACTGAGACCATCAATGACCTGTATACATCTCCCGTTAACATATATTCCTGATATGCTCTATAGGATATCAATCCCCTCATTATAGCCTCTCCAATACCAGTTGCACATACTGCATAGTCCTCGGATATGTAGAATCCCCCGCCAAATATGGGTGTATCTCCAACTCTTCCGGGAAGTTTAAGCCAGATTCCCCCAGTGCTTACACCTACTGCTAACCTCCCCTCCATATCTAAAGCAACTGCCCCTATCGTATCTCCATATAGGTATTCAGCTACCCTCCTATTCCTATCGAACCGTCTCATCCCTTTATATCCATCTATCAATTCTCCATATCTCTTGACAATCCTCTCGTTGGGCGGCCCTATCTTCTCCATGCCTAGCCTCGCCGCTAGTGAGTCCGCCCCCTCACCTGCTAAAAGTAGATGGTCCGTATTTTCTGCAACATATCTAGCTAATATGATGGGGTTTTTAGGATATCTTACTGAGGCGACCGCACCGATGTTTCCTTCGGAGTCGCCATATGCTGCATCCATCTCTCTAACTCCTTCAACGTTTAACACACTCCCAGAACCCGCATTGAAAAACCCTGAGTCCTCCATTATTACAAGGGCTTTTACAACCGCATCTCCAGAAGAACCTCCTTCCTCAAGGATTTTTAGGCTTGCTTCTAAGGCTTCCTCAATAGCCTTCAATGCTCCTTCGACTCTATCCTTATTTCCCTGCCAAGAACCTGCTCCTCCATGTATTATAATACGATACATTTTTAATCCCTCTTTTCAAATTACATTTATAGTATTTCCCCAGATGATATTATTATCTTTCTCTCTAGGTGGTAAATAAAATGAGGTATATCTACTCATTTAAGGAAGGCGATTGGAGGAATAAGAGGTTATTAGGTGGGAAGGGAAGCAGTCTGGCTCAGATGACGCAACTAGGTTTCCCCGTCCCACCAGGTTTTACAATCACCACAGATGCCTGCCTAAAATTCTACTCTCCTGTTAAGGAAGAGTTGGATAAGTTGGTTAATAGGTTGAAGATGGTGCTTGATGGGAGTGAGAGGGATGAGATTCTTAATAAGATTCAAGAATTGATTAGAGATTTAGAGCTTCCCAATGGATTGATGGATGAAGTCAGGAGATATATGGATTGGCTGTCTAAAGAGATGGGGAGAAGCTTCGGTGATCCGGAGAATCCACTCCTGGTCTCTGTGAGGAGTGGAGCACCCGTCTCCATGCCTGGTATGATGGATACAATATTAAACCTAGGCCTCAACGACGAGACTGTCAAGGGCCTTGAGAAGTTAACTGGTGATAGGAGATTCGCGCTTGATGCATATAGACGTTTTCTACATATGTATGGTACTATTGCACTGGGTATCGATAAAGAATTGTTTAGAGAGGTTGAAGAGGAGATATTAGCCAAGTACGGGGTTAACGATCCATCTGAGCTTGGTATAGAAGGTTTGGAGGAGCTTGTAGATAGGTTCAAAGAGATTGTTACCAAGATGTATAGCGAGGACGTCCTAGATCCTTGGGTTGAACTTGAAAATGCTATTAAGGCTGTTTTTAGGAGTTGGATGAATCCCAGGGCAATAGTATATAGACTTATAAATAACATTACCGAGGACCAGGCACATGGAACCGCCGTGAATATACAGGCGATGGTCTTTGGAAATATGGGTTTCGACAGTGGTACAGGTGTCCTATTCACACGTGACGTTGCAACCGGTGAGGATAGGATATACGGTGAGTTCCTACCTAATGCCCAGGGAGAGGATGTAGTAGCGGGTATAAGGACTCCGAAGCCAATCGAATATTTAAGGAGTATAAGTGAAGACCTGTATAACACATTGGTTTCTAAAGCCAAGGAGTTGGAGAAGAGGAATGGTGATGTCCAGGATATAGAGTTTACAGTTGAGAGGGGGAAGTTGTATTTTCTACAGGCTAGGAATGCGAAGATGACGCCCAAGGCTAGGGTTAAAACAGCTGTTGACATGGCTAATGAGGGGATTATATCTCGGGAGGAGGCGGTCTTAAAAGTCTCTCCAGAAGTTGTACAGAGTCTCCTATATCCTTCTATAAAAGATGGTTATGAGGGGAAGCCTTTGGCCAAGGGTATTCCAGCATCACCAGGTGCTGTATCGGGTATAGCAGTATTTGATCCTGATACTGCTATTGAGAAGGCTAATCAAGGCTATGACGTGATCCTTGTCAGGGTTGAGACTACACCTGATGATGTACATGGGTTCTACGCATCTAAAGGTATATTGACTTCTCGCGGCGGTAATACAAGTCATGCGGCTGTAGTGGCTAGAGCGATGGGTAAATCGGCGGTTGTCGGTGCAGAGTCTATAAAAATAGACTATTCAAAGAGAATGTTTACAGTGGATGGTGTGGTTGTTAAAGAAGGAGACTGGATTACTATAGACGGTACAAGTGGGCATATCTACCTGGGTAAGGTGCCTACCGAGATTCCAGAGCCTCCAAAGGAGCTCGACCAACTCCTTCAATGGGCTGATGAGTTTAGAAGACTGGGTATATGGGCTAATGCCGATCTCCCAGAAGATGCTGAAGTCGCTAGGAAATTTGGTGCTGAGGGTATAGGGCTCTTAAGGATTGAGAGGATGTTTAGGAGGCCTGAGAGACTCAAGATTCTTAGAAATGTGATCCTGAGTAAGTCCAAGGAGGAGAGGCTTAAGCATATGGTTAAACTTGCAGAGATGATTAAGGGAGATTTCAAAGAGGTTCTCAAGGTTATGGATGGTCTACCCGTCATCATCAGACTTATTGATCCTCCCTTACACGAGTTCCTCCCTGATAGTAAGGAACTGCTTAGAGAGATCTATGAGGGTAGGATGAAGGGGGAGGATGTGAGTGAATTAGAGGATATCTATAGAAGGGTTGTATCGATTGAAGAGGCTAATCCGATGATGGGTCATAGAGGGGTTAGGGTAGGCATAACACACCCAGAGATTTACTGGGGTCTAGCCATAGCTATTCTTGAGGCCACCGCCGAACTTAAGAAGGAGGGTTATAACCCGAAGACTGAGATTATGATTCCACAGGTAGCTATTCCAGAGGAGGTTGACTATGTATTAGAAAATGTGTTAAAGCCTGCGGTTAAAGAGGTTGAAGAGAGGTATGGAGTGAAATTGGATGTTAAGCTCGGTAGTATGATCGAGACTGTAAGAGCTACACTTCTAGCTGGGGAATTGGCGAAGAGGCTTGACTTCTTCAGCTTTGGTACGAATGATCTGACTCAAGCAGTATTTAGCTTCAGTAGGGATGATGTAGAGAATAAGTTTATGGCTCAATATCTAGAGCTAGGCATATTGAAGGATAATCCGTTCCAACATCTAGATAAGGAGGGTGTGGGTAGGTTGATAAAATTATGTGTAGAGGAGGCTAGAAAGGCTAATCCAAATATAGAAATAGGATTGTGTGGTGAACATGGTGGTGACCCCAAGTCGATAGAGTTTCTGCACAAGGCCGGTCTAGACTATGTAAGTGCAAGTCCCTATAGAATATTACCCGCTAGAATAGCAGCGGCACATGCAAATATTAGGGAGAGGCTCGGGATTGTTTAACGCCAGCTTGTTGGATATTTATCCCATCTTATTTCTATCTAGTTCACAATCAATACTAATGTGAATCCATATGTCTGGATATGATGTATTAGTCCTTGGAGTCGGGAATGTAGGTCGGGTCATAATTAGAGACTTGATCCAAGACAGGAATGTGAATAGGATATACGCAGTTGATTATAATATTAAGAGTGTAGAGGATTTTGCATCTACACTAGAGAGTGAGAAGGTTATCCCGTTAAAGGGGGATGTTAGAGACATCGATTTAACTGCTAGCCAGATGTCTAAGGCAGATTACATTATAAATGCATCGTGGTATGAATTCAATATTCATGCTATAAAGGCTATGTTAAAGGCCAAGAGGGATATGCTCGACCTAGGCGGTCTCTATTGGATGACTAGGAAAGAGTTGGAGTGGGATGAAGAGGTTAGGAAGGCGGGTCTCACACTCTTATTGGGTGCAGGTGATGATCCAGGAACCTCTAATATACTCGTTAGATATGGAGTGGATAAACTGGATTCTGTTGATGAGATTCACATTAGATGGGGGAGTAAGGGTGGTGAGGAGGATGCCTTTGGATTCTCTGTCGTAACTATCATGGATGAGGCAACAATGGATGCAGTTATGTATATAGATGGCAGGCTTGTTAAAGTCCCTCCTCTCAGCCATAAAGAGGTTACATGGTTCCCCGAGCCCATTGGATACCTAAATACCTATGCCATTATACACAGTGAATTGGCTACCCTACCATATACGATAAAAGGTGTGAAAACGATTACATATAAAGACTCTTGGGATGAATCTATCTTTCCTATCATTGATTTCCTGAGGAAGACGGGGCTTACATCTAGAGAGGAGGTTGACGTTCTAGGTGTTAAGGTTTCACCGTTGAGGCTAGTAGGGACACTCATAAAGCCTAAGGAGGATCCGGCGACGCTAGGTGCTCTAAAGGTGGTGGTTAAGGGGGTGAAGGATGGTGAGGAGGTTAGATATACATATATACTTGGGCCGACAAGTGGTAAGGCTGAGTGGGGTGCTGGTGTAACGGCTGTGACTACAGCCTTTGGTGCAGTAGCTGGATTGAAATGTCTTGTAGAGGGGTTAGTCCCTAAGGGGGTATCCCCTCCCGAGTTGATTGAGAAGCCTAGGGTATGGATTGATGAGTTGATAAAGAGAGGAATACCAATTATGGAGATTGAGGAGCGGGTTAAACCTCTATAGCTATTATTGCTAAAATAATAGCTCTATATGGATTATATGATTATGGGATGATGACGGAGGTGAATATGAGCCGAGAGGCTATGAAGACTCCTTTAAGTTCTGACTATCTAACCCATATTTAATGTATTAGGATTACAGAGTATATGGTAAAAAGGAGGTTTAATAATCTATTTCTTCTTTACCACTCTCTCCCTTATCTGCTCTATATGTTTCTTTGGCAGTATTGGATCGGGCTTCTCCGGTATAATACCCTGTGGTCTGAAGAGTGATATCAACACAATTACTAATCCAATCATTATATATTCTAGCCATGCCACCTGGATAGGTATAATTGCTTCTAACAGGAATTTCTGTGAGAATATGAGGGTCCTGAAGATTGTGAAAATAAAGACTCCAAGCACCATTCCGAAGTTGTTGCCTGTCCCACCTAACATCATGAATGCCCATGGCCAGAAGGTCCATGTAACTCTATCATAGGTTATAGCTTTCATAGAACCTGTATACATAGCGTATAAAGCCCCTCCAATAGCTGCTATTGCACCTCCTATCATGAGTGTATAACCTCTTATCCTTGGTATGTTAACGCCATATACATTTGCAGCGGTCTCAGAATCCCTCATAGCCTTTAAAGTCCTTCCGAATGGGCTCTTTGATAATCTCTCTATAAATAGGAATATCAGTGCTGCTAGAGCTAGCATAATCACTATTCTAGCTGTAAATTGGATGCCTCCTCTACCTATCCATCCATATACATTTGGTACGAATACACCTTGTGTAGCCCCAACTATAGGTTGATAGTTCTCAGCAATGAGTTTAAGTGCATCTCCGAAGGCGAGTAGAGTAATACCTAGATAGGCTTCTCTAAGCCTAAGAGCGGGATATGAAGATAGATATCCAAGGAGGGCTCCGAATACTGCAGCTAAAGCCAGTGTCAGTATGAAGATGAATATGGAGAGTGCTGGATTCGGATATAGAATTTCCCTATTTATCTGGTCTATGATGGGGAAGTTTAGAAGGTGATTCGCGTATTCAGAACCTAATGGGGTGATAATCTCACCCTTCCACTCGACCTGAATGTTATATAGTAGAACAAGGAGACGTCCAGGGATCGCACCGGCTACAATAGCTCCTGCCAGAACTGCTAAGACCCTACCGAATTGTGGGATACCTGCATATCCTACTTCCAGGTTTAGGCTGAGTGTTACTATAAGGAATATCGAGAAGTTCATCAGGATGTCTATCAATATTGGTGGGATTTGTATAGGCATCTTTATTCACCTCCTCCAAATAACCCGATTTTCTTACGGACCTGGCTCCATTTAATTCCTCCAAGTCCTTCAGGGAAGAACAGCAATGCCAACACCATCATCATAAGTGGTATCAAGGGTCTATATCCTGTGATCCAAGCTCCGAATGTAATGCTCAATGCATATATCCCAAGCTGTTGGCTCAGGCCTATTAAGAATCCACCTAGTAGGCTTCCAAATACACTATATAATCCTCCTACAATCGAGCCTGCGAATAGAGGTACTATATATCTAATACCTACATATGGTGATCCAGTCTCAACCATCGAGAGTACCGCTCCTCCTAGACCGGCTAGGAATGCTCCTAGGAACCAGGCTGTTACATATACATATTCAATGTTTACCCCCATTATCTTGGCTAGGGTAGGGTTTTCAATAGCTGTTCTCATAGCAATTCCGAACTTCGTTTTTGTGAGGAATGTATGGATACCTAATATTATAATTAGGACTATGAATAGGCTGATGGGGACTATAGCCTTTAGAGAGGCTCCAAATACTTCTGCAACCTCGAAATCATATACTCTGAGTAGGAATGAACGTGGTTCTCCCTTGAATACTTCCCTTATGAAGTCGGCCCAATGGTTTATAAATCCGAATAGGATAAGGTCTACACCAAGTGTCGACATCATGAGAGTTACCATTGTAGCACCTCTCCTCAAGAGCCACCTATTAACAGTAAAATATGTAGTGACTCCGACCAATCCTGTTAAAACGGCTGCTGGTATGAAGTAGTAGTATGGTGAGCCTCCATACATTAGGAGTAGCTGGTAGACGATGAAGAATCCAAGTGTCGTGAAGGATGCATGGGCGAAGTTGAAGGTCTCAGTAGACATATAGATGATGGTGATTCCCGCTGCCGATAACGCTATTCCACTGGATATTACTAGTGCTGGGAATAGTACTTCTAGCATCGAGTACACCTCGACTATTTAGGTTATTTAATAAAAATGTATGTTTCATACGTTATTAATGTTTTAAATGTATCGAGGTTTTAAAAATACATTTAAATATCGTATTCCCCTTATTTTTTAGAGGTTAATTTTAGGTGATTAGTTATGTCCATGCCTGCTAATAAGGCTTATACTCTTATTATTGTGGCCCTCGTTGTCGGTATTATCCTTGGCTACATCTTCGGACTTGCAATGGCACCTCCTACGGTGGAGCAGCCCACTACTGAACAGCCTGTTGAACAGCCAGTTGAGCAGCCACCAGCCCTCTCAGGTACTATAACGGTGGGTGCCCTCCTCGATCTCAGCGGTGGACTCGCTACATATGGTGAGAATAGTAAGGCTGCTTTAGAACTTGCAGAGTCTGAGATTAACGAATGGTTAGAGGCTATTGGAGCTGATTGGAGGATTGAAGTTAGATTCGAGGATACACAGGTAAAGCCGGCTGTTGCTCTAAGCAAGCTACAGACCCTAGCTGGTGAAGGTGTAAAATTCGTGATAGGGCCGATGTCAAGTGGTGAGGTATCCGAGATAAAGAGCTTCGCGGATGAGAACAAGATTCTTGTAATATCACCATCTTCGACATCTCCAGCTTTGGCTATTCCAAACGACTACATATTTAGATTCTGTCCTACCGACTTGTTCCAGGGTCCAGCAGCTATTGAGATGGTTGTAGAGGCTGGTATTGAGCACCTTGTCATCATGTGGAGGGGTGATACTTGGGGTGATGGTCTGAAGGAGTCTATGGCCGAGGCCGCTCAGGAGGCTGGAATCACGGTATATGAGGCTGCTAGGTATAACCCTGAGGCTGAGGAGTTCTCTTCAGAGGTGGCACAATTAGCTTCACAGGTGCAGAGCTTGGTTGATCAGTATGGAGCAGACAAGGTAGGTGTTACTCTCATATCATTCAAGGAGGCCGCGGCTGTATTCGCAGCTGCCAGTGAATATGATGTTCTGTGGCAGGTTAGGTGGTTCGGTAGTGACGGTACCGCCCTATTAAGTGAGATAGTTAACAATCCTGATGTGGCGGAGTTTGCAGTCACGGTTAAATTCTTAAACCCGATCTTCGCACCGGGTGATTCACCATATAACGAGAAGCTTAAGAAATACGTTATGGATAAGCTTGATAGGGAGCCGGATGCATATGCATTCGCATCATACGATGCTTTATGGGCTATTGCCTTATCTATCCAGTTGACACAGAGTGACGATCCAGAGGTTATCAAGGAGGTTCTTCCAAAGGTTGTAGAGAGGATGGTGGGCGCCTCAGGAGCTTTCTCCTTGGATGAGAATGGTGATAGGGCAGCAGCTGATTACGATCTCTACGTCCCTGTAAAGGAAGGCGGTCAATACGTTTGGAAGAAGGCTGGTACCTGGAGGTTCACCACTGGCACGATTGAGTGGGCCAGCTGGTGGCTCGAGTCTTAGAATTATCCCTCCCCAACTTTTTTATAGGATGTTTTTACCTAACACTCCGAATATAATGGTATTATTTATTTGTCTTCTAGTCTAAACTATTTTTATGCAGAATTCTGGGATGGACAGGAACCGATATATCTTAGAGACTCACAACTTGCTCAAGAGATTTGGAGGTTTAGTCGCTGTTAACAATGTCAGTCTTAAAGTAGAGAGGAATAAAGTGACGATGCTTATGGGCCCGAATGGAGCGGGTAAATCCACATTTGTAAATGTATGTACCGGCGTGTTAAAACCTGATGGTGGAAAAGTGATTTTCGATGGAAAAGATATAACCGGATATCCCCCCCACGAAGTTTATAGACTAGGATTCGTAAGGACCTTCCAAATACCCGAGCCCTTCATGGGGTTGACCGTATTAGAGAATGTTTTGGTAGCGCTTAAAAACCCAGGGGAACATCCTCTAAAAGCCCCCATTAAAATGTTCTGGATTAAGGAGGAGGAGAAGAATATTGAGAGGGCTTTTGAGATTTTGGAGAGTGTGGGACTTGATAATCAATGGGACCAGGTGGCCTCTTCTCTAGGTGCGGGTCAGCTGAAGATGTTAGAGGTTGCCCGTGCATTAGCCACAGATGCAAAGTTGATTGCTCTTGATGAGCCTATTGGAGGGACTGACCCAAAATATGCGGGAGACATTCTATCATATATTAGGGGTCTGCTTGATAAGTGGGATGTGACCTTCCTACTTATTGAGCATAGGATTGACATAGCCCTTCCATATGCTGATTATGTATATGTAATGGATAGGGGTACTCTGATTGCGGAGGGTCTGCCGGATGAGGTTGCTAATAATCCAAAGGTAATTGAAGTCTATATAGGTGAGTAGAATATGACGGAGAATGTACTTGAGATTCGAAACTTATACAGTGGATATGGGAAGCTCCAGGTACTATTCGATATTAATATGGATGTTAAGGAGGGTAGTATAACTGTTGTCGTTGGACCAAACGGGGCTGGAAAAACTACACTATTAAATACAATAGCAGGGCTGACAACAGTCTATAAAGGGAGTATCAAATACTATGGGGAAGAGATTGTAGGTGTATCCCCTCATAAAATTGCGAAGATGGGTATATCATACCTTCTACAGATGAAGAATGTAGTCTCGAATCTAACGGTTAGAGAGAATCTGGTTCTAGGTGGTTATCTACTTCCTAAGGATGAGGTTGATAGGAGGATTGAAGAGGTTCTAGAGCTCTTCCCAAGGCTTAAAGAATTTATTGAGAGGAAGGCAGGTACCCTAAGCGGTGGAGAGCGTAGGATGCTTGCGATTGCAATGGCTCTCATGAGGAGACCCAAGCTTCTTCTGCTGGATGAGATGTCGACCGACTTAGCACCTATACTTGTTAAGATGATGATGAAGAAGGTTGTAGAGTTGAGGGATGAGCTTGACCTCACTATTTTATTGGTGGAGCAGAATGCGAAGCAGGCCCTAGAAATCGGTGATTATGCATATCTTCTCGTCAGTGGAGAAATTAGGTATGAAGGAGATCCAAAGGAGCTTCTTGAACATCCTGAATTCGCTCAGCTCTATCTTGGAGTAAAGAGATAAATTTATATTGTTTAGATTCATTCATCATTTATATAAAAATAAGAGTGGTTTCTAATGAGGTCGAAATATTTTGCTATATTAGTTGTGATTATACTTCAGGTTTTACTTATTGGACCTGCAGTATCTACATCAAATGACAACTCTTTAGACGGATTGAGATTTGATGAGATAGGTAATGGTCCTGGGTATGCAATTATAGTTGTTGATGACAAGCCTTACATAGCCTTTGCACCACATCTGCTTTATCCGCTGGATTATATCGATAGTGTAAATATTGATGATCTGAAGGTAGGCCTATTAGATCCTAGGGATATTGCCAATGAAAAGGTTAACTTGATAGTAGAGTATACATCTGATACTGAGAAGGAGTATCTTATAGAAAATATACTAGATATGGGAGGTAAAATCAACTTTGTCTATAAGTACTTGCCGTTCATAGCATTTGAGATAGAGGTTGGTAAGGTTGGTGATCTTATAAAGAGTTATGAACCGATGTATTTTAGCGTTGACTATAGGGTTGAGCTAAATCTGAATGAGAGTGTTGGGATGATAGTAGATTTTGATAGGCTAGCGGTTTTAGAGGCTAAACTAGCTGTAAAGATAGATGGCTCAGGAATTAAGATAGCAATTTTAGATACTGGTATTGACTGGACTCATCCAGACTTCTTCTTCCCAAATGGGACCTCGAAGATTGTCTATAACGTTTCCATGGTGCCCGATGAAGATCCATATGACTATTATGGACACGGTACACATGTTGCAGGTATAGCCGCTGGAACTGGATTGGCAAGTAATGGAGTGTTCAAGGGCGTGGCCCCTGGAGCTCTACTAATGAATATAAAGGTATTGAGTAGTCAGGGATTTGGATTGACGAGCTGGATTATAGCTGGTATTGAGGAGGCTGTGGCTAATGGGGCTGATGTAATCAACCTAAGCCTAGGAGGTGGATTAAACGGAGATGGTAGTGACCCACTTAGCAAGGCCGTCGACTGGGCGGTACAACAAGGTGTAGTTGTAGTTGCCGCCGCTGGTAACGATGGACCTAATTATGGGAGTTTAGGGAGCCCGGGAGTATCTACATTGGCTATTACTGTTGGTGCGGTTGATAAGAATGGAGAGATTGCAGATTTCAGTAGTAGAGGACCAACTGGAGATTTGAGGGTTAAACCTGATGTATTAGCTCCTGGTGTGGATATCATAGCACCACTTGCTAAAGATAGTCTTCTTGAACGTGTGTTGGGCGACTCCCGTATAGAGGGGTCTGGCGGCGACTACATATCGTTAAGTGGTACCAGCATGGCCACACCTCATGTTGCCGGTGTCGCCGCGTTGATACTCCAGGTAAGGCCTGACATGAGTGCCCTGGATGTCAAGAATCTAATAGTATCAACTGCTGATCCAATTGATTCAGATATTTTCTCATATGGAGCGGGTCTGGTTAATGCTGTCGACGCCTTAAATGCATCCCTCCTCTTCAAAAATGTAAGTTTCAATGTTAACATGAGGAAAGTCTTTAGCAATACATATACCACTAATATAACGGTATTAGACTTGGATGGCCAACCCACTAATTTGTATGTCAAGAATATATCTATGACTGGATTTTATAATCCGGGATTCAACCTAACTTCATCAGTAAATGTAGATGTAATTGACTTGAATGCAACAGTAAAAAGGATATCTATTGAGATTCCAATTGTAACCGATCAAGACCTGTATATGGGCCGTATAATATTTGGAACTTCGGATAATGAGGAGTATCAACTTATATTTACAGCCTATAGACTCTTCGATGTATATCTAAACACTACATATAACGGCGAGGTATACTTCACCTTCTTCATAGCATATGACTCGGTGAATCCGGATAGATGGATCCTACCGACGGGAGGAAGGATAGCAAGTGATGGAGAAGCATATTCCCTATGGTTTAAACTCCCATATGGAACATACAAGTTTATAGGGGTCTCGATAAACTCATTCATGTCTGAAGATCTGCTTGAGGGACCGGTAACACTTATCTCTCGTGAGATTCAGCTAGATAGGGATGTGATCCAAACTATAGAGGTAAGTGGGTTTAGAAAAGTTACTTTACCAGTTAAGTATCGTGGGAATGATTTGGTGCCTATAGGGCATCTTTATGGATTATACACGCCCCAGAGGGATGTTGCAACTATTTATCAGTATGGAGTATGGAATGTATCGGCAGATTATGAAATGTATGTATCTCTAGAAACTAATGATAAAATATATTTAAATATTCAGTATCTCCAAGTTCCATATAATGTGTCTGGATGGAATTATACCGAGATCCTTGACTACGCCACTACATATATAGACTCTTCATGGATTATCTCCCAGGCTTCACGTTCCCTCTTATTCCCAAGACTAACCTCATTCACATTAGATACTGGCTCTCAGGCGGGTAACGAGTCATATCTAGGTGGATTTGCAGTCTTCCCACCCCATCAGAGCTTTACATTCCTAGTGCTTGGACCTGCATATCAAGGTGCAAGCTATAAACTTCTAGTCTCGGAAGACACTCAGATAGCGGGAGAGACAGAGAGTAAATATTTCCTAACCTTCAATTCAAATGGATCCATATCTAGCTTAAGTGTCTTAGATACTTCCGCCACATCAAAGTCTTTAAGTCCAGCGACTCCGCCATATTTCCTCTACCATAGAGTTGAGAAGAAGAGGATAGCTGGAGGACCAGCTATGAATATCACAACTTTCCTACTCTCGGATTTGGATCCTGTCCAGATGCCAGGGCCATACACGACGGAGTATAAATTGATTTATAATGGAAGTGTTGTGGATAGAGATGTCTCTACAGGCTTGCCAATAGTAGGTTTCGATAATCTCAGGGATCTCGAACTACCATACTATTTAATCGTGAATATGTCAAATACCAGAATGAATCTATTCTCAGATATCGATACAGTATTCTTCATCAATAGTTCCCAGCCCGATCCAGAACCGCCAATACTTTATGGGCTATATTCATACTTTATGGGAGATGTCATAGACTTTAGTTTATCCATCCTAGAGGGATTTGAACTTGAGAGGTTTGCAGTTTACGTCTCTTGGGATGGGAGAGTGTTCAGAGAGGTAACCCCTAGATTGGAGAGTACAGAGGCATTAAGTACATACAATAGGTATAACTATCAGTTTTCAGTTCCTATTGAGGGTACAAGACTAGATATTAAACTCTTCTATATGGATTGGTATGGAAACTATGTGGAAACGGTATATAGGAATGTATATGTTAGGCAGATAGATAGATACGATTTATTCCCAGAATTTGATGTATATCCGAGACTTCTGAGTGGGGATAAAACATTTAAGATTGAAGTATCTTCAGAAGGCGACTATTTATATGGAGTTAGTCTATATATCAACGCTAGCCCAGTAATCAATATTCCGGTAAAAGGTGGTCAGGAGGTATTCCAGTTCTCAAAGGAGTTGTTAGGGGCTTCTCAGTATGACGTTGTTAGATTCAACGTTTTACTTTCTACATCTCCATATGTGCCTGAATTGGAGAAGAGGATTGGATTCCAAGTTGTATACACCAAATATGTGGTAAATTATACAGTCGCTAAGGATAGATTCAGTTTGGATGAGGTTGGACAGATAGAATTCAGCGTTTCATATCTACATAATGGTTCTCCCGCTAGTCCTGTAGAGCTAATAGTGAATGGATCGACATATCGGGTGGAGGATGGAAGACTAGTGATTAACGCCTCTATGGATTCACCGGGAACTTTGGTATACTATGTGGAAGACGCTAGATATGTTGATAAATATATTAACGTGACAGATTCTATATTACCCGTTGAACCGGCTAAATTAGTGTTTGACTCTATAGATGTATCATACCTTGGTGAGGATAGTTATAGGGTTGACGTTACAGATAGCGTCAGTATTAGATATGTGTTTAAGCATATGCTCGATTCGACAAGTGTTAAGGGATATCTGGAGTATATGTTGAATGACGAGGTTAGGAGGGTAGATTTAATCGACGGTGAAGCGACTATAACAGTATCTTCAGATGATGTAGGTAGGTACGAGGTCAGGCCATTAAGAGTTGTAGATACTGAATATAATATAACCAGTGACTTATCTGATAGTCCAGCTATAGAGGTGGTCTTTGATAAGGTTGTTATAGAGTTGTCGACTGATTACGAGGTTGTACAGGTAGGCCGTGAAATAAACATATACGTTAATGCATACTATGCCTATGACGGGACACCGTTTGATGGTCAAGTCTTTATAGAGCCATTCCCCTATACAAAGGCCTCCCCTGGAGAGCTCGTCTTCAAAGTCTCTGGAATAGTTGATAATAAATATGGATTGACGAGCTTCATATCCAACGAGATTGAGGTATACTTTGACGAACTTGATATAAGAACTGTGGTAGAACCTTCACTAGGAAGGGTTAAGGTGACGATCGATGTCTATTTAAAGAATCTCGGGAGACCGGTGGATATCTACAAGATAAATGGTGTGGAGTATAGTGGGACATTTACAGAGGAGATTGGCGGCTTCATGATACAGTTTGAGAAGACCTATACAGTTTCTGTTCCAGGCTTCGATGATGTAACGATTGATGTACAGACTATGAACATGTACAACTTGGGTGTATTGGTGGGTGGAGTTCTGGTTGTGGCTGTAATTGCCTTGGTAATATTAAAGAGGTTTAGAGGATCGCGGGCCTAATGCCTAGGGTTATTTCAATCTCTCTCCACCTTATTTTTTTCTCGTAGTATCCCGGCTCTCTATAGAGATATACGTAAGTTATCTTTAGGTCTTTCAGAAGCTTTTTAATGATATTCTTCAGGTCTTCCTCCCTTAGATCCTCACTATATACGAAAATCTCAACTCCATAGTCAATATCCAGATCCAACTCCTCTATTAACTTCAATACCTCCCGCTTAATTGTGTTAGCAAGTTCATCTATAGAGTATGTATTCATCTTCTTAGAAGTAGTATGTCTCCAGAAACTTTTTTAATATTCTATATGTCATACCCCATATAACGATTTTACCTATTTTGAAACAGTCAACCTCTCTAACCTCATTCCTCATCCTTATAAGCCTTAGGCATCTCCCCTTTACAAGGTTGTAGGGAGATATCCAGAATATACCGTCTATCTCATCACCCTGGAAAGTCTCTATCCTATCATCTACCCAGAAGTTATAGGCATATACCCTATAATTGGGAAATGATAGTGGACTGAATACACCTATTAATATCGGCTCCTGACAATACCTATCAAGCCTTATACCAACCTCTTCATACACCTCTCTAACAACTGTATCGAGTAGATCTCTATCGGTATCTATTCTTCTCCCCCCTGGGAATGCAATATCTCCAGACCAAGGGTCGTTGGGATTTTCCCGTCTACGTATAAAGAGTATTTCATCCCTCCTCGTAGATATAACAGCTACGGCGGCGTACCTCCTCATTCAAATATTTAAAATGTTTTTGCATTGGTAATAAATTGGGCTATGGTTCTCTGTAAATACTTTTTATATTGTGATAGGTAATCCAAGACATATTTTTAATATGTAACAATATATAATTTACTCTATCTAAACGGTGTATAGTTATGGGTAAATCCAAGGATTTCGATGTGGTTGTGGCTGGAGCTGGTACAGCCGGTATGACTGCTGCTTATCTCCTTGCTTCTAAAGGATTGTCCGTAGCATTGGTCGATAGGAGAAGGAAGGAGGATATTGGTGACAAGATATGTGGAGACGCTATAGCCGCACATCACTTCACCTCCACAGGTCTACCACATCCTACAGATAAAGTGGTAAGGGCTTATGTAAAGGGTATAAAGGTGTATCCAAGGGATATGAGGTATAGCATCTCCGTTGCCACTACAGAAGGTGGATATGTAGTTGATAGACATGGGTGGGGGCAGGAACTCCTTGGATATGCTCTTGAGAAGGGTGTCGAGCTATATAGCGACTCCATTGTACAGGACCTAGTTTTAGAGGATGGATACGCAAAGGGAGTAAAGATTTTCAATCGGTCTTTAAAGGAGTCGATGACTCTAAACGGGAAAATAATTGTAGATGCAACTGGATATTCATCGATTTTAATTAGGAAGGCTCCAGAGGCTTGGGGTATCGAGAAGGATATTCTTGATAGGGATGTCATCAATGCTTATCGTGAGGTTGTCAAGCTTAAAAAGAGGTTTGACGATGTGGATTATGTCCATTTACATTTCATTAGCGAGTACGCACCCACTGGATATGTGTGGCTCTTCCCATGGGATAGAGATGGATATATGTTAAATATTGGTAACGGTGTTATGCCACATAGGGATATTCCAAAGCCACATCTCCTAATGGAAAGATATATTAGAGAAGTCTTCCCCGACCTTTTAAGGGATAGGGAGATCATAAAGAAGGGTACCTGGAACATCCCTAATAGGAGGCCGAGGCACGTCTTCGTAGGGAATGGCTTCGCCGCTGTGGGGGATTCAGCCATTATGATTGACCCTGCTACTGCAGAAGGTATAGGATATGGGTTATATGGTGCCTACCTCCTTTCCAAATATATACCTGAGGCCCTCGAGGCTGGAGACTATAGCCAGGATATGCTATGGAAATATCAACATGCGTATATGACGAGTCCATATGGTTTGAGACAGGCAAGACTAGATGTATTTAGGCATTTGATGCAGGCTTATAGCGATGCCGACTATGAATTTGTAATTAAACATGGTATATTGACGGGTAAAGACGTGTCTAAGGCGAGGGATGAAGACGATATTATAAACTCATTTGACAAGGCTTTGAGAGTTTTGAAGTCGGTTGTCCATGGGAAGCTATCGATAATCAAAGATCTGGATTATACGTTGAAGGTAATGAAGACAGTCAAATCCCTTTATCTTAACTATCCTGAGTCTAAGGATGGTATTAAGGAGTGGTCTATGAAGGTCGACGGAATATTTGCAGAGCTGAGGAATAGGTTCAGACCATATGTACCTCCAGGGCTTATGGAGAGGACTAATAAAGCTTTCCAGACGACTGGTTGAGCCACTCTTCAACCATCTCACTCATTAGGTCAATCACCTCATTAATATCATTGAGGGTATTATACATTCTCTCCACCTCATCCTTTAAATTGTTGAATGCCCTGTCTAACAGACTATAAAGCTCTTCTTCAAGCCTCTCCCCTTCCAGAGTTATTAAACTATGTGTATTTAGATATGGATATACGGCATTATAAGCCCATTTATCACCCCTTCTAAACATATCTAGTAATGTCTGTACCGTCTCATTGGAGAGTGTATATGCCCATCTATTTATACTCAGGTCCATAATAAGTTCCTTCGCAAGTTCCATCTTTCCATTGGAGATATAGTGTAGTATTGTTTCAATATTTCCAATTAACTCATTATAATATTCTGGGAAGTAAGTAGCATATTTCTCAGTTGGATAGTCCCTCCCCAATCTATACACCGATTTGAATATGCTTGCTCTAACTATATTTAATAGCTTGACTATACGGCTTGAACGTCTATACCTACCTAGGATCTCAAGCCTATACTCTAAATCGATAAGTCTCTCAATAGCCTCATCTACTACCTCAATAAGATCGGACTTCCCAATTGGCTTGAGATAGTGTGGCTTCAATTTACCTCTGAAATCTCTTAGGAGCTCACTTAATGTGTAGTGGGGATATAAATCCATATTATTAAGTAAGATGGTATATCCGAGGGCGAATCCCTCTCTAAAAACCTTCTCATCCATCAATGTTAAATCATCCTTCTCAGTGTGGTAGTATCGTTTAAAGTAGTAGTTTCTAGCTATATGTGTAATGGTTAACCCCGTTATCCCCTTATGTATCGCTGGCCATGAATCAACCCATAGACTAGGCATTCCACTAAGCTGTACCCCTGATGAGATATCATCATATAACTTTGAGACTATTCTAGAGATATGTAGATTCAAGTCGTAAGTATAGTTCACACCTATAGGTAGAGCCTTTAAACCTATCAGGTCTACATTTAAAACCATTATATAGTCCTTTGGATCAACATTTGAGAAGAAGTGTTCACTCCCAATTAAATAATCGTATGAGCTACCTCGATATCCATATTCCTCTGCTGTAAAGCTTATAAATTCTATGTTATATGGGGGTTTATACTCGCTTAATAGCCGAGCCATTTCCAGGATATAAGCTAATCCGGATAGGTTATCCATTACACCGGGGTTATATCCATCGTGATGGGCTGACACCACATAGTTGAGGGGTTTATCTCCCTCTAAAAAACCTATAACATTATAGCTATATCCATTCATCGATTCACACTCAATCTTTACATATGCCTTGTGGCCTACCCGCTTTAATAGCTCCTCTGCATCTTTCGGTCTTACAATCCCTATAACACCATCTAGCCAAGGCTCTCCATCATATAGATAATACGTGTTATCCCTATAGAGTTCTAACCCACTATCCTCTAGGTATGTAAATAAAACAGCCTTTGCACCTTTCTTAAACGCCTCTAGCGCCGGCATAACATGTGAATCGTAAATATTAAAATCTAGGTTTATGAGGACGATCTTGCCGTTAAGGTCGTGGCTCCAATCCCCCTTACCAATATATATAAGTTCTCCATCAGCCTCTCCACCAGTGATCCCTGCAAAAGTATAGATATCGGCATTATATCCATCGTCAACCTCGATATATCCACCTTTATATCTCCATATATCTACAGGGACTTTTTGAAGCTCGATCTTATATCCATATTCATTCAGTTTCTCAGCGATGTATTCCGCGGTCTTTACCTCCCAATTTGACCCTGCAAGCCTATATCTATCCTCCCCTCTAAATGAGAGTATCTTCTCAATATGCTTCAATACCTCCTTAAAATCCAGTTCATCATATCCCCGCTCGAACAACTTTTTTATATCTTCCATACCAACCACTTGATATAATAAAAACTATATAGTGATTGTGATTTAATTCCTTCTTTATGGCGTTGCTACCAGGTTCAAAAGCTTTATTATTTGCTTCCGGTGGAGGGGGAGATATAGCTTCGGCTGCACTCCTAAAATATCTTTTAAATGATGTATATAACTCCATATTGCTCGGTTCCATACCATGGGAAAGGTTTAAATATGATCCTAAGCCTGGCCCGATTAAATACGAGGAGGTTAGGAATGGAGTGGTTCGTGATGGCTATATGATCGTATCTGGAGATTCTTACGCGATTCGAGATGGTAGAGAGGTCTTCTTCCAAGCGGCTAAGGTGGCTAGGTTTTTGGATGAGGAGGTCTTCATAGTATCTCCTATATATGGCTTCAAATCATTTGTCAAGGGGATTCGAAATGTGATGGTAGACTATGGACTGGATACTTTTATAGCTGTGGATGTCGGTGGGGATATCCTATGTAGGGGTGATGAGGATGAGTTGTGGAGTCCAATGGCGGATGCATATGGATTGGCAGCTGCCTATCAACTATCACTAGATGGGTTTAACAGTATGGTGGCTGTAGTCTCCCCAGGTTCTGATGGCGAGCTTCCATGGAATTATCTGAGGAAGCGGCTTCACGAACTTTATATAGAGGGGTCTATTATACGGGTAATTGGATTTGGATCTGGCGATACCGAATTTTATAGTGAACTCCTTAAATATGTCGATACGGAGGCCAGTCGATTGGCTTATGACGCCTTGGTTAATGGGTTTGGGGAGAGGAGGATAAGGGGTGGGTCTAGACATTTAGAGTTGGGAATCCACTCTACTCTGACATTCTTTATAGACCCGAATCCAATTTATAGGGATAGTCTGCCGTCTCACGTTATAATAGAGTCTGACTCTTTTGAAGAGTCGAATATGAAGCTGATTGAGAATGGAGTCCCTACAGAGTATGAGTTGGAGAAGTTGATATTTGATTTAAGTAGGTTTTATGTGGATGAAAAAGAACTTTATACTATTGCCAGGAATAAATTGATGGAATATATTAAAAGAAGAAGACATTAACTTTTAACATCAATAATATACTTATATTTAAATCTTTCCTGTAACAATAAAAGTAAAGTATAAGGTATTTCGGGTGGGATTGTGGCATCCCGTCGTGACTTCCTTAAGGTTGCAGTGGCTGGTGCGGCTGGGCTGGCGCTTGGCGGAGCGGCTGGATATTTCGCGAGGCAGGGGGAGGTGGACCGCCTCCAGAAGGAGGTTGAGAGGCTGATGGAGCAGGCTGGGGTGGAGGCCCCCCAGTTAGAGGAGAATTTCAACCTGTTTAACTGGACTTGGTATGCCAATCTTGCTTTGATTGAGGAGTGGGCTAAAGAGAATAATATTAAAATTCAGATGGACTTTTATGAGAGTAATGACGAACTTGTGGCTGAGTTAGAATTGGGAGCTAGAGCCTATGATGTGGTTGTCCCATCAGCCTCCTATATACCGTCTCTAATTGAGAAGGGTCTCCTCCAGAGAATAAACCTGGATAAGATTCCTAACCACCAATACATTCCAGAGTCTTTTATGGGTCGGGAGTGGGATCCAGATAATGAATATACCCTCATCTATAGCTATGGAACGACTGCAGTGGCATATAACGAGGATAAGATGGGTGGTGATACAATAACTAGCTGGGGTGACCTGTTAGACGCTGACAATCCTGATTCTATTCTTAGGAGACATGCCGGTAAGATCACCATGTTAACAGAATCTATCGAGGTTATGGATGCTGCTGCTATCTACTTGGCCACTCAGAAGGGAGAGGATGTAATGGATTGGATTACCACACTTGATGAGAATAAGTTGGAGGAGATGGCTAACGTCCTGATCAAGCAGAAGCCATACCTATATGGATATGCGAGTACTGAGGAGTATATGGAGGAACTCCCCATAGGCGAGAGGTTCTATATATCCCAGAGCTGGAATGGAGATATTGCCGGTATTATTTGGGACTCTGACGAGTATGAAGTTAAGATGACGATTCTAAACGAGAATATCAAGTACGTAGTACCTGAAGAGGGTGCAATCGCTTGGTTCGATAACTTCGCTATACCAGCTAATGCAGAGAATATAGAGAATGCCCATGCATTTATAAACTGGTTCCTAGAACCCGTTATCTCAGCTATTCATACGATGACAATCAAATACCCATTCCCAGCAGGTATTAAATACGTGGCTCAAGAGATCAGGAACGACCCAACGATATTCGTGCCTGAAGATCTCTATGACAAGCTATACTGGACGTCTTTGACCCCCGAGATGGAGGCGCTGTGGAACGACTATTGGCAGAGGGTACAGAGTGCATAGGATATGGAGGGAGATACGTTTATAGATAAGATACGTAGATCCCGATCCCTCAAACTTTTTTTATTACTAGGGCCGGGTCTAATATTCCTAGCTATATTCTTCTTTGCACCCTTCGTAATCTCCTTGATGCTAAGTCTTGGAATGCTTGATAAGGAGGTATATACATGGTATCTGACCTTTGAAGTAACCCTCAGATACTATATAAGATTCTTTACTAATCCAGGTACGGTTAGGGCTATAATACTGTCTTTTTACTATGCATCTGTAACCACTATTGGAACGTTGCTTCTCGCATATCCCATGGCATATTATATGGCGTTTAAGATGGATAAGAGGATGAAGACGACGGCTGTCTTCATAATATTCCTACCTTTCTGGATAAACTTTATATTAAGGGTTTATGCGATGAGGTTTATACTTCATGAGGCTGGCCCCCTTCAGCAGGGGCTTATATCCATTGGGCTCCTTAGCGAGCCTATACCTATATTGGGTACAGATATAGCTGTCATTATAACCATGATCTACAGCTACTTAATATTCATGCTACTCCCAATATTTGGGGTGGTAGAGAAGATTAATAAGGAGTATATAGAGGCTGCATATACTCTTGGAGCCCCTCCCCTAAAAACCTTCCTTAAAATTACCTTACCCCTCTCGAAACCTGGTATAATAGCTGGTTCCCTACTCGTCTTCATCCCCGCACTAGGGGAGTTCGTCATCCCAATACTGGTGGGGGGTGGTAGGGCATATACAATCGGCCGTTTAATATATGACAATTTCATTAGGATAAGCGGTATATTGGGTTGGGCTATGGGTTCCGCGGCTGCAATGGTCTATATAGGTTTGATCCTGATATCTACGTATATCTATTTCAAGTTTGTAGGGAGGGAGATAACGTTAATATGAGCATGGTAGATAGAGCTTTAAAAATAATATTTTGGTCGATAGTCACGCTTACATATCTACCTATAGTTGTTATGATACTCTTCTCCTTCAATTCATCCAGGTCAAAACTAGTCTTTACTGGGTTTACTCTTGAGAACTATATATCCTTGATTAACAATGCAAATGTTTGGGAGTCCTTCATAAATTCTATATGGACCGCTGCAGTGGTGGTGTTAGTATCACTACTACTCGGAATTCTCATGGCATACGCCGTTGTAAGATATAAACCTAGAGGGTCTACCTTATTGGACTCGCTTATAATGGTACCCATTATAATACCAGAAATAGTTGAGGCTGTTACCCTCGTTATCTTCCTGATTATAGTAGGGTTTAAACTAAGCCCCCTAACGATAATTATTGGCCATGTAGCTTTTGATGCTCCTCTTGCATATCTTGTTTTGAAGGCAAGGTTCCAGGGATGGAATAGGGAGTATGAAGAGGCGGCAATGACGCTTGGAGCGGATGAAATAACAACATTTTTCAAAATTACTATCCCCCTTATGATGCCAGCTATTTTAGCTGCGGCATTTCTAACTTTCATATGGAGTTATGACGACTTTATAAAGACCTTCTTCACAAGACCTACAGGATTCGATACACTCCCAGTATATATCTGGAATAGGGTGGCAAGAGGTAGGCTGGAACTAGATATAAATGCGTTATCCACCATTATCGTGGCGATATCATTCCTCTTCACATATGTAAGGATGAAGCTGGTGAAAGAGTAGAGATAAAAACTTATTTCTCAGCATAGACTTCATATTCATTTGATGAATAAATCTTTTATACCGAGGCTTGTAAACATCATCCTAATCATAGCCTTCGTCTCCCCATTGGTATATGGATTATACCTTTATAATTGGGATATAGAGAGGTTTATAGGGTTTAAGGCTTCAGAGGTCTCTGTTAACATATCCTATACAGTTGATCAGGTCTATGTGAAGGAGAATTATATCGTCTTCTCCATAGAAATAGTGAATACGGGTGATGTTCCGTTAACAATTAGAAGGTTAGATGCAACTTTGAATGCGACTCTCGATATGCAGATGCATATATCATCTAAAAGTGAATATGTATTTCCAGAAGGTAGAGGCTTGGATGTAGGGGAATCCGTCAGCATAGATTTGAAATTTCCAGTAGCTTCACCCACTGGTGGCAGGCTATATTTTAAGGGCATCGAATACATGATGGAGTTGAGTTTGGAGGCTAAGGTATACGGTGAACCTATCGTTTTGACTTCGGTTATCAAGGGAGGGTTATCACGATGAGTGGGGCTGTTAAAGAACCCCTACTCACGAGACTAGCCTATTACCGGCATGTCAATCTATTTGCTTTGATCGCTGGTCTCATAACCTTATATCTAGTATTAAGAAGTGGGGAGTTGGTGATACTTGTTTCTAATATTGTGGAGGGAGATACTATAACGATCGGTTTGGGAGAGATGGAGATAAACGTCTTGGGACGTAGCCTCTCAATACCCATTCTAGACTATCTAGTCATATCCTCTAAATTATCATATCTAGTCGCCTCCCTCTCCCTCATAACAGGTTCTCTAGTTAAAGATGAAGAGCTATCAAAAGGTTTAATCGGGTTTAAACTTCCTAGCATGACAGGCCTGATCCTCACAGTGGTAGCCCTTATCCTAATGTATCTAGGCGGTTCCTTCAATCCCCTCAGTAACGAGGTCTCGATGGCACTCACCATCAATATAGGTGGTAGGATATACTCTATACCAATTTCATACTCCATAAAACCCACTTTAAACACATATCTCGCATTAACGGCTAATCTCATGGCTATTCTTGGGAGACTTGCGGTAAGAGGTAAGACGAATTATATCAGGAGGCTCAGAGAACTATCGACCTCAATATTTATTCCCATATAGTCCCACAATTTCCCATTAACTCCCTAAATAAAGACTATTGAGAGTTCTTCTATATGGTGAGATCTGGGATGAAGGTAAGGATATTATCACTCACGATCTTGTCGATATTGCTGTTCTCACTATTTGGGGGATTCATAGGCTATACGGCTGGGAATGTAAATAGTTATATCAAGTCTGTAGAGGATTTCATAAATTATTATCTGAATTTGGCGGATGAGAATGGTATAGAGATTCCACAGGATCTAAGGGAGAAGGTGAATAAGTCGTTTGAATATCTTGAGCTGGCTAGGAATGAATCTAACCGTTATAAGGCATATCAATATATTTTGGAGGCTATGCTGGAATTCTCACCAGTCTATTTCTATATCCAATCAGAGTTGAATATGGAGTATACAATCGATAAATCCCTTTATTTAGAAACTATAGCTAAGAAGAGGGATATCCTGATTCAGATGAATAGGACGTTAAGAAACTTTGAAGACACCGTGGTTATATGTCTAGATATTAATGTGGAGATTAACAAGTCAGATAGAATCCAAAACTATCTATATAGAGATATATGTCTTGAATTGGATAGAGAGGCGTTAAGGAAGGGGATTAATGAGGCTCTGAACAAACTCAAGTATCTAGAGGAGAATCTAGGTAGGATGTCTCCAGAGGAGATTGAAGAGGTACTATCTGAAATAAACAGTATAATTGCCAATGTAACTATCCAGATTAATACCGCAGTTGGTAGGAATTGGAGAAGTGTAGGGATGGTACAGGGGGTATCAATAGCATTTAGAAAGATTCTAGTGAGTATAGTAAACAGTATAAACAGTTCGATTAGACATATAGAGGCTGGTAATACGGAAGGTGCACTTGAGATGTTAAGGGGTTTGGAGAATAGGTTGGAGGTATACCTTAATTTGTTAAACAAATCGATAAGATATGGGGAGAGATTCAATATATCAACCTCTATACTCGATAATGTAAGAGAGATGGTTAGAATACTCACTGATGTGAGGGAGTTGATAGCCTCAGCAATATCAGCCCTAGAAGCAGGTGACGAAGCTTCAGCCCTCACCTATCTCGAGCAGGCACTAAGTATTCTACTGGGTTACATATCAAATTATAGTAGTCAGCTACCAATACCAAGGAGGTACATCTCGATTATCATCAACGCTTCTGTAGAGTTGAGGAATAGGATAAAGATGAGTATGAGGAGATTTATGCAGATGGATACTAAGAATGTTGAGAGGATGTTGAATAATTTGGAGAGTCAGATTAACCGGCTTGTTAGACAGTACGAATCTGGAATGCTTCCAAAACAGGTGTTCATAAATATGCTTAACAATATTAGGGAGGTTCTAATCAATTTGAAGGATGAGCTTAGTAGTATGGAGGGTGTTAATCAGGAGTTAATAGATAGGGTGGACCAGTTAATAAGGTATATAGACTCTCTACTAGCTAAATATAGTTAAGCCGTTGATAGTTATAATCGGGATAAGATATGAATAGAGACACGAGTAAGTCCCTCTACTCCATCCTCTTTCTATTATTAATTCTAGTCCTGTACAATATAGTATCCACCTACCCACAGACTATAGTTAGGGATGTATCTATAGAAGTGAATATCGATGGGACCTCCATAATCTATTACAAGTTATACGTACCAAATCCACCCGTAGACGTAACGATAAGAGTCCCGGATGAACCTATATATTTTACGGTTTATGTAAATGGCTCTGAAACTCCAGCATACTATGAGGATGGACGGCTTTCCTTCTATGCAGCTTCAAATAATGTGGAGATAGAGGTTTTATCTGGTGGCTTGACCCGAAAAGAAGGGATTAGATGGATATTTGAAGTAAGTATGCAATACCCATTTAAATTGATTCTGCCCAGGAACTCTCTAATACTCAATATTTCCACACAGGATTTCTCGATATCCGTAGAGAATGATGGTAGACTATCCCTCCTCCTACCAAAGGGAAACGTAACCATAGTTTACACCTTCCCACCGGCCACTGTAGTAGATGAGGGTGGTGAAGCCCAGCAGGTAGGCCTCAAACCTGACTTTAATATAATACCTATTGCAATTCTAACTGGATTCTTGGCAATTATAGTTCTATATCTGCTTAAGGGAAGAAGAAACGTTGAGGTTGAGGTTATAGAGGATGAGTTGGATGATCGTGATAGGAAGATATTGGATGTTTTAAAGGATGGTATGAAGACTGCGCAGGAGATTATGGATGTAACAGGTATTCCAAAATCTCCATTATATAGAAGGTTGAAGAAACTCGAGTCTTTAGGCTATATAGGCTCTATTAGGAGATCCGGTGTAAAATATTTCTATTTGAAGGGGGAGTCTGAATAGTTAATATCTTCACTATACACATTCTATTGTTGTAATGATTCGGAGGGAGGCGATTGAAAACTATTTTAGAAGGTTGTATCCAAGGCTGGAGGATATCCGTTTTCTTGGTTTTGAGGGGGAGGATGTAAAGGGTTATGGCTATGGAGAGCCGGTTATGGTGGAGATCGTCGTCGATGGGGGGAGGAGGAGAAGGTTTGTCATATCGACGGTGAAGGAGGATAGATTTGGCCATGAATATATCTCTGATAGGGCGGGTGAGATTCTCTGGAGCTACAAAGCCTTTAACAAGTTACCCAGGCATGTAAAGGCGGTTGACGTAGGATATGTATCGGTAGATGGTGAGCTTAAATCAACTAGAGACTTCGATGAATTCTATTTGGTTACTGAGTATGTCTCGGGGAGGCTCTATAAAGACTTTCTCTTTGAAATATCTAACTTGGATAGGCCTAGAGAAGTGGATCTAGAGCTTGTCGATATACTAGTTAATTATCTAGTTGATATCCATAGTGTGAAGCCGGAGGTAGATCCCTGGCTTTATAATAGGAGGATTAGGGATTTGGTGGGGCATGGAGAGTGTATCATGGGGATTATAGATAGCTATATATGGAGTGATAAAAAGGTTATAAACCCAAGTTTTCTCCAGGAGATCGAGGAGAAAGTTGTTAGATGGAGGTGGAGACTTAGAGAGTATATGGATAGGCTATCTATCGTACATGGAGATTTTCATCCATGGAATATCCTTGTAGATGAGAATTTGGAGATTAAAGTCTTGGATAGAAGTCGGGGCGATTATGGTGAGCCTGCGGATGATGTGGCAGCCCTTACAATTAACTATATATTCATAAGTCTATTGACGAAGAAAGGGTTTGAAGAGCCATTTAAAACTCTCTATAGAAGGTTCATAGAAGGATATATCGATAAGACTGGTGATGAAGATATTCTAAGGGTTATACAGCCTTTCTATACATGGCGTGCCTTGGTAGTCGCTAATCCTGTATGGTATCCAGAAATGAATAGGGAGATTAGGAGGAAGATTCTGGAGTTCGCATCTAAAGTCTTGGACCACGAATATATCACCCTAGATGTAATTGAGGAATTGGTGTCTTAAATGGCATTTATAATATGGTTTACTGGCCTACCCTCCGCTGGGAAGACAACCCTCGGTAAACTCTTGACTGAATACCTAACTAATAAAGGTATTGAAGTTGAATGGCTGGACTCCGATGTTCTGAGGAGGGTTCTAACGCCTAAGCCTAGATATACGGAGGAGGAGCGGGACTGGTTCTACAGTGTCTTGGCGTGGCTAGCATATAGATTCTATAGCCATGGTATAACAGTCGTTATATCTGCGACTGGGAATAAGAGGAAGTATAGGGATAGACTAAGAAGTATGACGAAGGATTTTGTGGAGGTCTATCTCAAATGTAATATCGATGTCTGTATAGAGAGGGATGTTAAGGGAGTGTATAGACTTGGCTTGACGGGAAAGTCAAAGACTGTTCCCGGTATTGGAGTCTCTTATGAGGAGCCTATGAATCCCGATATCACTATCGAGACTGATAGATATAGTGTTGATGAATCGTTCAATATCTTAATAGAAAAATTGAGGGGGATGGGTCTAATCTAAGAGTGCTCCATCCATATTCCAGACTTCTTCAAACCATCTCTTATCTTCTTTACAGCCTCGGTGGTGGGTACCTCAACAATTATCCTTAGCAGAGTATATCCTGGAGGTGAGTAGATATCCATTCTATCATGGAATACATCAACTATATTACCTCCATTCCTGGCTATTATCCCCGTAATCTTATTTAGGGTGCCTGGTACATCTAATGCATATCCTTCTAAAGTGACTATTTTTCCGGCCTCGGATAATCCCCTCAGTAATATTCTATATATGTATGTCAAATCAATGTTTCCTCCTGACAATAGGAGCACAGTCTTCTTACCTCTAAATATCTCTCTATATCCATCAAATATCGTGGCGACTGTTGTGGCGCCGGCTCCTTCAACAACCAGTTTATTGCGTTCGAGTAGGAAGTATATAGCTTGTGCAATAGACTTTTCAGTGACTGTTATAACTTCGTCTACATATCTCTTGATGAATTCAAAGGTTATATCGCCGAGCTTCTTAGCAGCCAATCCATCAGCCAGTGTAGGCTTAAGCTCAACCTCGGTCAACTCACCCTTCTTCAATGCCTCAGAAGCTTTAGGTGCGGCTTCGCTCTCAACGCCGATCACCTTAATCTCAGGCTTTAATTTCTTGGCTATATATGCTATCCCAGATATAAGGCCGCCACCGCCTATCGGGACTACGATGTTATCTACGTCATATAATTCGTTTAGGATCTCCCATGCTAATGTCCCTTGTCCCGCGATTATCACTGGGTCATTGAAGGGATGTACAAACTCATAGTTCCGCTCCTTAGCTATCTGATAACCCTTTTTAAATAACTCTGCAAAGGATGCATCTAGCAGGACAACCTCTCCACCATAGTTTTTGGTGGCCTCCACCTTCGATATACTGGCGTTATGGGGCATTACGATAACAGATTTCAAGTTATATATACTGGCTGCATATGCCACTCCCTGTGCATGGTTCCCAGCGGATACCGCTACAACCCCCTCAACCTTATCCTTCAACTGGGATATCTTTGTAATGGCTCCTCTAACCTTGAAGCTTCCAGTCTTCTGGAGATTCTCACATTTCAAGTATATATCTCCCTCTACAATATTCGATAATGTCTTGCTATGCTCCATAGGAGTTTTATGGATATATTTGTAGACGGTTTCAATTGCATGTTGGAAGTTCCTATCCACCTTAGAAATTATCTCTTCAAATTCCAATTAGGACACCGATAGATATATACCTAATCCAGATTATAACATGTTATAAATACATATCTAATCCTCCCTACCCCCCAATACAAGGGTTATCCCTAATATTGTTATGCCCATATAAACGATGATATAGGGGGAGAGGTATTCTTTAAAGAGGATATAGGCTAGTATGGATGATACGATGGGCTCTGTAATCACAGGTGCTGTTACCGCGGCCAGTTTCATCCTCTTCAACAGGTAGTTTAGAAGTGTATGACCCCCAAGCATCGGGACCGTACCTAGTAGGAGGAGATAGAAATATGATTCTAATGGATATCCGGTCATAGGCTCCCCGATTATGTAAACCATAACTAAGCTGGTTAAAGCCGCGGTAGTATATACATATCCGGTATATGTCATTGTATCGATATTCATACGGATATACTTTCCGATAGCGAAGTAGATTGCGACGGCTATCATCCCTAAAAATGAAAGTATACTCCCTAAAATCGGGTCTCCACCCGGTGGAGCAACACCTTCTCTAAACGACTCTATAGATAAGAGGGCTACACCGGAGAAGGTAAGCCCTATACCAGTATACTCCTTCATAGTATAACGTTCTCCAAAGAAGATGGTTCCTATGACGGCTAAGAGGGCTGGATATCCGTCGACTATAGTGACGCTCGGACCTACATTGAGGTGTTGGAGGCTCCACATCCACAGGCCAAAGTGTAATGCCAATGATACTCCGGAGATAACCATATAAAAAACTTCCTTTGGTGTAGGCTTCTGTAGGGGAGTACCACGTCTAAAAAGGAGTAGCAGTGCAAGTGTCAGAATCGATCCTATTATGAGTCTCCATGAAGCTGCTACGAATCCGTGTACAGATGCCAGTCTAACAAGTATTGATGCTGCCGATACGTTGACCAATGCTATAGATAATATGATATAATCGAGTGTCCTACTCTCCCTGAACTTCAAGCATCTACCCCCATATACATATCTACTCAATATATGCTATAGCCTCAACCTCCAAATCCACTCCTTTAGGTAGATTCGATACTCCTACAACCACCCTTGAAGGCTTTGAACTACTGAAATACTCACTATATATCTTGTTAAACTCCCCATACATGTTAATATCCTTGAGATATACCGTCACCTTTACAACGTCGTCGAGACTCCCTCCAGCAGCCTCAACAATAGCCTTTATATTATCCAAAACTCTCCTGACCTTCTTCTCAAAATCCCCTTCAACAAGTTCTCCAGTCTCAGGATCTAATGGTATCTGACCAGCTACAAATAGGAAGGGACCTGCCTGAATACCCTGGCTATATGGGCCTACTGGCTTAGGGGCTTTATCTGTCGAGATGACCTTCTTCATAGGAATAAATATCTTATTTAGTTATACTTAACCATTTAAATAGCCTTTTAAAATATTGAATACAAGGTAGATGCAGGTGTATAGATGTGTCGGAAAAAACGGTTTATACATCATATGTATTTGTAGGTCTAATCACGATACTTCTGATATTCTATTTGGGGATATCCGTATCATCGGGATTCTCTGTTGAAGGTGCTATTTATATTGAGTCTGATGGTGTACCTAGAATAGTTTTAAATGGGACTGTGGAGAGGAGTCTTGAAAAGATACCCCTCCCAGCTAAGCCTCTCCCAGCCTCGGTAGCTTTATATGTAAATGGGGAGTTGATAGCCCCAATAGTTGTAAACAATAGTGTGGTAATATCAAGTAGCCCAGGAAGTGAGTTCAGTATCTCATATATACCCGAGACCAATATCCAGGATGGTATAGTCATGTTTACATACTTTTCAGATTTCGAGTCATATATCTATGTAGATAAGAATATAGTCCTCCTCAGCTTACCGACCAACATCTTAGACTCCAGCTATATAGACAATACCTTAGTAATCAAGTTTAAGGGCGGCTATGACATTCAATATGCAGTTAAAGAAGGGGTTACAACTCCTCCGCCTGAGGTTGATGGCACCAACCTCATGGATATACTCCCGATACTCGTCATTGTATTAGGAGGGGCTGGGATTGCATCTCTTCTACTCCTTAGGAGGAGGGGGAAGTCTAACACGGAGGAGATAATCGAAGAGTTTATAGATGAGACTGACCGAGCCATATTGGATGTACTTAAAGAAAAAGGAGGCGAGCTATACCAGAGTGAGATAATGCGGATATTAGGTATTCCCAAGACCACATTGTGGAGACACCTACGTAGGTTGGAAGTATTGGGCTATGTGGAGATTAAGAAGGAGTATAAGAGGAATAGGGTTATACTGAAGCGTCACTATAGCTCCTAAATCCTGTGTTCCATATGTTCCGCGTCATCCCTTAATATAGTGAAACATATTCTATTCCACTCGGTGAAAACATGAATAGAGGTTTAATAGCACTATCAATACTTGGGATGTTACTGGCGAGCATTGGATTGGGGTTCTTGGGCGTTGGCTATGCACAGACACAAGACCCGGTTAAGGAGTTGCTGATTAGGGAGATAACGGTTTATAGAGATGCTATAACGAGGATATTGGATCTAGTGACTGATGAGACTCCCTATATCCAGGAGATTAGAGATTATCTTGCCACTTTAAACGCTACAGACCTTAACTCACTTTCTCAGGAGGAGCTGGAGACGATAAGAGATACGCTTAAGGATTATTTCGATACTCTAAGGGAGATGGTCTCGGTAGACCCAACAATTGGTGAGGAGGTTAGAAAGAGGATTATGGAGGAGGTCTCAGCGGTTATCGAGCTTATAGTAGAGAAATATAATATGACTTCCATGAGGGAGTTATACGACCAGGTTAGACAGTATATTGCTACTGGCGAGGTTGACAAGGCCTTAGAGATATTGGGTGAGCTTGATAAGGTATTAAGTGAGGTTAGCGTGGACACTCAATCGGAGGAGATTATAAGTGGGATACTGGATATGCTTAGATCCCTAAGTAGGGATGGTAATGCAACCTCAGTAGAGGCGTTGAATCTGAGTATTGAGAATATTAAGTCGGCCATTGAGGTTTTAATCGATGTTAAGGAATATCTAAGGTCGATAAATGCTTCTGAAGAGAGTATATTGGCTGTAGACCTTGCTATATCTACACTCAACTCAACAGTATCGATACTTGAGAATGTTAAGTCGAAAGTGGGTGATACTGTTGTTCCTGGCGAGGTCGGTAAGGCTGTGAATACTACTATGACGGCTGAACTTTTGAGTGAGATTGCAGAGTATAGATGGAAGGTCTCAGCATTACTTAACGAGTCCAATAGGCTGGAGAATATGTCGTTGGCCATGAACAAGAGCTATCTATTAACGCTTATAGAAGAGGCTAGAACTGTACTGGTAAATGCATCTAACTATCTGAATAAGTCTGAAGCGGCTGCTGTGGAAGGCAACTTGACTGAGGCCTTCAACCTATTCAATAGGGCTAAGGTGGCTGTTGACTATGCAGAGGAGATCCTCGAGGATGTAGCCAAGGTTTTGGGTACAGAGCTTAAATATAAAGATGAGTATATAGAGAAACCCCTCCCAATGCTGGCTGGTAAATTGGAAGACCTATCGGGTGATATACAGGAGCTCATGGCAGAAGCGCAGAGGCTGATGAATAATAGTGAGGTGCAAAACAATAACGTGACCCTGACGATGGTCCAAAAGGCATTAGAATATCTTAACAATGCATCCACATTACTAGATAACGCATGGATACAGTTCTACGCTGGAAACTATACAGAGGCGCTTAAACTATACCGCGAAGCCTATAAAATGTATGAGGCTGCAGAGCTAAATATTGAGATGGTTAGGGAATGGCTTGATGAGAGTGATGATAGGGATGTCATGGGCCCGATGCTAGATAGGATATATGAGTATAAGGAGGAGATTGAGGAACTGAGTACCTGGGCTCTTAGCCTTTATAACAAGGCCGTTGAGAAGAATAACAGTGAGGCTGCACAGCTAATTCTCGATGCTCAAGAGAAGCTTAAGAATGCTTCAGACCTTCTATACCAAGTCTCAGATCTACTTGCTATAGGGGCATATAATGAGGCATCTGATATTCTAAGTCAGGTAGCTATGCTAATCTCAGATGCAAGACAGAATCTAAATAAAGCGGCTGCAAAGCTTGATGCGATGATGTGGGATGATGGAGATGACGACGACACGGATGACGATTCAGACGATGGAAAGGGTGATGGCCGAGAAGGGCATGATGACTGTGAGGACTGTGGCAACGATGGTGATGGAAGGAATGATGGCGGAGATAGAGAAGGAGGTAGGGACGATTCTGGTAGGAGGAACGGGGATGATAGAGACCGGGGTGATGAAGACGAGAGAGAGTAACATTACATCCTTTTCCCCATTATTTTTATATAAAAAGAAGGGTTGTGGATGTATCTAACCTATTTCTTAAGTTTCTCATTTAGGAATAGTATAGCGGGTAGCACTATCTTAACTATATCGTCGATCCTGGATATTGTATGGCCCATCTCCGGTATTATATGCATCTCAAATGGATGTCTCTTCTCCAGTAATTTATAGACATAATTCAAAACAGGTTTTAACGGTGTCCTTGTATCGTACTGTGGATGTATGATACATAGTGGAACCTTCAAATTATCTACGAAGTGAATTGCACTCCTATCTTTCCTAAGCTCAGCATTTCTATCGAATAACGTATCTATGAAGGATTTGAAGATGGGGTCACTCAACTCATAGGTTAGATCCCAATCTACTATCCCCGCTCCAGCAACTCCAACATCCCATACATCAGGCTTCTTCACCGTTGCAAGGAACGTCATAAAACCTCCATAGCTGTAGCCCATAATGGCGGTTTTATCGGCCAGTCCGATATCCTTTGCATATTTGGTTGCAGCTACTACATCCTCCATATCCATCCCGCCAGGATCTCCAATATCCAGCTTCATAAACCATGAGCCATAACCTGTCGAGCCTCTAAAGTTTGGAGCCACCACATGATATCCGGCTATGACAAGTGCACCCATCAATATACTCCAGGAATCTAGCACATGGCTCCATGGCCCTCCATGCACATATATAACTGTCGGTCCAGGCTTTGGAGCATCACTCTCTATTATATATGTGGGTATCTCCAGACCATCCACACTCTTAATCCATACATGCTCGGTCTTCCTAAACATCTTCTTTAGATCCTCATCCATCACACTCTCGATTACAGGCTTAAACTCGCCATTGACAACCTTATATATAGAGTTTGGCTGTGTGAAGGATGTATAGTTGACGTACACCTCACCTTTATACTCATTTACAGAGCCTACTACACCCCTCTCATATCTAATCTCAACACCGTCTATGAATGTTCTGTAACCCTCTCGAGTATTTACTGTATACCACATCTTTCCATCATAGGTCCATCCATAGCCTAGGAAGTCTAAGGGCTCTACATCCGATGGCATCTCAACCTCTTTAGGATTCAATTCATCCTGATCCATGATATAGAGTTTATTACTTCCTTCATAGTCTGACGTGAAGAGTACCTTACCATTATAGACTGTTGGAGCGCTGTTCATAGAACCCTCTTTAGGGGTATAAACTGTAAACTCACCCTTCTCTACGTCATATCTAAATATCTCGTAGCTCCTAGGATTTCCATGTAGCTGTCCAACTCCGAAGATATATTTACCGTTGAAGTCTGAGGTAAACATTAGAGCCATTTTTGTATATAGCTCCTCGGCCTTACCCCCTATATCAGCCATATATAGTGAGACGCCCTTCTCTGAAGCACCCGTATAAACAATCCTCTTTTCATGCATAGCCACACCTATAACTCTAGTTGGCCTCATCTCAATGGCAGGCTCCTCCTTATCCCCTAAAACACTGTTTATATAGAGTTGGGTAAGCTCCATCCCCTTAGTTGTATCCCTACCGTATACCAGAAAGTCATACTCTGGCTTTGGCTTGACAAGTGAGGTGACCCTCTCCCCAGAAACTGGTCTCTTATCACTACCGTCTAACTCACTGCTCCATATACGAAGTATATTCTCAGTCGAGGAATAGTATATCAGTCTCTCACCAGCTATCCCCAACATCGAATAAATAGGTGTCTTAGCCAACCTCTCAAACCTATCGATCAACTCTGAATAGCTATTCATGACAATTCACTATATAATCCCTCGACAGATATAAAATTGGTTGTCAAGACCACTCGACAATAGGGAGCTCTGGATCCTCAATCACCAAAACCTTGTCGAGGATTGAATTCTCAATCTTCATAATCCTCCGGCCAAGCCTAACTATAGAATATTTTTCTCCCCTATGGATTAGGATAATGGGATTACCTGGGTAGAAACCCATATTAAAATATCTATAAATCTTCTCATCCACCTCAACATATACAACCCGGCCCCTAAAGCCAGTATCTGCTTCAGACAGTTTAAATACTTTATACATACTACATAAGGATATTTGAGGATGGTAATATTTAGGTGAGTCTATATGGAATTAAAGGATTTACAGAAGCTACAGAAGGAATTTGACCTCAAGTATTTCCCAGAGTTTTGGAGGATAAAGGATTATGAAGACTTCTTAGATAGGCTGGAATATCTCACTGTGGCTCTTGCGGGAGAGGTGGGTGAATTCGCCAATTTAGTTAAGAAGATGAGGAGGGAGTATCTACATCGTAAAGTGGAGAAGAGGGATGTGATGGAGGATTTGAAGGAGGAGCTTACCGACGTATTTATATATGTATTGATAACGGCGAATCTACTGGATATGGATCTGGAGGAATGGTTCCATGATAAATCCAATCGAAATAGGGAC
>WAKC01000040.1 GCA_015523605.1 Candidatus Geothermarchaeota archaeon
ATATAGGGCTTCCTATGCTTCACCACCGTTCTATTGAGGATGTATCTAGCCCTCATACTATCAAGGCCATCCACCACAATATCCGACTTCTCCACAATCTCATCTACATTGCTCCAGTCTAGAGGCTCTGGATATATCTCTATCTCTATATCGGGGTTTATCTCTTTCAAACGCTTCTCAGCTACTTCAACTTTTGGGAGGTCGACATCACCCGATCTATAGAGAGGCTGTCTATGTAGGTCTGTTAATGAGACTATATCCCTATCAATCAGTATCAGTTTACCGATGCCTATTGATGCGAGGAGTAGAGATGCGGGTGCACCCAGACCACCAACCCCCACAACTGCAACTGTGGAATTCCTAAGTTTTTCCTGTCCTTCTAAACCTATATCCCTCAGGACGATCTGCCTGGCATATCTATTTAGAAGCTCTATCTCCAACATCTTCTTCCCTACATAATATTATCTGTTGATGGGTATAACGTTATATAATTATAGTTCACCCGTTGAAAATCTATCCCAGAATGTCTTTAAATCTCCCTCAAATGTCTCCACAGGGTAGAATATGGTTGCTCCTTCTCTCTCATTAAACTCTCTAATCAACTCAGATATATTTTCAATAACGTAGTTATAGAATTTTCTTGCCTCTTCAGTCTCCCTTCCATTGACTAGGTATATTGAATAGATGTTGAGAAGTTTTCCATCCTTCTCAAATAGTTTGGTTAGACTATTAATCTTTCCCTTATTACTGAAGATGATGTATGTACCTATATCGGATAGGGTATAAGCCTCCAGCTCATTTGCAAGGAGTAGCGTCTCACCCATACCACTACCACTCTCTATATACCAGTCCCCACTAGGCTCTAGTCCAGCTGCTTCCCATAGCATAAGCTCCCTAACATGTGTCCCACTCATATCCCCCCGACTAACAAATTTCGCCCTACCCTCTTCACCCGCCTGATATATCCTTCTAAAGACTTCTTCGATATTCTCTGCCTCAGCTATATTGGCGGGATCATCCTTTGGACCGACGACTATGAAGTAGTTATAGGCGATTATAACACCTTTCTTCAACACCCCCCGTTCAATATATTCCTTCTCTAGGTTGGGTGCATGCGCCAACACTATGTCTGCATCACCTCTTGCAGCCGTTTCTAAGGCTGCTCCACTACCTAATGGGATTATCTTAATCGTTAACCCAGGGTCTAATTCTCCATATCTCTCCTGTATATAGTCTAGGAGGCCCGTAGCGTATAACGAGGTTGTGGTTGATATGGTCAAACTTCTCTCGGGGAATGCTATATATATGATGAATCCTAGGACTATGGTGAAGACTGTGAAGAGGATGAATATCCTGTGGAGATTCATATCACCTCATCGTCTATCTTTATACCTCATCCCACCTTAAAAATATTGGTGTAATCCCGTGTGAAGATGTTATGTAAAAGTTGTTAAGGTTGTAGGGGAGGAGAAGGTGGAGACTATAAAGGCATATATAGGAAGTGCAGGGTATAGGATTGGGGAGCCAATCCTAAGAGATATCAGATTTAGTGTCGAGGCGGGAGAGGTAATATTAATTACAGGTTCGTCAGGCTCTGGGAAGACTACATTACTCCTGGCACTGACGGGGGTCTTAACAAATCTTTTGGATGGTTATGTAGAGGGGTCGATAGAAATAGATGGGTTAAATCCACTCTCTCCAGATGGATTTACGTCCATACCCGGTCTAGTAGGCGTTGTTCTCCAGGATCCTGAGAAGCAGTTGGCTATGCCTAAAGTTCTGGATGAGGTCGTCTTCACACTTGAGAATCTAGGGTATTCCGAGACAGAATATATGGGTCTAGCTGAGAAATATCTTAGGAATTTAGGTCTTTGGATGAAGAGGGATAGCCATGTTGAGGAGTTGTCTGGAGGTGAGAAGAGGAGGTTAACGATTGCCTCTGCATTGGTTCATAATCCAAAGATAATGTTCTTGGATGAGGTAACAGCATCTATGGATCCATGGGGGATAGCATCTATCAGGAAATATATCAGTAGGTGGAGAGGAGATAAATCGGTCGTTATCATTGATCATAAGGCCCGATATTTCCTAGATTTTGTGGATAAGATATATATGGTTACGGATGGACAAATGAAACATGTCGATACTCTAGATCTTCTGGAGGGGTATGGAGTTGATACTTCCTTGAAAAAACGCATTGAGAATAGTGAATCAAAGAGGGGGCCGGTCAAGTTATATCTTGAGCAGGTCTCTATAGGGTATGATACCCCTATCCAGAGGGGGATTAATTTTAGTTTAAGGGCTGGAGAGGTCTCATGTATAATAGGTCCTAATGGAGTTGGTAAGTCTACACTTCTCAAGTCTATAGCTGGTTTTATCAAGCCCCTAGAGGGTACAATAAAAATTGTTGGTAGTGTCTTCTATGTCCCACAGGCACCAGACTCTCTATTCATGTTTAGAAGCGTATCTAAAGAGTTAGAGGAAGCGTATAAGAAGGCCGGGGTGTATGATGGAGCGGCCCCTGACATACTGGGGTTATATGGGTTGAGGGGTGATGTCCCACCTTTTAAGCTTAGTCATGGGCAGAGACGTCTATTAGCTAATATTATAGCTTCTATATATTCTAGAGATGTAATCCTCTTTGACGAACCTACTACAGGTCTTGATCTAAGGCTATACCTGGATGTTGCTAGGCAGATCCGTGGATTGGCGGATGGTGGACGGGCTGTCTTGATAGCTACTCATGACCCTAGATTAATAATTGATATTTGTGACCGTGTCTTTATCATGGAGGATGGTGTTGAAGAGGTTGGCCTGGAGGAGGCCATCTCATATCTAGAGAGGCCGGTGGTAGCTGATGGTGAGGTTTAGACCTTCAATACTCTTTATATATGGCCTGGTCTTGACGCTGCTGGCCTTCATATATAGAGATCCATTTATCCTATCTATGGTTGCAATCCCCAATTTTGTCGTCGGTTTTATACTTGGGTGGAGGAGGTTTAAAATTCTCTTGATACTATTCATCCTAGGCTTTATAGGGCTATTTCTAAATGCATATCTAGTATCCAATACTGGAGAGGCTGTAATTGTATGGGGTCCTATGGTAGTTAGAGAGGGGGTTATAGAGGCTCTGACTATAATAGGGCTTCGTCTAGCGGCTATAACTGGTGGGACTATGATATTCCTATCACTTTCGGACCCCTATGAGACGATAAAATATCTGGAGAGTGACCTCTATATCCCTAAAGGCATATCCTTCTCGATCTTCTATGCCCTACGCCTCTTACCCCTTATCCAGAGAGAGGCTAGGGAGGTCCAGAATATAAGGGTTGAAAGGGGGTATAGGAGATTCCTAATCTCTCCTTCAGACTTTAAGTCCTTCATACTCCCTTTATTATCGATTTTTATAGAGCGTGCATACTGGAC
>WAKC01000041.1 GCA_015523605.1 Candidatus Geothermarchaeota archaeon
CTGGCGTCGGAAACATATTAAGGAACGAGATACTCTACAGGGCAGGAATTCATCCTGAAAAAAGGGTTGAAGAGTTGGATAAAGAGGAACTATATAAGGTCATCCACTATGTTGAGAAGTTGAGTAGGGAATGGCTAGACCTAAAACTTAAGGGTGAGAGACTCAAACCCCTCCTCAAAGTATATAACAGATATCGAGGAAGATGTGAGAAATGCGGGGAGAAAATTATCTTCTATATCCAGGAGGACATAGGTAGAAAGACATTCTACTGCCCCAAATGCCAAGAAAGATAGATAAAGACTGAAGGAAATTCTTTAATGGGATGATGAGAAGACGGTAAAATGAAACAATGATTAAAGATAGAGTCTCTGACCAACATCACCAATCATGATATCCATATCGTTTCAGGAAGATCTTTAAAGTGTAAATCACCAGTTAATATCTTGGCATCTAGTAGCCTAGCCACCGCCAAAATAACTGCATCTGCAAGGCTTGGAGGACTTATATTCATCTTCCTCGCTAAATCCTTGAGTTCTAAATAACATTTTCCCGCTTCTACCGCAACAGTAGGGTCTATATCGATAACTATTGAAAGATCCCAGATAACCTTTAATCTCCGTTTGACCTCCTCATCAACACCTTCCCTAAGATATTTCCTAGCTATTTCGGCCAATACAATGCTCGAAGTATATAATTCTGAAGCTTCTGATAAAATCCTCTTAACTTTATTACCAGCTCTACTACCTACAAAAAGTTCAATCCAGGCATAAGTGTCAATAACGATCTTCAAGTCTATCCTCCTCCCTAAACTTTTTAATCCTACCCCTATCTATCCCATAAACCTCCTCTAGAATAGCCTGCTTTCTCTCATATAATAGCCTTCTTATCACCGCCTCAATACTCTTCTCATTCATTGACCTCCTAAGATGCTCAAGCATCTTTAGAGTAGCTTTTGAAACCTTGATCGTGGTATTCTCCATTAATATACACCAGTATACAATATACAAGTATACCTTTATATTAATATAATATATTGATTAAAGCAGAAATTCCATACTTACAACAAAATTAGAAAATGTGGAGGAAACACGATAGACTATAGACCGATTTCCACCAAAAGATGAAAGGGACATTCCATAGTTGAATTAGCCTTAGCCATCGGCCCAACAAAGATTAATATAGTGACCCTGTCTTAGATATTATAAATATCAAATTTGGTGATTATGATGGGTAGGTTTTTAAATAAAGTTTTAAACATAGAGACGGTATATACATTTAACGATCTAATCCTGCTACCTGGAAAAGCTGAGGTTGAACCTAAGGAGATAGAACTCAAAACCAAGGTATCAAAGAATAGATGGATAAACCTACCTTTTGTATCATCCCCCATGGATACAGTTACAGGGTCTGATCTAGCGGTTGCACTGGCTAGGGAAGGTGGTATAGGGATACTACATAGGAATTGTTCAGTTGAGGAGCAGGTGGAGATGGCTAGGAAGGTTAAGAGGGCTGAATCAACGATTATAAGGGATGTGATAGTTGTGAAGCCCGATACCACAGTCTCTGAGGCTATAGAGATTATGAACTCCTATGATATCCACGGCCTCCCAGTAGTGGAGAATGGGAGGAAGCTAGTGGGGATCGTTACATGGAGAGACGTCCGATACTCAGATAGACAGTTGAAGATAAAGGATGTAATGACTCCAAGAGAGAGGCTAATCGTCGCAACTACAGAGGTATCCATTGATGAAGCAAAGAGGCTTATGCAGAAGCATAAGGTTGAGAAGCTCCCAATAGTCAATAACAAATGGGAGTTAAAAGGGCTAATCACTATAAAGGATCTCGAGCTGAGGGGACAGTATCCAATGGCCAGTAGAGATGAGGAGGGGCGGCTCCTCGTTGGCGCGGCAATCTCACCGTTCGACTTAGAGAGGGCTAAGAAACTGGAAAAATACGTCGATATCCTAGTAGTAGACGTGGCACATTTCCATAATGAGAATGTTATAAGGGCGACGAAGAAACTTGTGAAGGAGGTATCTGCTGAGGTGATAGCTGGAAACCTAGGAACTAAAGAGGCCGTCCTCGAGACCTTAACTAGGATAGAGGATATAGCTGGGCTTAGGGTTGGAATGGGTAGCGGCTCAATATGTACTACAGGAGTTGTGACTAAAGTGGCTGCACCAACGCTATATGCAACTCTACAGGCTGCGGAGGCTCTAGACGAACTGGGGCTACATGGTGAGATTCCAATCATCGCTGACGGAGGTATAAAGAACACTGGTGATATAGCCTTGGCACTAGCGATGGGTGCCTCTGCAGCGATGATGGGCAACTTATTCGCCGGAACCAAAGAGAGTCCAGGTAGGTTAATAGCGATACAGGGTAAGTATTATAAGGAGTATTATGGCATGGGTAGTGCGAGAGCCAGGAGTAAGAGGGCCAACCTCGATAGATATTCAAAGCCGTCTAAGGATATAGACGAGGGTGTAGAGGGTTGGGTACCATATAGGGGAACCGTAAAGGACGTTGTTAAGGAGCTTACAGGGGGGCTACAAGCTTCGATGGGATATGTCGGTGCTAAAAACATTCCAGAGTTATGGGAGAAAGCTAGGTTTGGTTATATACCGCCAAATGGATCCCAGGAGATACGTCCACATGACATATTAATCCCTAAGGGAGGGACGAATTAGAAGCTCCTCCCTCTTTTTACTTAATCCGTCTCACAGGACTCTTTGACCCAGGCTAGATATTCCTCAAATACCTTCTCTGGACCTATGACAACCAGTTCTGGAAGTTCATACGGATGATTCTTAAGAATATATTCATAGGTCTTCTCAAAAGCTTCTTCAGAGACCTTTATAACTAGTAGTGATTCATCCTCACTATATACCTTACCCCTCCACCTATAGACCGAATGAATATCAACTATGTTGACACAAGCTGCTAAAGAATTTTCCACCAGGTCTCTAGCGAATCCTTCCGCCTTATCTCTTGTTATTGTAGTGAGAATTATCTTCATACCCAATATTACCACCCTATTATTAAGGCATAGAGCATCCAAATATTATATTAACCTTACAATTACTCCAGACCCATCACTATAACTACCAGCGAAATATATTTTAGAGCCGTAGCTGATGAATAGTGTCCCCACATATCCCTTCTGATACAAGTCATACACCAGTTCAACACCCTCCTGTGTAACCCTGTAGAGTTTTACTCCTTTAATTCCAGATCCTTCCACCCTCTGGACCCAAGACACATATAGCTCTCCACCGACTTTGTAGAAGCCGCCTCCACCTTCATATACCTTAGCTGGGATTACCACGAAGATGGTTGGCACCCTATAAATCCCTCCCCATGGCGACACCATGAAAAGTTTTTCACCATCCTTGTATGCTGCGAGGAAACTCCATGATACATAGAATACACCGTTATCGACATAGGATGTTATATATGTAGAGCTATTCTTCTCAGTAAAGCGGAACTCCTCCGTATAATCCCAGAGTAGAGAGCCGTCTGAGAAGCTCCTCGACTCTACCGTATAACTATTCACCGTCTTGTTACCTGTGGTGAAGCTGTATGCTGTAAAGACATAATATGTATCACCATCTACATATCCGGTTGTCGCATATATAGATCCATAGGCACCATATACCGATGTCGGGTACACCTCCACAATTAGATTCTCAGCAAACGTATCATATCTAAGCGTTACATGAAACACTCTAAGCCTCCCAAGATCATAATTAGCCTCTATACCGACAAACAAAGCCGTCACAACCCCTCCATCTACAGATGAATATGCAAGATATAGACCAGTTAAATACTCCACTACATCCATAGTATAGTAGAACTCAACCTCCAAAGAACCACTTTCAAGGTTATAACCACGGAATACGAAGGTATTACTCGACTCAAGCTCATATGTATATATCATATTAGAAGCGACGGCGACGGCAGGTTCGATATTCAATCTAAATGTATTTACCACATCGCCACCCTCAATATCAACCACTTTAAACTGATATGTTCCACCTGCTCTTACTGAGATGAAGTTAACTAGTGGTATATGGACCAATACAGTCTTACCAGCTTTAGTATATAAATAAGCCCTCCCATCCTCAACAGTTAATATTCTATAATTTGGTAGATCAGCATATGCACCCTTCTCCACCAAGACTTTATCTATAAACCTCTCTTCATCCAAATCAAAGATATATAGATATACCATACTCCTATTCTTCTCCGGATAGCTCTCATACAATGTAATATAGAGCCTACCATCCCCCACATACACATCATTTACACTCCCATTCAACCTAGACAATATAGCTGGAAGTGTAGGTTCCGAAGGCTCCCCAGAATCACCAGGCCCTTCATCCACGGGAGGAGTGGGCTCCTCCTCACTAACTTCACCGCCCTTCTCTCCACCAAATAATAAGCCCGCTACCACCACACCTAGAATCAACAATATAATAACGATTAATGCAACCCTCTTCCAAGCCAACCCCATCCCCCCTCCTCAAGAATAAATTTTAAATAAATATAGAATGTAAATAAATCGATTATTACCAGGGAGGGTACATATAAGACTAAGCTTTAAAAACATAGGGAAACTAAATTATTTTGATAGGTATGACTGACAAGGTTAAAATAGAGATATCTAAAGAGGCTTATGACCTACTCGTCAAGACCGTGGAGGAGAGTGAAGGAGAGTTTAAATCACCAGAGGAACTCCTTGAATTTATAATTAAAGAGACGCTTGGAGAGGAGGAGACAGTATACACACCCGAGGAAGAGGAGAAGATAAAGGATAACTTGAGGAGCTTAGGATATCTATAAAGACTGATGACTAGACATTAAATAGTTTACTTAAAGTCAAATAAATTTCTTATCATATCTGGACCCCAATGGTCATGGTATAATATAAATAGTTACTGGGGTTATCTAGAGCCTCTAAATACTTCTTCAATGATAGTTCCTCTTGTATCTATGGTTTCCAATCCATAGTATTTGAGTATCGTGGGAAACACGTCATATATTGAGACACCATCCAATTCTACCGGCCTAGAGAGGCTATCATTCCTCCTATACCATATGAAGATACCGTCATAGTCATGTACAGCATCATCGGGGCCAGTGTCATTCTCCTCAAGATATGGAGATTCATATCCTATTGTTCCAGCTGATCTCCAGTTTAAATCATCAAAATATACCATTAAATCAGGGGGATTACCTTCTACCCTACGGTAGATCTGACTAGGACGATATACAATGTTGTTCCAACGCTCTCCCTCCGGGCCTCTAATCGACATCAACTCATCAATGAATTTTTTGAGATAATACTCATAGTCGTTAGGTGAGATTATACCCATACTCTCTCTACCCTCCACATTGAGGAAGATTCTTCCATAATATCCTCCCCAACCCCAGACCAGGCTATCTCCCCAGTCAACCTCAACATCTGAAAGCCTCGAACCAGGTTTTACGTCACCCTTTATACTCAAATAACCCTTATCAATCAACCACTGATTAACCGCGAAGGCACCATCCATCTTCTTGGCTCCATGGTCGGAAACAATTAGGATATCAGCATCTCCAACATTATTAAGTACCTTCCCAAGGAAGTTATCAAGTTTTATATAGTACTCTAGTATCGCCTTCGAATATCTCTCATGCCTCTCAAACCTGTTATGCGACTCATCCATATACTTCCAGAAGGCATGTTGAACCCTATCCAATCCAATCTCCATATACATAAAGAAATCCCAGGGTTTAGAGGTCATCATATGCTCGACAACTTTGAAATGTATATCCGTCATCTTAATAATGTTATCCAATACCCAGTCCCTATCCTCCCTCCTAAAGGGAACATCGAAGATATATTTTCCAACCAACTTCTTAATCTCGTATTTAAGGGTGAGGGGATGGGTATATCTCACGTTATCATCGGGTGTCAGGAAGCACCCCACAAGCCAGCCATTAATCTTATAAGGTGGATAGGAGGGTGGAACACCTAAGACAAAAGATTTAAACCCATTATCTCCGAGAACATCCCATATACGGGGATACCTAATCGAGCCGCTATTCGGAAGGGAGATCTCAGTATAGCTATAACCCTTCCTATGCCTAAAACCATATAGTCCTAGCTCACCCGGCTCCCTACCAGTCATCATAACCATCCATGCAGGGACTGTTATAGGTGGATCACAACTCCTCATACGGCCATAGACAGACCTACCAAGGACCTTCTTGAAATTGGGTAGATAATCCAGAAACCTATTAAAGACTAGGTCAGGAGCTGCTGCATCAAGACCAAATACGAAGAGTCGCCTACGCCTCATAGATCATCCCTCTATATACCCCGCCTCAATAAGATAATCCAGGACCTTCTTAACAGACTCATCCACAGACTCCTTATCCGTCTCCACAACTACTTCAGGGTTTTCAGGCGGCTCATAAACATCCTGAATACCAGTCATATTCTTTATCTCACCCTTCAGAGCCTTCTTGTAGAGACCCTTGGGATCCCTCTCGATAGCGACTTCAACAGGGCATTTAACATATACCTCGACGAAATACCCCTTATTCAATTCACGGGCTAAATCCCTAGTCTCTCTATAGGGTGAGACGAAGGAGGCTATAACGACAACACCATTCCTAGCCAGTAGATGTGAGACAAAAGCTACCCTACGTAGATGCCTTACTCTATCCTCTCTAGAGAAGCCAGCTTCAGGACTGAGCCACGGCCTAACCTCATCCCCATCAAGATGCTCAACACATAAACCCTTAGACTTCAACACCTCCTTCAGTCTTTTAGCTATAGTGGATTTTCCAGAGCCGGGGATACCAGTCAACCAGATTACAAAACCACCCCCACATCCATCCATTCAACTCCACCTCTTACAGATTATATAACACAATATTAATCATTAATTCAAGGTTATCAAGCCCGTCTAAGCCATGACAAGACGAAACTCAGGACCTCCCGGTATCGATCTCTATCCATGAAGACCCCTACGACATCATCCTTTCCACCTGCATAGACACCCAACCCATTCAACTCCTCAATTAACCTATGGAAATCCAGTTTATTCTCTCCAGAGATCCTTAGATAGATCTGTGAATAACCTCCTAGTAGCTCTGGAACCCCTATCAAGACATATTCACCACGATATTTTTCTGCTAGGTATCTACCTACATACGAGGTTATATACAGCTTCTCCTCAAGCTCCAGTATCCTGACACCGTCGATACGCTCCACCTCAGTAGACATAACCTTATTAATGACCCTATACATCTCCCTATAACGCTCCCGCCACAATCTATTCTCAAGTAGGATATATGGATCTTCAATGGAATCCATCAATTTATAAACTGCAGACTCGACTTCCCGCCTATCCATAAACACATAGTTAGACTGTATAAGATCTACAAACAACTTTAGGTCTCTATATCCAAATCCAAACCTATTCCATCCCGCCCTCAAAACATATGAATATTTATTCTCTAAAGCCTTACCAAAAAGATCCCCAACAAAACCCAATACAGTCAGGAAGTTAGGTTCTATACCCAATAACTCTGAAACCATTATGGACTCAGAAGGGTATATCTCTCCATCAGAATCTCTATAGGGAAATATAGTTATCTTGTCAGACTCCCTCCTTAGATGATGGTCAAATACGTATATCTCACTATCTACTTCAGCCTTCAAAGACTCAATAGATGAAGTGTCAACCCCAAAATCAACAATAAAGACAGAGTCATACCCTTTAAAACCTAGTATCTCATCCAGATCCAACCTATAAAATCCGATTTTAGGTGTGTATAACATAGGCTTAAGACCCAGATATTTAACCAAGAGAGCTGTAGAGGCTATACCATCTACATCCCAGTGGAAGATTATTAAAGGATTACTTCCCTCTAGACCCTTAATCACATCACTTGACAAACGGATCACCCAACTCCATAATCCTATCCGCCACCTCTGGCCTCATCATCTCAGAAGGAGGGCGTCTACCACTCATTAAACTACTCCTAATCTTGGTACCACTGATATATATCCTCATATCATCAGGGTGGGGACATATACGCTCATTAGACATACCTCCACATCCACGGCAGTAGAAAAACTCTCTGAAGAAGAGGGGGGTAATACCTAGATCTGGAAACTCCTGGAAAATCTCCTGCGCCTCATACCTACCATAATAACTACCAACACCTGCATGGTCCCTCCCAATCACGAAATGGGTAGCACCGAAATTCTTCCTCATAATAGCATGATGTATAGCCTCTCTAGGACCTGCATACCTCATCCCATACCTAACTATACTCAAGACTACAGAATTCTTTGGATAGTAATGTTTGATTAAAGTTTTATATGCCTCCAAAATAACTTCATCCTTGAAATCACCCTTCTTCTTCCTCCCAAGCACTGGATTGATGAACAGACCATCTACAAATGTCAATGCAGTCTTCTGCACATATTCATGGCCCATATGGGGGACATTCCTCGTCTGGAAAGCCACTATAGACTTCCAACCCCTCATCTTAAACAGTAGCCGAGTCTCCTTAGGCCTTAAGAAATAGTCTTCAAATCCGTCATGATATAATGGGATATATTCTATAGGTCCAGAGACTAGATAATCGTCATATCCATATACCTCAGCCACTCCAGGATGGTTTGGGTCGTCAGTCTTAAAAACCTTCTTTACATACTCCCTCTTATCAAAAGAATACACCTCATCTACATGGAGGAGGGCGACTGGAGTATCCCTATATTTAAGTAGTACTGTATCACCAACACCCACCTCAGACTTGAAAGACTCATCCACATCGAGAACTATTGGAATAGTCCATGGCAGGTCATTAGTAAGCCTCATATTATTCAATATAGACTCCAACTCTACAGAGTCTATGAAGCCATTCAAAGGGCTGTATACACCATAACCTAGGTTCTCCAAATCTCTATATCTAACATCATCTACAGAATAGATATAGAACTCCTCCTTCTCCATCAATATATCTTCGATCTTCTCCTCCGGTATAACCCTCTCAATAAGCCTTCCACCATGGGGCCTACTAACCATCCCTATACACCGTCAATCGAGATATCCAAGACTTTTAAGCCTATCTTTAATCTTCTCAATCTCCTCCTCACTTAGAACGACACTAGACCCCAACTCCTCCTCATACCTAGAGACCGCCTCTCTAAGCAGGTCTATAATAAAGGATTGGACATCATCCACCTCCAACTCATTTGCCAATCTAACTATCCGATAATAGAGAGTCTTGGGTATCTTAACACTAAATTCATCCCCCATCCAGACTTCACCACTCCTATTTAAACAATTTAATCTTTTATTATTGTGTATATGCCCGTGGAAATATATAACGGTTTATATGTAGGCCCTGGAAAGATACCCCTATTCGATATAGATGTGGATGTCATAATCTCCCTCGACTGTGGAGCGAAACCCTATGTAGGTATAGAGATGGAACATATATGCCTCGACATAAGAGACTTCGATGTAGAACCGATATATAGAATAGGTGAGGCCCTGGAGAAGATCGAGGAATATCTAAACCGTGGTAAACGTATATATCTACACTGCCGAGCCGGGTGTGGAAGGACCGGCACAGTAGCAATAGCCTATTTAGTTGGAAAAGGCTATCGGCTCGAGGAGGCTCACAGCTTATTCCTTAGTAAGAGGGGGTGTGGGCCGGAAGACACAAGACAAATTACATTTTTAGAGATATTCTCAGAAGCAGTTAGAAGATATGGATTTAGAAGGTCTATAGAACTGGTTAAGAGTAGCCTATCCCTGGAGGATTTCATATCTAAAGTGGATAGAAGATAATATTAAAACTGGATTATGGAGAATGCCTAACCCCGAACCTACAAAGGGAATATACTATTTATACTATTATTCCATACTATCCAATAATATAAAATATTAAATGTTGTGGTGTCTAAAGTGGAGAGGGATGTGAAAAAATTGATTGAAAAGGCTGAGAGACCCAATAAAATATCCCCAATCCTCCACAAATTCTACGGAGGGAAGATACAGACCCTGCCTAAATGTCCCGTGAGAGGTCTCCACGACTTCGATATCTGGTATACACCCGGTGTAGCCGCCGTCTCCAAACTTATAACTGAAGATGAAGATCGATCCTTCGAATATACAAACCGTGGTAATACCGTGGCCATTGTTAGTGACGGCTCTAGAGTCTTAGGCCTCGGCAACATCGGCCCGGTAGCTGGGCTCCCCGTTATGGAGGGAAAGGCCCTTCTATTTAAATATCTAGGTGGTGTAGACGCCGTCCCCCTCTCTGTAGATATACACGACCCATTCGAGTTGATAAGATTCTTAGAGTCTATACAACCCTCATTCGGCGGGATAAACCTCGAAGATATAGAAAAACCAAAATGTTTCTATGTATTGGAAGAGGCTAGGAAGAGGCTCTCGATCCCAGTCTGGCATGATGACCAACAGGGAACAGCCACTGTAATACTCGCGGGACTCATAAACGCATTAAAATTAGTCGGGAAGAAGCTCTCTGAAGCCAAGCTCGTCCTATATGGAGTAGGTGCAGCCAATACAAAAGCTGCTGAGGTCTTGATGCTTGCAGGTGCAAATCCAAGGAATATATTCCTTATCGACAGTAAAGGCGTTGTCCATGCAGGTAGGAGGGATATACTAGAGAAGGAGAAGAACCCATGGAAATATAGATTGGCCGAGAAAACAAATCCGGATATGATAGAAAAGGTTGAGGATGCATTTAGAGGAGCCGACGCAGTGATAGCTGCATCTAGACCTGGACCCAACGTCATAAAGAAGGAGTGGATAAGGTTAATGGCTGACGACGCAATAGTATTTGCCACTGCAAATCCAATTCCAGAGATCTGGCCATGGGAAGCTAAAGAGGCAGGTGCAAGGATAGTGGCGACAGGAAGATCAGATTTTCCAAACCAGATAAACAATAGCCTGGGGTTCCCAGCCATCTTCCGTGGAGTATTGGATGTCAGAGCCAAGACGATAACAGATATGATGTGTGTCGTGGCTGCCAAAGCGATAGCAGAGTATGCGGAGGAGAAGGGCCTTAGGGAAGATTATATCGTACCATCGATGGAAGAGTGGGAGGTATATCCGAGGGTGGCCGTTGCTGTAGCCCTCGAGAGTATTAGAGAAGGTGTAGCAAGGAGAAAGATGAGCAGAGATGAGCTGTGGGATAGGGCTGTAACAATAATTAGAAATAGTAGAGAGTCTCTCCAGAAGCTGATGAAGGCCGGAATAATTGAGGAGATGCCTGAAATCGGATTCTAACGATATTTTTTGTATTAACTATAGGCTAAGACATATTAACCAATTACATTCACTGACCCCTCTAACAACTGAATAAGCTATAATTCATTAATCATATTATATTTAATACACAGCCTCTTTTCTGGGGGAATTTCTATGGAAGTTAGAGTAGAGTATATTATAAAGAGAGACGGTAGAATCGTGAAGTTCGACCTCAAAAGAATCAGGAATGCCATTAAAAAGGCGATGAAGAGCACTAAGAAGTATGATAGGAAGACACTGGATAAAGTCCTTAGATATATTGTAGAGGTTATAAATGAGAAGTATACTGGGGAGAAGATACCAACGGTAGAGGAGATCCAGGATATAGTGGAATTCGCACTCGTAAAATTCGATCTATATGAGGTGGCTAAAGCCTACATCCTATACCGTAAAGAGAGGGAGAAGATAAGGAGAGAGAAGATGCTCCTTCTAAACAAGGATAAACTTGATGAAGTAGACAAGAGATTCAGCCTCAATGCTATAAGACTATTGGCCGCTAGATACCTCCTAAAAGATGAGGAGGGTAAGGTTATCGAGAGCCCCAAACAATTATTCCAGAGGGTCGCAATGGCCATCGTAATACCAGACATCCTATATGACCCAAGAATATTCCATAAAGAGGGTGGATTGAAAGAACATCCGTATGAAGAGTTTAACCCCGAGGAATATGACGGGAAACTCGGATTCACATATGAAAATGGAGAGAGGATGACGTGGAACAAATATCATTTAGAGAGGATGAAATACCTCTATGACGAACTCAATAAGAAGGGGATGATGAAGATCCCCTGGTCCGAATTCCTAAAGAAACTTGAGAACGGGGAATTCAAGGAATATGCTTCAAAGGCCTACCAATATTATGACTTAATGGTTAGCAAAAGGTTCATGCCCAACTCACCCACATTATTCAACGCAGGGACACGGCTTGGACAGTTATCAGCCTGCTTCGTCCTAGACATAAACGATGATCTAGAAAGTATCATGGACGCCGCTAAAGAAGCCGCTCTAATATTCAAGAGTGGTGGAGGAGTAGGGATAAACTACTCCAAACTCAGGCCAGAGGGAGACATGGTCTTCTCCACCTCAGGAGTAGCATCGGGCCCAGTATCATTCATGAGGATAATAGACACTGTGACAGAGGTTATTAGACAAGGTGGTAAGAGGCGTGGAGCGAATATGGGTATACTAGAGGTATGGCATCCAGATATCGAGAAATTCATAACCGCGAAGGAGAGGGAGGGAATACTTGAGAACTTCAACATCTCGGTAATGGTAAATAAGAAGTTTATGGAGGCGGTCGACAAAGACGATAAATACCCATTGATAAACCCAAGAACTGGTGAGGAAGTCAGGTATGTACGGGCTAGAAACCTCTTCCGGTTGATAGCCGAGTATGCATGGAAGACTGGAGACCCAGGCCTACTATTCCTAGATCGGATCAACGAGTATAATGTAATGAAGAATTCGCTGGGACTTATAAGGAGTACAAATCCATGTTCTGAGGAGCCTCTCTATCCATATGAATCCTGTAACCTGGGAAGTATAAATCTATATGCATTTGTAAGATTTGAGGAGGATGGTTCTACATGGTTCGACTGGGACGAGTTCCACAAGACCGTAGAGTTAGCCTATGAATTTCTGGATAACGTTATAGATGTAAATAAATATCCAATAAAGAAGATTGAAGAGACGACGAAGAAGTTGAGGAGAGTAGGTCTAGGTATTATGGGTTTGGCTGATACCCTAGCGGCGTTGAAAATACCATATCACAGTGAGGAAGGCTTCGAGTTCACCAGGAAGATAACTGAACATCTAACATACTATAGTCTAAAGAAGAGTGTAGAGAGAGCGAGAGAGAGGGGTAAATTCCCATATTACGATAGAAGCTCCTTCAAGGACGGTATGATGCCTGTAGCAGGGTATTATAGGAGGGAGTATTGGACGTTAGACTGGGACTCGCTTGTAGAGGATATCAAGAAATATGGTGTTAGAAATGTAGGAGTATCCACAATAGCACCCACCGGCTCGATATCGATGCTGGTGGATGTATCATCAGGTGTAGAGCCGATATTCGCGTTGGTATTCGAGAAGAGAGTAACAGTAGGAGTATTCTTCTATACCGATATAGAGTTTGAGAGACAACTAAAGGAGAGAGGGTTATACCGTGAGGATATCCTAAAGAAGATCGCCGATAACGGTGGGAGCCTTCAGGGGATAGACGAGTTACCTGAAGACCTTAAGAGGATATTCCCGGTAGCCTATGACATTCCATGGTGGGACCATATAAGAATGCAGCATGAGGCTGGTCTATGGATAACAGAGTCAATTAGCAAGACGATAAATATGCCAAACTGGGTTACAGTAGACGATGTAGAAAAGGCGTATCTATTCAGCTATAGACTAGGCGTCAAGGGTATAACAATATATAGAGACGGCTCCAAAACAGTCCAGGTACTCGTAACTCCAAGTCAGAAGAAGGGGAAGTACTTCACAGTAGTAGAGAATAAAACACTCGAGATGCTAGAAAAACTGGGGATCGAAAAACCATCGCTATCCGGTGCAGAGACACTATTGACACAGGCAACCCTTCAAGTAGTCTCAAAGGGCCAGTCTGGAGACTCTACAGTCAAGAAAGATAAAAAGATATTGACATGTCCAGACTGTGGAAGTGAGATGCTAATCTACAGTGAAGACTGCCTCAAATGCCTCGACTGTGGATGGACAGCATGTGTAGTAGCCTAACTATAAAAACCTTTTTTTACTCTCCTTATCAACCGGCTCCTTATCTCCATATCTCTTCTTCAAGTCTCTAAGTATCAAATAAGCCTTTGCAACCTTCTCGATAAACTCCTCGAAAGACTCGACCTCGACAACCTTATCCGTAAGCTTCAGTATAGCGAATGAGTTGGACTGATTCTTAAACCTCTTGAGAGATATAGTGAAATCTCCAGTCGCTGGGTAATAGGTTAGGAAATACTTCCATGAAGAATCCTTATCCGCCTCTCCAAGCTCCACAACCTTACTCACACTCCCCTTCTTAAACCTAATCTCCTTAGAAGTCTCGATAAGCTTCACAAGCTCGTTAACCATCAACCCGATATCAGCTGAGGTGATGGATGTCAAAACCTCTTCCAACTCCTTCATAACCCTCGCCCTAAAACGTTATCCTAATACTATTATTCTTAATATCCTAATAAAGTTATATATTACTACATTATTGTATTGTAATTAGGGTTGAGACATCTTCCTAAGCCATTCAACAAGCCTCTCCTCATTGTTATCAGCCTTTATCCTCACAGGAATATTTGGATATCTAGTTGCAACATGGCTAACAAACAGCCATTCACCCTTATCAAAACCAACTACACCATCCACTACACTCTTACTAATTGAGAATGCATCGGCAACCACACTCCTATCATATGACCTAGGTAGGATAGATATAAAGTAGCTATGGAGCTGCTGGAGGATATTAGTATTTAAATGGGCAACCCTCTGAGTAGCAATCCAACCCCCAATACCATACTTTCTACCCTGTCTAAACAGGAGTTCCAAAGCCTCATTCGAATGTAGGGTAAACGCTTCCTTCCTAACATCTCTAGGTATAAATTCATGAGCCTCGTCAATCACGAGAAGGACGTTTCTACCTCCAGACATTCGTTTCCTCAACGAGAATATTATATTGACGAGCTTACTCAACACTAACCTCGCAGTTTTAACCTCTGGAAGATAGAATAGATATAGACGTTTATCCCCACCGAATAGTATATCACTACAGATATCGAATATAGACTCCGTCCTCTCACCCTCCGGCTTAATAGTTATTGCATTCAGCAAACCATCTGCCATATCCTTAACAGAATATCTTCCCTTTGAATACTGACCTTTGAGATATTCAAGAACCCCATTAATCTCTTTCCAGACCTCGGGATCGATCTCACTTATCTTATACACATACTCATTAAGATCATACTTGGATAGGAGACGCTTCAACCTATTGATAGACGGTCTATCATACGGCTGTATCTTACCACTTATCTGTTCTAGAGACTCCATCATCACATGTATCGTTACGAACTCAGGCTCAGTCTCGAAATACTGCTTCTCAATATCATCTAATATCCTATATACTATATCAGCCTCCAAGCCTTTACTCTTCATGAGATCCTCCAATGTCTCTGGAAATACGGTGGTCTCTACAAACCTCTCAACATTAACAGTAGGATCTAGGTATATCTTCCCATATTTATAGAGTAGGTCCAATATGTTAATTGGATATTCTCCGGATACATCTATAACCACTACAGCCAGATCCTTTATCGTCTCCATGGTTTCTCTTAGGAGGGTCGAGACTAGATTAGACTTACCAGTACCGGTATATCCAAACATACCCGTATGGTATCTAAACAGTGCATGTATATCTAGGGTAACCCTGATATCATACCCAACGATATCCCCTATAGATACGGAGGTCTGCCCCTCCTTATTCACAAGGAATCTATAGAGCTCAGCACTTAAGATATGGGCTCTAGACCCTACTAGAGGGCTCAAGATATCCTTTACAACCTCAACACCCACATCAGTCTCCCTAATACGATAACCAGTATTTACAGCCGCAACAGACATCCAATTCTCCCCACCTTTATACCAACTCTCCTCGATACGGTCGAGAGTATCCCACTTAAGAAGTGGGGGTATATCAGGCCTAAGAGAACCCATCTCAAGATGATAGGCTTGGATAGAGGTTACCTCAAATACGGTATACCAAAGCTCACCCCCAATCCTACGCTCCACACCAATCAATGCAGGCTTATGAAGCCTATCGAAGACGTCCAGGTCGAAGACGGCATCAATATATGCTACACCCTCAGATAATATGGAGGACTCGCCGTGGGAATGGAATGTAGTCCTCTCAATTCTATACTCACGGACTTTAGCCTTAAACCTCTCATTCAAGTCATCGAACAATTTTATATATGCCATATCTATCTCCTCCTCCCCCTCTCTAGCTGGGCCCTATACTCACGGAAACTCTTCGTTATAATGAATATATTATAATTCCTAATCATCCTGTATAAGGTATTCTCGATAACACTAGAGACCGAATTCCTAACCGTCTGTATCATCCTCTTAACCTCCTTATCAGCGATGAAGAGTAGATAGTTATGCCCCGCCGACTCAATAATCTGGTTATTATCAAACTTGGAGAGGATATATAGTATCATATTATCGAATGGATTAAGCCTATCTTCAATATAGAACTTGGATCTATAACTCTTATCTATATGGACGATATCCTCCTCCACTAAATAGCTACTGTCCACCCCATCCCTATAGAACCTATCATAAAAGAAAATTGGACTCCTAACATAGATATCCAGACTCTTCACCTCTCTAAGCTGGAAGTAATTCCTAACTAGAAACCTGGATTGAGTAGCCTTCTTCCTGGCGGGAGAGAGATATCCATCCCTATATACAAGGGTGCTGAAGATATTATCATATCCTATAGACCTCCATGGAACAGGGAAGTACTCCCTATGTAGAGTAGATAAAATACTATACATACTCCTATCAGATTTAACCCCCCTTATATCAATCGATGGTATAACACCCCTGGAAGAAAGGTAGGGAATAACCGATCTATTCATATCGGTAACAGAGGTATCCTTACCAATACCTATAACCAGCTTATCCATAGACTCCTCAAGCATCTTAAGCTTATAGATCAGGAAGAGGCCAAGTGTATTTATCTCCTTAACGGTCAATGGCCTACCCTCTATATAAAGTGGATGGGAGTATGAGTCCCTTCTCACATTATATAGGTGACTGGTAAAAGTCTCCAGCAACTTCTCTATAGAGTCCCAATAGGTGAACACATTATTTGAGAGGATAAACCCATCTACAGAGAACTCCTCTATAAGCCCACCCCCCAAGAACTCCCTGTTAAGCTTATCCAACTTCTTAACAAGCTTATCCTTCAATATCCTCACAGGAAGGACGGTCTCCAACTCTTTATACCTCACATGTCTATCTCCACCCTCTCTAGCCAATCTAACAAGGGCCTGGATAATATAATGCATCTTACTCCCAGGTCTAAACTCATATCTATAGAATCCTGGGTAAGGCCCTAGATGAACAGCTAGATACAGGTCTACCAAGCCTACTCTTATCCCATCTATACCCTTCGATGTAAAAATCCCTCCATTATATCTCCTGATAAGCTCCCTAGCATCCCTCTTAAAAGGTCCAAGGCTACTTGCAATCGGCCTATCCAAGAAAACTATTTTAGTAGACTCATCCTCCAAAGCCTTACATGCAAAGTAATACTCGCTAAACGCCATTATACTCCGGGGGATAGAGTCTAGACTCCTCCCAATGGCCCGGTCATCAAGAAGATTATTCATACCTGTAAAACCACTTAGATCGTCAAACCAGAAGGGGATAATTTTAAATATACTCATCGAATCATCCTTCCTAACATCATTAAAAGATAGATTTACCTCGCCAGACCCATCAACTACAAACTCTAGTGAATAGCTTGCAACAGCGATAAACATGGTGACTACATCAAGCCCAATGGTGTAATCCATCGAGCCATCGATGCCAACAGCTTTATAACTCCCAGGTCCAAAACGGCTCAACACTTCGGATCGAGCCCTATCCATATCCAAAGGTCTAACGAGGGGGCTTAGGTCTATATTAATCCTTTTAACATCATCTAATTTACTATTTAACATACTAGTTAGAAAGTCCAGTCCATTCCTAAGAGAATTTAAATCCCACATTATCTTTCCCCATAAATTATTGTAGCTAAAAATAATATAGTACAATCTTATTCAATCAAAGCCGCCAGGTATCGACAATATTTATATAACTACTCCTATGGAATCCACCTATCCACATATCTAACCATATTCTGGAGAACGGCTATCCTGGAAGGTGGATACTCATCCATATATCTAAATCCTTTAAGACGCCTAAGAATCTTCCGAGCATATCTACGTATCTCCTCATGCCTCATCATATTAGATTTTTTAAGTCTCTTTGTAGAGAAGCCTAGATGCATGTAACTCTTAACCTCAATAAAATGTGGATTAGCCATCTCAAGAAGCTCTACATACTCTGGGATGTATTCATCCAGAGCATTTACATCCTTGATCATAGTCATACGGATAACGGTTCTAGTATCAACCACAGAGAGGAGTTCCAAAGTCTTTAGATACCTCTTCCAAGCATCCTTATATAGTGGCTTATCAATCTTAAACATAACCTCCTCATTTGGAGCAGACATAGAAACATATAGCTGAGTGGGAAGAGCATCTTCATCCATCATCCTCTTAATCATATCAGGCTGTAGACCATTTGTAACTATATAGACACTCCTAGTCGAGGGGAGACTCTTCAAATACCTGACCAACTCAGGTAGACGAGGATATAGAGTGGGCTCACCAGAGAGGGAGATCGCATAATGCGTCGGCTCCCTAGCCTCCTCAAGACGTCTAAAATCTACATGTGGCATACCTGGATATCCACTCATCAATCTAGCCCTCTCCCTCATAAGACCCTCCATAATATCGATGGGGTCGTCAACCTCATCATATGACATATCAACCTTCTTCATAAACTCCATAGGCCTCCAACAGAAGATACACTTCATAGTACACATCATACCCGCAGGGCTAAACTCAACACATCTATGACTATCTATACCATAGAAAACCCTCTTATAACATACCCCCTGATTCTTGACACTCTTTTTTGTCCAGTGACATATCTCAACAGTAGAATGATTATAGACTCCATAGTGAGCGTTTAAGAGCTGATTAACTATCCTCTCCGGTATCTTAATAACTTCCCTGCTCGCCATGCCATATATATTATATTGATATCGGTTAAAAAACTTTGGAGGGGATATGACATTCCATACATCCCTAAAAGACTGTGACGGAAATATCTTTAAATATCCATTATATTATTGGATGTAGGTATACTGAGGTGGAGAAAGGATTGCTCGACGACGATAGACTGAGATATAGGCCTATACCACTAAACGAGTTATTGACACAACTTAAGAACCTATCCCAGATATTAATGAGCCTAGCATACTGCAGTGTATTCTTCAACGACGAGACACTATATAGGGAGATGGAGGAACTCGATGAAAAGATAGACTATCTAAAAAGCCTTTTAATCATGCAGGCTTCACTAGCAACAAGAGATGGTGAAGACGCCGAGAGGATGCTATCGGTCTTTGACATGGCATCCTCCGTAGACAAGATTAGTGAGGTAAGCCTCGACATAGCTAAACTCGCTTATGAACATCTCTCAATCGATATAGGAGACTATCTATTCATAAACAGCGCAACAAACTTCATATACGCCATTGAGATAGATGAAAAAAGCCCCTTCAACGGTAGAAATATAGATGAGATATTTGAGATAGTGGATCAGATATTCGATGTAGTAGCCGTAAAGAGGGATAGGAGATTCATAGTATCCCCATCGGAGGACTTCACATTCAAAAAAGGAGATAAACTCTATATCAAAGGATTTACCGAGACAATTAGAAGAATACTCGAGCTCCATGGTATAAACATAGATATTGGAGGGCTCAAGCTTGATAGAGAGATTCTAGAGAATATCATCTACCTTAAAAACATAAGTGAGTTTATGACAGACATAGCCTATGGAGCGCTATTCACATCATCCAAGGAATTAGCCGAGGAGCTGGAGTCTATGGAGGAGATGGTAGACGAGATTACCGACCAGCTCAAGATTACAGTTATGAAGGATGAGAAGTTGGAAGAGACTCAAAAGCTTGCATTAATAGAGTTTATAAACTCATGTGAATATATAGCGGATGCAGCCGTGGATATGACATATAGTTTAAGAAAGGATGTCAAGCCACACCCCATTATAGAGAGGATTCTAGAGCAGACAGATGAGAGGTACGCCGTAATACGTATAGGCAGGGAATATGAAAACATGGATATCATAGACCTTGACGTAAAGAAATATGGTGTAGATGTATTAGCCCTTAAAAGAGAGGGCTACTGGTATCTAAATCCACCTATTAAAGGATGGAAACTCAAAGAGGGAGACGAACTTATAATCCAATATTATAAAGAGGCAGAAGACGAAGTTGAAAAACTATTGAAAGAGACGTAACCTAAACCCTATCTCTTCTTGACCTTCAATATAACGCCTTCGATACCCACGACAATAACTTCTTCACCCACCCTTATAACCTCATCAGATACGGCGCTCCAAAGGTCAGACTCTACCAAGACCACACCGACTTTACCCGGCCTTATCTCCTCCTTCACAATACCCTTCTTCCCTATCAACATCTCAATATCCAATGGACTCTTACCCTTCATAACAACCTCTCTAATCTTATGTAGATAGAAGCCTAGGAAACCCACGACCAATACAATCACGATCAACCCTCCAAAGACGAAGAGCCTATAGTTAAACGTCCATATAAAGTGTTCAGCCCTATAAAGCATTATAATTCCTATAGCAGTTAGAAGAGCACCCGCAACCGCCAACTCACCTTCTCCAATCCAAGTCTCAATTATAATAGCCGATATACCTATTAACAAAAGAGTTACAGCGGTCGCATCAGCCCCTAGATACCCAAGGCCTAGAAACGATAGGATGAGAAGCGATATAGCGGCTAGAAAACCGACATAAGTAGGGTTTATAAGCTCAATCAATATAAGTAGAGCAGCTATATTCAATAGTATACCTGCTATTAAGGGATTAGAGAAGAAGGATAAAACCTCACTACGCAGATCCTTACCCACATACTCAACCGGATAGTTTGAAAGACCCATCCTACTAATAAGCTCACCAATATCCGACACTACAATATCTGCGATACCAACCTCCAGAGCCTGGGTAGCCGTGTAATCCCTGTTCTCGGTGACCATAGCCCTCGCAGCATCTATATTCCTCCCCCTAAGCTCGGCGAGACTAGCCATCCACTCAGCCATCGCATTAACTACCTTAGGATCTACATTCCCAGCCATATCCCTAGGCTCCGCCGAACCTATTACAGAACCGGGAGCCATAGCCAAGATATCCGCTGAGACACCTATATAGGCACCGGCGGAATATGCAAAGCCACCTGGTGGAATAAACACTGTAACATTAGCCCTAGCATTTATAATTGCATATACAATATCCTGGGTAGGCTTAAGATAGCCACCGTTGGTCTTCAACACTATAATTACATAGTGGCTAGGAAGAGCAGTATCCAGCCTCCTAGAAATTAAATCACTATATCCAGCGTCTATAGTACCATCTACCTGGATGATTATAACTTTATTTATCTGGGCAGAGACAGGCTCCAGACTATAGAGCGATATTGATACTAGTATGAGTAAGATTGGAAAGAGAGATTTAAACCCCTTCATATCTATTTTTCCCTACCCTCTATCAATCTACTTATATCCTCAACTATTTTAGTGAACTCCATAGGTAGTACAATCTTTGTAGACTCTCCCTTGGCCATCTCCTTTAGGGTCTCTAGATACTGTAGAGCCATCGTATTCTTATCCAATTTCTGGGCAATCTCAAGAATCTTTTCAAGAGCTAAGGCGTAACCCTCAGCCTTAAGTATTAAAGCTTGTCTCTCACCCTCGGCCTTCAATATGGCGCTCTGCTTCTCACCATCCGCCACTAAGATAGCACTCTCCTTCTTACCTTCAGCCTCGGTAACCATGGCCCTCCTATTACGTTCAGCACTCATCTGCCTAATCATAGCATCCTGAACCTCACGAGGAGGAGTAATCTCCCTAATCTCCACAGTCGTTATCTTAACACCCCATCTACCCGTAACCTCATCCAGCTTAACCCTAAGAATATTGTTTATCTCCTCCCTCCTAGCCAATACAGAGTCAAGGTCAATATCACCAATCACAGCCCTTAAAGTAGTTGTGGCTATACCTGTTGCAGCCCCCCTAAAATCCCTAACATTCAAGACACTGCCAAGGGGATCTATAACCTTAAAATATATTAGGAAATCGATATCAACAGGCGCATTATCCCTAGTAATACATGTCTGGCGAGACACCTCTATATACTGCTCCCTAAGATCAACCTTAACAGGCCTATCAATAAATGGAATAAGGAATACTATACCCGGCCCCTTAACACCTATAACCCTACCAAGCCTAAACACTACAACACGTTCATACTCCCTCACAACCCTAATAGAAGCATTTAAAAATAGCGCCAACACGATAACTATAACTAGGGCTAGAATCAAACTTCCAACATCAATAATCAATTGGAGGACCAGATTCCCTAGATTCATACCAATAACCTTTAATGTAATATCGGTTAAATAAATATAGATATTTTTATTGTCACATTATAGAATAGCAAATATAAATATGCATTCATCTCCTAAAGGGTTATTAAGCTCTTTAAAATGCTTCTATACATGGAATAGGGAAGATTAAATGTGACAACCCCAATCTATATTTATTATCATGGATAACAACGGTATAACTCATTATAGAATATTTAGACTAGCAAAGGAACTTGAAGAGAAGGGGTATAAAGTTATACATCTAGAAGTTGGAGACCCATATGTAGATATAGATGAAGAGATAAATAACGAAATGTGTAGAAGAGCCCAGAAGGGGTACACCCACTACAGCTCACCCTACGGTATAGATAGGTTAAGAGATGCAGCTGCAAACTATCTAAATACAAGCCTTGGAGTAGAGATAACAAGGGACCAGATACTTATAACTCCCGGATCAAAATCAGCTCTAAAGATGTTCCTAGACGTTATAGATGATATTGTTGAGACGGCCGTTACACTTGAACCAACCTGGAGTGCATATGAAGGACTCCTGGATTATCATGGTATAGAATTAGAGACTATAAAAACTAGGTTTGAGAATAGATGGAGACCGACGGAAGATGATCTGACTAGACTGGAGAACACAGATTTCCAGCTAATGATACTCCTAAACCCGTCAAATCCTACCGGTCTAAAACTTGACGACAAATTAGTGGATAAACTCGTTGAGATTGCCATCTCAAAAGAAGCTATAATCATAAGTGACGAGGTATATTATCAGACTATTTATAAGGAGGAAGACATAGAGAAATACCCATCTATACTAAAGTATGAATATGAAAACACGGTATCCCTACACAGCCTATCAAAAAGCCATGCCATGACAGGATATAGGCTGGGTTGGATAGTCACCAAGAAGGAATGGATAGAAGAGATGAGGAGGTTGGTACAATATTCATACACAAACGTACCAGTCTTCATACAATATGCAGGTATAAAAGCCTTGGAAAACCCCTCAATACCTAAGAGACTTAGGAGGATATATAGGGAGAGGACGTTATATATGGCCGGGAGACTCGAGAGACTAGGCTTCAAGTTTCATAGGCCAGAGGCAACATTCTATATATTTGCATCTACGCCAGATTCCATAAGAGATACATCAACATTTATACTAAGACTATTAAATGAGAAGTATGTTGCGGTAGCTCCTGGATCATCCTTCGGAGGATATAATAAATTTATAAGATTCTCGGCTTCATACCCTAAGGAAGAGATAGCAGAGGGTTTAGATAGAATTGAAGACCTTCTAAAAAACTGGCCAACCTAAATTGACCAAAAGTTTTATATATATCGGATACATTGAATATGTTTTAACATTGGTGTATATGGTGAAACGGTGATGGCACGCCAATATCTATAACTCGGGATGAAGCATCCGTCCTCCGCACGATCCTATTAAACGCAATCAACGAGAAACAGCTGATCCTACTAAGGGAGATAGCTAAAGGCAAGGGGTCCTCGTTAACTAAGATAATCACTAGGGTTTCCAAGACATATGGTATACCAATATCCACATTAAAGTTTAACTCCTCAAAACTCCAGGAGATGGGGTTGATACAGAGATACGGAGTAAATGGGAGAAGAGGTGTTAAGCTATCCAGACTAGGTATAAAGATGCTCAACATATTATATCTAGATGATGGAGAGAAACATCTAGATATTGATACCGACACAATAAGAAAGGAGTTGGAAGAACTGGAGAATATCTTGAAGGATATTCTAGCCAGGATAAACGGATTCCATGCATACTCCTCAATAACCTCCCTATCCATATTATACTCGATATTTAAACATAGACAGATGAGGGGTCTAAGGCTTGACGAGACCAAGATAATCCTTAGTAAAGGCCATGCCGCTCCAGCTCTATATGCAGTATTCAAGTTCTTCGGTATATTAGATGATGACGACTTTATAGACGCATTTACACCAGGATCACATATCCAGAGCCATCCTGTAAAGGGATGCCCAATGGTCTTAGTATCCACAGGTTCACTAGGCCAGGGACTATCGATTGCTAATGGAATCGCCATATCCCATAAGATGAGGGGAGACCCAGATGATGTGTATGTAGTTATGGGGGATGGTGAGCTAGACGAGGGCCAAGTATGGGAGGCCCTCTCTACAGCGTCAACACATAACCTAGATAATATAATCCTTTTGATAGATAGGAATGGACATCAGCTTACAGGGCCCACAGAAGAGATCAAGATTAAAGAGCCTCTAATAGAGAAGTTAGAGTCCTTCGGATGGATGGTTGAGAGAGTATCAGGCGAGAATCCAGAGGATATCATTAATGCATTAAACAGTCTCGGTGAACTATCGGGCTGGCCAAAGGCGGTCATAGTCGATACACACGCACATATGTAGATTAGGAGATCCTATTCGGAGACGGTGTAGAAAGCCATGATGTACAGCTTTAGAGACGTATTTGGAGAGACTCTATGCGAGCTAGGTGAGACCTTTAAAAACCTGGTAGTATTGGATACAGACCTATCAAAATCTACTAGAACAGTATATTTTGCTAGAAAGTTTCCAGATAGATTCATCCAGGTAGGGATTAGTGAGCAGGACGCAGTTGGAATGGCTTCAGGCCTAGCCATAAGTGGAAAGATACCTGTACTAGCTGTATATTCAATGTTCCTATTAAGGGCTTGGGAGCAGATAAGAAATACGGTCGCAAGAGACAATTTAAATGTAAAGCTAATCGGCACCCACTCAGGACTCTCCGACTATCTGGATGGAGCCTCTCATCAATGCTTCGAGGATATAGCTTTGATGAGGATACTCCCCAACTTCACCGTGGTATCTCCATCAGATACGACGTCTACAAAGTCGCTGCTAAAACAGATACTCAGCTTTAGAGGCCCAGTCTACATGAGGATAGGCAGGGATAACTCTCCACATATCTATGAAGATGAAGAGGAGATTATTCTAGGAAAGGCCAATATCCTCTTCGAAGGGAGTGATATAACCTTAGTCTCACATGGAGCTATGACACAATATACATTGGAGGTAGCTGAAAAACTCACGAGGGAAGGGTTTACCGTGAATGTAATAGATATGCATACCATAAAGCCATTGGATATAGATATTCTAAGTAGGAAGAGGATACTCTCTACACCGATATTCGTCATTGAAGACCATAGCATATATGGTGGACTAGGCTCCGCAATAGCCGAATACCTCTCCATGACTCATCCTAGCCATGTATACCGAATCGGGGTTGAAGATAGATTCGGCACAGGAGCTAAAAACTATCTAGACCTCCTTGAATATATGGGTTTCACACCCAATAAAATTGTTAATAAGATTAAGGTGGTTCTAAATGGGATTTAAATATACCTCGAAAGAATATCGAGAAAAAACGGTTATAAAAGTTTGGGATGTAGAGATTGGAGGTAGATTCGTCTATATAGCGGGTCCATGCTCCGTAGAGAGTGAAGAACAGCTATTCACAATAGCCGAAGGCCTAAAAGAGATTGGAGTTGACATTCTTAGAGGAGGGGCATATAAACCTAGGACATCCCCCTATACATTTCAAGGGTTGGGAGAGGAGGGTATAAAAATACTTCTTAAAGCTAGGGAAAAGTTCGACATTCCAATCGTGACCGAGATACTCGACATAGAACAGTTGAGAAGACATGGGGAAGAGATAGATATTATACAGATTGGAGCTAGGAATATGTATAACTATCCATTATTGAAGGCATTAGGCAAGATGGAGAAACCTGTCCTCCTAAAGAGGGGGTTATCCGCAACCTTGGATGAATTATTGTATGCAGCTGAATATATAATGAGCGGTGGAAACCCCAATGTCATATTATGTGAACGTGGGATAAGAACGTTTACAAGACATACCAGGTTTACTCTAGATATAGCGGCGGTACCATCTCTTAAAGAGAGGACACACCTACCAGTAATAGTAGATCCCTCGCATCCGGCTGGGAGGAGATCAATTGTTATACCATTGGCGAAGGCAGCTGCATGTGTAGGTTCTGATGGTATAATGGTTGAAGTGCATAATGACCCAGATAATGCATTATCAGATTCAAAGCAGCAACTAACCCTAGACATGTATAGAAAGCTTGTAGAGGAGGTCAGCCGATGTCTCTGAAACTATATACATATTATAACAGCAAAGTTATATATGGACCGGACTCGAGATACCAAGTTTTAAAAGCCGTGGGAGATATCAATCCATATAAGATATGTGTTATAACAGATGGGAATATCGCTACGCTATACCAAGATTATATTAGATGGCTAGAAAACGAGTTAGAAATTGAAGACACACTTATCATAGAACCTGGGGAGAAAAGCAAGAATATAGAGACCGTTATCACACTCTGGCGGGACCTATTCGAGAGGGGATTAACGAGGAAGTCACTCATAATAGGAATTGGAGGCGGTGTAGTACTCGATATAGCCGGATTCATAGCCTCCACATACATGCGTGGCATAGACTATATCTCAATACCCACAACATTACTTGCACAGGCAGACTCAGCCTTAGGCGGCAAGACCGGAGTAGATTTCATAATCAAAAATGGTATAGGAACATTCTACCCCCCGAGATATACATTTATAGACCCAGTATTCCTGGAGACTCTCCCAATAATTGAAGTTAAGAGTGGACTAGCAGAGATAATTAAACATTCCATAATAAGAGGAGGAGGCTTCTATGAACTGGTTGCTGAGAATAGTCTTGAAACTATAGAAAGAGATGGTGAGTTATTCGGAAAGTTCTTAGAGCTGAGTATAGAGACGAAGGTAAATATTATTAACAAGGACCTCCATGAAAGAGGATTAAGAAGACTCTTAAACCTAGGACATACAGTGGGACATGCAATCGAGAAACTATCAAGCTACAGTCTCCCACATGGATATGCAGTCTCAATAGGGATTGCCCTAGAATCCAGGATAAGCAGGGAGATACTCGGCTTCAAATATGATGACGAAGTGGTGAATATCCTAGAGAATTATGGCCTACCAACCGAGTATAATTATGATGTGGAGGAACTGGTCCATGAGATGAAGATGGATAAGAAGAACTGGCATGGGAAGATCGTGATGACATTAATAGAAGATATAGGTAGATGCAAGCCGGTTGAATTAGACGACGACCACATTTTAGAGGTGTTGAGGAGAAATTAAGATGATCGGGCCGTGCATATCCATATTTTATCAAGACCTTCCAAACCTACTAAAAAAGCTTGAAAGAATCCCTAGAGAGATAGCCCTTGAGATACGTCTAGACATGGCCAATCCAGATAGGGAGATAGATATACCAAGGAAGGAGATATCCGAGAGAACATTGATTCTAACGGTTAGAACCATAGATGAAGGGGGATTCTACAAAGGAGATAGGAGGGATATCCA
>WAKC01000042.1 GCA_015523605.1 Candidatus Geothermarchaeota archaeon
GTATCAATAGTTCTATTTCAACTTTATCTACATATTCAATGCCGGAGATGATTTTCTATCCATATGCCGTATGTCCTAAAGACGTGGTAAGAGGATATTCCTATATTGAATATTTTGTAATAGGTCTCTATCCCCTCCCAGAAATTCTTTGGTTTAGGGTTGAGTTAGACGAAGAGTATTATGGAGGAGTTGCCGAATCATACGAGGATTTCTTTAATGAGGATTGGGATAGTTTCATAACTTTAGATCCAGGTTTATGTAGATGAATATGAATCCTAATCATATACGGATATTTATAAAGAATCTCTTTCTAAACAAGTGGAGATATCATTTAAAAATTGTAGGTATATCGTCAATCATCCTCTCCATAACGCTTATAAATTACTTTATATTGCCTTTCGAATACGATACTCTAGTCACTCCATATGAAAGGGCTGGTTATGACTATAAAGTTGATTTATCCAGTCTACATTCTCTGTTTATAGCTGGAGAGTATAATGTCGATTATCTATTGTATTCCCTCGAGAGATTTCTGATTAACAATAGAGATTTAGTTAAGGATTTTGCCGTTGTATATTCATATTTTGACGGGCATCTCTCAATAAAGTTTATTAGTGACGTTTCAAAGATATACTTAACTGAATATGGGGCTCTCCTAGATGGGAGGCATCCAACAAGCGAGTTTGAGGTCCAGACACCACCTCTCTTCAGCAATCCCTTCATATCAAAGATCTCAATAGGTTCTAGGATAGAGATATTGGATTTTGATTTTGAGGTGGTGGGTAAACACTTTTTTACGGATGATATTCTGGCCCCCATGTCACCTAGGGTTTTAGACAATTTAAATAGAGCCACTGTTTATGAATTCACATTATATTTGGATGTGGATGACGGCGTTAATATTAAGATGTTCATCGATAAGTTAATCGATTATTTATATGAGGAGGGGTTTATCAATGTCAGGACGGTATCTGGATATGGGTTTTCAGAAGCTAAAAATCTTTTCATATATAATGAATCTTTCTTTAATTCGCTTGCATTGGACAGGGAATTTTTTGTAGAGGCTAATAGGAAATATATTGAGGATAAATATGGTTCAATTACAAGTATCCGTTTTGTATATACCTATGGAAGCCTCATGATATTCATTGTATATCTACTAAGGGCTATTGACACATTTTTCTCGGAGAACCGATATTCCCTTGCTCTAATATACTTGTTAGGTGGCACCGACATCAACTTCTTTCTAATATATATCATTATGTTTTCACTCTATATCCTACTTATTATACCTCCTGCACTACTAGTTTCCTATGGATATATTGCATATTTTCTGAAGATAGATATTCCTGCGAAGTATATCTTAACTGTTTATGATGATCTTCTTCTTTACTCAGTCGTCATTACATTTATAGTTACTCTAGTCTATAACTATCTTGCTCTTAGGAGGAGGGGATTCTCAGATGTATTACTAGAGCGGTTTTTAGGGTGAGGCCTAATATGGTGAAACATGTACTCGGCAGAAATCTTAATAAAGCCTTCATAGGTGGAAAGGTTGATGTGGAACCTATAGTGGATGTTTCTTTTGAAGCGGTTAAAGGCAAACTAACGGTCTTTACAGGTCCAAGTGGCTCGGGAAAGACTATTGTGATGAATATAATAGCTGGGTTTATAAAACCTGATGGTGGACAACTACTATTTGATGGCTCTGATGCATCTCAGTGGGGTTGGCATAGATGGAATAGATTTAGAAGAGATTTTATATCCTATTCTCCCCAGAGAAACATGTTTCTTCCCCGGTTGAAGGCTATAGAGAATATTCTACTTTCTGCTTCATTAAGAGGTGTGGATCTCAACTGGGCAAGAGACTATGCCCTTAAACTATCAGCCGAGTTAAATATGGATAAGGTTCTGGATATGGAGGTTTATAAACTTAGTGGTGGTGAGAGGAGGCGACTCTCATTTATAAGGAGCTTACTCGTCGATGTAGATATATATTTGTTTGACGAGCCTACTTCAAACCTCGATATTGAGAATGCAGGGAAAGTAATTGATAAGATATGTGAATTAGTTGACAAGGAAAAAATTGTTATTGTTGCTACCCATGATGAGAACCTGGTTAGAAGAGGCGAGTTAAAATATATCGTCAAGGATGGTAGGAGCATACAGGTATAGATAGGTTTATCGACAGATTCATTTATGACGGGGATTCAAAACTCAATGCCATATCTCTCAAGGTTTTCCCTCTAGTTCAGGTGTAATTCCATAAGCAACTATCTCGTCAAGATCTACTAGAGCCTCAATCTATAACGGCATCTTCTCTTAAAGCTTTTAGAGAGTTTTTAATAAGGTCTACAATCTGTATATGTCCCTATTTAGCTACCCATCCAACCCTCTATACCACATATGATATCCCTATATAAGAGGCATTTCAATATCTTGTATCTCCCCAAGCTATTTGATTAAAACTTTGTATATAAAGCCTAGATAACTATTTCAAAAGTCCTCAACTAGATAAAATAACATTATTATGAAGGGTTGGAAGGCATTATCAGAAGGGATAAGGTTCTGTAATACGAATATTGATTTAAAGGATGTTCATCCACTTGTCAGGTTTCTTCTAGTAGCTAGAATCTGTGTTGTATTTATGAGTGTATATTCGGTTGTGATTGGCGGTTTAATGGCCTGGATAAGTGGGGCTTTCAACCCCTTAATATTCATCTTGATACTAATTGGTTTTGTACTTATTCATCTAGCTGATAATCTGCTTAATGATTATTCCGATGCATCTAAAGGTATTGATACATCTGGATATGAACGTCTTATGTATGCTCCACACCCGATATTAAGTGGATTATTAGGAATTGGTACTATAAAGCTTTATATAGCCTCCACCCTTATCTATTCAATCTTCCTCGCTGCATATCTCACATTGACAGTGTCCCCCTTAATACTATTACTAGCTCTATTAGGTATCGTCATTATGATGGGCTATAGTGGATACGGGATAGATCTTAAAGGGTTAGGCCTTGGTGAGATAGGTGTATTCATAGTTTGGGGCCCCATAATGGCGGGAGGTACGTATCTAGCCCTTACAGGAGCATATACATTTCGTGAAGCACTTGTATATACACCATATGCATTGATGGTCTCCCTAGTCTTAATAGGAAAGCATCTTGACAAATATCATTCAGACTATATAAAGAGGATATACACACTCCCAATCAGGATTGGATATACAAGAGCCAGGATACTAGGATTGATATTAGTGGCTGTCTCACCTATACTAGCAACTATCGGTATATACCTCTACACAGGAAGTCCACTTTCCATCTTGATGATTCCAGCCTACATAACTCTATATCCATGTCTAAAAGCATTTGGAATGGAAAAGCCGAGGGAAAAGCCACAGGGCTGGAACATATGGCCATTATGGTATGCTGCATGGGGCTACCTAGCCTTAGACGTCATTGGAAGATACCTCATAGCAATCCTACTAATGATAGGAGCCCTACAATTCGAGGCATATATATACCTACTAATCGGAGGACTATACTACCTATTTTCACTGATAAACGACCTGAGGAATCGAAAGAATTACTTATCATATTTGAACTGATATTTCCAAAGGAAAGTTAAATGATAGGTTTCAACATAGTTAAACTACTGAAACTTTATTTTAACTTTTGGGAATAACTTATTGCCTACACTTAGACATGAATCCTTAAGATGCATTTTCATTCAATATTGAGTTTATAAAGAATTTAGTCAAATTTTATTGGATAGGATATGAGGCGGTTTGTCTTCATATCCGTGTTTGTGGTTCTTGTTGTTTTGTTGGTTGGGGTTTGGCCTTGGTCCTATGCCAAAGACGTTGGAGTTGGTGTGGATGATGCTGATTTGAGGCGTGGTGTTAGACTGGGCCCTGATGTGGTGGAGTATGGCGACGCCATATTAGATGCTCCAGTCTCTGGTGAGGTTAGGGTTTTAGTGGTGTTTCTAGATTTTAGTAATTATCAGCATCAGCTTACGAGGCAGGATATACTGAATAAGGTGTATAAGGTTGACCAGTATATTAGGGAGGTCAGCTATGGAAAGACCTGGCTAACTATAATCGATATTGGATTCTGGCTCCAACTGAATAGGACGAGGGAGTATTATGGTGCAGACTCTGGGAATCAGATAGATGTGAACTGGCCAGACTATGTATATGACGGGTTGAAGGCGGCAGACCCCTACATAGACTATAACACGGTAGACTATGTAATGCTCGTCCACGCAGGATACAGCCAAGGGAGAGGCGGCGATCCCAATGATTTAAGAAGTAGGGCTTCACTAGGCAAGGTATTGACCACCTTCGACGGCGGGGCTAGGATAGGGTGGATGATACTTGCGGAGAGAGACCCTATAGGGGTGTATGCCCATGAACTTGGGCATAACCTGGGCCTAGATGATTTATATGACTATAACTACCAAAAATATTTCGTGGGTAAGTGGAGTTTGATGGCCTACGGCCTAAATCTAAATCCTCCTGCAAGTTTCATGGCCGTGGAGAAGGACTGGCTTGGATGGCTAAACCCAGGTCAGATCGCAACGGTATCCAATGTTGATACACTGTATAATATAACCCTGTATCGGTTGGAGGAGGATAACCCCCTAGTCATGGTTAAGATACCCACTGGCACTATATACTTCACTGTAGAGTATAGGAGGAGGGTCTTAACCGACTCGGGCCTACCTGATAACGGTGTAATCATAGCCAGGGTAGATGAGAGCAAGGGGAGTGGAAGGGGTAGGATAGTGGTTATGGATAGGGTTAGATATACCCCCTCTAAAGATGATGCCGCATTTAAAGCGGGTGATACCTATGTAAATGCGACGTATGACTTCTACGTCAAAGTCGATTCACTGGGCCAGTCAGATGCCAGGATATATATCCAGAGGGGGGTTCCAAACCTCTATATCATAAATACCTCTATATCAAAGGATTTAGCGAGTGATGCATATGACATTACAGTCGAGATTGGAAATAGTGGGGGGCCTACACACTTCCCCTTCAAAATAGACCTCATCAAAGACTATGTAGTGCTTAAGAGGTTAACTGTAAACCAGAGCATAGCGAGGAATGGGAGTATAGCAGTTACATTCCAGGATATACCATTGCCAGCGGGTAACAACACGTTAAGGATAAAGCTGGATATAGATAATGACGTCCCCGAGAAGGATGAAAACGATAATACCATGACTTGGCAGGTCTATATCCAGCCAGAGTATATCCTAGACATGTATAGGGTAGAGGCTGGGAAGGAAAGGGTGGACATAGGCAGTAACATCACCATATACCTACACTTTAGAGATGCGAATAACAATGACTATGGAAATGGATTGGTCGTGGTGAATGGAACGAGCTACTCGACAAACGGGTCTGGCTGGATAGCATTAACAGTGTCATCGGATAGAGTTGGTAGGGTAAGGCTATATGTAACGGATAGAGATGCACTCCAAGAGGTGACGCCAGAGGTTATATTCGACAAGGTAGTGATAAAGCTGAAGCCAGATAAGAAGAGGATAGATGTCGGGAGCACGGCATCTATACAGGTGGATGCATACTATGCCTATGACAACCAGAAGTTCTATGGAGACATATATCTAAATGACTCGTTGAAGAAAGATACTGTAGGAAAATATTTCTACACTGTAAAAGCTATAGATGATCCGCTCTATGGCTTAACAGCCTTCGAGAGCAATACAATATCTATAATCTATGAC
>WAKC01000043.1 GCA_015523605.1 Candidatus Geothermarchaeota archaeon
CCAATCCATATGAAGGTTTAAATCCAATTACACCGCAGAAGGCTGATGGAATCCTTACTGAGCCTCCAGCATCATTACCAATCGAAATAGGTGAGAAACCCACAGCTACTGAGACGGCGGAGCCCCCGCTAGAACCACCTGGGGTCCGGGATAAGTCCCAAGGATTCCATCTGCCTTCTGCGGTGTAATTGGATTTAAACCTTCATATGGATTGGTCCCAGCATATCCAAAGCCTGGGTATTTCCAAGGTTTATATGTCGATGGGCCTATAGCGAGGTCCATACTTGATATAGCATTGATTATGGATGTTATCGCAGGTCCAGATATGAGGGATAAAGATAGCTTAGGAATATCTAAACCAGGTTTTGTTGAAGGTATTCATGAGGATATTGAGAAGGTTAGGATTGGCTATTCAACCGACTTAGGGTATTCAGAAGTCTCACCTGAAGTAGAGGAGAAGGTTCGAGATGCTGTATATAGGTTTGAAGAGTTGGGGTTTGAGGTTGAGGAGGTTAAAACAAACTTGTTTGATATTGGAAGATATCTAACTATTAAAACGGCTGTCGAGTTCTATCATTTCATTAGAGCGAAGCTTGAAGAGTGGAGGGAGGTCGCATTCAAACCATACCTAAAACTTATTGAATTGGCTATGAAAACCTCCTTACAGGATTATCTAGATGTTGAAAGTAGGTCGGAGGAGCTCTGGAGAAGGATAATGAAGATATTTAAAGAATATGACTTCCTCGTTACACCCACAACCGCCGTTACAGCCTTTAAACATGAGGATGGGTTAGGCCCTAGAGAGATTAACGGTAGAAAGGTTGGGCCTCTAGGCTGGATGCCCTTTACCTATCCCTTCAACTTCACCGGTCAACCAGCCATCTCAATACCTGTAGGTATGGATAGGGAGGGTCTTCCAATAGGTATGCAGGTTGTGGGTGAGCCATATAGAGACCTGGATGTCCTCCGGCTTGCATATGCGTATGAGAAGAATTTTATAGGACGTCTCCCCCGCCCACCTAATACATAGTGATAATTATTCTACTACCCTTCCTAGTCTCCTGGCTAATATTAGGAGCATAGCTATAACGATGAGGTCTATTAGGTATACAGGAGTTATCTGACCGAATAACAGACCCATTCCAAGTATATTCTCTTTATATAGCCACCAGAATAGTAGGTCGAGAGTAATGACGATTAAGCCTGTTATAAGTGCTATAATTGTTAGCCAGAATACACATGAAAGCTTTAGATTGAGCCCTCCATATATAACTTCTAATGCTAGGATGATGGCTATAGGTATTAGGAGAGTCAGTTTCCAGGTATATTCATTTAAGAAGGATATCCCTGTGAATTGGTTTAGCCTTACAACTACCGAGCTGAGTGTCAATAAGAATCCGTTGAATGTAAGGTAGAAGCCTATCACCTTCCATATCCCATCTGATCTAAATACTAGGATCCCACCTAGGAGGGATAGTATAGCTGTTGATAATGGGCCTATACCCATCAACAGCACATCAGCTCTACTTGATATCCAGGTATTGAGGCTCATTATGATTTTTATGCCTAAGATGTTAGCTGTGACTAGATGTGCATATTCATGTATCCTCCAAATAACAAGTAGTATAGAGGAGAATAGGAAGATGCTAGTTAGATTTTCTCTAACTATCTTTATGAAAGTCATCATCCATCCTCAATCCCTTTAAGGGCTTCTAAGGCCTTCTTTACATGGGTTTTAGGTCTGAACTGAGATTTAAATATATATCTAATAACCCCATTCCTATCGATTATGAATGTGACTCTATCTATGAGTAGTCCAAACTTCCTATCTACACCATATGCCTTCATAACCTCACCTTTTAAATCGCTTAGCAATATAAATGGGAGGTTATTCCTCTCCTTGAAGATTCTATGCCTCTCCGGTGGGTCCATATTTATACCGATTACTACAGCATCATATTTTAAAAGTTCGCTATATGCGTCTCTAAATGCGCATGCCTCTCTTGTGCATCCTGGGCTCATATCCTTTGGATAGAAGAAGAGTATCACATTTTTACCTCTGAAGTCTGATAATCTTACTGGTTCTCCCTTCTCATTTGGGAGTGTAAATTCTGGTGCCTTATCCCCTATGTTTAACATTATAATATTTTATGTATGTATGGGGTTTAATCGTTGTATATAGGTTTGTAGTCTCCCTGGAAATATTATATAGTCTTTATTATCGCCATACCTTCCTCAGAAGATTCAGTATATTTTCCCCGATTACCTTTCTAATCTCTTCATCGGAATATCCGTTCTTGACTAGCCATCTCACTATGTTCTTAAATTGACTAGGGTTTTCTAGTCCATCGACATATTCTACCTCCTCATAATCTGGTAGTTCCTTCTTGGAGATTATCCTATCGATGGACAGGAGTCTCCTGAAATACTTGTGTAGGGCTACATGGTCTCCATATAAAGTATCTGGTCCAAAAGCCACATGGTCTATGCCTACTAAGTCAGCTATATATTGGAAGTGTTCCATTACCGCCTCTATATCATGTCTCCTCCTATTCAACGTCAATGTTGTGTGAGGAGCAGCCTCTACACCAAATACTCCTCCCTTCTCGGCCAGTGCATGTATAACCTCATCTGGTTTGAGTCTATTGCTTGGCCATAATGCTCTCGCACCTGCATGTGTAATAGCCATGGGCTTTCCACTGGCTTCTATAGCTTCTAAACTTGTTTTATCGCCTACATGTGAAAGGTCTACTAGTATCCCTAGCTCGTTACACCTCTCTATAAATTGGTATCCAAGGTCTGTCAACCCCCTATCCACCTTATCGGCTATCCCTCCTCCAAGCTCATTCCCTATACTATAGGTTATACCTATGCATCTAACACCTAGTCCATAGAGTATATCTAGCTTCATAAGGTCATGTCCTATACCTGTGGGCGCCCCCTCGAGATGTAGAATTAAGCCTATCTTCCCCTCACTATGGGCTCTGTAGATATCCTCCACCCTCTCGACTTTAATAACCATGTCCTGCATAGCTAGATCAGCAAGCCTAGTCCCTATCTGGGTAATTATATTCTCCCATGACCATGGGTCGCTACTATGTATCATCGCTATCCCATCTAGAAGGCCGTCAAAGACTGCATCCAACCCTGAATAGGCGAGACCCTCATAGCCCAAAGCTGTATATCCAGTTCTAATATAATCCATAAGGTCATCCATATTCTCGGGAAATACCTCTGGATGGTCATGGAAGGATATTACCACACTCTTTTCTATTATCTCATTAACCCGTTCCTCCTCTGTCTTACTAAGTCTAAGCTCTCTACTTGGGACTCTATCCAGTTCCCTGGCCAGTCTAAAACGTTTTAATACTGGGAAGCTATCAACAGTTCTATATCCTCTATAAACCTTCCTCTTTATGGGAATCACCCTCCTAAAATATATAAAAAAGTTAATTCCATATTTCACGGTTATATCTATATATGGGCTCCATAGCTGCGAAGATACTGAGTTTCCTCGCTTTTGTAACCATTGCCTTTGGACTCTTCCTATTCAGTAGTTTAACGTCAGGACCTTCAGGTGGAGGGTTGGGTCTCCTGGCTCTTGTAGCTATATTTGCCATGTTAGCTCTTGGAGCGTGGTTAATAGGTAATATATTTGGCATTCTAGCTATAGTTCTCTCTAGAGGTACTAAAGACGTCTTTACAGGAGTAATGTTTATATTGATATCTGTTCTACATCTCTTTCCCCTAGGCAATGCTGTTAGAGGGTTTATAGCAAGGCCTATGATCGGGTTTATGGAGCTACTATTACTAATTATTCTGGTATTGGTTATGGTTATGTATCTAAAAGCTGGTGTCAATAGATTACGGGGGAGTTAGACTAGAGTCGATCTCAATCTCTAATTCTCTATATTTTATAGCTAATTACAAAACTTTTATTAAGGTCTTGCTATATATCTATATTGAAATGCCTAGTCCGAGGGTGTTAGCCGCTATAGGCACGATCCTACTTGTCTTCTCAGGGGTTATACCGAATTTCCTAGTTGGCCTCTACCAATATCTATTCGGATCTATCTCGGTAGGTATTATTAGCTTGATATCATTCGCAGGGTTCCTAGTATGGATATCAGGGAATATCATTAATTTCTTTGCATGGCGTGGATTAGCCGGTGGTAAGGATGGATTGGTCGGTTTCCTCTTTATAATCAGTGCATTGATACATATAAAGCCTTTCATAACCTTCATATACATGTTATTGATTCCGATGCCTTTTGGCATGCCTCCCTTTGAGTTCATATTACTTGCCATATATGCGGTTATCGCCGCTGGATACATCAAGGTTGGATATGGTTTGACTAGGATGTAGTTAGTAGAATCTGTCTTGCCAACTCTCTCCCGACCATATAACTATGTATTTTACTAGTATTGGACCTATAATTTCGAAGATGAAGGTGGTTGCCAGTATCACGGTGAATACGATAGATGCTACATATGATGCGTATTGGCTTATACTGCTGAAATCCGTTATCACTTTTGATGCCAGAGCCAGTGATAGGCCTCCCTGGGATAGGAGTCCAAGACCTACATATCTTCTGATATTATAGGATGCTCCGCTTAGGTATCCCCCTATATATGAGCCTACATACTTCCCTATCGACCTCATAATCAGGTATAGAATACCGGTTATCCCTATGAGGGCAAAGTATTCGAATCTCATGTGAGCCCCCATAGTCACGAAGAATAGGATTAATATTGGTTCTACACCGTATTTCACTACCTGGAATATCTCTTCCTCCTCCGGGCCTTTTAGGTTTACAGCTATAAACCCTGCTATTATCGCGATCAACACTGTTGAGAAGCCGAATGATTCTGCTACCCCAGTTATCAATATATTTGCTAGGGCTAGTGTCCATACCATATCGGATTCCTTATGTAGTAGCCCTAGTATCGTATCCAGTATGAATCCGAATATCAAGCCTATTATTAGGGATCCTATTAAATGGTATAATGTGCTTGAGAGTATAACTGTAATCTCTGAATATCCCACTAATATACTCTCTACATATGGATATGCCAATGCGAATACTAGGCTCGTGACTATATCATATATAGCTACTAGGCTGTAGAGCATTGTAGTTAATTCTCCCTGTGCATTATACTCCCACAGGACTTTAACAGTGGCTGCAGGGGCTGTTGATATCGCTATTGTCGATAGTAATAGGCTGATCGCTAGGTCCCCTGTAAATAGATATATTGAAGTGCCTACGAGGACCGTTACAAATAGTGTGTGGGTAGCCGTTATATAGGCTATATCCCTTACTAAATATCTGAGCCTATCGATTCTAAGCTCAACCCCTATTCCGAAGCCTATAAATGATAGTGCCAAATCTACGAAGGGGGTTAAAAAATTTATGTCTCTATTCCCTATGAACCCGGTGACCGCTTCCCCCAGGATTACACCTACAAGCATATAACCGATTATCCCGGGGATTCCATAGGACATAAATATTCGGCCGCCTATATAGCCTAGTATTATTGCTACTCCCAGCACCAGCATTAGGTGCTGTTCATATACGAATGTGTCAAGAACCATGTTATACACCGGATATCTTGGTTTATAAAGGAAATTCTTTTGATGAAATAAATAATGAGGTATTATATATCATACATCTAGTCTTTCAACAGTTTCTCAGCCGTGTATCTAACCTTTCCTGGAACATCTGATATAATCATTGAGATGCCCTCCCTTACAAGCCTCTCAATACTCGAAATATCGTTTACAGTCCATACAGCTATATCGAGACCCAGTCTCTCAAGCTCTTTTATGTATCCATTATCCAATACTCTATAGTCGATTGATACCCCATCTATATCGAGATCTGATAGGTAATTTTCAGGATTATACAGTCTTTCCATCAGTGTTACAAATCTCTTAATATCCCTTATATCTAGCCTCTGAATTGTCAGGTGGTTCTTTGATGTTATGTAGAGTTTTAATTCATCTTTATAGGTGTCAATAGTGTTTCTGAGCTCTCCATCTTGTGATGGGTCTTTAATATCGAGGAGTATCCCCTTTATACTCCCATATAGATATGTTGTCATTATATCGAGGAAGTTTTCTAAGGGTATGTATCCCTTTATATATAGGGTTGTGTATAATCTAGAGAGCCAACGGGATTTATTGTTTGACGTGGTTATCCTCCATACTTCATCGGGTGGGTGTCTTACGATATGCCTCCCAATAAGTTCATCGTATTGAACATCTACCTCGATATATTCCACCCCATCCAGAATGTATCTAACAAGTTTTCTCAACGAGTTTGCCCTATGACCGACTATAACCAGTCTACTCAATTCCCTCCCCATTCCAGCAATTAAAAAAATATTTTTTGGTTGTGTATATAATATCTCAGGTTTATATCCTATTTCATAACTTGTATATATTGTTATGAAGAGGTCTTTGACTGTAGAGGATATCCTACGTCTTATCCGTATAGGTGATATCCAGATCTCTTCAGAGGGTGATATTGCATATACTACCTCCATCCCAGATCTCGATAAAAATAGGTATGTAGGTGAGATTAGGGTTGTATGGAGAGATGGTACGGAGGCCTACTACTATGGTAGGGATGACTCTACACCTAGATGGAGTCCAGACTCTAATAGGCTTGCCTTTATAAGTAGGAGGCTTGCCGATGAGAAGGATAAAGGTGCTGGTATATATGTGGTTGGTAAGGGTGGAGAGCCTAGGCGTGTAGCCTGGTTTAAACATGGTGTTTCCGCTATTAAATGGCTTGATAATAGATATATAATTGCATTGGCTACAGAGCCTGTGAAGGGTTTTGATGAGGATGGGGATTATGTGGAGACTGACGAGGCTCCACTATGGTTTGATAGGGAGGGTTTTGTAGCTGGTCTTAGGGAGCAGCTCTATAGGGTTGATGTGGATTCTGGACATGTAGTTAGACTTACGAGTGAGAAGTATGGGGTATATTCGTATGAACTTTTGGATGGAGGGGTATACTATACAACTTTGGAGGATTGGCGTAACCCGGTCTATAACATACTTAAACTTCTTAGGTTTGGTGAGGAGGAGCCTAGAGAGATACTCTCGAGGATGCATATAACGGGTTTGAGGGCTATAGATGGGAGGCTATATTTCCTAGGTAATAGGCAGGAGATAGGTATATCAAGTCATAACCGGCTCTACATGCTATATAGAAATACTGCTGAATGCCTTACATGCGGATTGTTAGACCGGGATATCTACCGGGTTGAGGGTCCCTATAAAGGCTCTCCCGTCATATTATATCCAGATAGGGGTAGGGCCGTACTAGCTCTGTATAAGTCGGGGGAGATTGTAAAGCTATTGGATGAGGATGTATATGTCTATAGTTTTGACGTAGGTAGGGATATGATTGTATATTCTGCCTCCTACCCAGATAAGCCTGTCGAGCTCTACGTCTATAGGGAAGAGAATGTTAGCCAGCTTACACATCTAAATGACTGGCTAACGGAGGAGGTCCGCCTCTCTAGGCCGAGGCATATTAAGATTGTGAGTGAAGGTGAAGAGATTGATGGATGGGTTCTAGAGCCTGCTGAGAAGCGGGATAAGTATCCTCTTATACTCTATGTACATGGTGGTCCAAAGGGTATGTATGGATATAGCTTCCATCCTGAGATGCAGCTTATGGCTGGCAAAGGGTTCTTAGTGGTGTACTGTAACCCACATGGTAGCCAGGGATATAGTGAGGAATTCGCTGATGTCAGGGGACGGTATGGTGAGATAGATTATAGACAGATTATGGATTTTGTTGAGAAGGTGTGTGAACTCTATCCTGTGGATACTGATAAGACGGCTGTCACGGGGATTAGCTATGGAGGGTATATGACTAATTGGATAGTGACTCAGACAGACTTTTTCAAGGCTGCTGTTAGTGAGAATGGTATAGCCGATTGGATAGCCGATTTCTGGGCCTCCGACATTGGATATTGGTTCGATCCTGACCAGATCGGTGGGACTCCAATAGATAATCTAGAGGAGTATGTGAGGAAGAGCCCCGCCTTCCACGTATCTAAGGTAAAGACTCCAGTGTTATTGATACATAGTATGCATGACTATAGATGCTTTATTGATCAGAGTCTCGCCATGCATATAGCTCTTAAGATGATGAAGAAAGAGTCTAAACTTGTGGTCTTTAAGAAGGGGAGCCATGGACATAGCGTATTGGCGGAGCCTAGGCATAGGAGGAAGCGGTATGAACTAAAGCTTAGATGGCTTGGTGAGAAGCTTGGTCTGAAGCTCTTGGAGGATGGGGAGGATAAGGGTTAAACTGGTAGACCGATTTTTATATCTATATAGTCCATTGAATGTATATGCGGCTCAGATTTTCTAATGGCCCTGAATATAGAAGGCTTAAGAAGGTATTTATGTATAGGCCTGGGGAGGAGGTTAAGAGGGTAGACGAGTCAAATTATAGGGAGATGCTCTATAGGAGACCTATCGACCATCGGTTATTAGTGGAGCAGTTTGATAAGTTGGTTGAGATTTTCCGTGGCGAGGGTGTGGAGGTCATATTGTTGAATGAGTTGTTTGACGAGGTAGATTGGAGACCGAGCTATATCCCGCCTAACCTCATGTTTATGAGGGATGTAATGGGTGTTTTAAAGGATTTGGTTATCCTGGGTAACATGGCTTATGAGGCGAGGAGGATGGAGCCATTTATAATTGGAGAGGTTTTGAGGCGTCTTGGATACGGGAAGATGCATCCAATGGGGGGTAAGAAATATTTTGAGGGTGGAGACTTAATGTTCCTAAATGAGGATTACTTGTTGATTGGTTATGGGCCTAGGACAAGCTTTCCAGCGGCTATGGAGATATCAAGTCTTGCTATGGAGATGGGCTTTAATACTCTATTGATAGCTATGCCCCCATTTAGGGTGCATCTCGATGGTGGTATGATGCCCCTAGATAAAGATTTGATCGTGGCCCATACACCTACTCTAGACTTCTACCCTTCAATGGTGGTTTATAGAGATGGTTCAAAGGACATTGTCAATGCATATCAATTCCTTAAGGATATGGGATATACATTTATTTCAGTCGATGATGAAGAGTCTAGGACATTCGGCCCGAACGTTGTTGTATTAGATAGGAGGAAGATTATATCGTACAGCTGGAATAAGAGGACTTTGAAGAGTCTTCAGGAGTATGGAGTCGATATTATAGAGTTTGATGGCACCGAGTTTAGAGACTCGGGGGGAGGGCCTCATTGTACCTTCAATACGGTTGAGAGAGGCTGAGGCTTACCACTCCAATCAATCCCTCTATATAGATTCCCTAGAACTATTGTCTATTTATATCCCATCTTTATCCTATTAGAGTGTTATTTAATCTGCTTGTCATGGGCATCCATCTACTAGTTGGTGTAGTGATAATCGGTTTAATCCATGGATTGGAGCCTGGGCATGGATGGCCTATAGCCATTGCATACTCAATTGGTAAATCAAGGCCATATCTATATGGAGTCCTCTCCTCAGGAGTTATTTCCCTATTCCACTTCATATCTACAGTAGCCGTTGTAATAGCCATTCTAATCTTCAATGCATTTGTTGAAATACCTGGGCTATATTTGGATATAGTGGCGGCTGTACTTCTCACTGGTTTAGGAATCTATGTACTTAGAGGTGAAGATGAAGATGAGCATATAGTTGACGCTGTAGACCTTAAAAAGATAGCCTATATCGCATTTATAATTGGATTTGCACATGAGGAGGAGTTTATGCTGATCGGCCTGATACTTTCAGGTATTGATCCCTGGCTCCTGGTTGCATCTTACTCTGGCTCTGTAGCCCTATCAATAACTGTTGTAACTATCTTAGGTGTAAAGATGTATGATGTGGTGAAGTCTAAGGTTGAGAGGGCTGATGAATATCTAAAGTGGATAGCTGGATTGAGCCTCATACTCATGGGTCTAAGCATCTTAATAGGGGATGTTATATCACTATTAGGGTAAGTATTTTAGAGGACAACCTCCTTATTGGGCTCTATATATAGGGTAACCTGCTTACCATCTTCTGTTGTAAACTCGATCTTATGTACCCAGTCCGAGACTAGACCGGGAGGATTCACCTTTATCAAGATGGTAACATGATCACCCTCTTCAGAATATCTGGAGACTGTATATGCACCGTCTATAAGGTCTGAATCATCTTGGAAGAGAATGAATCTCTTTCCGTCGAAGAGTAATTCTCGGGTAATCCCCCTATAATAATTCATATACTCAGATTTCTCTACAGTGATGTATATTCTCCAAACTTCTCCCGTAGTATCATAACCATCTAGGATTGGGGGGTTTCTAGGCATCTCACTCTTAAGCCATACAATTCCATATATTGATATTGCTACAAGTGCTAAACCAAGTATTATGAAGTAGACCCTAATCATAACCTAGCCCATGAATAATAGAAAACCCATACTTTTAAAAATTTTGAGCCAAAAATCTACTTTTATTATTGGAGATTAAATTCCCATTAAACACCAAATTTTTTAATATGCATTAACTGATAGATAATCATACTGGAACATTTTTCAAGAAAAACGGGTAGTAACATTGGTAGGAAATTTGCCATAATTTAATTATAGATAAATATGGTCTCTGATGAGGGGAAGGATTCTTATATGGGGTAGTCTAATCTTTGTCATAATTTTGATATCCGCACTTTTGGGTGGAGATAGATACATTGAAGGTATTTGAGGGGGAGAAGTATATTGGAAATTGGTATTTCACGTTAGACCCTGAATGGATGAGGGAGGATGGTAAGATAATTATATTCGATGATCTAATGGATAGATTCTCTATCGAGGCATATATCTCAACTTTACCGTAGGTCTATAGATACTTCACACCAGATGACGTAAGGAATATTAAAGAGAGTCTAAACAGTCTTGGTGAGACGGCACTTCAAGTCGCGTTGTATAACTATCCACCGGCATTATCCATCGAGAGGGATAACTGCCTAACTAGGGAGTATGGGATTGATATCGATTACCTCGTCTTTATAGGCGTTGTCAAGAATCTTGAGGAGGAGGATATGTATTATGTGGAAGATTATATATTGAGACATTCTGGAAGGGCTTTATAATCACGGCTTTTGGATATGGCCTGATATATCATAGACAGACTGGACTACTATTAAGTGGTGAGGCTATATCGATAGACATATTATATTATAAGTTTAATCGGAATCTGCCGATTCGAGATAGAGAGACCCACATGATATGAGCTTGCTCCTAATAAGAGACCCTTTTATGATTGTAGAATCAAATATTTCTCTTCCATAACTCTTGATAGTTTTGTTGATGGATAGGGTTACATCGGATACTCTCAAAGTAAGTCATTCACTAGGAATGAAATAGTCGTCAGGTGCTGGAAAAGTGTTGATAGTTGCAAACATCATCTCGTTTGTTTCCCATTCCTTCACTATTTTCTTAGCTTCATTGAATAGCATCTCGACATCTTCAACGGAATCTTTTATATGTTGATCGGTCATGAGGAATTCATGGAAACAGTCTCTATGGAGATCTAACGCGCTTCTCCATCCTCTTCTAATAATCTCGCCATGGGGTTCGCCTATGTTTTTAGCGATTTCCTTAGTTGCTTCATATAGGAGGCGTATATCCCAAGGATTTTCTTTTTTCATGATACGTTCCTTCACTTTCTTTATTGTTTCCGGTGCATATAGCTCAGCCAATATTTTAATAGTTTCTTCAGCAGCTTTGTAGAACTTCTCACATGCCTGTATATAGTCTCCCTCCAATAACAGTTGTCTAGCCTTCTTCATCATTTCATATATTCCATCTATGGAGACCCTTCTTAGTCCCGAGGGATATATCAAGACTGTAGCTTCTCCGTAGTTTCCGATTTTTTCGTTATAATCCATTATGTATGTTCACCCAACCTCTTCTTTAGCTCTTTAGCTACTGAAACCAAGATGGGAGTTTTAATTTTTCTGATTACGATTAGCATTCCATTCTTAGTAATTCTTTCTTTATACTCCTTCATTGGAGCATATTTTATGAATGAGAAGTAGAGTCTATCCTTCTCAATATATTCTCTAATTGTTGTCTCAGTCCATGGAAATGATTGATGTTGAAAAACGATTCCCTCCGCCCAATTGACTGCGATCAAGCCATACTTATCTCCAAGGGTTAGATCATTAAAGAATTCCTCTTCATTGTCATATCGAATCTCATCGAGCACTATGATCTCCTTTGCCCCCTTGATAATAAGTTTAATATCCAACCTTAACACCCAAATATTTAGGATTTATGGAGACATAATTAAATTTTCCATAGATATGGGAAAAGACAAAATAGTTTTATAATCTGTATTTTCCTCGTCGATAGTCAGAATTCATCCCATATATACTCTATTCAGTGATTTACACAATTATCACATCCCTAATCTAATACTCAAATATCTAAGATAGGCTTCTTATCAATTGGGGATTTGGGGGTGGTCTTAGAAGAATTATTTGGAGCCCGGGCCGGGATTTGAACCCGGGTCAAGCAGGTGTCTACCGGTCATACCCTGTTGGGTCTCAACACCTGCAGCCTGCCCCCTAGGCCACTCGGGCACCCGGGCATTTATATACTCCATTTATGTCTATTACCTTATTTGGTTTTAAATTTTGTATACCAATTAAAATGTATTGTCTCTACGTAGGTGTCGGAGGTGGAGCTGTTTATAGCATTGGTCTTTCTACTAGGTTTTGTAGTATCGATTCTATCTGCCGTTGCTGGGATTGGTGGTGGTGCCTTCTATACACCAGTCCTACATTTTATAGTGGGGCTTGAGATGGTCAATGCATTGGCTGTTGCTTCATCAGGAATATTAATAGGTAGTCTAATCGCTTCTCTCATATATCTTAGAAGGGGTGTTGCCGTTGTAAAGATTGCTATTCCAATATTAGTTGGCCAGCTACTATCCTCCTCGATAAGTACGTATCTAACTACTGTAGTGCCTAAGATGGTTATCTATATAGTCTTGGCTGGGGTCTTGATTGGTAATGCTGTTAAAGTCTTTCTAATAAGTATTGAGGGAGGCTCTGGAGACTCTAGAGAACATAGTGAATTCGAGTTCTTTCTTCTGGGTCTCTTCGTAGGTTTTATAGCTCCCTTAGCAGGTATAGGTGGAGGAGCTATTATCGTGCCTAGTTTAATATCGATTTATGGGGTAGATGGGAAGACCGCCTCTGCTACATCGCTACTTGTGATCGCTGTTTCATACGTCCTCGTCACTTCGATGCATATCGCGTTTGGAAACATGGTATATGAATATGCACTCCCCCTAATCGCTGGTATAGTGGTAGGGAGTGTAATAGGAACTAAAGTCCATAAGGCAAGTAAACCGATTTATATACAGTATTTGGTCGGTGTGATAGCATTTATATTTGGAATATACACGATCTATAGGCTCATACTCTTGATTGTGTGAATCTCTCTTACTGGTTCACCATATTTTGGGTAAATAAGTTTTAGCCTCATATATTAGGGAGGGTCAGAAACGCCGGGTATCAACATAACTCAGTCAGTAGCGGTATAATCATCCCCTCCCAAAAATAGAATTTCCAATACGTGGTTAAAGATTTAAATTATTCGATCCCTCTTTCACGTAAATAATCAATTGTAATTTTACCCTCCTCCAAATCCTTTTTAATATGTTGCCTACTTCTATCAGTGGGACTTCCATAACCTCCCCCGCCTGGGGTATTTATATATACTATATCTCCTTTCCTAAGCTGTATGGTGGTATACGGCCCTATATCAATTCTCTTACCATCTCTTATAATGTAATGTTCCCCTGATTCTCCGGGTTCTCCACCCCTTAATCCATATGGGTTATATCTTATCCTACTTGCTACGATAGTGAGTGTGGCGTTTGACAGTAGTTTAAATGCTCTGGTTATGCCTAGCCCACCTCTATATCTACCATATCCACAGCTGTTTATCCTTAAACCGTATTGTATGAACTGTATTGGATACTCCCTCTCCATTACCTCTATGGGTGTGTTTAGAGTGTTGGTCATATTTGTATGTATGCCATCTACACCGTCTGACAATGGTCTTCCACCACATCCTCCTCCGATCGTCTCATAGAATGCCCAGTCTCTACCTCCTAACATGATGTTGTTCATGCTTCCACATGATGCTGCTGGAATGATCTCGGAGGCCTCGGCCAATGCTTTATAAATGGTATCTACTATTCTCTGGCTTGTCTCAAGGTTTCCGGCCGAGACTGGATGTGGATATGAAGGGTTTAAAATGGTTTTATATGGTGCATATATATCAAGTATATTATATAGTCCATGGTTGAAGGGAAGCTTCGGATCCAGTATAGTTTTTAATGCATAGGTCGTGGCCGAGATAGTTACGCCATATACCGCGTTAAGGGGGCGTTCTACTTCCCAAGACGTACCTGTAAAGTCGATTTTTACATGTTCTTCCTCCACCTCTATAGAGACTTTGATTGTTAGGTCCTCCTCGTACCCCTCTAAATACTCTTCAGCACTATATTTCCCTGGTTTAAGTCTCTCGTTTATCCTATTCCTCACATACCTCTCAACATATTCGAGTGACTCGTGATAGGAGTTTAATAGTTTTTCGATCCCGATTCTGCTAATCAGATCTTTAATTCGTTTCTCACCGATTTTTATGGCCGCTATTTGAGCCATCAAATCTCCCTTCAAATATTCAGGTGTTCTCACCCTACTCATTATCTTCTTTATCAATCTGGTGTTTGGCTTCCCCTCTTTGATGATGTAATCCGGATCGATTACTACTCCCTCGTCATGTAGGTTTTTAATGTCTCCCCCTATACTCCCCGGTATTTTACCCCCTATGTCTGTGTGGTGTGCTTTATTTGCTATATAGGCTGCCAATATATTGCCGTAGTAGACTGGTTTTATAAGGGTTATATCGTTTAGATGGGTTCCAGAGATATATGGGTTGTTGACTATTATAATATCCTCCTTACCTAAATCTTTTCCATCATCCTCGAGATATTCAAGAGTATTCCTCAAGCCTATTGCCATGCTACCTATATGGACTGGTATATGCTCGGCCTGAGCTACTAGATATCCATCTGGTGATAATATGGCACAGGAATGGTCGTGCCTATCCCTAATATTTGGGCTGTAAGCGGTATTTTTTAATGTTATACCCATCTCTTCAGAGATATAGTTTAACGCGTTCCATACAACCTCCATGTCTACCCCCTCTTTATAACGATATTTCCATACTCATCTACCTCCCCCCTATAATCGGGTCTGATCAATATCGTTGAGTCGACTCCCCATATTATTGCGGGACCCTCTACAATGGCTCCCGGTTTTAACGAGCCTCTAATGTATATCCCTGTCTCTAGCCATCCATATTCTCCATAGAATGCCCTTTTCAGTTTCTCCGGCTCAGGCATATATTCCCTCTTCTCTCCTATGTATAGGATTGGTTTTTCATTCTCAGCTATAGCTTCTAATATGCATGTTTCGATATAGGGTGTCTCATCCATTATATAACCATATCTACTGAGATAAATCTCCTCAAACCTTTCTATAGAGTTGCTTAAAGAATTATCATATGGTATAAGTAATGTTTTCCCTTGTCTCCTATATTTCATCTCGAGATACTTATTAAACCTGATAGACTCCTTTGAGAATCCTATATCACTTAAGTATTTATATGCTTCTTTCTCCATCTCATTAAATAACTTATCCAATGTTTTCTGCCGTATCTTATTAACATCGTTGTTCACTCCTCTATAAAATGTATATTTATAATCTGTTAGTACAAGTCCCAATGCGGAGAAGACTCCAGCATAAATAGGAACTACAGCCTCTTTAAATCCCAATTCGATTAGGAATGTAGAGTGTATAGGGCCGGCTCCACCGAATGTAGTTATAGTAAAGTCTTTAATGTCATATCCTCTCTCTAATGTAACGATGGATATGGCTCTGTAAAGGAGTTCATTTGCTAATTCCACTGCTTTATATGCTACTTCATATACATTCTCTCCTCTCTCTTCTGCTATCTTCTCCAAAGCTTTTAAAGCGAGTTCCCTATTAATCTTCAACCTTTCTCCGCCTAGCATGTCTGGGATCCAATTCATTGCTGAATAGGCATCTGTTAACGTTGGCTCGGTTCCTCCCCTTCCATAGCATGCCGGCCCCGGGTCGGATCCAGCACTTAATGGGCCTACATGGATATATCCCCCTTCATCTAGCCATATTATTGAGCCTCCGCCGACACCTATCTCTGCAATATCTATATGTGGAATACGTAGGGGGTAACCACTTCCTTTAACTACTCTCCCCATGTGAACCTTTCCACCCACTTCATATTCCATTGTGACAAGTGCCTCTCCGTCGATTATGGTTGTTGCTTTCGATGTCGTCCCACCCATATCAAGTGATACCATCCTATCGATATCTAATAGTCTAGCTAGATACGCAGTGGCTATTGCACCGGCGGCAGGGCCACTCTCGATTATATAAGCAGGTCTCTCTATAGCATCAACCGTATCTACAACGCCTCCATTACTCGTCATCACTAGTAGTCTCTTCTTATATCCCATCTTCTCCAGACTATCAAGTATATTCTTGAGATATCTCGATGTAATTGGTTTCAATAAGCCGTTTATCACAGCCGATACAGTTCTTTCATATTCTCCAGGCCTAGGATCCACTTTATGGCTAGAAACAATAAATTTTCCACTATCCATGTTTCTAATCTCCTTTTCGATCTCAATCTCATGAATGGGGTTGATATATGAGTTTAATAATGAGATTATGTATACCTCCGCATAATCCCTATAGTTTTTTATAACATCCCGTATCTCATTGATATCTACATCCTGGACAATCTTTCCATCTCCGTCAATCCTCCCGGATACTCCTATTCTAAACCTCCTCTCAATAAGTGGTTTAGGTCTCTCAAAGAATATGTTATATAGTTCTGGTCTATTTTGGCGGCCAATCTCAATAACATCTTCAAACCCTCTATTGGTAATAAGGATCGACCTTGGTCTCTCTAGACCTGTTTGGCCTAGAAGCATATTTGAACCAAGTGTCGTCCCATGTGTTATCAACTCGATTCTACTTGGATCTTCTACATTCTCCATTACTCCTTCTGTAAATGTCCTGTCTGGATATTGTATATCCGTTAAAACTTTATTGACACGTATGTCCATGTTAACAAGGTCTATATATACTATATCGGTGAATGTGCCGCCAATATCTATGCCTAGTATGAAACCCTTCATCACACTATATTCAAAAATGTTTTAAGTCGCTAAATATAGCTATAAACTAAAAATTCTGTTCCATCTTTAGAGCCTTATAAGGTGTGAGTGCCTTCATTATATATTATTTATAGGGGATTAGGATATTCCTAGTCGCTGCAGCAGATAACGAGGGTAGTGATGGAGTCACGTATCCAGCAAGTTCCCAGAGGTTTAATATCATACTACCTTGCTAACGGCGTTGTATATACAGTTGAGGATATAAGGGCTCCAGGATGGGATCAAGAGAGTGGATATGGAGTTATCAGAATCGATATAGTATTATGGATACAGAGTTAATCCTACTCTCTCTTTTTATTTCATCAATTTAACCAAAGCATAGATAAATATTCATTAGGGGGATGATGTAAGAGGTCCTCTATGAAAATTGAGATGATTATATCCCTGGGGCCTTTACTGACCCCTGAAATATTATAGGTAGAATACCTTTCTACTGGGTTCTTAAAACAATATATAAAAAGGAGGGGTTGGAGCTACTTCTTCTTGGTAAGCATTGTGATTGCCAGTCCAATTATAATTCCTATTACGAAGCCAACACCGATTCCCATATATAGGTTCATATTCTTCTCTTCCTCTAGCTTTGCAACCTGGTTCTGTAGGTCTTCTACCTGACTCTGCAGCTGATTCTTATCATTTGTTAATGATGATACCTGACTCTGGAGGTCGCTAACTTGTGACTCTAACTGGGATACTCTATCACTTAGCTGTTGAGCCTCACCCGAAGCCTCCATATACATCGATAAGAGCTTGTAATATCCTTTGAAGTTTGTGGCAAAGTTTATCATATTTGTTACAAACTGTGGACCATCTAACTCTTTATCATAATACTGGCTTGACCATGTAGGCTCATAGTCTCCATATGGTGATTCACTGCTGGCTATCACCATATTAACCTTGTTATTACCCACTTTTATGAACTCAAACGCTAGAAGGACGAAGGATCCCTGGTCACCGGCCGTATGTGCCTTAGCGGCCGGAGGATTATTCTCCACTATGACACCGTTAGAGCTTGTCCTCACAACTCTATATATACCCTCTGGAGCCTCCTGGGCTAGGGATGCCCATGTACCGTCATCCTTGACATATGCAAGGATACCTGGACCATGGTAGAGGACTGGCTTAGTGACTCCCTTGTCTAATACGCCTTTGAAGGGTTCATCAGGATCTACATTTGCAACGACACGGTATGACCTTCCACCTGCATTCTGAACAGGGTCTTCTACAGAAGCTAGGTCAACCCTTAACCTAGAGCCTAGAGCCTCTAAAATACTATTTGCAATATCCTGGACGCCGGGTCCAGATCCATAGTCGCTATCTGCAGCCACCCATACGACCTTGTCTCCTTGTGCAAACCAACTTGTGAGTGCATCCATCTCACTAGGTGATAAAGCTACGTTTGGCTGTCCAATTAGGAGAACATCTACATCAGATAATGTATCTGGTGTGAATCCATCGGTTATTACCTTCCATTTAACCCATGTTATATTACCCATTATCCAGTCGAGATACTTATCGCTCTCTCCATGTGATAGATCTGCTGCTACGACAACTTCATCGGCTGTGACGAAGTACATAGGAAGCATCGAGATTGTTAGGAGTGTTAGGAGGAAGATTGCAGGTAAACTTTTCATACTTATTACAATTCCTAAATATGTTATATAAGCTTTGTTTAATGAACTTTTAAAATCGATGCCGATTTATCCTCATGATATATTCCTTTCCATTAAATTAATATTGGTTCCCAAGTATTTTATCTATGATGTCGTGATGATTAGAAGTGGTCAATCCCCAACTACAAAATATCTCGCACTACTGGTTGTAGCGGCCTTAGTAGTAGGTTTGATCGTCTACTTCGTTACTATGCAGGACCAGGGCCCCACAACAGCTCCGGAGGAGGAGAATGTAACTACACCTCCACCAGATCAGGGTGTTGAGACACCTGTTGGAGGGGAGGATGAGACCCAACCCCCTCCTGAGACGGGTGAAGTGACACTTATAATACTTACTAGGCATGACACCACTATTCAGGAAAAGACAAAAGAACTTTTCTTGAATAGTGAGGTGGCTAAGAGATATAACATTGTAGATATAAAGTTTAGGCCGGCCTCCGGACCATTATGGGAGAGTTATCTGAGTAGGCCTGGGCAGGTTGACGTTGCATGGGGAGGCGGTCCAACCCTCTTCGACAGCCTCCTTCAATATTGGGATGATTTGAATCTCCCTGAGATGCAGGATGTCCTTAGCGATATACCAGATGATATTGCTGGCGTCCCAGTCAAAAGATTCGGCCCGAATAATGAGATTCTATGGGTTGGAGCTGCTATATCCAGCTTTGGCTTTACAGTGAATCATGATGTGTTGAATCAATATGGCCTTGAGAAGCCTATCAAGTGGAGTGACCTAGCGTCTCCAGAATTTGCAGAGGTGCCTGAACCGGTTGTGGGAATTGCAGACCCGCTTAGAAGTACATCGAATACCAGGATATACCAGATTATCCTACAGGCTTATGGATGGGAGAAGGGTTGGGGAATCCTAACACTTATCGCTGCTAATGCTAGGATATACGATGCTAGTGATGCGGTTAGAGAAGCTGTTATAGCGGGTGAGATAGCGGTCGGCTCTACAATCGACTTCTATGGATATGTAGCTATGTCTTTAAATCCGGCTACCGAATATATAATTCCACAGGGAGAGTCTATAGTTAATGCGGATCCGATAGCTCTAGTTAAAGGCAGTAAGAATAAGGATGCTGCAGTGGCATTCATTAGATGGGTGCTGTCTGAGGAGGGTCAGAAGATATGGCTTGATGAGAGGATAAACAGAATGCCGGTTAATCCAAAGGTATTCGAGACTCCTGAGGGGAAGAAGAGGAGTGACCTGAAGCAGTTATATCAGATGACTCTCGAGAATCAAGGTATTATATTCGATGATGAGAAGGCTCTTGCCACTGAACTGGCGATGCAGTATTTCTTTAGAGCTACATTGATTGATGCACAGGCAGAACTTAAACAGGCTTGGAAGGCTGTAGTTCAGTTGAGAGAGACGGACCCAGATAGATATAACCAGTTGGTTCAGATGTTGACGGCATTACTCGAATTCACTGATCCCGAGACGGGTGAGACTGTAAGGTTTACAGAGGAATATGCAATGAGTATCAATGATAAGCTTAGAGACCCAGAGTTCCTAGATACTATTACACAGATCTGGAGACAGGCGGCGGTCAACAAGTATCTAGAGGTTTATAATCTAGCTGTTTCTGGATAGAGAGGGATGACTACCCCCAAAACTTTTTTAGAGGATTTAGGGGAGCGTATATCCAGGGTCAGGCTCTACTTTGACCCTGTCACCCTATTCTTCCTATTTTTTCCAACCTCAATGTTCATCCTATTCCTGGTTACCCCCCTTATTGGGATGCTGGGTATCGCCTTTGTATATAAGGGTGCCCCCTCTCTTGAATGGTTTATAAGGATATTCACATCCGAATATTATATCAACTTCTTTGGTAGAGGGACTCCATGGTATTATGATGAGAAGTTTAATATGCTTGTTATAACTGGTGCTGACTACGGAGTTATCCTGAATTCTTTAATTGTTGCCTCCATCGTTACACTGGTCACAACTATATGGGGAATTATATTGGCCCTCCTATTCTCAAAATATGATTTTAGAGGGAAGGACTTCTTCAGAATATTGTCTATGGTACCGTTGCTCCTATCACCCTTTGTAAATGCATTGGTGATTAAGAAGATTTTTAACCCGTATAACGGGTTTATCAACTGGCTCCTCCATGATACCCTAGGTATATTACCTTTTAGATTATATATAGATGGTTTAGCCGGTATAGCGTTGACGCAGATAATCACCTACTATCCTATCGTAGCCCTAAATATTTATTCTAGTATGTTAAACATTGACTCCTCACTTGAAGAGCAAGGTGAAAATCTGGGGGCTGAGGGCTTTACACTTCTGAGGAGGATTACAATACCCCTCTCATATCCTGGTATCATGAGTGGAGCCACTCTTGTCTTTATATTCAGTCTAGAGGATTTGACCGCACCAATCGTATTCCATGGGCATCCATTGGCGAAGAAATTGATAAGCTTCCAGATATATACTAGATTTATTAGTGAGACAGGTTTGAGATCTCCTGAGATAGCGGCTTTAGCTGTCTTCCTATTATTTATAGCGTTGACCTTCTTCGTCCTTATAAGGAATTATGTCTCTCTGAGGAGCTATGCCTCTGTATCCCGTGGAAGGATGATGAGGAAGCTTGAGAAGATGGGGATAAAGGGATATATAGTGGTCTATTTCTTCATCCTCCCCATACTGATATTAACTTCCCTACCTCAAATCGGAGTTGTTCTTCTAGCCTTCTCGACTAGATGGGTTAACACAGTCTTCCCCGAAGGCTTCACCCTTATGAATCTTATAGAGATCTTCTCCAACCCCGATGTGTTTAAGTATCTAAGGAATAGCGTGATGTATGCGGCTATGGCTCTAGTAATTATTTTCTTCCTCGCCCTCTCCACAGCATATGTAACCAATAGGTTGAGGGTTAGGGGTATAGCCGTCATCGACCTACTATCCACATCCCCTATTGCCCTACCGGGTATAGTGATAGCGATAAGCTACTTCTATTTCTACGCGACACTGTTTAGAGACACTATTCTAGATCCTACCAATGTACTCTACTTCAACCCGCTGCCGATATTGATAATAGGATATTCCATCCGTAGACTACCCTTTGCCCTCCGAGCTATATATGCAGGTATCCAGCAGGTACATGTGAATCTCGAGGAGGCATCTATGAATATAGGGGCTGGACGATTTCTAACCATTAGGAAGATACTTCTACCACTAATCTCTCCCAATGTTTTAAGTGGGCTTCTAATTTCGTTCATCTATATAGTTGGTGAGGTAAGTATCAGCATCATCATAGGTATATTGAATATGGATTATGCCCCATTAACCGTGTATATGAGGGATGTAATGCTATCTGCTGTAGGCTCACAATATATAGCAGCCGCCCTCGGATTTACACTCATGTCTATGCAGCTCCTAGTAATAATCATAATCACGTTTGTATTCAAGCAGAGATATGCTTATATAGGTATTTAGATGAATTAGATGAATATATAGAATTGAGGAGTTGATAGACGCTTATTCGGTGAAGATGAGTTGGTCTCGGTTAAGCTTAGAAATATTAGGAAGACATTTGGAGAGGTAGTTGCTCTAGATAATGTATCCCTAGATATTGAGGATGGAGAGCTATTCACTCTTTTAGGTCCTAGTGGATGTGGAAAGACAACGTTACTCCGTATAATAGCTGGACTAGAGTTTCCCGATAGTGGAAAGGTCTTATTTAACGGTAGAGACGTTACATATGTGAAGGCATCGAGGAGAAATACTGCGATGGTATTCCAAAACTATGCTCTATGGCCTCATATGACTGTATTTGAGAATATAGCTTTCGGCCTACAGATCAGGAAGGTCCCTAAGAATGAGATAAAGAAGAAGGTGTATGACATCTTGAGACTCGTTAGGCTGGAGGGCTTGGAGAAGAGATTCCCAGGTCAGTTGAGCGGTGGTCAGCAGCAGAGGGTTGCATTGGCGAGGGCATTAGTTGTAGAGCCCGATGTTCTACTCCTGGACGAGCCATTGTCAAATCTCGATGCTAAGCTTAGGATTGAGATGAGGGAGGAGATCAGGAGGATACAGAAGGAGATAGGTATTACTACAATATATGTTACTCATGATCAGGAGGAGGCTCTGACCATCTCCGATAGAGTAGCCGTAATGAATAGAGGAAGGGTTTTACAGATTGGTACTCCAATCGAGATATATCGTGATCCCAAGAATGAATTTGTTGCCTCCTTCATAGGCAAGAGTACATTGTTAAGAGGTGTTCTTAAGAAAATCTTGGATGGATATGGAGTTGTAGATTTAGGTGGTTTCGAGGTTAAGGGTAAACTTGAGGATAGGTTTAAGGAGGGCGAGAAGGTAACTGTTGTTTTTAGGCCGGAGGACTGTATAGTTGGTGATACTACAAGTGAAAATAGGATTGAGGGTATAGTAGAATCTGTAATGTTTATAGGCTCATATTTCCATATTAGGCTGAGTGTAGGTGGAAAGAGTGTATTGGTCAAGGCTGAGATAGATAAGAATTATAATGAGGGTATGTCCCTCACATTCTCTATACCTCCAGAAGAGGTTAAGATAATCAGGCCTGGAGATGGGGTAGAGGTAGAAACCTGAAAAATTATATAGGATTTTCTCCAATTCTATATCTAAAATGAAACGCATATCTATAGGCCTAATTCTAATCATCGTCCTAGTTCTCCCCCTCCTCCCAATATACAGTGCATCTGAAGTCGGTGCTCTAGACCCTATCCACATGTTATATCCCAAAGTAGCTTCACCAGCTGTCGTCAATCCAGGAGATACTCTGCAGATTGGTCTATCTTCCAAGTCAGAGATTTCGATTGTTCAGGTTAATGCATCGATGGTTTATGATGATGGAGGTAAACTCGGATTTGTAAATAGACCTCTAGAGATCATTAATGTCAATGCATCAATGGAAGGACCGTTATATCTATACAAGATAGATGTAAAGATACCCGATGACATGATAGATGGTCTATACTCCATCCTTGTTAAATATGAAGTTCAAGGAGGCTCCTCAGAATTATTTGAGGAGACGGATGCATTATGGGTGAATAGTAAGATTATGGATAGCATCACCATTATGCAGGTCTCAGACGTACATATAGGGTTTGAGTATGAGTCCAACCAGAGACTTATAACAGCCCTGCTTATGTCTAGACTGCTGAATCCAAAGCCGGATCTTATAGTCTCTACGGGTGACAATACTGATAGAGCTGCAAATCTAGAGGCTATAAAACTCCGTGAGTTGCTCAGTACCTTCGGTTTGGGAAAGCCGAAACTATTTGCACCGGGAAATCATGATTCTAGGACAAAAGCTTATGAGCAACATGTTGGAGAGAGGTATTACTATAGGGTTATAGGGAAAAACTTCCTATTTGTCGCTATTGATACTGGTAACGCTGGAATGATTACTTATGAGCAGTTCCTATGGTTGAAGGAAGTTCTCCAAAAGTATTCAAACCTAACCAAAATATTGTATTTCCACCATCCCATATGGGGCTATGAGGTTCAGGGTAATGTGAGTTATTCAGGTGATGTTAGGCAAAATGATTTGTATGGTAACTGGAGAAGTAATATGGAGTTGACTAAGCAGACCCTAGACCTTATAGTATCCTATAAAGTAAGCCTCGTATTATCAGGTCATATACATGCAGATAGGACTGTTACCATGTCATACGAGGGAGGGACGACATATTTCATCACGACAACGACTCTTGGAGCTAGTAGACCGGATTATAACGGCTTGAGACTGATAACTCTATATACAAATGGTAGTGTAAAGCTTCATAATATTCCTCCCTGGGCTACATTCAAGAAGGTCCCTAACTCCATACCTATCCAGTATCTCGAAGACTTTAAATATGGCCTTGATAGGCGAGGATTCCCCGGTAAACCAATATTTAGAGGGGTTATATCGGAGGATGGTGATAGTCTATCCATATCTATGAGGATAATGAGCTGGCTATCATTGGAAGGTAGACTACTCCTACCTCTGAAGACGGATAGGGATATAGAGAGTTATACTCTCTTCACATCGCTCTCTGAAAAATCTTCTTCACAGCTAGTCGACAAGGCAAGGTTTAGGGGGACCAATTATTTCCTAGTCGATGCCGTTGTCAATGCCAGTGGTAACCTAATATTCAGTCTATCCTACTTCCAAGATACGGAGCCACCAAGTCTTTCTGTAGCATATATCAATCCTGAGGATCCAGCGCCTAATGTACCGGTAACCATATACTTTGAAGCTTCTGATAGTGGATGGGGTGTATACAAAGTACCTGTGAAGGTTACGGTTGAGTATGAAGGTAGTAGGGAAGTAAGGATGGAGGAAGCAGTATTCACCGGGTCATTATATGTATTAAGTCTAGATGGTTTCAGCGGCGGTACCAAACTATATATCTCGCCTTCTGCCATAGATTTTGCACTGAACTATGTGAATTTAAGTGAGTTCATGATAGAGATTAAGACTCCAAAGGAAGAAGTATATATCCCAGATCTGAAGGTTACATCCGTAGATGTCTCCAGAGAAACTATTGAGTTAGGTGATTCAGTGGAGATCTCGATCGAAGTGTCAAACCTAGGTAATGCCAGTGGAGAACTTACTGTGGAGGTTTTGATAAATGGTGATGTATTCAATGCGACCGTCATTACACTCGAACCGGGAATGTCCACCAGCTATACTCTAACTTTCCAGCCCGAATCACCAGGAAGTTATGTTATAGAGGTTGACGGCTACTCATTAACAGTAAATGTTGAGGAGCCCATGCCTTCAGAGCCGCAGGAGCCTATTGAGAAACCTAGCGAAACCGGCCCTCCCAATTCGATGGTATATCTAGTTGGTGTTGTAGCTCTCATAGTAATAGTGTCTCTAATAGCATTCATAATAATGAGGCGTAGATAGTCACCCCCCAATCTTTCTTTTTTATTTTAAAATTGATATAGATCGTTCCACATTGTTCCACCGCGTTCTTTAAATTATAGGTCTGCATAGCCATCCTACGGTGAAACCTTATAATGGCGGGCTGGAAGGCTCTAGCAATAATTTCGATAATAGCTCTCCAAATAATGCTTATCTATCCATATATCTCAGGACCTGCAGGCGCTATATTCACAAATATAGCCAGTTCAATAGGCTTAAGCGGTGAGAACGACAGTATCAAATCTGATGTGTCATCGGGGGATTTGTATGAGTATAGAGCAGAGATAATCATGTATAGAGATAGACTATCTTCGCTCTTAGAGGGAGGTATGGTTCCACCTTCCATAGCTACTGAGGTGAGAAGCCTAATTGATACATTGACGGATGAGAAAATAAGTAAGATGAATATATACGAATTGAAGATGGCTGAGGAGGAGATGGAGTACTACCTCAAAATTTTAGGTTTATATGAATCTAACAATTGTGAGGACTATTGTTATAAATCAATGGATGTAGACTCCTTAAGGTACAAGATATATGAGGCGTTGGATGAAGCCGCTGAATATAGGGCAAAGGCAAAACTATACAGTTTAGAGTCTGCTAATGAGAAGTTGGAGAGAGCTGAGCAACTACTTAATGAGGCTTTGAACATGATAAACACTGGAGATGTAGATTTGACAATCATCAGGGCAGCATGGGGTAGATACTTCGAGGCTAAGATACTTATAGAGTCTGTTGAACATCAAATAGAATATTTATACGATGAATAGCCACTAGAGACTCAGCCCCACCTAACTTTTTATCTATAAATATTTAGGTCTTGCTACTATATAGTCTTCTCTCTTTTCAATAAGAATAACCCTACCCTTGTGGGTATTATGTTGACTTTCCATCCCTCCTGTCTAGCTTTATCTATAAATTCTTTAGGAGGTGCTGGTATGAATGCATTATGGAACAACACTATGGTCTTATCGTGTGATACCCTCCCTAGTTTCTCCAAGGCCTCTATATATCTATTTTTGTTTATGTCTACGAAGATGAAGTCATATTTATCGTTAAGACTGTTTATAAACTGGATTGCGTCATCAACAATCACATTATACCTCGTCTTTAAAGGTTTGACATCCTCCAGTATTTGTCTCAAGAGTCTCGCCCTATCCCCGTCCATCTCCACCGCCGTTAAATAAGTATTTTCTACACTCATGTCTTCTAAGGCATATAATATCCAGAGGGTTGAATATCCAACTCCCGAGCCGAGTTCTAAAGCCCTATAGACCTCTCCAGTCTCTGAGTTTGTGATGAGTGTGTATATGGCTATGCCATCTTCAAAACCGATGTTTGGAATGTATAGATCCTGTGAATTTTTATCTGCCTTATAGATATATTGGAATCGTCTCCTCCATTTGGATGATATATTTGAGACCATAGCTGTTCAATAAGTATATCTTTTTACATTGAATTATCCATTGGTATATAGAGGGACGGTAAGTTTTGGATAGGAGCTGTAGAGTGATGAATATTAATCGGGAGGCTAAGGATAGGATAAGAGAAGAAGTATATAGGAGATTGGAGGAGGCAGGTGTCGCCAGACCTCCTCTACCGATTAGAGGGAGGATACCCAATTTTGTTGGTGCTGATAGGGCTGCTGAGAAGCTTATGGAGCTAGAGGGATTTGTAGATGCCAGTGTATTAAAGGTTAACCCAGACAGTCCTCAGAGGCCCGTCAGATATTTGGCTCTAAGGATGGGTAAGAAAGTTGTGATGCCAACCCCAAGGATTAAAAAGGGATTTCTACTGTTAAATCCCGATACCATCCGGAACTATGCATTCGCATCTACCATTAAAGGTGCGTTTCGACTTGGTAGAATTGTAGAGGTTGAGGAACTGCCACATATCGATTTTATTGTGGAAGGGTCGGTAGCGGTCTCTCCCGATGGTATGCGTCTCGGAAAGGGAGAGGGTTATGCGGAGCTTGAATATGCAATTCTCTTAGAGGCGGGTAAAATCGATTATGACGTAGAGATAGCCACGACGGTTCATGACCTCCAAATAGTTGAATCCATCCCTAGGGATGATTATGACGTCTCTATAGACTATATTGTAACCCCTACCCAGATAATCAAATGTAGTTCGTTTTTTAGGCCCAGAGGTATACTCTGGGATAGACTGGATGAGGATAAGATCATGGAAATACCTATTTTAAAGCGTCTATGGATGCTCAGGAAAAAGTAATGCATAAATATATACATGTAATGTTAAGCATGTAATCCTCATAAACTATAGATGTATACTACTTTAAGGTGATAATATGGATAGAAGGAAGTTTATCACCTTAGTCGGTGGCGGCGTTATCGCTGTAGCAGCTGGATACTTCCTCTACCAGAACTTCCTCGGAGGAGCCCCCACTAGGGAGAGGAAGCTCTCCCTATATTCATGGGAAGAAGAGATCTTCTTCGACCCTCCAATCACCTATGAAGGTAAAGAATATGATAACATTGTAGACCTCTTTAAACAGTTTTATCCAGAGATTGAACTTACGACATCCTATTATGGAGATCAGGATAAGATGACTGCCGACCTCCTAGCCGGGAAGAAGGTTGACGTTATAGCTCCCTGTGTCGACTATATCCCGGTACTCTATGAAAATGATTTGCTTGAGGAGATTGATACCGGGATGATGGAGAACTGGAATAAGATGTTCTCAGTCCTCAGGGATGTCACAGGGGTAAAGATAGATGGAAAGGTTGTATTTATACCGACAAACTATGGTACAGAGGCTATAAACTATAGGAGGGACTTGTTCGATCAGAATGGCCTTGAATATCCGGAGAGCTGGCTTGACTTCTTCCAGCCTTGGAACCTAGGCTTCGACAAGCTGGACAATAAGAAGCGTATCTTGATGCCTGATGACTATAAAATTGGTATTGCTATGGCCGCATTAGCCCTTGGTTATAACTTAGACGCTAATAATGATGGTCTTTGGGAGTTGACTGATGAACAGCTCCAAAATTGTAAGGAGCTATTGATAGAGCAGAAGCCGTATGTCCTTAAATATAGTGAGGAAGTCGATTCTGACATGCCTAATCTAATGGCTAATGGAGACATATTCATGAGCCTGGGATGGGCTCCTGAGACGTTGGAGCTTCAGGATGAAGGATATGATGTAGTCTATCTCCTTCCAGAGGAGGGACCTCTGGTATTCCTGTGTGGAAACTCGATTGTAAAGGGTACCGAGAATTATGAAGATGCTATTAAGCTTGTTGACTTCTACGCTGGGCCAATAATCCAGAGATATTTCGCTGAAGAATATTGGTATGGAATATCCAATGAAGAGGTTGTAAACCAGTTAAAGGAGGATGATCCAGAGCTTGTAGAATCTCTACTTCTTGATAAGCCTATGGAGGCTCTTGGTAAGGGTCACTTTGAATATCCATTTGCAGAGGGTCAGGAGGAGCTCTGGAGTCAGGTGTGGGAGGAGGTGTTATCAGCATAGCATGGATAGTTATAACCTCCTTTTTTATACATATTTTTCTAATTAAAGTGTGTTAATGTCTAAGGATATCGTTCTTAGAGTGGTTGATATCTGGAAGAGGTTTGGGCAGGTTGAGGCTTTAAAGGGTGTTTCGCTTGATGTCTATAGAGGTGAGCTCCTAGTTCTCCTGGGGCCAAGTGGCTCTGGGAAATCCACTCTCTTAAGGATTATAGCCGGCCTTGAATATCCGACCTCAGGCAAGATATATATTGATGGGGAGGATATCACAGACCTTCCTCCATATAAAAGAGATACTAGCATGATTTTCCAGCATTTAGCTCTGTTTCCCCACATGACTGTATATGATAATGTGGCTTACGGCCTCAAAATAAGGGGTATCCCTAAGGATGAGATTGATAGGAGGGTAGATGAGGTTTTGGAGCTAGTCCGTATTAGACATCTCAAGGATAGAAAGGTTACACAACTCTCTGGAGGTCAACAACAGCGTGTAGCTATTGCAAGATCGCTTATATTACATCCAAAGATCTTGCTACTCGATGAGCCGCTGGGAGCCCTTGATCTAAAGCTTAGGAAGGAGCTACATATTGAGCTCAGACGGATTCATCAGGAGGTGGGGAATACCTGGATATTTGTTACACATGACCAGGAGGAGGCTTTGACTCTGGCGGATAGGATTGGGGTGATGAATGATGGTAAACTTATACAGATAGGTGATAAATGGGATGTCTATGAACAGCCTAAGACTAGGTTTGTAGCTGAATTCATCGGCGAGACCAATATATTCGAATGTAGGGTGGTTGAGGTATATGGGGATAGGGTTTATGCAGAGTGGAGAGGCTTGAAACTAGGGGTTAAAACAGATAGGGAGGTGAAACCCGGTGAGTCCATGTATCTAAGTGTAAGACCTGAGTATATAGGGCTCTCGAAGGATAAGCCTTCCAATGAAGGTTATAACATCTTCCATGGTATGATTACTGATGAAGTCTTTAGAGGCTCCTATGTAATGTATTCTATAAAGCTGGATAATGGTGAGATGGTTAAGGTTACAGTGTTATCTAAGGATGCAGAGTATGACCCTGGAGATGAAATATATCTATATTGGAGGGTTGATAAGGGGGTGCCTCTTAAAGAGTGAAGACGGAGGTTGATGTTAAAAGAATAAGAATGTTCATATCGAATATACCGAGTATCCTCTACATCTTAATACTCTTCTATATCCCAATAGTTATACTACTGGCTATCAGCTTTACACCTCCCAGGAAGTTCATAGTTGAATGGGTATTCACACTCGAGAACTATGTGAATGTATTTACAAATCCGAATTATTATAGGATTTTATTGAACACTTTCTGGATAGTTATTGTGGCCACTATTATGCTTATTATAATTGGTTTCCCCATAGCCTATTACCTAGCTAGGATGAACCGTAGATTAGGGGCTAAGATCCTTTACTTCCTGATTATACCGGTCGAGATAAATTATTTAATTAGGGTATATGCATGGAAGGTTATCCTGGGTGAGAACGGTTTTCTAAATCTACTACTTATATCCCTAGGGATTATTGAGAAGCCTCTAACAATCTTCTTCTATAGTTGGGTTGCAGTAGTTATTGTCTTGATACATGAATGGCTCCCTTATGTCATAGTGCCTTTCTATGTTAACCTCGTCGGGATATCAGATGAGATTTATGATGCTGCTATGGATTTAGGGGCTACCCGGTTACAGATCTTTAGAACTATTACACTCCCACTTGTCAAGCCAGCCATATTAACTATAGTATTCCTAGTCACTATACCCTCACTCGGTGAATTCGCAATACCTTACCTTGTAGGTGGCCAGAGTGGTATTATGCTGGGTGTCCTGATAGATAGATATTTAAGTGGGTTCCAGTTGGCTATTGGAGCTGCTCTAAGCTTCTTCCTCCTTGTGATTACCCTGATACTCTCGATGATAATGATTAAGATATTTGGTTATGAAGCTCTCTATACGAGGTGAGGGGATGGTGAAGTATGACAGGTTGATACGGTTGGTCCTCTCGGGATACACAATATTTACGATAGCATTCTTCATATACCTCCCAATAGCGGTTATATATATCTATAGTGTGAACGATACCCCCTACTTTATACCTGAGTGGAGGGGGTTCACCCTTGAATGGTTTATGGCGGCCTTTAGGAGGAGAGACCTTATCAACTCATTATACAACAGTGTATTGATAGCTATATTTGTTACAGCAGTGTCTATGGCTATAGCTATACCCCCTTCATTCTATATAGTGAGGAGTAGAGGGAGGATAAAGAATATCTTCCTCCTGTATATGATGATTCCATTTGTCATTCCATGGATAATCATTGGTATCTCATCATACATATTCTATTGGTATATTGGAATGCCTAAGAGTCTCTTGACAGCCGCCCTCTCACATATAGTGTATAGTATCCCTCTTGTAGTAACACTCTTAGCACCTAGGCTATACACTATGGATCCGGATATAGAGAATGCGAGTATGGATCTAGGGGCAGACCCCATCCAGACATTTAGATATATCGTTTTTCCACAGATCTTCCCGGCTATGCTCTCAGCAGCGGTTATAACGTTTGCATGGAGCTTCGACAATTTTATAATCAGCTATTATACATTGGGTGACGAGCTTACATGGCCTGTATGGGTCTTCAGTATATTGGGGAAAGTACCTAGGATAATGCCTGTTATAAATGCGGTATCAGTAATTATAATTACAGTCTCTTCAATTGCACTATATATAGTGGTTAAGAAGGGATTGGTGAGACTGATTTAGAGTGTTGATGGTTTAGAGTTAAAAATTATGTAAAAATGGGGCTTCTATACTTCTTCCTCCTCCTCGAACTCCTCTTCAAGCTCTTCTAAATCCTCTAGATCCTCAAGGTCTTCCAGCTCCTCAAGATCTTCTATGTCATCCCACTCCTCCTCAAAGTCTTCTTCAAAGTCTTCCTCCCATTCCTCCTCATACCTCATAGTCCCACCTCAAAACAAATATTTCAATTATCCTTTATGGGAATGGGTATATAAACTTTTATTAAATGAATATATCCATTTTTGAATATTGGGCTTATCCCCGATATGGGGTGTGAGATCTATGTCTGGCAAGAGTTTTAAGGTTTATAGTGTTGAGGAGGTTAGTCGTGTAGCACCTAAACTTTTTGGTATTCCATCTGGTGTAGAGGGTCTTGATAATTTATTCTTCAAGGTTGACTTCTCAGATGGTAAAGCTGTTAAGAAGCCTTTGGGTGGAATCCCCTATCTATCTGTATTGAATATTACTGGGGTGGCTGATACTGGTAAGAGCCTTATGGTCGAGCAATTTGCCGTGAGGCAGGCTAATGATGGATATAAAACCATATTTGTAACGGTTGAGACGCCCAAGGAGTTCGTTGTCCAAAGCCTTCTCTATAGGGCTCAGGCTATGGGATTAGATGTTGAGAAGGTTAAGCAGAATCTCTTTGTCATCGATGCAGCATCGGATACTAGGCTCAGAGAGGATGTAGACTATCTACTTGATACCTTGGCATATGGAATTAGAGAATATAACGTCAAATCCGTAGTTATAGATAGTGTAACAGGACTTTTCGAGGCTAAAGAGGTTCTGGCACGTTCTATAGTGAGGAAGATATACAACTTCCTTAAGAGGTGGAGACAGACGAGCTTATTAGTTAGTCAGAAACGCTCTGCTTCTGAAGAGATGAGTGCGGAAGCTGCTGGTGGATATGGAGTGGCTCATATAGTGGATGGAACACTCGTCTTATATAAGAAGCTTATAATGACTAAGTATGATGTATCTACCTTCAATCTTCCAATGGGGAGTGTTATAAGGCTTTTCAGGATAGATGGCTGTAGGATGGCTGGGCACGATACGAGGACTTATGTCATGGAGATTACTGAGACGGGTTTGGTGAAGATAATCGCTCCTCTGGATGAGTGGCTTAGGAGTAGATAGACCCTCGATTAAATTATATTCCACATCTTAATTTTTGGGGATGACGAAGATAGTAAAACTTGATGAATCGAATTTTATGGAGGTTGTGGAGGAGGCCTCCGAAGTATTATCTAAGGGAGGGCTTGTTGTCTTTCCAACCGAGACTGTATATGGATTGGGTGCAGATGCATATAATACAGAGGCTGTAAAAAGGATTTTCCATGTTAAGGGGAGGCCGTTTGATAATCCTTTGATAGTCCATATATCAGACTTGGAGATGTTTTATAGAATTTCTAGAGATGTTCCAGACAAGGTTTTGGATATTGTTAGGAGGCTCTGGCCAGGGCCTTTCACGGTAGTTGTCTATAGGGGTGATATACCTCCGGAGGTATCAGCCGGCTTAGATACTGTGGCTGTCAGGATGCCGGCCCATCCCTTCGCCCTTAAGATGATTGAATGTCTCGGTCATCCCGTTGCCGCTCCAAGTGCTAATAAATCTGGACGCCCAAGCCCTACCAAGGCTGAACATGCTATAGAGGATCTCAAGGGTGAGGTTGAGCTTATAATCGATGCAGGAGAGACGTTATATGGTGTTGAATCAACTGTTATAGATTTTACCAGTGATCCACCGATCCTCCTTAGGCCTGGGCCTCTAACACCTGAGGAGCTTAAGTCTTCACTTGGAATTGAAATCCATATCCCAGATTTTGTTAAGAAGGCTGTCAAGGTAGACAGGCCTAGGTCACCGGGTATGAAGTATAGGCATTATGCTCCGGAGGCTAGGTTGATATTGGTGGAGTCTAAGGACTATAAAGACCTAAAAGATTTGGCTATGGCTGTGGTGGATATCGCCAAAAAATATTTAAATAGTTATAAGGTAGGTGTTTTAGCGTCAGATGAGACTATGCATCTATATAGAGATTTGGGGATACCGATCTTGAGTTATGGCTCTAGGAGTGACCTATATACTATCGCGAAGAACCTTTTCAGGAGGTTGAGGGAGATGGATAGTCTTGGAGTGGATATAATAATTACTGAAGGGTTTAGGGATGAAGGACTCGGACTAACTATAATGAATAGGCTTAGAAAGGCCGCCTCAGAAATTATTCATATTTGATCTACTTTGAAAATCTAACAATCAGCTTTTCATCATGGATTTTTGATAAAAAACGGTTTTATGAAATTTTGAAAAAGTAAAATTTAAATATTTAGTTTAATTATCCGAATATATGGTGATGAGGGATGATAATGGAGATTAAACCTCCTAAGGATGTTGATGCTGAGAGGGAGGAGAAGGTTCTTAAGATGTTGGTAGAGGCTATGAAGATCATGGGCGGGCCTAAGAAACTCGCTGGTATGAGAAATTTGACTTGGCTTCCAAGTCTAATCCGGGCTATGTATGCAATTCTGTTGAAGGAGGCTGGATATACTTATGAGCAGATAGCTGAGAAGCTGGGTATTACAAGGGCTACTGTGGAGAAGATGTTGACAGCTGATGAAGAGGCGGTTAAGAAGAAGATCGAGGGTCTTACTGAGGAGGATATCGATGAGCATGTCGCAGGTGGAATCGCTAAGCTAGCCTATAAGGAGATGAGGAGGAGGGGTGTTGAGGAGGAGATAGAGAGTATAACAACAACCTCTGGAGCCCTCGGTATCGACTGGCCGGTGAGAATAGCATCAATGCTTAGAGGTGTAGATTTCCCAGTAGACCAGGAAATATTACTTGAAAAACTGTCCGGAACTAAGATCATGGGTATCCCAGTTGAAGAGGTAATAAGTAACATTGAGTATCCAGTTGTATCTCCGGTCGACCTAGTTAAAAAGATTTCAGAGTATCTTAGGAAGACGGGTAAGGTTAAGTAGCTAGGCTAGTTGACATGGATTCCTTCCCCCTTCTATCTTTATAGGAGTTATAGGATATTCTTCGTTATAGGGAATGATGTTAAGAGGGTCGACTGAGTAGGGATGATAATTTACCCGTCTGACCCCTCAAAACCATTATCAACAGTTTTTTGGTAGAGACTTTGTCATTAGAGAGAAGGGAGATTTTCTGTGTAGGATATAAATACTATCTGTTTATAATATTTACATCAACGTAGATTATTCATGTTGTGTAATGGGGTGTATTGAATGCCTAGGTATAAGCAGACACAAGAGATATTGAAGATACTGGGTGATAGGGAACTGGTCAGGAATATTGGTATTATTGCACATGTAGATCATGGAAAGACTACACTGACTGATTCCCTCCTAGCTGCATCTGGGCTTTTAAGCCCTACAGTAGCGGGTGAGGCTAGGGCTCTAGACTATCTTGAGGAGGAGCAGAAGAGAGGCATCACAATAAAAACTGCAAACATTAGCTTGCTCCATGACTATGGAGATAAGAGCTATGTCATCAACCTTATTGATACACCTGGACATGTAGATTTTACTGGTAAGGTTACCCGTGCCTTAAGGGCTATTGATGGTGCTGTGGTTGTTGTTGATGCTGTTGAGGAGGTTATGGTTCAGACTGAGACCGTTACAAGGCAGGCTTTGGGTGAGAGGGTAAAGCCGGTTCTCTTTATAAATAAGGTGGATAGGCTTATAACCGAGCTTAGACTGGGGCCTAAGGATATTCAGAAGAAGCTCGCCAGGATTATTGATAGGTTTAACAAGTTGATTGATATCTTTGGTGAGCCGGAATTTAAGGATAGGTGGAAGGTTAGGCCGGATCTAAACAATGTGGCTTTTGGTTCGGCTAAGGATAAGTGGGGCTTTACCTTGAAGCAGGCTATGGAGAAGGGTATGACATTCAATGACGTCCTTAACTTCTATACAGAGGGTAGGCTTGACGAGTTGAGGGAGTTGTTCCCGGTACATAAGGCAGTTCTTGATATGGTTATCGAGCATATCCCTAATCCTAAGGTTGCTCAGAAATATAGGCTTCCCAAGATATGGAAAGGGGATTTGAATAGTGAAGTGGGTCAGGCTATGTTAAATTGTGATGAGAATGGTCCCGTGGCATTCATGGTTACCAATGTCATGGTTGATGAGAGAGCCGGCCTCGTAGCTACAGGTAGGTTATTATCTGGTACTCTAAGGCCGGGTCAAGAGGTCTATCTTATCAACAAGGGTGTAAAGGATAGGATCTTGCAGGTCGGGATGTATATGGGTCCATATAGGGAAGTTGTTGACCATATGATAGCTGGTAATATCCCGGCTGTCTTGGGTCTCGAGGGTGTTACAGCTGGTGAGACTGTAACTACATTGCCTGATATGGTTCCCTTTGAGAGCATTAAATACATTTCTGAACCTGTTGTAACCGTTGCTATCGAGCCTAAGAATACTAGGGACCTACCTAAACTTATCAATGCATTGCGTAAGCTGGCTATAGAAGACCCGAATCTAAAAGTGTCTATTAATGAGGAGACTGGTGAATACCTTATCTCTGGTATGGGCACGCTACATATCGAGGTTAGTATACATTTCCTTCAGGATATGGGTCTAGAGGTCATTACATCTCCACCAATAGTAGTTTATAGGGAGACTATAACCAAGAGGAGCCCAATATTCCCTGGAAAATCGCCTAACAAACACAATAGGATTAAACTCTATCTTGATAAGCTCTCCGACGATCTAGTCAATCTAATCACCTCGGGAGAGATTACCGACAGAACACCTAGGAGGGAGCTCCAGAAGATATTGATGGAGCATGGCTGGAGTGCCGAGGAAGCGAGGCGTGTATGGGCTGTGGATAATGAAAGGGGTAATATACTAGTTGATATGACCAAGGGTGTCCAGTATTTACAGGAGTCTAAGCAGATGCTTATAAGCGCCTTCTACGACTTTGTGAAGGAGGGTGCATTATGTAGGGAGCCAGTTAGAGGTGTGAAAGTCGTAATTGTAGATGCTGAGTTCCACGAGGATCCGGCACATAGGACATTGGCCCAGGTAGTGCCTATGATGCATAGAGCCCTTCTAGGCGGTGAGTTGGCGGCAGAGCCAAGTCTATATGAACCTATAATGAAGATTCAGGTTCAAGTCCCAACAGAGTTTATAGGCGCGGTGACGAGTGTATTAGCGAGTAAGAGGGGTCAAGTTACAAATATTGACCAGAGAGAGTATTATGCGGTTGTAAACGGTTATATCCCAGTATCTGAGACCTTTGACTTGGCACCTGTATTAAGAGGTGCGACTCAGGGTAGGGCTTTCTGGCAGAGCCAGTTTAGTCATTGGCAGTTGGTCCCCAAGAGCTTACTTCCAGAGCTTGTAAAGTCTATAAGGACTAGGAAGGGACTACCTGAGAGTCCACCGAGTTACGAAGAGTTTATCCCACCAGGAGAGACGGTAGAGGTTGTTTAATCCTCTACCCCTATATATCCCATTCTCATTAAAACAGCCTATGTTCTACCATAGAAACTCTTAGAATATAGGTATAAAGAAAAAAGGGGTAAAAAGTTAAGTTGATGATATAAACTGAGGGTTGTTCTAGGGTTGCCCCTCTTCCTCCTCCATATATCTATCTACAAGTTCTTTAAGCTCTTCTACAGACTTGACTCCAAAGTCGTTTAACAACGCCTTACATCTATTCCTAACCGTTACCTCTGTTATATCAGCTGCATTCGCTATGTCTCTCTGGGTAACTCTTATACCGTTTATAAGGGCTGCATAATATACTGCTGCAGCAGCCAATCCAACGGGGTCTTTACCAGCTGTTATCTTCATCTTCTTAGCTAGTCTAATGATCTTCTCAGCATAAATAGTTACTTTAGAAGGGAATCCGGCCTCTAAGGATATCGCCTGGATATATGCTACAGGGTCTATAACTGGAGGTTTTATCCCGAGGGTTTTGATAAGGAGTCTATAGCATCTTCCAAGCTCCTTCTTATCTATACCAGCAACCTTGGCCATCTGTTTCTGAGTCCTTGGGTTATCCAACTCTCGGAGGGCGAGATATAGGCTTGCGGCGACTATACTGTTTATAGCCCTACCCCTCACCAAATCCTTCTCAAGAGCCTGCCTATATATCTCGGCGGCCCTCTCCAATATGTGTTTGGGGACATTTAACTTCTCCCCTAGCTTCTGGAGGGTATTCAATGCATTCTGGAGATTCCTATCATGACTAGATACAGATATGGTACGGCTTATCCAAGTCCTCACCCTCTGGATATCCTTCCTCCTAGTCTCAGAAATCTTTACACCCCTCTCATAACCCTGATAATTTATATTTCCAAGTACAGATCCCAGACCTCTATCTGCGATTAACGCGGTCTGAGGCGGCCCAGCTCTAGACCTGTCTACCTCATCTCCCTCAAAACTTCTCCATTCGGGACCAAGATCTAGATTCGATACTTTAGCTACGTAGCCGCAAGTCTTACAAATCACTTCACCAGTGGTCTTCTGATAGATGAAATGTGTTCCCCCACAGGTGGGACATTTCTCAACTCCGAATATACCCACCACTATCTCCCCATAAAATATAAATATAGGCTATTTGATTGAAACACTTATATATAAATCATGATATATACTATTGAACATGATGCTATGCTTGTATAGATTTATTACGTTATCTCAGATATTCAAGATATGAGTGGTATGAAAAAAGTTGCATTAGTATTTTTTATGATTCTGATGGTTATGCCTTTAGAGGCCTATGCCCTCAACCCCCAGATATTCTATAAAAGTGTTTATGTATATGGTTCAGATGAATATGTTGATCCAGTTATGGATATTCTTGATGAGGTTATGCTTCTCGATTCGAATGTTAAGCTAATTGATGAGATTAGATCTAAGAATGACTTGACAGGAGTAGATATTCTTATATATGTTCCTCAAGGGAATGATATTGGTAGTAGGGAGATACAATTAGTCTCTGAATGGATTTTACTGGGGGGTAAGCTTTTGCTAGTTTTTGCTCCTGATTCTAAGGAGGAGGAAGCTAATGTAAATGAATTGATGGAGGCTATTGGCTCGTCAATCAGATTTAAGTATTTCTATAGTGGGCATATACTTACTTATAGGTTTGAGGTCTTCGGTGAGGTTAACGAGTATAGATTCGATCCAGATATCTATAATCTTGAATTGAGGATTAGTGTGAGTAGCCTGGTATATACGGTTAAAGATGATTATTTATTGGGATCTGGAGGGCTCGTCTTTATAGGGGATACGAGAGTTCCATGGATATTGGTTGAATATCTAGCTGCATATTCAGATCTTTTTACATGGTATTATAGTAAGATTATAGGGCTTTCTTTCTCTGTAGATAGTATCTCTCAGGATGACGGTTTCAAAACACTATTCATTGAATTATTGAGTTTAGGTATAACTCCATATCTAAATCCAAATCTCTATAGTATAAGTCTCACCCTACTAACTGGTGTCTTGGCGGTTGCTGCTTATGCATCTGTAAAGATATATGGGTAGTGCCTTGAATCTTTTAATCGTATCTTTAAATATTAATATTTATAAACTATAGAGGGAATTCATACAATATACTCTCAGTAGAACATTATTATAATGTTCTAATCGGAATATGGGGTGGCGTGAATGGATATATGGGAGATATATGCATTGGTCGGTGGATTAGCGGCGATTTTAGCGGCTGCATACATGGCTCTCTATATTGTAAGGTATAAGGTGGATGATGAGTCGATGCTCGAGATATATAGGGCTATTAGAGAAGGGGCCAGAGCCTTTCTAAAGACTCAATATAAAACGATTACATACATAGCAATTGTAATAACAATTCTACTATATCTATCATTCGACCTTACCGGCTTCAACGGTATACCATATACAAGTCTAGGCTTTGTATTAGGCGCCTTGGCCAGCCTAGCCGCTGGTTGGATAAGTATGGATGTAGCTACACAGGCTAATGTAAGGGCTGCATACGCCGCTAAGACAAACCTAAACGACACTCTTAAAATCTCCTTCTATGGCGGAATGGTGATGGGGCTATTCAATGTAGGGCTTAGCCTGATAGGTATCCTAATCCTATATATATTATTTAACAGAGACCCGGTTCTCATAGTTGGATTCGGCTTCGGAGCTAGTTTAGCCGCATTATTCGCACAACTCGGTGGTGGTATCTATACGAAGGCAGCTGATATAGGGGCTGATCTTGTTGGTAAGGTGGAGGCAGGAATACCTGAAGATGACCCCCGTAACCCGGCTGTTATAGCTGATAATGTTGGTGACAATGTGGGTGATGTAGCTGGACGTGGTGCCGACCTCTTTGAATCTATGTCAGCCGAGAATATAGGTGCAATGATAATAGGAATAGCTTTGACGGCGGTAACGGGGAATGTCCTCTTCATAATATTCCCGTTGTTGGCTAGGGCAACCGGGATCTTTGCCACATTATTAGGGACATTGTTCGTGAGGGGAGACCCAGCTAAGAATCCATTCATACCATTGAGAAATGGTATGGTCGCCACCACAATCTTCGCAGTGATAGGGTTCTACTTCCTTGTGATGGAGACACTAGGGAGTATCTATCTATATGGTGCTGCATTAGCTGGTGTCATAACCAGCGTACTCATCCTCTGGATAACCGATTATTACACCAGCTATGACAAGAGACCTGTAAGGGAGATCGCCGAGGCTAGCCAGACAGGTCCAGCAACCAATATATTAACTGGGTTTGCAGTTGGCCTGGAGTCTACCGCCCTACCCGTACTCGTTATATCCGGAGTCCTACTAGTATCATTTATCCTAGGTAATATGTTCGCAGCTGAATTTGGCCTAAGCCCATTCATTGGAGGCGTATATGGTACAGCGGTTGCTACGATGGGTATGCTCTCAGTCGCCGGTATGATCCTAGGTCTAGATGGATTCGGACCAATCGTAGATAATGCCGGCGGTATAACGGAGATGAGCAACCAGCCAGAGGAAGTAAGGGAGAATGTAGATAAATTCGATGCAGTCGGTAATACAACTAAGGCATTAACCAAGGGTTATGCCATGGGTTCAGCTGGGCTAGCGGCCCTACTCCTATTCGAGGCATATCTAGATATAGTTGGCATTGAAGAGTTGAATCTCCTTTCAATCGGTAACTTACTAGGTGTATTTATAGGTGCCCTCCTACCCTTCATATTCAGCGCCTTCGCCATAAAAGCGGTTTCAAAAGCCGCTAAAACAATGATTGAAGAGGTTAGGAGACAATTTAGGGAGATACCGGGGATTCTAGAGGGTAAGGCGAAGCCCGACTATGCAAGATGTGTAGCTATAAGCACCCTCTCTGCCCAGAAAAACATGATCATACCATCATTAATACCGGTATTAGGACCGCTACTCATGGGTCTAATATTCGGTGCAGAGGCTGTTGGAGCCCTCAATATAGGAGCAACTGTATCTGGATTCATACTTGCAATGCTAATGAACACTGGAGGCGCCTCATGGGACAATGCCAAGAAACTAATTGAGATGGGGTTGTTTGGTGGTAAGGGAAGTGAAGCTCACAAAGCTGCGGTAGTAGGAGACACAGTAGGTGATCCAATGAAGGACACTGCAGGGCCTTCACTGCACATCCTGATTAAACTAGTAAACACGTTCAGCCTAGTATTCGGACCTCTATTCCTATTATTCCATCTCCTCTAACCCCTTATTTTATATTAAAACGTAATAATATACTGTGAATATTCCTAGGACTACCAATACATTCATATTACTACCGGGATTAGCAGGTCTTACGGCTGCTATTCTACAGTATCTAAGCTATATCTCACCTGACTATTGTGACGTGATATGTACCAACTTGGTTATGGGGGCATATTCAACGTTATTCGGTATCCCAATTGTATATCTATCGTTAACCTACTTTTCATTGATGATAAGCTACGCACTATTGAATCCAACTTCATATGTTAAATACTTCTTTATAATTAGCTTAGCAGCCAGTATAATATCATTCTACCTATTATATCTCCTCCTATATGTTATTGAAATGGTGTGTGTATACTGTATAATCCAGAATATATCGCTGAACACCATTACATTCGTCTTAGCTTTTAATATTCTACGTGGGTATAGACGGGAATCTCAACTAGCCTCCTCCTGAGTTTTCTAACTCCTAGGTAGAAGAGTAGAGAACTTATTATAATTGAGAGGGCGAATTGGAGTGCCCATAAGAATATAAGATCTGGATCGGTAAGTAGGGCGTTGACTATTGGATAATAATGTATGAGTCCCGCTATAATTAAGGATATTCCAAGGGGTATATCTCGTCTACCAGCTGAAAATAGATATGCCATACCAAGCAGTGCTAATCCAAATAGATAGGTTACTCCTGAGCCTATATATAAGACGATGCCGGATGCTATATCTGGAGCGTCTCCCATTATAATCATGTTGAAGACATAGTTACTACTTCCTATTAGAAAGAGTCCACTTAAAACTCCTATTGCCTTCAAAACTTTTTCGATCATCTCTATCTCCACCAACTTATAGATGGCTCGACAATTAAATAATTAGTTGTCGAATAGCCTCGATAATACTAGACAATACTTAAAGAAATATATTGGCCAACCCTATCCTTCTATCTAGTGATGAAGGACATAAGAAGAGATTTTTTCGATAGGGTGTTAAAGTTGGATGGAATCTCCGATGAGGATTTAGATGCGCTAGGTAGAGTTAGAGTCGCGGTTATAGGTTTGGGTGGTGTAGGTGTAAATGTAACGTTGAATCTTGTTAGGAATGGATTTAAGAATTTTAAGCTTGTTGACCCAGATGTACTTACCTATACCGATGTGTATAGGGGGAGTGTATTTAGGTCTGGGGATAGTGGATTGTTTAAAGTCGAGGTTGTCAAGAAGGCTATGGCCGAGGTCCTACCCGATGTTGATGTGACTGTCTACCCGATGATGTTAACTGATTTCAATATTGAACGGATTTTAAAGGGTGTGGATCTAATTATAGATGCTACTGATAACGTCTACTCAAAGGCTCTTATAAACAGATACAGTGTTTCCGAGAATATACCCGTTATATATTCAGCTGTCAGGAGTAACTCTGGTAGACTATTATTTCTAGAGCCTAGTGAGACCGCATGCTTTGAATGTATCCATCCAAATGTTGAGGAGGTTGTCGATGGATATATAGATGGATATGGCTTCCAATATATGTATAATTTAGTATCTAGCATTGCATCTTCAGAGGCTACATCCTTTTTCCTAGGTTACGACTCAAATTTATATGGCTCTATTTTAAGGATAGATTCGGGTCTAAACCTCGCTATTAAGAGGATACCCCGTAATCCCAGCTGCCCAGTATGTAATGCAGAGGCTGAGGTTGAATATCCTGATATTGATTATCAGCATTTCATGAAAGGAGAGACCTTTATATACACTTCTGACGAGCGCGTAAGACTCGATATTGAGAGGTTGGCCCGGGAACTCGCTAAAAGCTACATTCTCTTAAGACGAGGTGAGGTGGGGGTTTATTTCGAGTATAATAGGGATGTAAGGGTGGGGGTAGCCTATACTGGCACAGTAGTTTTAAATGGTGTCAGTGATTTTGATGATGCGGTTAATATAACTAGGAGGCTTGTCGAGGATATCTTCTATAAATATGTTGTTGACTAGAGGATGTCTCTCCTCTCTCTAATATATATCCCTATGTAAAGCGAGGCAGCTAGATATATCAGGTATGTAACTATGTTGAATCCAATGTTTAGGAAGCTTAATGAGTTCTTTACCTGTGCCAATGACAAGTATATTTCATGAGGTAGCAGGTTGAATATCCAGTAGAATCCCGAATAGAACTCCTTTGAAATTATATACATCGTTATCTCGGCGAGGAAGGGAAGTAGGAATATTGCTATGAGCCATTGAATAGTGTTTCTCCACCTGTCATCACTTATGTTAACGACTGTAACGCCTAGGAATATAGATGGTAGAATCGTTGATGATGAATAGGCGAATATATTCATATCCTCTAGATATGGTATAGAGGCTATTATATTGAGAAATAGGGAGAAGATGATGGCCGAAGCCACCTCTACAAAGTATATAGTCTCTCTATGATATGGTAATGTGAAGTATAGCTCCTTCATACCCTTCTTTATACTTCTCAATCGGTATGTAAGAGCAATTATAAAAAGGATTAGTAAGGCTGTGTTACATATTGTTAGGAGGTTTAACGGGATGTAAATAACTCCCATTTTCGAGAGGTATAGATGTCCAATGGATAGTAGAGCTGTTGTGGAGAGTATAAGTGTTATTTTATAATCTTTTGCGATGGTCGTCATAATAAGTGTTAATAGTTCGAGCATGCCCATGTCACCCTGGAAACTCATATAGTCTACCTGTATCCATTAATGCGTGTCTATTCTCTCCCAAGATTGTACTGGGCTTCCTTGATGTGGTTAATATAGTAGCCCCTACTCTATCGATATATCTTCTCAATAGGTATATAGATTTACCGTCTATCTTGGAGTCTATATCATCTATAAATATCAACTCTGGTCTCTTGACTAATGTAATATATGTATAGAGTCTTATCAGATATTCCATATCCAGTTTTCTTACATCCTTGTTCATCATTCCCAGTAATCCCAATTCCTCCAAAAGCCTATAATCCACATTATATAGATTATGGATTAAATCTAGAATCGTACCCAGTTTTATTCTCGTTCTTATTTGTGGGTCTTGAGGTATATATCCAACTCTTCTGAGGATCTCCCTTCTATAGTTAAGGGGGTCATAGCCGAATATTGATACTGTTCCACTATCTCGAACCACCATGTCTAAGAGACATTTTATGAAGATTGTCTTTCCCGATTCTCTCTCTCCATATATGTTGACTCTATCCCCCCTGCGTATAATTATAGTGACGTTTTTTAAGACGTTCTTTACACCGATGGATTTAGATAGTTTTATCACCTTCACTATCTCCATCTTTCTTCAATAGTGATAATATCACCGATCCTATTAGAATAGTCATTACTATTGTCACTGAGATCGATGTAGGTATGTAGAATATGTTCAATCCTGAAAGTATCATCTTGAAACCGAGATACATTAGTATGATGGCTAGAGCCTTACCAACATACTTGAATCTTAGAACCGTCAGTGAGATTAGAGAGTATAATGCCCTCAAACCTAAAACAGCGGATATGTTGGAGGTATATGCTATGAAGAAGTTTGTTGTAATAGCTAACACAGCGGGTATACTATCAACAGCGAAGATTATATCGGTAGTCTCAATCGTAAAGAGTACTAGAATTAGAGGTGTGAAATAGAGTTTTCCCTGGTTTCTAACTATAAACTTTGTTCCATAGTATTTATCGGTTATCGGGAGATATTTCTTAGCCATCTTTACAATGGGGTTCTTCTCCGGCTCTACACTTACTTTTTTCTCCTTTGTAAGTTTGTAGCCACTATATAATAATATAGCTCCGAATATGACTATGGAAAAGTGGAAAGCCTTAATTAACAATATTCCTCCATAGATGAATAGCGCCCTGAATATTACAGCTGTAATTATTCCGACATATAGGACTAGTGGTTGTATCTTCATAGGGACGGAGAAATAGCTGAATATGACTGCGAATACGAATAGATTGTCCATGCTAAGCATCTTTTCAATTAAATATGCTGCCATATATAGCCCTAGAGCCTCGAGACCATAGAAATAGTATACCACTCCTCCCCAAGCTACACCTACTATTATCCATATTATACTCCAGATAGTTGCATCTCTAAATGTTAATTCCTCCCTTCTATGAGCAACCCATAAGTCAATTACTATGAATATAGCGATTACTATATGGTATATAATCCAGAATTCCAATGTTAATAGATCCATTCCATCAAATACAGGCTGATTCTCCGCCATTTTCCCCTCACTCGGCTTTAGAAATTTTAAAATTATCTTGGTGATTAATTAAGAATAGTATATTTTTAATAGTTTGTCAATCCTATTTTAGATATGCTGTATGAAAATAATTATTTGGTGATGATGAGGCGGTGGCTGCTTGACATGATGTATGAAGATATTGAAGCGACTCTGAACCGCCCAAATTATTTGCCAAAAAGCCCTCCATCTGAGGTTGATGGACTATGAGGAAGAGTCTAGTACCAGGTATGACATCAACTATCATCTTCATTTTGGTCGCTTTATACCTTGGGTTCTCCGGTATGGGTGACGAATATCTAAGGATGTTCCTCGGTGAGTTGCAGGATGAGTCAGTAATTGCCACTCTATTAATAATAGCCTATATACCCGCGTTTTTCGCCGGTCTGTTGTCACCACTATTCGATAGGAATTGGAGGGCTGCAGTTAAAACCGCCTTCATCTCGTCGGTAATATCACTCGTCCTAGGTATAATAATCTCCTTGGGAATAGGTTATACGCTGGGTCTCGATGCAATATATGGGTATGTAATATGGATGGCGGTATCGGCTCCACTACATTTTGGAATAAGTTTAATAAGTATAATAGTGGGATATATAGTCCTCTTTGTATTAATGTTAACGGTTAAGTAGGATTCAACTTTTATATGATGGATAAAAAGGAGGAGGGGTAGAAATATCTATTTGAATATGGATAGTATGGTCTTGAAGCCGTAGGTCTTTATGAAGTTGTATAGGAATGTCAGGTATCCGGCGGCCATCATAAGTGCCCCTACCATTGCTACAGCCATATATTCAAAGTATTCTCCGTTAAAGTATAGTGTTCTCCTTAGCATTCCGTTTACGCCAGCTACTCCCATTGCCAGTCCCATTATAACTGCTCCTACGAAGAATAGTATTATACTCCAGTATGCAAGCTTCCTATCCAGTTCTTTACCGGTTATTAGGGGTGCCGCTGCATATATGGCTGCGAAGATGGTCAAGCTTAGCCCTGCTAGTAATTGTATGTGGCCATGGATACCTATGACCCACTGTGTATTGTGGAAGAATCTATTCATGGCGTAGTTGGCCTGTAGTATGCCGGCTGAGCCTCCCATTGCATATCCCAGTATGGATAGAACTATCGCTAGTAGTGCGGGTGAATATTTGACTGGCCTTGCATACCATATCGTCATTAAGACTGCAAACATTGTTAGTCCCATTGTGATAAGCTCTCCCCAGGTGAATAGCTGTCCCTGTATCTGGAGTACGAATGGTTGTGGAGTATCTGCTAGCATATGATGGTTCCACACGAATAGTGACAACACTAAATCGGCGAGAATAACACTTCTGACTACCGACTCACCAAATAACTCCCTACCAACTAGAAGCGGGACGAGGAAGTACCATACGGCCGCGGTGAAGATTAATACGTTTCCATCTGCAATCAGGTCTAATCCCCACCAGAATACGTTCTTGTATATCAACGGGTCTATCAATGTGGCTGGAATCTGTGAGCCTATTAGACTGGTTATTGAGTATATGCCGAGGAGCAGTGAGACACCTGCCATTACGAAAGCGTTTAGGGTTGTATCTACACATCCTCTAAAGACTCCAACTACGAACACTGGGTATGAGTATACCCTTGGTAGGTACTCCTTTATCCCTTTGGTCTTGGCCTTCAGCTTATCGAGGTTGAAGGCAAGTGTCAATAGCTCCTTAGCTACGTAACCAGCTCCTCCAGCCCCTCTAGATGGAAGGAATATCGTGGCGAACATGTTGAAGAAGAATGCCAATATGGAGGCGAATATCATTATAGTTCCAACGCTAAAAACGAGTGTAGACTGTGGTGGATATTCAAGGACTGGTAGTGGCCAATATAGGGTGTATAAGGCTGAGAATTTGAATAGGAATCCGGATAGCCATGTGATTAATACGCCGAGGAACATAACCCAGAATGATATATTAGCAACTCTCTCACTGTATAGGTCTTTCTTTAGGACAACTGGTACTAGGTAGTAGAAGGCACCCATTACAGCCATATAAGCCCATCCATATATACCTACGAATGGATGTACAGTCATTACGGCATAGTATTCCTCAGGAGTGTAGAAGTCTGCTATATAACCCATTAGTCTAGCCCTCATCAATATACCTTCTATACCAGCTACTCCAAGCCAGAATACTCCTGCCAAGACATATTTGAGGGCGAGTTTCTCCCTAGGACCTAGACCCATGGCTATTCACCTCCTACGACAATTACATCATATAAGACCATGTAAGGGTGCTCAGGTCCACTGTATTCTGTACTTCTAATTGTATAGACACCTGGTTCATCGAATACCCAGACGATCCTATTTTCATAACCAGGTACTACCTGCATCTGGAAGACCATCGTACCATCTTTCCTGAAGACTCCAAATCCGTATGTCAAGTCGTTGGAGTATACCTTAAACTCTACAGGCTTGCCAAGAGGTAATTCTATGGGGTTTTCTGGTAGTATAAATGTATGGTTCTCCATAGTTATTACAACAGTCTTAACCGGATCTTCATCTAAATATACTTGGTACTGCATTGAGGGCATCAGAGGTGATAGAAAGATTATATTTCCTATGACGGCCACTGTGAACAATACGCCTAGCCATATCTTCTCAGAACGCTCCATACCCATATGGACCTTCTTGCCTCCATCCGTCTTTATCTCTGGCCGACTCCTTGAGGTGATGTATATAAAGCTGACTATAAATATAGTGTATACTGTAATTAGTCCGATATAAAATATTTCAACTAGTTGCTGTAAATACATACAATCACCCCGAAATATATATTTCGTATATAAATGTATAAGAGGCATCCCTAACTAGTAAGGGAATATATTATAAGTAGAATTCATACACTCAATCCGAGAATATAAACATGTAATTATCTCAGTATGGATAAAAAATGTAGAATTGTTTTATATATAATGCCTGATATATCAGGCTTACCATTATATCAAGAAATCGTTAATTTAGTTTATATAGAGAGTTATATTGGTGGACTGAGATGTCCGACAGACTCTTCCTACTCGGCTCCGGACTAGTAGTATTAGTGATGGTTATACTAGGGTTCTTCATCTTCTATCCTGAGCCAAATGTTAAAGCATATGAGGTCGACCTATCAGATTTCACATTCATCCTCAGGGATGGTGAGTTTCCAATAACTGTGAAGGTTGGCCAAACAATCATTTTTAAGCTAAGGAACGTGGGTGGCTTTGACCATGAATTTATGATTGTTACTCCTGAGATGAAGGATATGATGCTGAATAAGGCGGTTGAGGTTCTTAATGAGCTTAAGGAGATGGGCCTGAGTGGAGAGGAGCTGTTGGAGATGTATGAGGAGGAGGTTGGTGGCCATGGTATGGAGATGGGTGAAGGGATGATCCTCATGGTGAGATTGGATCCTGGGGAATCGACTCAGGTGGAGGTATCCTTTGATGAGCCTGGTACATATTACATTATGTGTATTGAGGCAGGGGGTACAGCTGAGGCGGGAGTCTCTCATGCTCATCAAGGGATGGTTGCAGAGTTAGTTGTTAAGGGTTAACCATAATTTTTTTAAATACCCTCCCCTCTTCCTTAATAAATTGCTTATGCTATATATATGGTGTAATGTCTAGAATTATGAGGTCTATAGATAGAAAAAGCTTGGAGAAAGCTCTGGAGACATATAGGGTTCTAGATGAGGATGGTAATCTGGTTGGTGAGGAGCCTTCCATCTCAGACTCTACATTGGTTAAGATGTTTGAATATATGGTTAGAGCAAGGGTTCTGGATGAGTGGCTCCTGAAGCTTCAGAGACTGGGTAAAGTAGCAATACATGCACCTAATAAAGGCCAGGAGGCGATTGTTGGCGCGGTGATGCCGTTGAGGCCGGAGGACTGGGTATTCCCAAGCTATAGAGACCTTGGCGTCTATCTAGTTAGGGGGATGTCTGAGGAGGAGATTCTGGATCGGGCCCTCTATAATGAGGATGATCCGCTTAAGGGAAGTGATTTCGCCATATATGGTAATAGGAAGTATAATATGGTTCCCACCCCCGTTCCGGTAGGGAATCAGATACCCCATGCCGTTGGGGTAGCATATGCTATGAAGTATAGGGGTGAAGACCTGGTTACTATGGTTATGTTTGGTGATGGAGCTACTTCGAGGGGTGATTTCCATGCAGGTCTCAACTTTGCAGGTGTATATAGAGTTCCGGTGATATTCGTCTGTGAAAATAATGGTTGGGCTATATCAGTACCATTTGAGAGGCAGACGAGGTCGCCCTCGATAGCCTTCAGAGGTCTTGCCTATGGGGTAGACTCTATAAGGGTGGATGGAAACGATGTTCTAGCTATGTATACAGTTGCTAAACAGGCTATAGAGAGGGCTAGAAAGGATAAGGAGCCATATCTCATAGAGATGCTCACCTATAGACTCGGGTCCCATACTACAGCGGATGATCCAAGTAGGTATAGGTCTGAGGAGGAGGTTAGGGAGATGATGAGGTATGAGCCTCTAAAGAGATTTAAAAGGTATCTAGTCGATAAAGGCCTCATAACTGAGTCAGAGGCAGATGAGTTGTACAGGAGATATTCCTCATATGTTGAAGAGGCTGCTAAAAAGGCTCTTAACAAGTCACCCCTCCCTCGAGACATATTCTTCTATAATGTCTATAGCACCTTGCCCTGGAATTTGAAGATGCAGCTGGAAGAGTTTAGAGAGGCTATAAAAACTATTGAGGAGTTTGGCTTGGAGGTTGACTAGAAATGCCTGTTATGAATATGGTTCAGGCTTTAAATCTGGCTCTTAGGGAGGAGATGGAGAGGGATGATCGTGTTGTGGTTCTTGGTGAGGACGTCGGCCGGAGAGGCGGTGTTTTCCTAGTAACGGAGGGGCTCATCGATCTTTTTGGGGAGGAGAGAGTTATAGATACACCCTTGACCGAGCTTGGTATAGTCGGTTTTTCCATAGGCCTCGCTCTATATGGTTTAAGGCCTGTCGCTGAAATCCAGTTTATAGATTTTGTCTACGAGGCTTTCGACCAGATATATAGTAACATGGCTAGGATAAGATTCAGATCTGGAGGTATGTATACGGTTCCAATGGTACTTAGAAGTCCGTGCTGTGGAGGTATTAAGGGTGGTATGCATCATAGCCAGAGTCCAGAGTCATTCTTCATCCACTCAACTGGCTTATATGTCATGATGCCTAGTGGCCCATATGATGCTAAGGGAATGCTGAAGACGGCTATACGTCTTGATGATCCAGTAATTTTTCTGGAGCCTAAATCAATATATAGAGTTATTAAGGAAGAAGTTCCAGAGGAAGATTATACTATTGATCTGGGGAAGGGTAAGGTGGTTAGGGAAGGTGGAGATGTAACCGTTGTGACTTGGGGGGCTATGGTGCATCTCGCTAATCAGGCTGCAGATTTTATTAAAGAGAAGTTGGGTGTTGAGCTTGAGATAATTGATCTACGCACTCTATATCCATATGATAAAGACTTGATTATAGAGAGTCTTGAGAAGACTGGTAGATTGATTATCGTCCATGAAGCACCAAAGATATTGGGTTTAGGTGCTGAGATATCCGCATATATAGCTGAGGAACATGTAGACCTTTTATACGGCCCTATTATAAGGGTTACGGGGTATGACACACCTTTTCCATTGGCTCATGAGAAGCTTTACATGCCTAATGTAGCCCGTATCTATAACGCGGTTAAGAGGTCTTTGGAGTTTTGAGGTGGTGGATATGGCTAGGAAGATATATAAATTGCCTGATATAGGCGAGGGTATAGCTGAGGGTGAGATTGTAAAATGGCTTGTTAAAGAAGGTGATTATGTTAAACAGTTCCAACCTCTTGTAGAGGTTTTGACGGCTAAGGCGAAGGTGGAGATTCCTTCTCCATATGATGGTAGAATAGTTAAGATATTAGCTAGAGAAGGTGATGTAGTTCCCGTTGGAGCACCACTCCTTGAGATTGAAGTTTCTGGCGAAGCTGTGGAGGCGGCTGTGGAGAAGCCTGGAGAACCTATTGAGAAGACTATTGAGACGGTTAAAGAGGATAAAGTTTCATCATCTATTAGGGTTAGAGCTCCCCCAGGGGTGCGCTTATTGGCTAGAAGGCTTGGGGTAGACCTTACAAAGGTTAGAGGCTCGGGACCAAATGGGATCATCACAAAGGCAGATGTAGAAGCATATATAGAGTCTATGAAGGCCAGAGAGTCTAGAGTCGTGTCAGAAGAACCACGGGAGGCTTTAGAGGAGAGGGTTAAGATCAGGGGTATTAGGAGGTTCATGTTTAAGAATATGGCTATGGCGAAGCAGTCAATTCCCCATGCATATCTTATCGAGGAGGTTGATGTAACGGAGTTGTGGAGGCTTAGGGAGAAGGTTAAGGAATATGGGCTTGATAAAGGTGTTAAAATTACGATACTACCGTTTATAATTAAGGCTGTTATCCATGCACTTAAGGAGTATCCACTTCTAAATGCCTCTGTTGACGAGGAGAAGGAGGAGATCATAGTGAAGAAGTATTACAATATTGGGATTGCCGTGGATGCAGGAGATGCACTTGTCGTGCCGAACATTAAGGATGCGGATAAAAAATCCATTCTCGAATTGGCTAGGGAGATTAGGGAGCTAGCTGAGAAGGCTAGGAAGGGTGAGTTGTCATTGGAGGATGTGAGTAATGGAACCTTCACCATTACAAATATTGGGGCTATAGGTTCTATCGCTGGTATGGCTGTTATAAATCCGCCTGAAGTCGCTATATTAGGTGTTCACAGGACTTTTGAGAGGCCGGTTTTGGAAGGTGATAAGCTGGTTAACAGGAAATTCATGTATATCTCGATAAGTTTTGACCATCGTATCCTTGAAGGAGCGTATGTTACACGTTTCCTAGTTAAAGTTAAGGATCTACTTGAAAATCCATATAACCTACTTGTTGAATAGAATATTTGGTGTCTCTAGATGGAGAAATATGATGTTCTAGTGGTTGGCGGCGGTCCGGCTGGTTATCCAGCTGCTATTAGAGCAGCCCAGAATGGGGCTAAGGTAGCTATTATTGAGAGGGATAAGTTTGGAGGTGAGTGTACAAATTACGGGTGTATCCCTACTAAAGCCCTGCTTAAAGGTGCTAAGGTGGCTGAGGAACTGAATAGATACCCCTTTGTAAAGGGTGGTGTATCTATAGACTTTAAAGAGTTGATGCGATGGGTAGGTAGGGTATCATCGAGATCTTCAAGAGGGGTTGAATATCTCCTCAAGGGTTATGGTGTAGAGATATATCGTGGTGAGGCAAGATTTAAAGATGTCAAGACTGTTAAAGTGGGTGATAAGGAACTTCATGGCGATAAGGTTATTTTGGCTCTAGGATCTAGACCTATAGATATCCCCGGCTTCCCTGTGGATGGCGAGAGAATACATAATAACAGAACTATACTAGGAATTGATGAGAAGCCAGGCTCAATTGCAATTATAGGCGCTGGATATATCGGTGTGGAGTATGCGACGGTCTTCTCGAGTCTAGGGTCTGAAGTATTCCTTATAGAGCTTCTAGAAAGAGTTTTACCACTTATGGATAAGGATTTCTCAAGGTTGATGGATAAGATACTTCGGAGGAGGGGTGTCAAGATATATACGGGTGTAAAGGCTGAGAAGCCTGAGATAGGTGGAGATGGAGTCAGTATCAGACTCTCTAATGGAGATGTTATAAATGTGGATATAGTGCTTGTAGCTGTGGGAAGACGGCCTAATTCTGAGGGCTTGGATGGGTTAGGTGTCAGACTGGATGAAAAGGGCTTCGTTATTGTAGATGATATGATGATGACAAATGTAGACGGTGTCTATGCAGCTGGAGACTTGGCTGGTCAGCCTATGCTCGCACATAAGGCGTTCCTAGAGGGTGTAATAGCTGGTGAAAACGCTTCGGGGGGTGAGATATATAAGGTATCCAAGTTTATACCCTCCGTCGTTTATACGGAGCCGGAGCTTGTCTCTGTAGGATATACGTTGGAGGCTGCCCTAGATAATGGTATCAAGGCGGAGGAGAAGCTATATCCAATTGGCGGTGTTGCCAAGGCCTATATAGAGGGTATGACTGAGGGATTTGTAAAGATGGTTGTTGATGGAGAGGGCAGTATATATGGTATCCATATAGCTGCGCCAAATGCCTCTGAATTGGCTGGGGAGGCCACATATCTACTTGAGACGAGATCTACAGTTGAGGATGTAGCTCTAACCGTCCATCCACATCCAACGATTTCCGAGGCTTTGAAGGAGGCAGCAGAATATATCATAGGTAGGCCATATCATTACCTACTTAAGTAGGTTGTAAGGGATCTCCCCTCTATAACCCCTCTTTATATTCCACTTTCCACTTAAATATTTCCTCACTATTTTATCCAATCTCTTATATAGGCTACTATCGATTTTAACTAGCTCTATATCGCCTGATAAATCTTCAATGCTTTCCTCCAGGGTTTCAATTGCTTCTTCAAGACTTACTTTTACAAATCTAGTCAAGTTGGTTGGTCTATATTTTGCTGGCGTCACCTTACCTTCATGGACCATCTGTAGTGGAGGATTTAAAAGCCTTTTCATGAGATCTATATCTGCCTCTACCAATAATGTGGCATGATATACTGTGGCATCCCTACGTATCCAGATGGATGATCCAGAGACTTTATATCCCTCAATCACAACGTCATTCCTATTTTCTATATACGGGTTTAGAGAGAGCTTCTCCAATGTATGGATAATATATTTACTCCCTACCCTGTAGATCTTCGATATATCTATTATCCTCCTTGGGATGTATAGGCTAAAATTTATGTTTCCCAAGTCATGGTATACAGTTCCGCCTCCAGACTGCCGCCTCACAATGGGGATCTCCAATTTATCGGCTAATTCTAGGTTAACCTCGTCACTAGGCTTCTGTCCATATCCTATAACTAATGTCTTATCTTGTATCCATATCCGGGTAACCTCTTCATTTAACTTTATAGAGTAATCTGATAATACCTCCTCCATTGCAATATTGGTTATAGGGTCTCCGCCGAAGCTCTTTATTATCTTCATCCCCTATCCAACCGTCTAACAAGATGATTTATACGTCTAGTAAGATTAATTATTAGATTATGGCGTGTGTCTTCTGCAGGATTGTAAAGAGAGAGTTACCCTCTTATATTGTCTATGAGGATGATAAGAACATGGTATTTCTAGATATATACCCAGTTTCTAAGGGTCATTTACTCGTCATACCAAAGGAACACTATGAATCAATCCATGATACTCCAGGAAAGATCCTTGCAAGAACTTGGCTCCTTGCTTCTATCCTTGGGAAGATATATAGAGTCGAGATGGGTGCCCCAGGTGTTAATATAGTCACCAATAGTGGTAGCGCGGCTGGGCAGGAGGTATTTCATTTCCATATTCACGTCATTCCCAGATGGGGTAGATGGACAGGTTTTTGGGGAGGACGGCATAGGTTGAGTGAGGAGGAGGCTAGGGATGTTCTGGATATGTGGAGCAGTAAGAAGGAGTTAATAGTGAAGGGTTTAAGTGAGATTTAGAGATGCTTATCACTTATACATAAATATTCAGTTGGCACGTGGTATTTAGAATTATTCATTAAGTGTTTATCTAGTTAGATGCATATTCAGCATTTTGTATGTATGAATTTGAGAAGCTTTTGGAGGACATTGGAAAAGGTGATATCGAATCCATAAGGAAACTCCTATATTTCCTTATGGATTATATACCGCCGGGTATTGACAATATGGTTCTATTGTTTGAAGACGGTGAAAGATCTTTATATCTCTCTAGTGAGGGTGTAAAGTCTGTAATGGTTTCGAGGGGTGAATTCCTTCCATTTATCGAGTCTCATATGCTTAGCCTATCTATAGAGAGGCTTAAAGAGAGGGATTTAATGGCTATAGGGAAGAGGTTGGACGATATTCTTCTTGATCTCTATAATGTTTTGGTGAGATGGTTGGACCATGGTTTTGATGATCACCCGCTCTATTCAAAGGCTAGAGAATATGTAGAGTGGTTTGAGAAACGTGGTTAAAACAATTTTTTATTGATTTGATATTTCTATTCTTAGGTTTGTCATGAATCTCCGTCATATGGTTGATGATATTGGTCCTAGGAAGGATTCTAGGCTTGTAGTTGCACTCGACGTTAGAAGACCTAGATGGAGTCTGGAATGGATTAGAGCTTTTGTCGAGGAGTCTTCAAATTATATAGTAGGTATTAAGATTGGTGTCCCATCTATACTCTCCTTTGGACTTGAAAATATTTCTAGGGTTGTAAATGGTTTTAGAGATGTAATTTGGATAGCTGATATGAAGCTGGCGGATATAGGGTATGTGGGTAGGCTAATCGTAGATGAGATATCCAATGCAGGGTTTGACGCGATTATTATGCATGGGTTCGTAGGGTTTGAAAAGGGTGTGGGTGATACCATAGTTTATGCATCTGATAAGGGATTGTCACCCATCCTCGTAGCGGCTATGTCACATCCAGGTGGAGAAGAATATCTTAATAGAGTCTCAGGTGACATCCTTATGAAGTCAATAGACTATCCAGTTGAGGGATATATACTTCCAGCTACATTCACTAAGTATATAAGGTTCTACCGTAAAATGGTTGGAGAGAGGGTAATCCTCTCCCCAGGTGTAGGGACACAGGGAGCAAAACCCGGTTCGGCAGTTTTGAATGGTGCAGATCTCGAGATAATAGGTAGATGGATTTATATGGATGAATCTCCTATTTCAAGGGTTAGAGAGCTACATGGTGTTTTGAGATGGCATCTGCAAGGATAGTATGGGAAGAGTTGATATATGACCTCTATAAACATGGCTTCATCCTCTTTGGAGAGTATACATTATCCTCAGGGTTAAAAAGTCCATATTACATTGATCTTAGACTCGCGTTTTCGGTGCCGCATATCCTTAGGAAGGTAACCTTCCTATATAGGCATGAAGCCTATAGATGTTGTCGTTTCGATTCTGTAGCCGGTATCGAGATGGGGAGTATCCCCATAGCCGGTATATTGGCTTATACAATGGACGTTCCAATGGTATATGTAAGGAAGAGTGCAAAGGAGTATGCAACTAAGAAGTATGTAGAGGGTATTGTTAATAAGGGGGATAGGGTGTTAGTGTTAGAAGATGTCTCAACCACCGGTTCAAGCATTATACACGCGGTTGAGAAGTTGAGGGAGGTGGGTGCTATAGTTGATAAGGCTATCGTCTTTATTGATAGGGAGCAGGGAGCCGTTGATACTCTTAAGGAGATGGGTGTTGATCTCATTCCGATTTATAGAGTAACTGAAATCATGGATTTACTACATGATGGTGGTTATATAGACAAGGAAAAGTATAATACGGTTATGGAGTATATATCTAGACAAAGATGAGTTGGAAAGGTCGGGATGTTATAAATATCCTGGATTTTTCCCGTGAAGACCTCGACCTCCTCTTCCAACTAGCGAACCGGTATGCCGATGAGGACTATAGAGGTAATGACTTGGAGAATAGGATGGCTGCTCTACTCTTTCTCGAGCCCAGTACTAGGACGATGTATAGCTTCATGTCTGCAGTATACAGGTTAGGTGGTAAACCCATAACTCTCTCTAAGACTGAGGCATCATCAATAGCGAAGGGAGAGACATTCGGCGATACTATTAGAATGTTCGATTCATACTCAGATGTTATAATTGTTAGGGATAGACGTGAAGGAGCGGCGAAGTATGCAGCGGATATTGCGGAGTCTCCCGTTATAAATGGGGGTGATGGAGCCCATAATCATCCAACGCAGGCAATGATAGACCTCTTCACAATCACTAGATATAGAGGGAGTGTTGACGGTCTGAAGGTGGGGGTCTTAGGAGACCTCAAATATGGAAGGGCTGCGGCATCCTTCATCCTTGGTCTTACAATATATGATCCAGATACTATATACCTGATTTCTCCGGAGAGTCTCAGGCTTAAGAAGGAGGTTAGGGATTACCTTGATAGAGTTGGGGTAAAATATTTTGAGACTGAGGACTTAACGGATATCCTTCCCGAGCTTGACGTCCTATATGTAACCAGGATTCAGAAGGAGAGGTTCCCAGATCCATTGGAGTATGAAAGGGTACGGGGTAGCTATAAAATAGATCTTTCCATACTCTCAAATGCTAAGGATGATCTTATGGTTATGCATCCCCTCCCTAGAGTCGATGAGATATCTACCGATGTCGATAATAGTAAGTATCAATATTATTTTAAGCAGGCCCATAATGGTGTATATCTTAGAATGGCCCTATTGAAGCTTATAATGGGCGATTGAGATGGAGGGCATACTCGTTAGGAAGATTAAAGATGGAACTGTAATAGACCATATCCCAGCTGGTATGGCTTTCACAGTGCTTAGGATTCTAGGCCTTGTAAGGAGTCCCGAGTCTAGATTGGCCGTAATTGTAAATACCGATAGTGGAAAGTATGGTAGTAAGGATATTATAAAAATTGAGAACAAGTATATAGAGGGTGATCTACTGAATAAGATAGCATTGATAGCTCCCCATGCCACTATTAATATCATAAAGGATTATGAGATCGTGGAGAAGTATAGGGTTGACCTCCCGGACAAGATTGAGAATGTCGTAAAATGTAGTAATCCTGTATGTATAACAAATAGTGAGAGAGAGGCGGTTACTCCATCCTTCGAGGTAGTCTCTAAAGAGCCTGTAAGACTTAAATGTACATACTGCGGTAGATATACCGAGTTCGAGGATATTATTAAACAATTTACTGAGAAATGATTATAGAGGGTAGAGCCTACTATAATGGTGAGGTTAAACATCTATATCTAACTATTGAGGACGGTATTATAAGGGATGTAAGCCTATCGATAGGTAAGTCTCTAAAGCCGGACGTCAAATATACTGATAAAGGGGTTTTGATACTCCCAGGTTTTATCGATATTCATGTTCATCTAAGGGATTTTGAGCAGGCCTATAAAGAGGATTTCTATACAGGTACAGCCGCAGCCGCTGCCGGCGGTGTAACACTTGTCTTTGATATGCCTAATACAGTTCCGAGGAATAATAGGCTATCCATCTTGAACTATAGGGATACTGTAGCGAATAGAAAGTCGGTAGTCGATTATGGATTGTATTATGGTGTACCGCCGAACCTTGACGAGTTGTTTGGGTATGAGGAGCTGGCTATAGGTATGAAGGTCTATCCAGATGATTTCAAGAATTACAAGCTTGACCATATTTCAGATGTTATGATATATAATCACGCTAAGGGTATTGTTACTGTTTTCCATGCTGAGGATCCGGATGGCTATGTAGAGGGTGTAGAGGATCCTGAGGTTGAGGCTGAGGGTGTTAAGTATGTGGCTGAATACACACGTTCTATTGGTGTCCCCGTGCATATAACCCATGTGACCTGTGGAGACTTTATATTTGAAGCTAAGCGTAGGAATAAAGGATTGACGGTCGATGTAACACCCCATCATCTTATGCTCTCTAGGGAGAAGGTTAACCATCCGTATAGGAGGGTTAGGCCTCCTCTAAGAGATGGTAAGTGTGTAGAGTCTCTCGTTAAGGAGCTTAACGGTGTAGTAGATATATATGCGACGGACCATGCCCCCCATACCGATGAGGAGAAGGGTGTAGGTATAAATGGGTTTCCAGGTCTTGAGACTGCTTTCAACGTATTGGCCACATTATATAAGAAAGGTGTTATAAGCCTTGATAGGATTGTAGAGCTCTACTCAATAAACCCGGCCAGACGCTTCGGTCTTGACGGGTTCCTAGGATATATTGAGAAGGACTATCTAGCCAATTTAAGTATTGTGAATCTTGATGTAGAGGTTAAGATTGATCCGTCAAAATTCTTTTCCAAAGCTAAACACTCGCCTTTTGATGGTATGAAGCTGATGGGTAAGGTAGTGTCGACATATGTTAGGGGTGTTGAAGTATATAATGGGGAGGATATCACTGTGGAGCACGGATATGGTGAGAATGTTCTCCGTATTAGGAGGTGGGTAAGATAAGATATAGACGGGCATTTGTAAAGGAGAATATAGAAGTATGTAGGGATCTATATCACCTATACCTCGAAGTGGATATGAAAAATGTCGAGCCAGGACATTTTATAATGGTTTGGATTCCAGAGCTTGAAGAGGTCCCGATGGCACCCTCTCTATATCGCGACGGTGTAATGAGAATCACTTATAAAGTTGTGGGTGAGACCACCAAATATATGTCCGGCCTATCCATAGGAGATGAGATATTCGTGAGAGGTCCATTGGGGAAGCCGTTCGACCTCTCAATGAATGGAAGGTATCTCTTGATTGGGGGTGGTGTAGGAGCGGCTCCTCTAATATATGCTGCACATAGACTTGCTGAGAAGAATTATAGCTTTACATATGTAGAGGGAGTTCCCAATAAGGGTTATAAAATGTTTATTCAGGAGGCTATCTCAATGGGTGGTGAGGCTATCCTCTATACCGAGGATGGTTCTGAGGGGTTCTCTGGACTTCCGACTGACTATCTCAGAGATAATATCAACGATTATGATATGGTATTGGCATGTGGCCCAGAAGCATTTAATAAGGCGGTTTACGAATTGTGCAGAGATTCCAAGGTAAATTGTCAGATATCAATGGAGAGGATTGTTAAATGTGGTGTCGGAGTATGTGGCTCATGTGTTATTGAAGAAACCGGGCTACTGGTATGCTTAGATGGACCAGTCTTCAGCGTCTCAATGTTGAGAGAGAAGGGATATGACTGCTGATTTAAAATTGTTTACATGACATTCATATTAAATAAGAATGAGCCGAGCCAATCTTGAAGTCGAGTTATCCGGAGTAAAACTTAGAAATCCTCTTATATTGGCATCCGGCTTTGTTGATGACGACCCTAGCCTATTACTAAGGGCTTGGAAGGCTGGCTTTGGCGCATTAACAACCAAGAGTCTAACCCCCAAACCCAGAGAGGGTTATAAACCACCTATAATCGCTTTCACTAAGGCAGGGTATCTAAATGCGGTTGGTCTTGCAAACCCTGGTATAGAGAGCCTTCCACATCTACTATCAAAACTACCAGAGGAGGCCAAGGTAATAGTGAGTTTAGCCGGCTCTACACCAGAAGATTTCCGGTATTCTAGTGAGAAGGCAGATAAAGCCAAAGTTGATATAATAGAGTTGAATCTTAGTTGTCCTCATGTTAAGGGAATGGGAATGGATATAATCCATGATATATCATATTCACTTGAGGTTATTGAGAGTGTAGTCTCAACATCTTCCAAACCGGTATTTGTTAAATTGGGTTTGACAGATACGTACCTATCTCTCGTCTCAAGAGCTCTTGATAAGGGTGTATCCGGCTTCACAATCATGAATACTGTTAGGGCAATGGCTATAGACATTGAATCTTTGAAACCAGTTCTTAGTAATGTATTCGGTGGATTGAGTGGTCCAGCCATACATCCCATTGCAGTTAGAATGGTCTATGAGGTCTATAGCGAATTTAGTATTCCTATAATAGGTGTAGGTGGTGTTGATGACTGGACCGATGTTATCGAGTTCATCGCGGCTGGAGCGAGTGGAGTGGGTATAGGCTCATATCTCTTCCTTAGATCTGTTGAAAAGATAGACGTGTTGTTGAAAGGTGTTGAGAAGTTCATGGTTGATAGAGGTTTTAGCAGTATATCGGAGATTAGAGGTATTGCGATTAAAAGATGAGTGTCTCTAGAGGAGACCACTTATCAATAATCCTGTGTAAAGCAGGGCAAGTGTTGGGCTACTTATCTTAAAGCTTTTCCATGCAGTGTCCTTATTAAACTTGACCCAGATAATGTAGATTGCATAAGACAGCAGTAGGATTGATATGGTAGCCATCAATCTATATGCTATGTCCATAATTAGGAAGAGTGTAGGCACTATAGTCACTATTGTCATTAAATAGAATACTATGATCATCTTCTTGGTATATTCATCACTCTTTACTACGGGTAGCATCGGAAGGTCAACCAGTTTATAATCCTCTTTTACCTTATATGCTAAGCTCCAGAAGTGTCCAGGTGACCATAGGAATACTATAAGTGCGAGGAGAATGGGTTCTATTGAGAGTGGGCGGCCTGCTGCCAGCCAACCGGTTATCGTAGGCATTGAGCCTGCGAATCCACCTATTACAGTATTCCATATGGTTCTCTTCTTGAGGTAGATTGAATATACTAGAATGTAGTATAGCCCCCCTATAAGGGCGGATAGCCCTGCATAAAGCCCGAAAAAATAGGTTATTAGGAGGACTCCTGTGGCTAACCATATTGCCCCTATCTCAATGGCGGATTTAGGTGGTATCTCCCCACTTGGAATTGGCCGAAACCTAGTCCTTAACATTGTGAAGTCAAGGTCTCTATCTATGTAACTGTTGATAGCGTTTGAACCGAATACGGCTAACAACCCTCCTATGAAGAATAGGATGAGCCCGTGGTCTATTCCGGGTCTAGCGTATACATATGTTGCAATGGCAGTGTAGATGAGTAGTGAGGCGATTCTCGGCTTTCCAAGCCGGATATAACTCATCATATTTAATCCCTTAAACTCATCGCCACCGAGGTCATAAATATGGATGCGCCGAAGGTTAGGGTGGCTATTGCGAGGTGTGTAGCAGATAGTATCTGATTTAGATGTTGATTCACGACTAGCATACCAAGGAATATTTGGATTAGGAGTAATGCATCTGTTACGGCTATGGAGAGGATCATCTTCCTATTATCTCTAAACTCTTTGAATATGTATAATGTTGCTCCTAATGCTATCCATCCGGTGAAGAATGCTATTATACGGTGAAAATACTCAAGAAAAACATTTATATCTGTGAATAAATCTGGTGGAATAAGATACCCATTACATAAGGGCCAGTCTGGCCCACATCCTAGTCCGGCCCCCATTGCCCTTACATATCCACCCCATGCTATGGCTAGGAATATCATTGATGTGTATAGAAGTGCAAGTCCCTTAGCCACCGCAACTCTATTCATGGCACATCCACTTTATAACAATGTTAAATCTTTTTACAATATAAGATGGGGTATATAACCGTTTACATTATTTTTTTGATGTATCAATATTTCGGCTGTTTGACTATACGAAGTTTTAAATTTATCCCGATTTTTAATTGCGCGAGAGTGTCTTTACTATTGGGTGGATAAAATGTCTATATATACTGGTAAGGGAGATGATGGACTAACCTTCTGTATGCTGTTAGGCAAACGAGTTCCGAAGGATCATCCCGTGATGGAGTTTCTAGGCACATTAGATGAGGCTAATTCACATTTAGGAGTTGTAAGGGCCTATCTAGATTCCGAAGAGGATATAGAGCTTGTTATTTATCTTCAGAGGCTACTCTTTAGAATAGGTTTTACAGTAGCTGGTAAACCATCCATATCTGAAAAAGATGTGGAGAATTTAGAGTCTTACACAGATGAGTTCTATAATGAGGCTAGGTTGAGAGAGTTTATATTGCCCGGTGGAGACCCAGCAATAAGTCATCTACATTTGGCTAGAGCCGTTGTTAGAAGAGCTGAGAGAAGGTTTATAACTGCATCTAAGGCTGAGGATATTCCAGAATCTAAACTAATAATAAAGATTCTTAATAGGATGAGCGACATGATATTCTCCTATGCCTTATACCTTGCGAAGAAAAGAGGCATTAAAAATATACCTGTTAAGGAGAGAGATTAGAATTTATTTTAATTTATTTTCTATATCATATCTATCTTAGCTGTGACATGCTTCGTAGGCTGGGGACTATCTAATGTCTGAAGATTATGCGGTTGATAGTATTGACACTGGTTTAAGACTCCCAATCCTTTATAATGTAGTCTTTTCAGTCTTTAACGCTGTAATATCTATCTCATATATAATCCTTTTGGCTAGGGTATTAATCCCAAGTGAGTTTCTGGCCTACTCAAGTATATTCACTTTTTACACATTGATGGCTCCACTCCTCACGAGGGTGGTTCAATGGTCAGCGAGGGACTATGTTCGCCTTGGAGATGATGTTAAACCTCTATTTTCAGGGCTCTATACACTTACACTGGTTATTGGGGTGTTATTAGCCCCAACTTTTATTCATCTATTCATTAAATCACTCACATTTGAGGATCTCCTAGTTATTATAGCCTATGGAGTAGTCATAATAACATATTCATATGCAATTAATGTAGTTGCATTGGTAGGCCCTAGATTCTTCAATTTAATCTTACTTATAAGTCTCTTAACCAGGTTCTCTCTTGTTTTCGTCATTCTATTTATTCAAGGCTCTTTATCATATATTATACCTCTTAGTATGGAGGTGGTTGGTTATACTTTTGCTATATTATCTTCCATGGTTTTTATGAGGGGAAGAATCTCCCTCTCTCTGTTTATCCCCAGTATGCCATCCACAAAATACGTTGTAAGGATAGTCAAACTTTCTATTGCAAATTATATCAATGTATTGAGAGGTAACTTGGGTGATATTCACTATTTCATTGCCTTCTTTATGGGGCTTGCAGATATATTAGTGAATTCGTTATGGATTGTATACCGTATTCTAAACTGGGGTAAATCTTTTTTCAGAGGCTTCTTCATAGTCGTGTATTCAAGACAGTTCTACCGTAGAATGAGCCGTTATGACTTCACCAGCTACTTGAACCTACTGTTATATCTCATAGTCCCAATGTTTATGATGAGCCTAGTCATACATAGATCTATAACCTCCATATTTAATCCACAGTACGTAGTATATTCACAACTCGTCCCTATAGCCATACTTCTTATATTCCTTGAGTCTCTTAGGATTACGTTTTTAAGACTTGTTTTTGGTAGTGAGACGATAGATGCAAATATGGATGGCATCGATTTTAGGGGGATATTCAAATCCCGATTCTTTACGATCTCCTTTATTCAGATTAAGGTCATGGTTTTATCTATATTAATGTTATTAATTACAAGCATATTCTTAGTTATCCAAGGATCTGTTGAATATGTTCCATTTGCATTTCTGATATATTTCATTTTTGAGGCTATGGTTGAAGTCATAATTATGTATAGGAAGGTATCCTCTGATATGGAGGTTAAGATAGACTATAAAACACCCCTTTATTTAGTAGTTGCTTCTATCCCCTCCCTCATATATCTAAGCTATATAGGTGCAAACAATATTATAGTAAGGGATATTTTTCCAGACGTAATTCCTCTCCTCCTCCATATCTCCATCGCATTTACGATCTATGTCGTGTTCTCATTATTAAGTGGTTGGGTTAGAAAAGAGTTAAAAGGATTGATAAAATATGTCTTCCGTGTAGAGGTTAGATAGAGGCTTTTAACCTAGGGGGATAACTAGATGGCATAACCCATTGTACACCCTTTGTAGGCTGTTCGATCACGATATAAAAACCTACTAGGTTAAACTCATACTCTGGAGGTGTCTTGAAGGTCAATACTAGCATCATTATCTCTCCCTTTCCCAGGTATATACTGTATCTCCTACCGGCATATATCTCGTCGGGCAGAAACACAAGGTCCTTATAGATATAAATTTGTATTGTTCCCTCGAAATCATCTTTTTCAGCCGTCAAAACTACTGTGGCAGTTACTCTCTGGTTTGGCCTAGCCAGGTTTATTTCCTCACCTTCAGAATTCCATTTAACATCTAAGACAACTAATTTACCGTTGGGAAATCTAACCTTCTCATCTAATAGATAGGACCTCATGACTTTTAGAAGGCTTATATCAACACTATATTCTATAGGTTTTAAGACCGGTACACCACCGATCCTAAGATATGAAATACCCTCTATGTAAATATTCATAAAGCCATTTGAGATTAGGAGTTGGTTTATGAATCTAGCATCCTTAGGTATAGGTATCCTTAAGGTGAGGTTGAGTTTATAGTCGTCATTGGGGAGAAGCTCTTCACTTATCGTTGCGGTTCCACTTAAAGTCACTCTACCGTTAACCCGAATCCTATAATTTATCTTCTCAATAGCGGAGGGGATTAATCCGTTATTCACAATTTTAAGTGGGATCTGAACATTTATGGTATCTATCCATTCAACTACCTCAGGATATGGGGGCTCCCCACCAAATAATTTGTATAAAGGAAATCTGCCCTTAGCATCTGGATCGATATTCACTACAGGTGTGTCCGAGGATATTGGCCCAATAATTATGTTTATATTATGGTAGGTAAACATTAGAGAGGTGAAGATAAGCCCCGAAAAAATGAAAAATAATATATGATTTCCAATATTACTCACAAAAAGGTAATTATTCCGGCAAAAATAAAAAATAAAAAAGGGGGTGGATGCTAGGCAACTAGGAAAATCGAAAAGGCCGCTGACGGTATAAAGCCGAAGCTACTATCCCTAAACCCTCTATCTAGTACATAATGTATTCCATAGTATGGATCAAAATAATGAAACAAGAATCCATCAAAATCGTTCCAGTATTCATACCAAGTTCCATTGAAGAAATCAACAAATACATATATATCTTCAAAATTTAGATCTATATAAACATAGGCCAGAGCAATATCGCCATTAGGGAATATTGCAAGTGCTTCAACTTCCCAAACAGATGGACCAGTTTGAATCCATGGATCCACGTTTGTAGCTATTACAGTAAGTGAGGTTCCCCTAGCATCAATAATGTTAAGAACGAGGTATGGAGAGACAAGGAACGCTTGAGAACCTGTGACCGGAATAAACAGCACTGCCAACGCTAAAGCCGCCAATAAAATTCTCTTAATCATAATTATCTAATGTGTTCCATACGTATATAAAGCATTAGTTTTAAATGGCTCTGCTTTTAGATTTATACCGCTAAGAAATTTTGTAAACTATTTCTATTTTTAATTTTATAGATAATTTCTTATAAATATTTATGTAAAGCAAAAAAGTTTTTATAGTGGAAGTAACACTGAAGTGTACTAGACAATTAATATATCTTTTTCCTTTAGGTGAAAACAGACTAAATAATCATAATTATATTTATACTTTAATATTCTTATCAAATTTTTATAATTTAATTATTATATTCTTTGAGAGAATAGCTGGTAATATAGGATAAAACCAAAAAGCTTATTTTTATATGTCTATCTTTACATGACTGATATTGTCGTTATCAATTCTAACCTTTATTATGGTCTTAACTTCTTTACCCGTTGTCTTAAGCACATTTTCTTTTCCTCCGTAGTCTGGTTTTTCGAGAATACACACGACGTCCTTTACATTCACGCCATTATCTTCTAAAGCTTTAATTATTGGAATTAATGTGCCTCCTGTAGATATCGCGTCATCTATTATTATTACATTCTCACCCCTCTCTACTCCGTATATATAGTACTTTCCAGACTCGTATCCGGATGCATATTCTACAACCGATAGAAGTCCTTTATCGGTAAACCATCTTTTCCTTATTATTGCTAGAGGTTTCTTTTTGAGGTTTGCGACTAGTGTTGCTATAGGAATTCCTAGGGCTTCTGGTACTACCACTTTGTCTATGTCGTCAGGGGTTATTTCATGGACTTTTCTGGCGATCCAGCTAACTACCTCTGGACTTGGAGGTGGGATATTATCTGTTATGGGGTTGATGATGTAGTTGTAATGGCTTCTATTATCGTCTTTTACCCATTCTCTCTTCTCTATCCATGCGTTCTCAAAGTATCTAACTAGTTCCTCGATAATTTCTTTTTCAAATTTCTCATATACCCCCTTAGATTCCTCTAAAACCCTGAAGAAGCATGTCTTGTTTCCAGTGTGGCATGCCGGCCCATAGGGAATTACTAGGTATATCAGGGTGTCGGTATCACAGTCCACAAGTATATTTATAACTCTCAACCTATTTCCAGAGGTCTCCCCCTTAAGCCATAGCTTCTTCCTCGACCTACTCCAGAAATGGGCATACCCTGTTTCCACTGTTTTCTCCAGTGCTTCTTTATTGGCATATGCAGCCATAAGCACTTCCCCAGTTATATAATCCTGTACTATAACTGGGGTTAATCCCCCTCCTTTATCAAAATCTATGTCTTCGATTCTTATTCCTCTCTCCATCTTAGTCTCATCTCCAGAAGTCAATCTAGACCGTCCAAAACATTTTTATATAAGTAGGTATGTATGATTTAAATGTTTACACTCCGAGGTGTTAGAGGTGTATCTGGGTGGTTTAGTTCATATCGACCTATAGGTTAGCTGTAACAGAGTCTATCTACTCTCCTGCATATCCTGAGGCTCCTAGGACGGCGATACAGGGTATCCTCTATACAGTCCTGTTTATAAGGAGAGGTGATTACAGTGGCTAGAGTTAGATTTGCTATTCCGAAGGGTTCTCTTGAAGATGCTACCATACGCTTTTTAATGGATGCTGGCTATGAATTGGCTGGTTTTGACAGGTCATACAGGCCGAAGATCAATGATCCAGATATTGATTTGAAGGTTCTACGCCCTCAGGAGATCCCATATCTTATTGAGAGTGGGAATCACGATATTGGAATAACGGGTATCGACTGGATTTTGGAGAGTCGTGCGGATGTTGAAGTCCTTTTAAATCTGGAGTATGGATGGGTAAGACTAGTCCTAGCAGTCCCAAAGAGTTTTAACGATGTCAACTCATTTGAGGATCTATTGAAGATGAAGTATGAGTCTAGAGAGCCGTTGAGGATATCGACGGAATATCCAAATATAGCTGTACAATATATTATGGAGAACAGTCTCTATAGACAGTTATATGGAGAATCTTCTCCAGAAGTTATAACTCCTTGGTGGGTAAAGGGAGAGAATAGCAAGGTAAAGATCTTCTTATCCTTCGGAGCCACTGAGGCCAAACCCCCCGAGGATGCCGATGCAATCATAGATGTGACTTCCACTGGTACGACTCTAGAGAGGAATAACTTGAAGGTGATAGATTCGATAATGGAATCTACAGCGGTTTTGATAGCGAATAAGGATGCTTTAGAGAGTGATAAGAGGGAGAAGATTTATGATATAAAGGCTTTGTTGGAGGGAGTTATCAATGCTAGACGTAGAGTACACATCTTCGTCAATGTCAAGGAGGAGAATCTCGATGAGCTTCTCAAGCTATTGTCAGGATTGAGGTCTCCCACCGTCTCGCCCTTAGCGGAGGAGGGTTGGTACTCAGTAAATACGGTAGTTACAAAGGAGGATTTCCTGAGGATTATGCCTGAGATCCGTAGGTTAGCTCAGGGACTAGTTGTATACAGGCCTAAGCAGATATTGATGCTAGACTAGGGTGTGATTTATGAGGATTTACCAATTGGTCGATCCACGCCAATTAGCCATCGAATTACGTAAATCTACAGAGATAATTAAGAGATATGATGAAGCCATTAAATCTATTGAGAAGATAGTAAATGATGTAAGGCTACATGGGGATGATGCTCTTTTCAGATATACATATGAATTTGATGGGGTCGATCTTAGAGATAAAGGCCTCCGTGTAACTCGGGAAGATATTGAGGAAGCATATAACAGGGTTACAAATAGATTTATTAGTTCTGTCGAGGCTTGTATAGAACGTATAGAGGAGGTAGAAAGATCTCTCTTGATGAAGGTCAAGGATAGAGTCGATTTCGATGATGGTTCATATATAGTCCAGACCGTTAAACCGATTGAGAGAGTCGGATGTTATATCCCACGTGGTTCAAAAGGCTATCCTAGCACAGTTATGATGACATGTGTCCCAGCCATTGTAGCGGGGGTTAAGAAAATTTCAATAGTCAGTCCTCCACTAGAAGATGGATCAATAAGTCCATATGCTTTAGTAACTGCTGATATCCTAGGTATTAAAGAAATCTTCCGTGTTGGAGGCCCACAAGGTATAGCAGCATTGGCCTTTGGGACTGAGACGATTCCTAAGGTAGATAAAATTGTGGGGCCAGGTAATTTATATGTCTCAATAGCCAAAGCCATTGTATCTAGGTATGTCTCGATAGACTTTTTTGCGGGTCCAAGCGAAGCTCTAATATTTATCGAGGATGTAAAGAACATCAGAAGGGTACTTTACGATGTAATATCTCAGATGGAGCATGGACCAGCTAGTGTGGTAGGGGTTGTAACTACCTCGAAAGATGTTGTCGATAAATTGATTGATGGACTTCCAAAATTACTGGATTTATATCCAATGATTAGAGGGTCATTGGAAAATATGTTTATAATGGTTGGGGATCTGGATAAATGTATCGAATTTATAAATGAATTTGCCCCTGAACATCTCAGAATATACTCGAATAACTATGAAAAAATGATGAATTTGATAGAGAATGCTGGCGTAATTTTGGCCGGTGAGTATTCTCCAATACCCTTCAGCGACTACTGTATGGGGACAAACCATGTATTACCTACACTGGGTTGGGCAAAAAGTGTTTCTGGTCTTTCTGTATTAGACTTTATCAAGGTAGTTAGGATTGGAGTCGGTTCAGCAGAGAGTCTCGATAGATATGGTCGTTATGCTCTCGAGATTGCAAGGGCCGAGGAATTTAACCTCCATGCTGATACATTGGAGGTGTTTATTGATGACAGAGAAGTCTAGGTTATCTATTCAAGATCCTAACCTGTTCGATTACGAGGTCAAGTCTTATCCACAGGGATATGTTAGACTAGATAGGAATGAGAACATAGTTATACCTAATGAATTGGTTAGGAAGCTAGTTGAATCTGCATTTGAAGATCTAGATATAAGGGTTTATCCAGATGAGAACATTGTTGATTATATATCCCAATGGGAGAATGTCTCTCCAAGTCAGATTGTGGTTGGTAATGGTGCTGACGATATACTCTATAAGCTTTCACTTGCTATATATAGGGATGGGGGTAAAGCTATTTTAAACGTCCCAACTTACTCGATGTATAGATGGTTTTTAGAGAGGGTCTCTGCAGAGATAAGTGAGGTATTATTGAAGCCTGATTTTTCCCTCGATTTCGAGAGTATCCATAAAAACTATGATAGAAATGTTAAAGCCATCTACATATGTAGCCCTAATAATCCTACAGGAAATCCATTTAACAAATTCTCTATAAAGAGGCTCTTGGATGAATTTGATTCTATCATCATATTAGATGAGACATACTCCTTCTTCTCTAGAGAAAGGGCTGTGGAACTACTGAGAGAGGGGTATGAGAATCTAGTTATAATTAGAAGCTTCTCTAAAATCGGGTTTGCAGGTATCCGATTTGGATATGCATTGGCCAGTGAGAATTTAGCATCTACTATCCATAGATTCCAACCTCCATATTCAGTAAATTCTATGACACTAGCTATTGTAAAAGAGGTTATCAAGAACTTCGATCTAATCGAGAATGTTATAAAAGAGGTGGTGAATGAAAGGGATAGGATGTATAGGAGATTGAAGAGGTTTAGAGAGCTTATAGTCTATCCCTCAGAGGCCAACTTCCTTTTAATTAGGGTTTTAGAGGGAAGTTTTAGAGGACTACTGGATTTTCTACTTTCCCGGGGAATTGTTGTTAGGGATGTGAGTAACATGCCTCTATTGAAAAATTGCTTTAGACTGTCTATAGGTACGATGGAGACTAATGATAACGTATTGGAATCTATAAAGGCTTTTTATGAGGAATTTGGAGGTGTTTATAATGGGTAGGAAAGCCCATGTACATAGGGTTACGGATGAAACCGATATATATGTTGAGGTCGATATAGATGGTGCTGGGAATGTGGAGATTGACACTCCATTGAAGTTCCTAAATCATATGTTATATACTTTTGGTAGATATGCATCTCTAGATTTGAAGGTTTATGCTAGAGGAGATTTAAATCATCATATTGTTGAGGATACTGGGATAACCCTGGGTATGGCGTTGGACAAGGCCTTGGGTGAAAGAACTGGAATTAAAAGATTTGGTTCTGCAATAGTCCCCATGGATGATGCACTTGTTATTGTGTCTCTTGATTTGAAGAGGAGGATCTACTACACTATAAACTTGGGTCTTGAGGGTTATATTGAAGATGTATATTCAGGAGACCTTATACATTTCCTTAGGTCGTTGGCCTCAAACACGGTTATGACCCTCCATGTCCATGAATTGGCTGGATTTGACGGGCATCATAAGATAGAGGCGGTTTTCAAGGGTCTGGGTATGGCGTTTAGGGAGGCCAGTAGGTTGGTAGTATGAAGGGAGCTATACTAAATTATGGTGTAGGTAACCTATTCAGTGTTAAAAAAGGTTTTGAAGCACACTCCAATACAAGAGTTTCTATTATAGATATGGAGAATCTAAATAAATCTTTCTTGAGGAGTGTAGACTTCCTTGTTTTTCCTGGTGTTGGGCATTTTACAGCCGCCTCTAAGAAGCTTTTACCAATGAAGAATTTAATCATGGAGGCTGTAGATGAAGGCTTAAGCATATTTGGGATATGCCTTGGACTCCAGTTATTAGGTTTCTCAAGTATGGAGGGTGCTGGGAGAGGCTTAGGTGTATTTAAAGGGCATTCCGTGAGGTTCCCAGACGGTGTTAAAATCCCTCACATGGGTTGGAACAAAGTGGAGTACCTGAGGCCTAGTAAGCTATTTGAGGGTATAGACTCACCATACTTCTACTTTGCCCATTCATACTATCTAAGTCTAGACGACTCTAGATATGTCTTGGGAGTGACGCATCATGGGGTGTCCTTTCCATCCGTCGTGGGCAAAGAACTGGTTGTAGGAGTTCAGTTTCATCCTGAAAAATCTGGTGATTCTGGGTTGAGACTTATAAAAAACTATCTGGAGATGATTAAGGGATGATCGTCATTCCCGCGATAGATCTTATGGATGGAGGGGTTGTCAGGCTTGTCGAGGGTGACCCCAACTCTAAAATCAGTTTTCACTCATTTAGAGATCCCTACTTGACACTGGAGTATTTCCTTTCATATGGGGTTGAATTGGTTCATGTAGTAGACCTTGATGCCGCCTTAGGAAATGGAGATAACATAGCTGTTGTTAGGAATATCGTTCGGGAGTATGATGTTAATATTCAGTATGGTGGTGGGATAAGGAGTATTGACATTGCGAAGAAGTTGTTGGATATGGGTGTATATAGGGTTATATTGGGTACATTGGCATTGGAATCGGCTGATTCAGTGGCTAAACTAATATCGGAATACGGGTTTGAACGGGTGATGGTCGCCCTAGATTATGGATTGGATGGATATATTCGATATAAGGGTTGGAGGGAGAAATCGGATATAAAACTGTATGATGGTTTAAAGTTTTTCAAAGAGTTGGGATGTAGAAATTTCCTTCTTACTTGTGTAGAGAGAGATGGAACATTGAAAGGAGTGGATAGGGAATACATTCCAAGGGTGGTTGATGAAGCACACATCTATGTAGCTGGCGGAGTATCGACTCTAGAGGATATCAAGTTTTTAATGAATGTAGGGGTCACGGGAGTGGTCATAGGTAGAGCATTGTACGAAGGTAAACTAGACCTTAATACCGTCTTGGAGTTGGTGGGGAATGCTCGTTAAAAGGATTATCCCCTGTCTAGATGTATATAAAGGACGGGTTGTTAAAGGGATAAAGTTTAGAAATTTAAGGGATGCAGGGGATCCGGCTATTCTAGGATCAGTATATTCTGAGGAGGGTGCAGATGAGTTAGTATATCTTGATATTACAGCCTCCTCTGAAGATAGGTCTGTAATCGTGGATGTAGTTCGAAAGGTTGCGAAAAGCATTGATATCCCCTTTACTGTAGGGGGTGGGATAAACTCGGTGGAGACGGCTACCCAAGTCTTGACCAATGGTGCGGATAAGATCTCGATAAATACAGCGGCTGTAAAGAGTCCTGGTTTGATAACGGATTTAAGGGATATATTCGGTAGTAACTGTGTGGTTGTAGCTATAGATGCTAAGAGGAACCTCGGTGTAACTCCTTCTAATTACGAGGTTTACATATATGGAGGTTCTGTGCCAACTGGTTTAGATGTGGTTGAATGGGCTAAGAAAGTGGTTGAGTATGGAGCTGGAGAGATACTTCTAACCTCTATTGACCATGATGGCACAAAGAAAGGATTCGACCTCGAATTAACCAAGATGGTTTCTGAGGCGGTAAACGTACCGGTAATCGCAAGCGGTGGAGCTGGGAATATAAAACATTTTATAGAGTTATTTAAAAAGACGGATGCAGATGCAGGTTTAGCTGCAAGTATCTTCCATTTTGGAGAAGTTTCCATACGTAATTTGAAAGAAGAGTTGAGAAGAAACGGTATACCGGTGAGACTATAGTTGTAGAGGTCCAATTTACAATTTATATCCATATCCTAATCGTTTTACTTAGATATGGAATTTCCATTAAATTGAATCATATAATCTTATTTGACCTCAACGATCTTTTTACCTAATTTCTTTGCTGTGGATGAAATTTTAAATCTAATTCTACGTGTAAACGGTATTTTATTAGGTATGTCTCTGACTCTCCTACCAGTCAATACTGAATACAATTCTATATCGGAGTAGTCTATAGGTCTCCAGTCATTAGGCTTTCTTGCTTTTAAGAAGACACCTGGCGCCTCCCAATCACTACATAAACTCTGTATTTCGAAGTCGGAAAAGATTTTTTTCATATCCTCAATCTCATATCTCCAATAGTCATGTGGATATCCATGATATTTGAAGCCTCTAGACCTAGTTGTGATATAAAGATATCCACCAGGCCTTAGGAGCATTTTCATATTATTTATGGCTTTTCTCCAGTCTCGAATATGCTCTAGAGTCTCGGTTGAAATTATAACATCAAAGGAGTTCTCACCAAAATAGTCCAATGCATCCTCTACGGGGAGTACGATATCAACATATTTTCCTGGCTCTATATCAACGCCGACGTATCTCTTGGGATTACAGAACTTCTCGACAATTGGTCTTATACTTCCATTTACGTAACGACTGCCGACTTCTAAAACTTCCTTGCCATCAAATTCTCTTCTATCCAAGTTTTCTATGAACCACATTAATATGGAAACATGCATTGGAAATCCATCCTCCCAACAGGTAAGGGTCTTGAAAGAAATTTTATCACACGATTAACTGATTTAGTAAATGTAAAGTGTCTCAGGTTTAACACGAAAATATTGTCCATATAGTTTAAGGTATTCATTAAGCTGTAATAAATATTTTCCAAAAAATAAAGGTCAGTCAAATGCCTTTTCGTCACCCCTCAGATACGGAGGTATTCATCATCCCAATATTTAATAATGTTTAAAATCATTATTATTCGGTATCCATTTTCATTTAGAAGACGATTCATACCTCCATCGGTGGTTATGAGTATATTAATAGAATATTGAGGTGCTATATTAGTATTATTGGTAGTTATGAGTGGAAAGACTGATTTAGGAATTTCTGAGATTAATAGGAAGTTGTATGCTTATCTCTCTCAGATAATGGGTATCAGAGCCTATGATATTATGGAGTCTCCAGTCTCTGTGAATCCTGAGATGTCCATTGTAGATGTTGCTAAGATTATGGATGAGAGTGAGAGTGGCGCTGTTATAATTGTTGATAGGGATAAAGCCATTAAAGGTATCATTACATTTAAGGATATAGTTACACGGGTTGTTGCAAGGGAGTTGGATCCTAAGAAGGTTAGGGCTGGGGATATAATGACTGAGAATGTATATTTTGTTCCGGCTGATGCTACTCTGGAGCAGGTTGCTGCTGTGATGCTTAAATTTGGTGTTAGACGTGTACCTGTGGTGAACAAGTTTGGTAAGCTGGTGGGTATAATCAATGCTAGAGATCTAATTGGATTTCTAAGTATGCAGAGAGACCTACTCACTAGGGTTATTGCGACTATGGATAGTGAACTTAAAAAGTATGCTGAGGAGGTCGCTAAGAAGAAGGAGGAGGAAGAAGAGACGGGATTATATGGATAGTGCCGACAGGAACGTTGATTATCTCAATGTTATGATAAAGAGTTGACCCGGTAAGCTTCATTTTAATCTAACATGTTTCTATTTCTATGTGTTCTATAGCCTAGAGTTATCCATTTGTTAGAGGGATGAGAGGGCCTCTTTAAGCTTGTCATATGTTTGATACAAGTGTTCAACTATCACTTTTGTCTCTGCTATTATAGGCATATAATTTGTATCTCCAACCCATCTGGGTACGATGTGGATGTGGTAATGTTCTTCGATGCCTGCACCCGCCGCTTTTCCTATATTAGCGCCTATGTTATATCCCTGTGGCTTCATCGTCATATCAAGTATTTTTATACATAGCTTGATTAGATTTGAAATATCTCGGTCTTCATATTCATCTAGGTCTAGAGGGGTTGGTGTATGCTTATATGGGGCTATCATTAAATGTCCATTATTGTATGGATACTTATTGAGGATTATGAATGCTTTTTCACTCCTATATAGTACTAGATTCTCCCTATCGTTGTCTTCTCTAATTACTCTACAGAATAGACATTCCTTTTCCTTAGGTTTTTTTATGTATTCCATTCGCCATGGGGCCCAAAGCCTCTTCAACAGGACCACCTTATAAGGTTAATTTATTCAATAGTATTTACGCATATTAGAATATTATGTAAGAGGGAATTATTAATAGGTGGTGGTATGGAGCTTGGATTTACGGAGTTAATGTTTCTACTCATATTCTTCCTATTATTATTTGGGCCAGATAAACTTCCCGAGGTTGCTCGTACAATAGGTAGATACTACTCTGAATTTAATAGGTATAGAAAGGCGTTGGAGGAGGAGTTTAGAAAGGGTATTGAGGAGGGGGAGAAGATGGTCAAGTTTGAGGAGGAGAAGCCTAAAGATGTACGTCCAGCTAGGAAGGTAAAGAGGAACATCAAGAATGGTGGTGGAGAGGTTAAAGAGGGTAATGGTGAGTAGCCCGTCATGTCAGTTGAAGAAGAGGTAAAGGAGGAGGAGCTTACCTTCTGGGACCATCTTGCTGAGCTGGCTATCCGGCTTAGAAGGGTTGTTATATTTGGTTTTATAGCTACTGTGGCTTATTTGATTATCCCAGCCTCTCCAGATGATCTCTTTAAAATGGCTAGAGGAGAGGTATATAATCCCCTCTCTCTATATCTCCTTGAAAGGATAAAATCAGATCTTCTTGAGGGTGTGGCTGATAAAATCGAGCTTATTCCAGGTACATTCGCCGCACCAATAGAGCTATATTTCCAGGCGGCTATCGTATTGGGTGTGATAACTACACTCCCCTATCTTGCATATGAATTATATATGTTTCTCGAGCCCGGGTTATACCCACATGAAAAGAAATTTTTAAAGAGGTTTGTCTTCGGTTTTACAATATCTTTTCTCTTAGGCTCCCTATATGGATACTATGTTATAATGCCGCTTACATTCCGTATACTCCTTATGTTCTCGGGGATGCTGGATCTCACTAATTTCTTTAATGTAATGAGCTTTTATGAGCTGGCATTTCTAGGTGTTGTATCCACCGGCTTTGTATTTACATTACCTGTCTTCCTAGTCCTCGCATTTAAGTTCCAGGTTTTGGAGCCTGATCAACTTGCTGGAATAAGAAGATATTTATACTTCGGGGTATTCTTCATAACGGCACTCTTGACTCCAGATCCCACACCTATATCAATGCTTCTAATCTCCCTCCCATTTATAATATTATTTGAGATCTCACTATGGATAGGCAGGAGAATAGGTAGTGAAGAGTCACAATAAGAAGGTTATTAATAGTGAGCCTATTATGAATATGAATAACCGTTTTGTTTCAGCCACTCCTAATTTAGTAATCTCTTTTAATGGGGTATAGTTTTTCTGGATGTGATGGCTAAGAGTCTTTGCCAGGGTATCCGCCAACAATATAAGATAGTATTGATTAAGTATGTAGTAAATTGGGATAATCGCGAAGGAGAATATAGCCGGTATCCATGTATCTATCCTCCCGATTTTGCTCTCGACATATAAGACGCTTGCCAATATGTAAAGAGAGTATATTATCCATATATTGAATGTATCTGAAGTTATCTCACCGGCTATAGCTGCTGAGGGGAGGACTAGTGATGTTAGAGCTATAGAGCCTGTAGAGGTCGTTAGCATATCAGTCTTCCCATATAACTTTCTGAGGATAATTGTAATGGTTATTAGAAGGGCTGTGGGTATTAGGGAATATAGAATCTCATATTCTTGTAGGGCTAGGTAGAGGGCAATTAAAGAGTTTGATGCAAGGGCATATAGAGAAGGTATGCTTAAAAGTTTTTCTGGATGGTAGATTGAGTCTATAGTGAATATTATATGGAAGTTTATCAATAAAACAATCAATATTCCCAGTGGATCTGGCCTCCCGGATGTGAAAATGCCTAGGATTCCTGCAAAGAATATAAACCCTACTATGCTTGGTTCAGTAGGAAATTTATATAACCTCTTTATACTCATTTCTTCCTCTTCTTCTGCTGCTTTTTAGACTCTTTCTTGACGAGCTCCTCCTCCTTCAACATCCTAAACTTTGTGGATATCAAGTTGAAGGAGATTGCACCCAATAAGAATGAGAGGCTTAGGAAGAATATAGCGTTTGCACTGTAATCAAGGGTCTGGTATTGGAAGGTTTCCATTGAGATACTATCTTTAGGAACATTTATAATTAGCGGTGCCTTAACACTACCCATTTTCTCAAAGCTATTTTTATATACCTCGATTATGAAAGTCACCGGTTCATCATTATAATCCAATTCTCTATATGCATATATACTTTTAAGGCTATTTGGATTGTTATACTCATCTCTAAATTCTAGGATTAGACGGTCTACAACCTTCATCAGAACGAAATAGAATCGAGTATTTAGCCTACTATTCATTGGCTCTTCTGCATAGTCATACTCTTCTATCAATGTCTCTCCATTTAGGGATAGAGTTAAGTTATTCTCTATATAGTCCATCCCAATTAATCCCCTATTTATATATCTCTCTGTATAAAGCAGACTTATACCTAGTTCGGGCACCTCTACCTTGATATATCCATAAATCTCTCCACCCTCTTCAACGTCTAGATCCATATCTATCGATATTACCCAACTACCCATCCTGTATCCATCTGCATATAATCTAAGTACGGATTCCCCTATACTCCTTTCTGAGACGATATATGTGTCGGATATCTCTCGCCATTCTCCTTTCATAGTCTCTACTTTAAATACGTCAGCAAATACGGGTGGTGGGGCTGAGATTAGTAGAACTGTAAATAATGTAAAAATTATTGGCAATATCTTCATTGCAATCATAAAAGAATTGGATTCTCTCTATTTAATTATGTTGGTTTAATTTTTTGATATGTCATCTGTTGTGGTTGCAAATTGGGATGTCGATGGACAGGCTTCTGCCTCAATGCTTATAAGATCGGGATTTGCTGAGACTGTTTTCTTTCCTAGTGTTGGTTTTTATTGGTTAGAAGATGAATGGATAGACATTCTTTCCCAATATGAACATATATACATAGTTGATATGCATATCCCCCGTGTAGACGTTAAAAGGCTAAATACAACATCCTATGTCACAATTTTTGATGATTCCCGGCTCCATCCCGACTACTCAAATTTGAATGTTACGTGTGTATGTAGTAACAGATTCTCTACCACGTATATTTTAATGGATTATTTGGGTATTGAGCCTGATGTAGACGCCATTCTAGGTATGTACAACGATGTGGGAGATAACATACTAACTTCTGAATACTGGGATATATTCAGTAAATATCTTGATAACCTGGATATTACTCTGGAGAATCTCTCACAACTTAAAGAATATTTTAATGCACCTTATTATGTGAATGATGTATCCTCCCTCTATAGAAATGTTAAGCTCCTAATTAATAGGAGTTATAGATTAGATTCACTCCCCTATTTCGATAAAATGTTTAGGATAATAGAAGATAGGGATAGGTATCTGAAGGAGTTGGTGGATAATGTGTCTATAGATGGGGGTTTGGCTATGTTAGAATATGATGGGAAGATGTATGTTATAGTCGATTTAGTGAGGGAATTGGCTAGACGATATCCTGATAAAAATATTTTAGTAGCTGATAAAGGCTTTATACCTGGATGTATCTCTATAGCCGTTAAGTCCAATAGGTATCTGGAGCCCCTGATAAAAAGATTTATGGAGAGGGATCTTCCGGCTGGAGGCGAAGGGTACTTTATGGGTGTAGTCGTTCCAAAAAGCGAGTATGGGCAGATTTATGAAGAGATTACGAGGTATATAAATATTGGATGAGTGAAGAGAAAATAAAATTTATATCTAATTTCATCGATGGTTACAGTGGATATCTGAGTGGGGATGACCTAGAGAGGGTATCCCAATATGTTAGTGAGAAGGCTATAAGGTTAAAAAATGTTTTGTTGAGACTTTTGGCTTATGCACCTCCAGATGTATCCTCTTATTTTAAGATGTCTTCAGAGATATTGGATGATATATTAAAGAAGCTATCTATCCAGCATGGAACAGATAAGATTAGTAATGATATCGTTGCAAACCTAGTTGAGAAAGATTATAAAATTGTTGAGATAATAGATAAGATATTTAGGATTGTCGATTCACTTGCAGGGGGAGTTCCATATCCACTATATAGGGAGTACGCCTCGATGATATATAACCTAGTTGCGAGGTTGAGGACTCTGATAATTGAGAAATCCTCGATTTTGATGTATAATAAATATGATAGAGGGTTGGGGATCTAGCCTTTACTATAAAGCTCCTCCATCTTCTTAATAATAGCCTGCCCCATCTCCTTTGTTCCTACTGGTTCAACGTTATATACCCTTGCAATGTCATACGTCACATACCTACCTTCCTCAATAACTTTGAACACTGCCTTCTCAATAAGATCTGCAGCCTCCATCTCCCCTAAGTGTTGTAGCATCATTACTCCAGCCATTATCTGGGCCGTTGGATTAACCTTATTCTGACCTGCATACTTTGGGGCGCTACCGTGTATGGGCTCGAACATAGCGTATTCATCTCCTATGTTTCCACTTGGAACTAGACCCAGGCTACCTACTAGCCCGGCTGTTAGATCTGAGAGGATATCGCCTACAAGGTTTGGTGTTACAAGTACGTCATAGAGCTCTGGCTTAGCCACCAATTGGTAAGCCATGTTATCAACCATATAGTCGTCGGCCTGTATCTCGGGATAATCCTTAGCGACTTCATAGAATACGTCTCTGAAGAGTCCATGACTCTCCTTCAGGATATTAGCTTTATGAACTGCGGACACCCTCTTCCTACCCATCTTCTTAGCATATTCGAATGAGAATCTGATAACCTTCTCAGAGGTTTCCCTTGTCACAATGCCTATCGATTCTGCGGCTATCCTCTCCCTATCTACGGTATTTATCCTATGCTCTATACCTGCATAGAACTCTTCAGTTCCCTCTCTAATTACGATTAAGTCGACATCTGGGAATTTGGATGAGAATCTGGGAATGGCCTTTGCAGGTCTGACTATTGCATATAGCTTGAAAAGCTTCCTGATCGCTACATTAACAGATCTATAGCCAGTCCCTACTGGAGTCGTTATCGGACCCTTGTATAATATCTTATTCCTTCTTATACTCTCGATAGTCTCTTCTGGGAGTGGATCTCCATATTTTTCATATGCAGGTATTCCAGCCTCTTTCTCATCCCATTCGAATTTAAAGTTGTATAGTTCGCCAGCCTTCTCTAGAATCTCCTTTGCGACTGCTACTAGCTCAGGTCCAGTTCCGTCTCCAGGTACCAAGGTAATTCTATAACTCTTCATATCAATCTAATATGTATCCTTCATTCAAATTATTTAAAGGCATAGATATAATATATTTCATCTTTCATTAAAGGTGGGGTTATAAATTTATATTCGGTGATTTCATTGACGGAGGATGTAGTTGTCCATAAAGGCTTAGAAGGTATCTATGTAACAGAGAGTAGCCTCTCCTATATCGATGGATTGGCTGGTAAGGTCTATGTAAGGGGTTATGACCTTACTGAGCTTGCTATGAAGTCGAGTTATGAGGAGGTCGCCTACTTACTGATTTATGGGAAGCTACCGAATAAACGTGAGTATTACAATTGGGTGGAGGCTATATCCAAGAACTATGGTATCGAGGAGGGTATGAAGAAGATTTTACGGGAGATTCCTAGGTGGAATAGCCCCCTCGATGTCTTGAAATATAGTCTCCTCACGATAGGCTTGTGGGATAAGGAGCAGAATAGACTGGATAAAGATGCTTTATATGATAAGATAGTTAATATCCTGGGTAAGACACCCACGATCCTTGCTGCTTGGTATAGGATATCTAATGACCTTGATATTATAGAGCCTAGGGATGATCTAAACTATGCAGCTAACTTCTTATATATGGTTAGGGGAGAACATGTTGAGGAGGATGCCAAGGCGCTTGATACAGACCTTATCCTACATATTGAGCATGGTATGAATGCAAGTGCATTCGCCGGGCTAGTAACTATATCCACATTATCTGACATATATTCTGCGGTCACCTCTGCAATAAATACTTTGAAGGGTCCGTTACACGGAGGTGCTGCTGGAGCGGCTTTGAAGCAGTTTAGGGAGATCGGAAGTCCTGAGAATGCCGAGAAATATGTGGAGGAGAAGTTGAGTAGGAAGGAAAGGATAATGGGGTTCGGTCATAGAGTCTATAAGACTTATGATCCAAGGGCTAAGGTATTGAAGGAGATGTTGATGAAGATGGATTTGAAGGGCGAGGCTAAGAACCTCTTTGAGATCGCCCTCAGGGTTGAAGAGATCTGTATGGAGAGGCTTTGTAAGACGAAGAGGATATGCCCTAATGTAGACTTCTATGCTGGAATACTATATGTACACCTTGGATTCCCGATAGAATATGGCCCAGCAATATTCGCTCTCTCGAGGATAGGAGGTTGGATAGCCCATATCCTGGAGTATCTAGAGTCTCCAAGGCTTATTAGGCCCCGTCATAAATATGTAGGGCCCATAGGTTTGAAATATGTCCCTCTTGAGGAAAGGGAGTAGGTTTTTCACTCCCTAATTTTTATATTGTATATAACCCTGTTTTTTGGAGTAAATATTTAATACCTCTTTATGTAGGTGGTATTGATGGCTCATATAGCTGTGGTGGGTGTTGGTAGGCTAGGTGCATCTATCGCCTATACAATCGCCTATGAACCCTATGTTGATAAGATGACTTTGGTAGACATTGTCGAGGGATTGGCTGAGAAGGTTGCCGAGGATATATCACATGGGCTTTCCTTACATAGCAGGGATTTCGAGGCAGTTGGATATACTGATCCCGGTATGATTGAAGATGCTGATATGATAGTTGTTGTAGCTGGTTTCCCTAGGAAGCCCGATATGAGTAGGAGAGAATTGGCTGGTAAAAATGCTGGTATTATAAAGTCTATTGTTGAGAAGTCTATGGAGAAGAATCCAAAGGCCATCTACTTCATAGTGACGAATCCTGTAGATGCATTGACTACTCTTGCAGCCAAGACACTTGGTGATCCAGATAGGGTTATAGGTACGGGTACGATGCTTGATACAGCAAGGTTTAGATATATTTTGGCTAAGGAGTTGGACGTGCCTGTATCCAGTGTTGAGGGGTATATAGGTGGTGAGCATGGAGAGGCGGCTGTAGCTCTCTGGAGCACGGTCTACATAGATGGTAAGCACATTGACGAGTTCGACATTGACAAGAATAAGATTTTCAGGTATGTAAGGGATATAGCGGCCAAGATAATTGCGAAACAGGGTGCTACTCTATGGGGTCCTGCAGGGGCATTTGTACATGTAGTGAGGGGTATGATGTTAAATACAGGTGCGATTCTATCCTACGCTAGGCCATACAAATTTGATAATGTTCCAGAGCCTGTCTATCTAACTGTTCCAGCCAGAATTGGGAGGGGATTGAGAGAAGATATATGGAATAAGCTGACAGATGAGGAGAAAGAGGGTATTAAGAAGGCAGCGGAGGCTATATATAAGACTTACCAAGAATGTCTAGAGGCGCTTAAAGACTAATGAGTATTAAGCATTGCGGTATTGACTTGAGGATTATTAAGGACGTTTATAACTCCCTTTTTTCTCTATCTCAAGGCCTGAAAGGCATACACATACCTCTTGAGAAGGCTGACCTGAGTAAATTCATTAGAAATGGTTTTAAGGTCTTCAAGTTTGACTGTTTAGATGATGTTGTAGAAACAATTAAAGATGAGATTCCTGGAGACATTTTCTATTTAGATAGGTTTGAATCGGGTGTTATAGGTAGGAAGTTGGAGATCGGGAGTCCAGTGAATAGCATTAAAGATGTGGATTGGTATAACCTAAAGGTCGGACTCACCTATGCTGATTTCTTGGCTATAGACACAGGCTCTCTACTTTTAGTTGAGGATGAGATTTTGACGAATATTACTAGCTATCCCGAGAAGTTATATGTAACCGTGTCTTCTAGTAGATTGTTAAATAGTTTCTTGAATTCATTCGATATAATATATAACCTAAATAGAGTTTTTGAAAATAGATTTCTAATTAGGATTGTTAATGCACCTAGTAGAACTGGGGATATAGAGAAAAAGATCGTGTTTGGGGCTCATGGACCTAGGGATGTAAACATTTTCATATATAATGATGGCATAGAGCTTCACCATATTTTGGCCAGCTATCTAACTCTCAGATTTTATGAAAAAGAAATGTGTATAAGGAGGTATGGATATACTCTCGACCATTTCTTGAACATATATAAAGGGTATAAAATAGTAATGGAGTGAGGTGTATAAATCCTAAATATTTTTCCCTCTATAAGATACTACATCCCTATATTTATGTTGATGAATAGTTCTTACAGGCTCCCAGAAAGTATCTTAATAGTTAGGGATAATATATTGAAAAAGATGCATCCTCTAGGTCTATCAACTAGTGAATGTGGCTCATGGTGTATAGACGGGCCTAAAGATACGATTTTATATAGTGGATGTCTTTATTCGACGATGGAGATTGTATATTCAAAGGAAGCTCTATTGCATCTCGTTACATCATCACCCGACAAGAAGTTAACACCTAAATTGGCTAGGATGTTTATGGGTCTAGGGCCTCTGTATAAGATGGTGGTTTCCAAGAAGGATGGCAAGATTTATGAGATACCAAGAAAAGCTCTAGAGGTTTTGAAACAGATGGGTATGGAGGTTGGTTGTCTAAAGGAGGAGCCATATGTAGGTGTTTTACTATATGAGCTCGGTTTCCACAATGAATTTAAGGAATATGTGAATAGGGTTTATCAGCTGTTTAAGAAATATGGTGTTAAGAGGATAATCACTTTGGATCCTCATACCTATGAACTACTCAAATATGTCTATCCAAAATACATAATGGATTATGATCTTGAGATCCTCAATATTCTGGATATAGTTATTCAGGGGCTCAGGGATGGTAGACTTACCATCGGTGGAGCTTCAAAGGATTTGAAGTATGTGTTCCATGATCCCTGTCATTATTCCAAATCACGTTATAGGAAGATTATAGAGGAGCCTCGTAAGGTGATGAATTCCCTGGGATTAAGAACTGTCGAGTCTAGAAAGAGTGGTGAGACCTCGATGTGCTGTGGGGGGCCTATAGAGACTTATTTCTCAATGCTTGCTAGGAGGGTAGCTGAAGCGAGATATAAAGATCTTGTCTCTACAGGCGCTGATAAGATAGTGGTTACCTGTCCCATATGTCTATCGAGTTTCTTAACTGTTTCGAAGGATGAATCAAAGATTGTGGATCTTATCGAACTTATTTACGAGGGTTTGGAGAGATGAGCTGGAGTAGCTATGTAAAGGATGTAACCTCTATTTTAGATGACAAAGTCAAAAGGTTGGGAATTGAAAGGACGGTCAACCATTATGAAGAAGATATCGTTAAGATTTTGGGTGAATATCCAGAGACTCTGGAGCTTGCTAAGGAGGTAAGGAAGATTCGGGAGGAAGCCCTTGATAAGAATGCTTACTTGGTTGATAGGCTTGAATCTAAATGTAAAAAGGTTGGTATCGACTTCTATTATGCAAAGTCACCAAGTGACGTCCTTAGATATATTGGTGATCTAATTGGAGGTGGGAAGACGGTTGTGAAGAGTAAGAGTATGGTTAGTGAGGAGGTAGGTCTCAGAAAATATTTGGAGGATCTGGGTACTGAGGTTTGGGAGACGGATTTGGGAGAGTTTATACTCCAACTTGCTGATGATACACCTATGCATATTGTAACGCCATCCATCCACTATAGTAAGGAGAGGGTCGCTGAGATATTTTCAAGAAAGTTTGGTAAGAGGTTTGATCCTAATGATGTGGAGGGTATGGTTAGATTCTTCAGTAGCTTTATGAGGAGAAAATATTTTGAATCGGACTTTGGGATAATAGGGAGCAACTCTCTTGGGGTGGAGGAGCCTGCATCCCTATTGATTCATAATGAGGGTAATATCACATTGACCTATAACACACCTGATAAGATAGTGGTTTTAACAGATATTTTTAAGCTTGTACCGTCAGTAAAGGACTCGATTAAGATTGCTTTGGTTACGAGTAGATATGCGGGGTATAGAATAGCGGGTTACTATGATGTAATATTTTACAAGTCTCTTGTAGAGAGGGGTAAGGACGTCCACCTAGTTCTTCTCGATGGTGGTAGGAAAAAGATTTTGGAGGAGCGGGAGTTTACAGAGGCTGCCCTATGTATTAAATGTGGTGCATGCATGTATAAATGCACTGTATACCAATTGATTGGAGGAGTCTTTGGAGGTCCTGCATATCCATCTGGGATAGGCACTATAATAGCCTCCTTCTTACATGGCGTGGAGAATTTGGTTCCATCTTTATATACATGTCTTTTAGATGGTAGATGTGTAGAGGCATGTCCAATAGATATTGATATACCGTCTATGATTGTTAAGCTTAGAGCCTACTATATATCTAGAGCATCCTCTCGATATAATGGATAACAGTTACTGCAAGGCCCATACCTATAAGTACTTGGAACAAGTTATAGAATAGCTCGACATAGGCTGCAGCTCCGAATACTATATACTGGGCGATGAAGTATCCCAGTATCATCTCCATTCCACCTATGAACATCGCCATTATATCGGCTGTTCTATCTGGGTTTTTCATAGTTGCATAGAATGTAATTCCCAGCATAACTGTACCTACGGCAAGCCAGAGTAGTGTTGAGAATGGTAGGATATATGTGGTGTTTAGCAGGGTTACCTCGGCTTCTCCTATATAGTAAGTACTCCCAATAGATATGGCTAGAGCTGCGACTGCGAAGGAGGCTGTTATACCCATCCATCTTGTAAATCTTATCTTCCTAAGTTTGAAGGCTAGATAGCCCACTATGAATCCTTCTAGTCCCTTGACCACGAATGTTATGGGTGCGTAAAACTCATAACCTAGAAATACATCGGCTAATGCGGAACCTACTCCACCGGCTATCATACCTACTAATGGCCCTCCAGTTAATGCCGCTATGTAGACCCCGAATTCTCCAATATTAAAGAATCCGTGGGTGGCTGGGATGTATATCGATATTACTATAGTTGCTAGGAATGTAAATGCTATCATTAATGCTGAATATGCGATTTGGAGGGAGCGGTTAGACTCTATTCTTTCCCTTAGAGACATCCCAATCAAAAATTTATTGATGATATACTGAGGTATATAATTTAACCTTTAAGGTTATATCATTTTTTGGCCCCCTACTCACACTCACGGAGGCCATAGATACTATGGTCGATGAGGTTGAGTCGGTCAGGGGGGCCACAAAAGATAAAAAAGGAGTTTAGAGGTAGTTAGACGAAGAATGTATTGGATTCTCCTGGGTTTAATATTATAACCTTTGTTGAGGTGCTTTCCTCAACTTTACTCTTGAATTCATTTGGATCTGCTTTGATTACGTCGAAGGTGTTGTAATGCATAGGTATAACATACTCAGGCTTTATCAGTTTAGTGGCCTCTACCGCCTCGTCTATACCCATTGTAAAGTGGCTACCAATGGGGAGTAGTGCAAGGGTCACATTATAAAGTTTACCTATCAACTCCATACTTGAGAAGACCCCGGTATCACCTGCATGGTATATAGTGAATCCGGGGAATCTTACTACAAAGCCTGTTGCAGTACCTATACCCATACTTGAATGTGTCGCCTCTACTTGGGTAATTAAGACCTCGACTCCATTCTTCTTAAACTTCCATGTACCACCTATATTCATACCCACGAAATCTTTGGCGCCACATTTCTCTGCAAGGTGTGAAGCTAATTCGTAGACTGCAACTATCTTAGCTTTAGGATTGTTCTTTAGGATTTCGCATGTGTCACCAACATGGTCTTGATGCGCATGGGTGACTAGAATAAGGTCGACATCCTTGAAATCTCCTGCTTTTTTCGGTGATGCCACTAAGAATGGGTCTATAAGTATCTTCACCTTTCCATCATAGTCTATCTCAAATGCTGCATGTCCAAGCCAAGTTACTTTAATATCAGCCATAGTTACCACCGTCTCAACATTCTAATATAGGGGGCTATCCATTTAAATTTATTTGGATGTCGAGTATACAGAGGGTGTCTATTTTATGTCCAGAATTATCTATGAACGTTCTGCAGGGGCCATCATATTCTATCTCACAGATGATGGTAGAAGGCTTTATCTTCTTCTACATTATCCTAGTGGGCATTGGGACTTTCCGAAGGGGATTATAGAGCCGGGTGAGGAGGAGTTGGAAACCATTTATAGGGAGGTTTATGAGGAGACCGGTATTCCAAGAGATAAGTTGATACTTATTGATGGTTTCAGGCGGACGATAAGCTATAAATTCATGAGCCATGGAAATGTCGTTAGTAAGACAGTTATATTCCGGTTGATGCAGTCTCTAACAATGGATGTAAGGATATCTTGGGAGCATAAGGGATATATATGGCTCGAATATCCTGATGCAGTTAAAAAGGCTACTTATAAATCTGCTAAGAACCTCCTTAAGGAGGCTGAACTCCATATAAGGCGGTTGATTAAGGAGGGTAAGATTAGGGTATAGAAGGTAAATACATTATATCCCCAGATATTTATGGGGTATATGTTATACAGAGGCTATTTATTAAGGATGTATCTACACTAAATTTTAATGGTGGATTTAAGAATATGGTTCTAACGGATAGGTTTAACAGGCCTGTTATCGGTGCCAGGATAAGTGTAAATAGTAGTTTACGCTGTAATTATAGCTGTATATTCTGCCATAAAGAGGGCATATTTGAAGAGCCCAGATATATGACTCCTGAGGAGATTGAGCGTGTGGTTAGAGTTCTCCATAGGTTTGGAGTTAGGTATGTAAAGATTACTGGCGGGGAGCCTATGCTTCGTAAAGATATTGTGGAGATTGTGGCTAGGATAAAATCAGTTGGTATACAAGAAATATCGATGACTACAACTGGATTTAGGCTTGAGAATCTGGCTTGGGATCTTAAAGAGGCTGGTCTCGACAGAGTTAACATAAGCTTACATAGTCTGAAAAGGGATAGATACTATTTCATTACGAAGATGGATAGACGCGATGAAACTCTTAAGGCTGTTGAAGCAGCTTTAGATGCTGGGCTTCTACCAATCAAATTGAATATGGTTATCCTTAAAGATGTTAATGAAGATGAAGTTTGGGATATGATTGAATATAGCCATTCCATAGGAGGTGGTGAGACTAATACGGTACAGTTTATAGAACTTTTAAATGCTGATCCGAACTTCTTCAGGAGACATTTCTATCCCCTCGATAATATCGAGAAGGAGCTTGAACCTAGGGTTGTGAGGAAGTATAGGCGTAGTCTTCATAATAGGATGGTCTATGTGTTAGACAATGGTGTCCATGTAGAGTTTGTGAAGCCGATGTGGAATAATGCCTTTTGTATGGGTAATGATAGAATTCGGATTACATATGACGGTAAGTTTAAACCATGCCTAATGAGGAGTGATAATCACGTTGACTTCATCACCTATATCAGAGACGGATATGGAGATGAATATATTGCTAAGAAGTTTATAGAGGCTGTATATAATAGAGAGCCTTTCTTCAAAACTGACCGAGACACTCTTAAAGACTTTAATATTGGTGAACATATAGATAAGACGGTTTGTCCAATATAGATTAGTGTAATGAGTGGATTGGGTAGTGGTTTTAAAAGGCTTACGGATGTCGAGACTGCTATAAACAAGTTTCTCATGTATGTAAAACCTGTTGAAGATATTGAAGAGGTTTCTCTAAAGGACTTGGCTGGTAGGGTATTGGCGGAGGATGTAGTCTCTCCAATTGATGTACCAAATTTTAATAGGAGTGCTATGGATGGCTATGCTGTTCTGAGTTCAGATGTTGTATCAGCCTCTATGGATAATCCTGTAAGGCTAAAGTTGGTAGGGAGATCCACAACTTCACAGCCATTTAAAGGTGAACTTCATCCTGGTGAGGCTGTTAGAATAGATACAGGTGCTATAATGCCTGATAATGCTGATGCGGTTGTGATGGTTGAATATGCGAGCGAATCCGGAGGATATGTCGATATTTTCAAGAATGTAGGGAAATATGACAATGTTTCTCTTAAGGGTGAGGATATTAAGGAGGGTGAGATTGTAGCACCCAAAGGACGTCTCATTACTCCACATGATTTGATGGCGTTGGCATCATTAAACCTAAGTAAGTTCAAGGTTTTTCGGAAGGTTAGAATCGGTATCGCTGCATTCGGTTCCGAACTGGTTGATTCAGATTCTGCTCCAGAAGGTAAGATTAGAGAAGTTAATAGGGTCTTCTTTTCTAGGGCTTTAGAGGATTATCCGGTAGAGATTAGGGATTATGGGATTTTAGAGGATGATGTCGAGCTTATAAGGGATTTCCTTATGAAGTCTTCAATGGAGAATGACCTGACCGTCTCATTTGGCGGTACTTCATTGGGGCAGGGTGACTTGGTCCGTGATGCTGTGGAGCGTGTTGGTGATATTATTATACATGGTGTTGCTCTACAGCCTTCGAAACCTGTCTTACTTGCATTGGTCAATGATAAGCCGTATATTGGGCTTCCCGGTTATCCGGTTGCTGTAGCTATCTCTACGGATGTATTTGTATATCCAGTGGTTAAGAGATTAGCTGGTATTCATGGAGTTTATATTCCAAGGGTTGTTAGGGGTATGTTGACAAGGCGTGTACCCTCTAAAGTGGGTTTAAAACATTATGTGAGAGTTAAGATCAAAGTTAGAGATGAGATATATGTTGAGCCGGTATATGCATCCGGTGCAGGGATTACCTCAAGTCTCTCTATGGCGGATGGATATCTAGTTATTGATGAGGGTAAGGAGGGTTATGAAGAGGGTGAAGAGGTAGATGTTATGCTGTTTAGGAGGTTTTTAGAAGATGTCTAAGCCGTTATTCAAAGAATTGATAACACCTGATGAAGCTAGAAAAATTCTATATAATTCCTTTGGATTCCAACCCAAAACTGAATATATACCTATTGGAGAATGTCTTGGTAGGGTATTGGCCGGAGATATAGTTTCTCCTATTGACCTACCTCCCTATACTAGAAGTCTTCGAGATGGATATGCCGTCAAGGCTGAGGATATCGCTCCAGCAAGGGAGGATAGGCCTGTGAAGCTTAAGGTCATAGGTAGTGTGGAGGCCGGCGGCCAATTTAAAGGTTCTTTAAAGAGTGGTGAGGCCGTTAGGGTGGCGACTGGAGCTCATATTCCCCCTGGAGCTAATACCATCGTGATGGAAGAATATACTAGATATGAAGATGGATATGTATATGTATATAAGTCTTCTTCACCTGGTGAGTGGATCCAGCACGCCGGTTCAGACGTCTCCAAGGGAGATTTGATATATCGAAGAGGAACTCTATTAGGACCTAGAGAAGTCGGTGTCCTGGCTGGACTAGGCTTTGATAAGGTTCCAGTCTATAAAAGACTTAAGGTCGGGATTATAAGTAGTGGCAATGAGCTGGTTCCGCCTGGTGAGAAATTAAGGTTTGGAGAGATTTATGATGTAAATAGCTACAGCATATCTACTCTTCTAAGAGAAGATGGGTGTGATACATATTTTTTGGGTATAGCTAGAGACGAGTTCGACTCAATATATGGCAAGATTAAGGAGGCCGTTAAAGATTTTGATGTTGTCGTATTTTCAGGGGCAACCAGTGTGGGCGTTAAAGATCTTCTCTATGAAGTTCTTACAAGCTTCAGTTCGTTCCAGCCACTATTTTATGGAATACGTATAAAACCTGGTAAACCGACTATAGCCGCCCTAATAGATGATAAGCTCTTTATTGGACTACCTGGTTTCCCCGTCTCAGGGTTAATGGTATATCTACATATATTCTCCGATGTGATTAGAAAGGTTAACGGTCTACCTCCGAGAGGTAGGATATCCATTGAGGCGGTCTCCGGAAGGTTTTTTAAGAGTGTGTTTGGCGTTGAACATTTATATCCAGTCTTTCTGAAGAGTAGGAAAGGTAACATATATTTCTATCCAATCCATACAGATAGTGGAGCCATCGCCACCTTAAGCCAGAGTGACGGCTTCATAATCATACCCGATGATACTACCTATGTAGATAAAGGTGATAGATATAATGTTGTTCTATTCAGCTTATATAATAAGCCATCTGACCTTATCGTCTATACAAGTCATAGTAGAGTAGTGGATAACATACTTCATAGATTTGTAGAGGAGAATAATATTGTTCTGAAGAGGATATTCTCCGGTTCAATGGGGGCGCTTCTCGGTGTGAAAGAAGGTTATAACGATTTTGGAACGATACATCTTGTAGACGAGAATGGCGAATATAACATTCCATATGTTAAGATGTATGGCGTTGATAATGCAATATTATATCATGGTTTTTGGAGGGAGATTGGATTTGTAGTTGCCAAGGGCAATCCTTACAGAATCAAAAGTATTAAGGATTTGATTAATAAGGAACTAAAGTTTATCAACCGGCCATTGGGCTCTGGTATTAGGACGTATCTGGATAATGAGTTGAAACGGTTGGCATCGGAAGAGGGATGTGACTTTAAAGAATTAGTTAGAAAAATAGAGGGGTATGACACTATAGCTAATACTCATTCTGCGGTTGTCACATCGGTTGAACAGGGATTGTATGACGTTGGTATCGTTGCTAGGGAGGCTATTGAAGGGTATAACGTGGATTTTATACCGATACATTGGGAGAGAGTTGACTTTATATTTAATAATGAGACGGTAGATGAAGAGCCTGTAAAGAGGTGGATTGAGTATCTATCTTCTGGAGAGGCTAAGAGGTTTCTATCCTCTGTTGATGGAATTAGGGTTGATAATAAATATTTCACTAGGCTAATCTAATCATATATAACATGTTATCTCTAGGGTGGTGGTATGACAAAAAGTTCTAAGGTTATTCCTCTCTTTGTATTACTAGTCTTCATTACTGCTCTGGTCGGGATATTTGTCTCGAATCTGGAGACGAAGCCAGGTATCATGGATGAAGACTTCTTAAATCTTATAATTGATAGAAATACAAAACTCAGGAATATAATTCCGAAAAACGACTTTACAATATTGGTTTTCTTTCGTGCCCAAGCTTTTGAAGATAAGAGTCCATTGGACAGTCTTTTAAAGTTTAAATCTCTAGACCTTACGGCTGAATATGGAATAGTTATGCTCGGCATTGATGGAGATTACAATTCATATAGAGAGTTTCTAATGAAGAATGCAAAATACTTTCTATCCTTTACATGGCTGTATACCAACAATACAAACTATTTTAGATATGTCGAGGAGCCTGGTGAGCTCAATATTTATGTATTCTGGATTGAGGATGGCAATCTTAAATTCGAGTATTTAGGAGCGAATCTCACCGCCAATGAAATCAGGGATGGACTTGAGAGGCTGGGATTTATCGAGTGACTATAGTGCCGACCCTACCCTTTAACGCCTCTTTAGCCCTATTGAGGCTGGTAATAATAGCCTCTCCACCAGAATACTCGACAAATTCTACTACCGCTTCAATCTTAGGCTTTATACTACCCTCTTCAAAATCGTATTCACTAAGTAGATTCCTGAGTTCATCAACTGTTATCTCCTTTATAGGCGTCATATCCGGCTCTCCATAGTTTAAATATACATAATCCTCACCGGTTAGTATGACGAATCTATCTACCTTTAGAATCCGGGCTAGCAGCGAACTCGCCTTATCCTTATCTATAACTGCATCTACACCTCTAAATCTACTACCCTCTCTGACTACGGGTATCCCACCCCCTCCACATGCTATGGTTATCACTCCCGATTCAAACAGCCTCTTAATGACATTCTTTTCAAGTATGTCTATAGGTTCTGGACTCGGCACAACCCTTCTCCAACCTTTAGATGTATTCACAAATTTCCAATCCCCATATTTATCCAGCATTTCAACCATCTCATCGAAGGTATAAACCGGGCCTATTGGTTTCTGAGGGTTTTTGAATGCGGGATCATCCCTATCTACTAGAACATGTGTTATAACTGGGACTGCCTGCTGCTCCCCCCTCGTTACGTTTGATATGGCAAGGGCTAGAACATGTCCTATAAATCCTTGTGTCTCACTTACAGCTGCATACAATGGATATGGTTTAATATCTTCAGCAGCTAAGTATCTTAGGAGCGTGATCCCAACCTGTGTGCCATTTCCATGGGTTATTATTATCTGGTCATCGGGTGAGAGTCCCTCTAAAATCTTGCTCATAGTTTTTACTGCATTTTTGTATTGAATCTCGAATGTTGGTTCTTGATTTGGTTCGAGTAGGGCATTTCCTCCTAGAGCTACCAATATTTTCATGACAATTCAATAGTAAAGCCTTCGGCTCTATTTTAAGGTTTGGTATCTAATGGGGGTAAAAATATTTATGTTGGGTTATAAAGCAGTTAGTAAGTATAGCACGATGAATGCTGAGGAAGGAGCTAATACGTTATCATCTATCCATTTATATTCAAAGTGTTCAGCTATACTGGCTACTAATGCGGCTAATATGCCTATCCATCCAATGTAGAAATATGCTATCGGTGCTGATACGATGAACATGGCTAGGTTTCCTATCCAATGTTTCGTCCTTCTTTTGAAGAGATAGTTTCTAACTATACCTGTGACGGCGTCTCCAAATGCCATAAAGGATATTAGGACTACGGCGTAGGTCATATCCCCCCATATATAGTAGGATATTGGGAACATTATGCCCCAGACGATGCAGAAGTTGACATCATACATGTTATCTGGTACTTGGAACCATTCGTATATCTTCCCTCGTAGATAAGGTATTAGAACTGCTATGGCCAATAGTATTCCTAATACGAAGGGTATCAGGGGTCCCTTGTAGATATATGGGACAAGTAGTGCTACCACTCCACCTGCGAATATATGGATAATCTTTCTGTTGTAATATCTCATTCTTCTATCCCCAACCCTATCTACGTACTTCTCGTATAGCTTCCTTGTGACGACGAAGACTATAACTGATACGTATAGGAGGAGGATTATCGAGGCGACTACCTCTTCCATAGACACTTGGAAGATGCTCATTAAAAATATTATATCTCGATATCAGAAATATCTATCGGGCCTCTATCTTTCCTCGTTTATATCTTTATAGGAGAGTCTAATCCCTTCATCCTCGAGTGTTATTTTCAGGAGTAGTCTCTTAACAATATTCTCCTTTGTATTGAACTCTTTACCACATATTCCACATTCAATATCTGATTCCATGTCTAGGATATACCATGAAGCGTCTACATAGAGTTTTCCACAGTTTGGACACCTTATTAATGTCACGTCTAGATATGCTTCTTCATTCATAAAATTATAATTGTCCGACTTCATTTATCCATATCTTGAGATTATTTAATAGTCCTAGATTCTCTAGATATCTACATGTCCTACATATCTCCTGTGAAGTGGGTTCACCACATATCCTACATGAGTTTATCCTAGGAGGCTCCTTAGACCCGTATCTCTCTAATGTTGCAAGTAGACTATTTAGGATTTTATATTTAATTCCTGGATTTTCTTCCTCGAGTTGGTTTATAAAGCTTCTAATGTCATTCCTGAATGCCTCGGGGGCATATGGGCATTCTATAAACCTCGGATATAAACCGTTTATAATCGCGTATAGGGTTGTCTCCATTTCCAAAACTTCATAGAATGGCTTGACTCTATGTATGAATTTTATGTGGGAGGCGCTCTCCGTTCTTGGATGGAGATGTAATATCCTCTCGATACTGTTAGTGAAGATATTTAGTAGGTAGGTCTGTATAATATCGTCTAGGTTATGGGCTGTTGCAAGAACGTCACCACCGATAACCCGTGCACCTAGGTTTAAGAGGTATCTCCTGAATACACCACAATATGAACATGCGTATGTAGGTAACCCCTTCTCTCTAGAGAGTTTTAATATATCGTCTAGTGAAAGTCCAAAGACATCCTCATATGATATAAGCCTATATTCAGCGTTTATCCTTTTATTGACCTCTTTAAAATCCTCTATTGTAATATCTCTATACCCCTTTATACCCTCGTCAATAAGTAGAGCGGTTACTCTAATCCCTAGCCTCTCCCTATATTTATTAAGAATATATAAGAGTGATAACGAGTCTTTTCCACCAGAAACAGCTATAACTACATGTTCACCTCTCCTCAATAATTTATATTTTGAAATTGTCTCTAAGGTTTTATCCTCAAAGTATTTGGTAAAATGTTTAGAGCAGTATACCTTCCCCAAGTATTTGTATACAGGTTCTTCACCACATTCCATGCATCTATCCATATTATCCACCGGATACGACTGGAACAAGCTTGACGTTAACCACCTTGAATATTTTATAGTCCCAGGTAACGATCTTATCATCTACCACTGGGATATACTCGTTTTTCCTAAGACCAAGTTTCTCTGCCAGTTCTTCCAAAGTTATTCCTCTATATACTTCAACCAATCTCTTCTCTCTCCCCAAGACTTCAACCTGTATCTTCATCTATATCCAATTAATATTGTGTAGACACAGCCTATTCAAATATGGCATAAGTAAATATCGGTTTACACCTGTAAAAACTAGGTTTACATTTTCTTAGTAAGTATATCATAATATTATGGGGTATATGGGGTATGAGAGTGGTTGATACGGTATCTCTAGGAGGACTTAAAATATCTAGGATTGGGTTAGGTGCTTGGCAAGCCGGTTTTAGGAGTTGGGGATCTGGATATACAAGGGAAGATGTCATATCAGCATATAGATATGCCTTTGAATATGGCGTTAACTTTATAGATACAGCTGAGATATATGGAAACGGTGTTTCAGAGGAGATTGTAGGTGAAGCTATAAAGGGTTATGACGTTGTCGTTGCGACTAAGGTTGCCGGTTTCCATACGTCTGAGCATAGGATTTTCAAGAGTGCTGAGATGAGTAGGCGTAGACTGGGTGTAGATGTTATAGACCTTTATCAACTTCATTGGCCTCCCTCAATCTATACATCCCTATGTAGGGTTATGAGGAGTCTCGAGAAGCTGGTTGATAGAGGTATTATAAGATATATCGGTGTTAGTAATTTCGATGGTGAACTTCTCAAGAAGGCTATGGAATGTATGTCTAAATATGAGATTGTATCTAATCAGGTTCAATATAGCCTTGTATACCGGGCTATTGAGAGGAATGGTCTGGATTTTATGAAAGAGAATAATATATCTATGATAGCTTATAGCCCCTTGGGTAAGGGTGTTTTAGCTGGGAAACGGGTGGTTGATAATAGGGCTAGGAGGTTTGACTATGTATTCCAGAAGGCTGCCAAGGATGAGGAACTCCTTAGGTCTTTGAAGGATATCTCTGAGAGGTATGGTGTCTCCTTGGCATCTATAGCTCTTAGATGGATTGTTGAGAAGGGTGGTGTTCCAATTCCTGGTGTTAAGAAGCGTAGTCATGTCGATGCTATCTTGGATGCGCTTGATATCAATTTGAATAGGGAGGATGTTGAGTTGCTTGATAGGGTCTCAATGAAATATGTGGATATGCCGTTTTCAGCTGTTGTCTCTAGGTTAGTTCCAGGTTTCTTTGTTAAGCTTGTTATCTCATTCATGAGGGGTGTATAGATGGTGAAGTATCTAGTAGATTATACGGTGTTTGGAACGGTATTAACTGGTTTAGAGGGTTATATGGACGCCTTTAGATGGGTTAACGAGAATGTGGGTGAGATAGCTACATTAGATACCGTTTACATCGATACTGTAGAGTATTCCTATGGATTATTACAGAGAGATTTTATAGAGTTTGGAGAGGTGTTTCTCAGACTATCTAATGTCCTTAGGAGTCTAGTCGACTCTACAGTCTCTGAGTTTATATGTTACAAAGATTATGTTGAGGAGGCTATGAAGATTTCTAGTGAAAATGATTTGAGCCCCCGTCTATCACTCTATTTAGTTGCTGCTAGGGAAAATGGTTTGAAACTTGTTACGATGGATGAATCTCTCTCTAGATTTAATGATGTAATTGTTTTAGAGGTAAGTGACAAGTAGATGGTTAGAATCAAATTATATACGTCTAAACTATATCCTATAAAGATTTTGGAAAGGCTGAACAGATTTGTAGTGAAGGCTGAGCTGGATGGAGAGATAGTCCTCTGCCATAATACAAATACTGGTAGGTTACATGATTATCTAGTCGCGGGTAAGATGGGCCTTGCGATTCCAATAGAGGGTAGTAGACTACGTTATAGAGTTGTAGGCATATTAGATGGAGATGGATATTCCCTTATAGATACCTATTCCCAGGCCCTTGTATTTGAGAAGCTAATTGATATGGGTATCATTCCATGGATAAAGGATTGTATAATTATATCTAGACATCCGAAGATTCTAAATAGTAAATTGGATTATCTCTTGAGATGTGGAGATAAAGAACTTTATGTAGAGGTTAAAAGTGCTGTATTGAGAAATGGGGAGGCAGCTTCATACCCTGACTGTCCAACCGAGAGGGGCAGACGCCACATTAGAGATATTATGAATCTTTTTGAGATGGGTAATAATGTGATGTTGATATTCTTAGCTGCGTTACCTAATGTGAAGTGTTTTACACCGTATAGGGAGGGTGACGAAGTGGTTTATGAGCTTGTCTTTAAAGCATATGAACTTGGTGTTCCAATCAAGAGCTTGGCATTCTATCTTCTTGAAGATGGATCAGTAGATGTATATAATCTTGATCTACCTCTGTGTAAATAGGGCTCCAGTTTGAATTTCCATTTTCCTTAAATCATTGAGGCTGTCTATTAATTCCTTAATAAGATTTGATTTAACCCTATACCCTATTCTATATACTTCAGATGGTCTGGGTGGTTTATGGGGGTAGATGAATCCTCTGAGAAAGCCTAGAGAACCATGATACGGGAGTATCTTCCAGAGTCTTTTAGGGCTATTTATTCTTATTGTTAAAGGGTCTTCAAAACCTAATTCCTTCGAGAACACTCTAGTTATGATCCCTATATCACGGTAGAAGAAGGTAAGATTAATGGGGATATCCTTGTTTATGTCTTTCTCTTCTAGATACTCTACAAACTCATAGATGTCTTTAATGGGTGTATACCCCGTAACTATGTTTGTCTCTATCGTAATCCCTCTCTTAGCCAGTTGATACATTTGTATCCATTCTGGATGATATGGGTATTTTCCTACTAGAAGCCCTGGTCTAAGAATGGTTATACTATATCCATTTCTTGTCAGTCTCTCCAAAAGTTTTTCACCATAGATTTTGCTCTCGATATATCCACTAAGCACGATACCCGGGTTATATGCGGAGATGTGGATATACCTACCTCTAAACAGGTTTTCCCTATAAATTTTTGAAGCTATGTGGAAGGAGAGTCTCCCATGTACGTATTTCATTTCATCTGTTGAACCTCTATTAATACCTGCTAGGTAATAGATGAGTCTGGGCCGTCCAAACCTATTTATAGCGTTTAAAACTGTATTCGGCGTTAATTCATCATCTATATAGAATCTAGCTCCCAGTCTTCTCAGTCTTTGGAATAGTGTCCAACGTCTTATAATGCTTTTCTTTCGAGATATAATTAGAACATTTTCTCCATTGCCAATATAGTTATAGGCTAGGTTGTAACCCAGATAGCCGACTCCTGCCAAGAGGATTATGTAACCCCTATAATCCATAATAAAAAATTATGGTGAGAGGAATTTATTCCTAAGATATTCAATATAATAGCTCGGGTTTATCCCTTCTCCGGTTGCTTTTCTAATGAGTTCCTCTGGCTTATACATACCTCCATACCGGTGTATCTTCTCTTTAAGGAATTCCTGAATATCTGTAAATCTCTTCTCTAAAATCAAGTTCGATATCTTGCCCAGCTCCTTCTCCAGTACTCTACTTATCTGTGCAGATAATATATTCCCAAGTGTATATGTCGGGAAGTAACCCATGAGTCCAATGCTCCAGTGAATGTCTTGGAGTATCCCCTCACTATCCTTCTTAGGCCTTATACCTAGGAATTCCTCCATCATGTTGTTCCATGTTTCCGGTGCGTCATCCACCGTGAGTTCTCCGTTTATGAACATATGCTCCATCCTGAATCTTAGGATAATATGGAAGTCATAGGTCAACTGGTCTGAATCCACTCTTATAAAGGTTGGCCTAACGATGTTGAAATATTTATAAAGTTCTTCCTCGTCATACTTGGCTGTAAAGTCCAAATGCTTGTCAAGGATGGGCTTTAAGATACTGGTGAACTCCCTTGATCTACCAATTATATTTTCCCAGAATCTGCTTTGACTTTCGTGTATACCTAGGCTCGCCCCTCCCTCTAGAGGTGTATATTTAAAGTTTGGATCTATCTGAAGGTCATATAACGCATGTCCATATTCATGTAGTACTGAGTATAAGGTTCGTCTAAAGTCATACCCCTCATACCTTGTTGTTATTCTTACATCGTCTAGACTTATCCCCGTGGTGAATGGATGTGCTGATACGTCGAGCCTAGCCCTCTCCCATGGATAGTTTAACAGGTCTAAAACCTCTTTATTCACCTTCTTCATAGCCTCAATATCATATTTAACGTCTTCAAGGGTATGCTTGGAGGGGAAGAGCTCTTCATTATAGACCTTCTCAAATATAGGCTTTACTTGTGACGCTACTTGGTCTAGAATGGACTTTGCCTTCCTATATGTTAAACCCTCTTCAAATAAGTCTAGAAGGGCGTCATACCTATCTTCTTCATATCCGAGATACTCTGCAGCTTTACGAGAGAGATTTATATTTCTCTCGAGATATGGCTTGAAAATATTGAAGTCAGACTTGTACCTTGCTTGTACCCAATGCACTCTAGCTTCTTCACGGGCTATCGCCATCTCCCTGATTAGGTCTTCGGGCAGCGCCCTATATATCTTTACAGCTCTATCTAAAACCCTTACTACGCCCCTCTCATATTCGTTAAGATCATCCATCATATCCTTTGCCTTATCAAGTTTAGCTAAGAAGTTTTCATCAAGAAGTAATTTCCTCGATAGTACACTCAATTCGGATGAGGCCGTACCCCTATCCATATATGCCTGTTTCGGCATATATGTCTCAGAGTCCCAGCCCATGAGACTTGACGCATGACCCAGTGCCCATATAACCCTGTAATGCTCAAGAATCTCTTTTATCGTCTCATTTTGAAATATATCCGTGGATGACATCTTAAAACAACAATAGACTATAAATAACTTATAAATATGGATTTATCAAACTTGGATATACTTCTCCAGCTCCTCAAATACTATATCAACATGTTCATCATACTCCGCTAGGATTTCAGAGGTATCTATATGAAATCTATCAGGCTCCTTCATAACCATTCTAGCTTCATCAAGTATCCTATCAAAATCTCTGATATATTTAACTGGGAATCCCTCGCCCATGAGATATTTTAGAATATCGTCTCTAAAATGGTAAGATACTGTGGGTACACCTAGTAATGCTGCTTCTCTAGCCATTGTCCCCCCTGAAGCGATTACCATATCTGATGCCGCTAACAATTCAACTGCATATACAGGTTTATCGAGGATGATTAGATTCTTTATCCCTTCAAATCTCTTCCTCTCATCTCCATACCGAGGTATTAACACTATCTTAGCATATTCAGCCAGCTTTTTCACCAAATCTTTTAGATCATATTTCACTCCATAACTGTAACTTGCGTAGTACTCCATTGTTCTGATAACCATAAGTCGATCTGGAACCTCACCTAGATATTTTTTTAAAACCTTTTCTTTGTCGACTTTCAGATGTTCTTTTACCCAAGTCACTTCCTCCGTCCCTTTATATTGGATTATCCTATCCTCCTCCAAGCCTCTGGAAACCCATTTACATTTCGGTATTGCCTCTGGAGATATTAGGACCGTGGCCAACGGAATAGTGAGTCTAACTACAGGCTCATTGTGTGGAGTATCATTTGAATATACTATAGGTATTCCTAGGTGGTACGCTGTTCTTACTCCAGCTACATTTCCATGTGTCCATAATACACTAGGTTTTCCATTCTCAATTATATAGTCAAGCATCCTCCTCTCTTGCTCTAGTGTAGCCATATACTTCTCCTCTAATGTGTATCCATATCGGCCTGTGATTACATGTTCAATACCAAAATAATTTAGCAATGGTATTGTTTGGGTAGAGTGTCTGGCGAAGACCACATAATCCAAACCTTTCCTATCAAGTTTCTTGATTATATAATTTATAATTATCGAGTCTTTTGGTGTAGCCGCATCCAATGCAACGTAACTCATTGATGAAATTAAATATGGTCTCAATATTAATGAATGTAAGTATATTTCGTGAGATTTTCTTACTAAGGACTATAATATATTATATCGTGTATGTAATTATATTATTATCTCTTGTTGGAGGTGCCTTGTGAATGCCTACATTAAGCACTGGACTTGTTATAGCGGGTGCGTATGCCGATAAACTCAGGAGGACTCTTTTTGCACAGCTAAGGAACGATGTCAAGGAGGGTAAAGTATCTAATCAGGAGGTTGCCCGTGCAGCCGCTGAGATGAACCAGCTATTATTTCATATACTGGTTGAGGACCTTAAGATGGAGAAGGGGGATGCTGTTAGGGTTAGAGTTGACTACAGTGTGGAAGATGGGACGATAAAGTGGAACTTATCTACATTGACGGTTGAAGCTTTTAAGAGGATGAATGACGACGAGGTCCAGAATATAGTTAAGAAGCGCGTTGAAGAGTTTTCTAAGTAGTCTCTTCATCCCTCTCTTTATATTTTATTTTTGCTATTGCTCCATCGTCTAACTCCTTAATCTCTATTATCTCGGACTTTAGGCTATGCTCTTCAAGGATATATATTATATCCTCTATCCAATCGTAATATCCACATGTCTCGCAGAAGCTACCTCTAAATTCTAATGTCACTACGTCCTTATCTATAGATATGAGTTTAGCCTCAGCTTCGACACCTCTATATCTATTATACTCCTCCAGAGCTTTCCTAATCTTTTTCATCATACCTCTATATTGAAGTATAGCCTAATGAAGTATCCAATTGAGAATGATATGAACGCTACACCCATCGTTAATACCAGCATCTCCATAAACTCTCTCTTCCATGTTATTTCTCTTACTACTGATGTATAGAAGGTCAGGGCGGCTATAATTAGACTGGCTATTATTAGACTTGATGCAAGGCTTAGGTATATATTTAATCCTAGGAAGAATGGCATTACAATTAGAAGTACTGTTATGATGTAGGCCATTCCAGTGTATAACGCCCCTTTAACTGCATTAACATCTCCTTCGCTCCTTTTTGAGAGGTATTCGGATACAGCCATAGACATTGAGGCGGCTATACCGGTTATTAAGGCTGCTAATCCGACGATCAACGTGTTATATAAAGCTAGGCTCAATCCTGTTAGTGCACCTGTTAATTCGATAAGTGCATCTGATAGTCCTAAGACTATAGAACCTATAAATTGAAGTCTCTCATCGGTTAGTAGGGATAGGAGTTTATCTTCATGTTCAAACTCATCTTTTAGTATCTCTTTTGCTATCTCTACTTTTTCAGCTGCTTTTTTATATCTCTCTTCAGCCTTCCTCTCCCCCCTTTCCATAAGCTTCAATGAAAAAACAAGTCCAAATATTCTATACATTAGTTTATAGAATCGGATTTTATTCCAGTCTGGTTCTACATCTCTACCCGTTATCTCTTTCCATGTGTTGTAATGTCTTAGTTCATCCTCACTTATCTTTTGAAGAACTTCTCTATTTCTACCTTCCTCTTTTTCAGCTAGATATCTATATATGTGATACTCGGTAATCTCATCTCTTTGGAAATTTTCTAGGTCTTTCATTAATTGAGAGTCTATATTCATCTCGGCACTCAAATAATATATTTTATGGTTTGATGAAATATATCCCAATGAATATACATTTTTGGATGGTGTATACCAATGTCGACCTATAACTTTATCGAGGTTTTTGATAGAGATGGTGTAAGATGGATTGTGTTTAACAGGCCTGAGAAGTTGAATGCCTTTAACCGTGGACTTATGGAGGAGGTAATAAGTGCCTTGGGAGATGGAGACTTTTGGGCTGTTGTTTTTACAGGAAAGGGTAAAGTGTTCTCAGCAGGCATCGACTTGGGCGAGCTGGCCAGCTCTAAAGACTCTCTGGAGAGTGGAGGCTTATTTGAAAAATTGGCTGAAATGGTCAATGCCATTCTAATGCTTGATAAACCAGTGGTTATCGCTTTGAATGGATCTGCATATGGAGGTGGAGCTGAGTTTCTATGGCTGGGAGATTTTGTCATAGCCCCGAGAGATGTTAAGATTGGTTGGCCTGAGGCTAGATGGGGGCTTATCCCACCGTTTCTACCTGCATTGGGTAAATATACCCTTGGTTTGATGAGGAGTCAATACCTAGCATATACATCAGGAAGTATAACTGCAGAAGAGGCATACAAAAATGGTTTAATAACCGTTTTAGTCGACTCTGTTAATGATCTTGAAAAGACTGTAGAGAATATCCTAAATAGCTTGATGAGTAACTCTCCAGAGGCGTTCAAGAGTCTCAAGAATTATTTTAGAAGGATAAAGATGGATGTATTAGCCATGTATGGAGTCTCTGAGCTTGTTAGGCTGGGTAGAGATTACAGAGTTGTCGAGAGGGCGAAAGCGTTTATAGAAGCTAAGAAATATCCCAGTTACGAATGGGGTTGACGAACAGCCTTTAGAAGATACCTAAACCTCCCCATTTTTACAATGTCAATCCTTGAGTCTTGAAATATTTCTTCAATTTTTTTCTTTAGATCCATAGATTTGTAGAAATTGCCTGGAAATCCGAGGAGTAACTCGAGATACTTTATAAACTTACCTGTTAGAGTACCAAGTTCTATCTCAAATATCATAATTTTTTTAGACGCTATTGAAGCTATATTACTTAATGTTTTATTAACATCTCTAAAGTGGTGTAGTGCATCATGTATAATAATATTCTCGAATGACCCCCTCCTAAAAACAAGTTCTTCTGCAGCTGCTTGCACCCTATCAATCTCGGGATCTCCATATGTCAACATTATATAGTCTATGTCTTGAACCACGTAGTACGGTTTTTCTTTTATGTAGAGATAGAGGTAGCCTGGGCCCCCACCCACGTCGAGAGTGTCTCCCTCAACTTCCTCCAGGAATTTTATCGTTTCCTTATATAGAAGGGGGTGTCTACCAGGTCTTCTTCTATAAATTATTCTTAGAAGGTGTTGCCCAATCATTATGGTCTTCCATAATTAAGGAATTGTATTGTATATATAACTTTGAATAATCATGTATACCCATAAACTATTTAGGTGGTATTTAATATGAAGGTGAGGGTTAAGTATCTAGCGGCTATAGCCGACTATACAGGGGTCTTAGAAGAAGATGTCGAAGTTGAAAATGGTTCTACCCTTAAGGATCTCCTAAATAGGATTAGGGAGATGCATCCCGATCTAAAGAAGTTTGAGGAGCGGTTTACAATACTCGTACTTGTAAATGGTGTGAATAGGGGGTTGGACTATAAATTGGGGGATGGCGATCGGGTGGCTTTGTTACCTCCTGTATCTGGTGGTTAATATGCCTGAAGGTAGAGTAGTCGATGAAGATATTGATTTGAATAAGGTTGTTGAGGAGATGTCTAGACACGCTGAGGATGGTATGGGGGCGATAGTCGTCTTCATAGGTTTTGTGAAGGGGGATATTGAGGGTAGGAAAGTTTCAAAATTGGATTACAGCGTTTATGAACCATATACCTCAAAGAAGCTCGATGAGATTGCTAAGGAGGAGATGGATGAAGGAGTATATGATATCAGGATCTATCATAAACATGGGAGTCTCAATGTGGGGGATAAAACCCTCTATATATTGGTGGCTGCTAAGGGGAGGAAATTAGGTTTTGAGAAGGCTAGTAAGGTTTTGGAGAGGGTTAAGTTTGAACCTCCTATATTTAAACTTGAGTATCGTGAGGACGGGGAATACTGGGTATTTGGTGATGGATCGAGGTTAAAACGCGAGTCTAAAAGCGGGAGATGAGGTCTGCTACATATTCTATATTGTCTCTAGTCCATCTAATCGGATATATATGGATACCCATGTTTATAGTGCTTATCTTATCAGAGATATTCAAAAGGTTTTTGAGGACATTCTCCAGATAGTCGATATATTTATTTTGGGAATATTCTAGGGAGGGGTTGTTTTTTCCACCACTTAATCTGGCTATCAATTCTTCAATTCCTTCTTTATTTGGGATAACCCCTACTAATATGGCTATCTCATTATCCAACATATTAGATACATTTTCAATTAGTTTCTTCAATGGCTCTTCATCTAATATAATCTGTGTCTGGAAGAATTCCGCACCTGCCTTCACCTTGGAAATAAAATTGTCTCTCTCATTCTCCCTATTCGGGATTAGCCCAGCCCCTATGGCGAATCTCCATCTCTCCACCTCAATACGTCTACCATTGACTTCTATACATCCCTCCTTGAAAGACTTGGCTATTCTTACTGCTTCAGAGAAGGTCATGTCACTTACTTTGATATCCCCAGATATTAGAAGTAGACCTTCTATTTTGGCGAGGGAATACTCTATAAGTTTACCAATATAAGTCGTCTGGTTCTCGGTTCGATAGGGGAGATGGTTTATAATGTGGACATCCAATTCTTTTGAAATGCAGTAGGCGGGTATTGCCGTGTCTGACGAGGGTATTCCTAGGGGATTCTGAGGGAGATTACAGAGTTTGAAATATTTATTGAGATTATATTCCTTGAAGAGTTTAATTGCCTCGTTCAGGTTATCCCATCTCCTTACTGGGGGGAGTTCAATCGATTTAGGCTCTTTATTCTTTAGTATATAAAATATTTCCTCCATATCTTCTTCACTCAAGGGAGTGTCAACTAAAATATATAGGCTTTGAGGATGATTAAATATGTTGATTGATATGGTCAAATCCTTTGTAGTCGGTATCTTCCCTCGATCTCCAAAATTGATAAACATTTGGAAGGCTTATGAGCGTGGAGAAGTTACTGAAGAAGAGTTTAAGGATTCATATCTAGAGCATATAAAGAATGTGGTGGACATATATATAGAGGGTTCCCTGGATGTTATACATGACCCGCAGTCAAATTGGCACGACCATTTCAGGCCTTTCACGTATTTTGAGGGATTGGAAGCTGGACCCCTTACTAGGTTTTATGAAAATAATACGTTTTATAGAAGACCCATATTTAGGGAGATTCCAAAGTTTTCTGAGGCGGTATTAAAAGATTTTCTTTCCAAGCTTTTTGATAGTAGGGTTGATGGGATCAGTATACCGGGTCCGCACATGTGGATTACACATTCGATATTCAAAGGTGTTGATAAGCTTAGAAGTATAGAGATTTTGCTAGAGGAGGTAGTGAGGTATCTGGTCGATATAGGGTATAGATGGGTGTTTCTGCATGAACCTTCGCTCGTGTATTATGGTGATGAGGTATCAAGGGTTGAGAAGCTATACAAAGGTTTAATGGATTACAGGGATAATATAGTTGTCTATACCTATTTTGGTAAGGTTAATGATGTACTTAACTATCTAGGGTCTTTAGGCTTTAAATTCTCGGTTGATATGAGATGGAATAGTATAAGGGACTTATCGTCTTTTTCTAAGGGACCAGTGATACTGGGTATTATCGATGGTCAAAACACTCTCTTAGAGGATCCAGAAGATATTAAGAGATTTTTAGTTGACAAGTTTGGGGATGATGAGATATGGATATGTAATAATGTGGATCTGGATTTCCTACCATATGACTATGCCTTGAAGAAAGTCTGGATACTTTCTAGAATAGGGGGTGGATAGAATGTTATATACACAGGAGATAGGGAGTATCAAGAAGCCACGATATTTAATCGATATGTATAAATTGTTTCTCAATGGCCAGGTTGATTATGAATTTCTGCGGCCCTATATAGAGGCTGCTAGTCTAGATACAATAAGGATGTTGGAGGGAGCGGGTCTTGATATTGTGTATGATGGTGAGATGCATCGCTGGGAGATGTATTACCATCCCATTACTTTTATAGATGGTATTGAAGTAGCTGGATATGTTAGGGTCTGGGATAACTTCTATTTTCTGAAAGGTAGGGTAGTTAAAAGGCCGAGACTAATTAAGAACTATCATCTTGATGAAGCCCTATTCATCCTAAGACAGGCTAATAAAAAAGTGAAGATTCCGGTAACTGGTCCATATACCCTTGCAGACTGGACTTTCAATGAATACTACCGTTTAAATAAAGGGTATGAAGATCCTGTGAAGGTTGATTATGAGGCGAAATATGAATTCAGTCTTGATTTGGCGAGGAATATAATCAATCCTATATTGAAGGAGCTTTCAAAGCTTGATATATTCCGTATCCAGATTGATGAACCAGCTGCCACTACACACCCCAATGAGATGGATATTGTCGTAGATGCATTTAATAAGTCGGTCGAGGGGGTTGAGAAGGATGTTTCCATCCATATTTGTTATAGTGATTATAGTGTGTTGATACCATATTTAGATAGGTTCAAGACTGTTCAGTATACTCTTGAATTTGCAAATAGGGATTCATGGGGCTTGGGTGTAGATGATGAGTCTCGACCTGGATATACACTCCTGAGAGAGCTGGTTGATTATGGATATGATTTTGAATTGGGTCTCGGTGTTATTGATGTTCATACTGATAAGATTGAACCTCCAGAACTTATTAGGGATAGGATCCTATATGCTTTGAAGTTTCTACCTCCTGAGAAGATTTATATTAATCCAGACTGTGGTCTTAGGACTAGGTCGAGGGATGTAGCTTATGTTAAGCTTAGGAATATGGTCAGAGCTGTTGAGATGGTTAGACAGATACTTTGAAGACAACTTCCTATAATAAGAAGTTATGGACATATAGATTATGTATAATAGGTGTTTCTAATGGATTGGGAGGTTACTCAGAAACCCGCTTATAGTCTTTTAAAGGTGAGGCTTGATCCAGGCGAGTCGGTTACCGCTGAAGCTGGTGCATTCATATATGGTTTTGGGGACTATGATATTGAGACTAAAACTGGAGGGGTTATGGCTAGTTTAGCTAGAGCGTTTCTAGGTGGTGAATCTATATTTCTCAACACCTTTAATGCAAAATCTCCATCAGAGCTATGGTTCGCACCATCCTTACCAGGCGACATCGAGTATAGAGAGTTGAGGGGGAAGCTAATTATTCAGGATTTCAGCTATCTAGCCCATCACGGCGATGTTAAAATCAGTGTGGAGTGGAAGGGATTTAAGGGATTATTGGCTGAAGGTGAGCTGGTATGGTTAAAGGCTGAGGGAAATGGTGGAGTATGGATAAACGCATATGGCGGTATGGAGGTTATAGAGTTGAAGGAGGGTGAGAAGGTTACAGTTGACAACTTTCATTTCGTAGCTATGGACCCCACGATTAAATATAGTATTAAAAAATTCGGGGGATGGAAGAGTTTCTTCTTGGGTGGTGAAGGTATAGTAGCAGAGTTGAGAGGACCTGGAAAGGTATATCTACAGACTAGGTCTCTACCGCCCTTCGTAAACTTTATCCGTAAGTTCTTACCACGGAGTTAGCCCTCCACCCTATTTTTTTATTTGAAGAGTCTTCTATGTTCTTTCATCATGCATCTATTCCAGACTGTTGTTATGCCTTTCTCTCTAGCCTTATAGATGCTCTCGTGGAATATTCCCTCTTGTAGCCATATGACCTTAAAATTCTTTTTCAATGCTTCCTCAACAATTTTAGGCACTTCATCCGAAGGTCTAAAGACGTTTAAAATCTCGGTATCCTCTGGAACCTCCGAAATCGATTTATACACCTTCTTACCAAGTATCTCGTCTGCAGTAGGGTTTATAGGTATAATCTCATAACCATTCTCCATAAGATATCTAGGTACATAATGTGCTGGCTTCTCAGGATTCCTCGACATTCCTACTACAGCTATCTTCCTATATTTCCTATATATTTCCCTGATTTCCTCATCTGTAAGACCGTCACTGGGAATGTTCATATTAGTATAGATTGCTTCATCTAATACCTATACCAGTGATATATATTTTAAATGAATAATGAACCAGTTATAATGCTTATATTATTATGACAAAGTTTTCAGAAAACATCTTCAAAATTAGGTATGCCATTCGGGATTTAGTACCTGTTGCAAAAGCAGTTGAACGGAAGGGTGTAAAGGTTATATATCTAAATATTGGTGATCCCCTTAGGTATGACTTTGAGACTCCTAGGCATATCATCGAGACCATGTATAAGGCGTCCCTCTCCGGCCATAACTACTACTCTGATTCACAGGGAATTTATGAATTGAGGGAGGCTCTCTCTGAGCATCTCAAGAGTAAATATAAGCTTAGCGTACCCCCAGAGCATATTATAGTTACTAATGGAGTTGCAGAAGGTATTAACTTCACAATTAGATTGTTTACAGATCCTGGTGATGAGATTTTAGTGCCAGGTCCATCATATCCAGCTTACATATCTACTCCCATGATGTATCATGCGGTGGCGAAGGAATATAGATGTATTCCTGATGAGGGGTTCATACCGGATGTTGATGATATGAGGCGTAAGATAACTCCTAGAACTAGATTGATAATGATAAATACGCCCAATAATCCAACCGGGGCATTATATGACCAAAAAATCTTAAAGGATATAATGGATTTAGCAGCTGAGTTTAATATCCCCGTTGTTTCAGATGAGATATATGACAGGATTATATTGAAGGGTGAATACACTCCTCCCTATAAGTTTGCCGATGACGTGCTATACATAGGGTTGAATGGATTCTCAAAGCAATATCTAATGACTGGTTGGAGACTAGGTTATATGTATATACTGGATAAATCTGGAGATTATGTTGATAGAGTGGTAGAGGGTGTATTGAAGCAGGCGAGATCTAGACTCTCGCCAAATACCCCCGCTCAGTATGGGGCTATAGCCGCTTTGAAAGGCGGAGATAAACATCTTGGTGAACTCATTAGAAAGGTAAGGAAGAGGACAGAATTGTTTTATAAGCTGGTTATGGAGACGGAGGGTATGGATGTACATAAGCCACGGGCCACATTCTATATCTTCCCTAGGATCGATAGGGAGATATATGGGGATGATAGAGAATTTGCATTAAACCTCCTCAAGAACGAAGGTGTATATATAGTCCCAGGATCAGGATTTGGAAGGTACGGCGCTGGACACTTTAGGGCTGTCACCCTAGCTCCAGAGAACTTGATAGAGGAGTCGTTCCAACGTATATGGCGGTATTTGAGGAGTGTAAAGAGTCTATCCCAGAAGACCGGGTCTTAGCCTCATAACTTCGTTAAACTCTGAGTCCATTATGAGATATCCGAATTTAATCTCATCCGGTTCTATATCTATATTTGTCAACACCTTTATCTCCCTATTTATTGGGTTATAGTCTAGGAGTAAACCGATATTGAGGAACCTACCCATCCTATATAGTCCAAGTAACAACCCCCTTAATCTTTTAATGTCTATATAAGTGTATCTCTTGATCTCTAAACCCTTGAATATCTCCGTGATAACTTCTTTAGGAATGGTTCCGTAGGATATGAGGTAAGTCTTCTCTCCATCCTGATATAACCCGTAGATATATCCCTTATATATTCTGTAGCATACCTTATCCAATATTGTTTGGTCAAAAGATAAACCTGATAATTTAAAAGTAACTTCATTAGCCCCTTCTACATATTTCTTGAGGTAGTAGTTTCTATATCCCCTCCTTTCCCATATCCTCTTAGGCTTCAATGTCTTTGGTATTGGTAGGTACCTCATCCTATATCCTCTAAGGTCATCCGTAATATGCCTTGTCTCGCCTTCTCTATCGAAGATATATATATTAGTTGGATCTACCACTTCGACAATATGCCTCTTAAGCGCCCTGGCTACACCACCCCTTATATATCCACTTGTATTGACGATGAGTATATCAGTCTTATCTTCTAGTTCCTTCACTAACTTATACGTCCCTACCACAATCTGTAGTAAGTGGCCCGAAGGCATCTTATCTCCAATGAAATATGCGTTGTAAAGCGGGATCTCATGGTAGTTTACATATTGTTTATCCATTATTGAGGAGCCGATAGTTCCTGGAGGCCCTAGGTCTGACTGACCGATATCTGTATCGATAATTCCAACTGTATAGCCTTTTTTCACAAGTTGATTAGCGATGTAGAGGGTATACCCACTTTTACCTACATCTACACCCCCTATCACCACAGCTTTCGAACCCTCGATATAATCATGTATAGTCTCTCTCCACTCTCTAGGTATTGGGTCTTCATTTACCTGGACTATATATCCATCATCGACTTCAACCTCTGCATATTCATGTATCTGTACAGGAGCTTGCCTTGCAAATGGGATCTCAACGGTTCTACTATTTACTTCTCCTCCGAATATCTCTATTGTACCATATGGCTTTATATATGCTCTCCCCCCTATAATGTAATATCCCTTTGAGAGCTTCATCATGATAACCTTTTCTCCATTCTCTAGAAATACTATATACATGAAATGTATTGATTATAATAAGATGTAAACTCTATAATTTAGCTTGATGGTGATTCTATGGATGATAAGTATTTCGGTCGAGTTGCAAGATGCCACCAATATTGTGAAGAGTTGGTTTCAAAAATATGCATGAAACTATCTGAAAAAGCTGAAGATTTAATCCTGAAAAATATAGCAAGGATAATTGGCCAGGATAGTAAGAAACACGCCCTTATAATGTCTGATATTGCATCTCTATATGGTGTGGAGGAGTTTGACCTTCAAGATTGTAGTAGATACTCAGGTGCAGCCTATGGATTAATAGGCTATCTAAAAGAGATAGAGACAAGATTAGGGTCTATAACATCAGATAGGGAGATATATGAAACTCTCGAGAGTTTGGTGGATATGGTGGCCTCTATAGGTATGACAGATAGGACGTTAGTCACAGATGGGTTATCAAATGATTTAAAGAGCTATTTTATGGAGTTAATGATACAGGTTGAGGACGATGAATTCCGTCATATGTCCCTTTTGAAGAAATATATTAAAGTTTAGTTTCTCAACTATTATTTTACCTGATGACTCTCTTTGAACATCTTTTTAAAGAAATGTATATACATATATTGTTTTAGAATATATTTTCTATAAATTCTTCTATACATAAGTTATATATCGTTTTTCATAATAAAAATTACATGTTAAGGCGGATGGTAAGCATCCTTCTAATCCTCCTGTTCATTGGATGGATATCACTGCCATTTCTCGGGGCAAGCCAAACAGTATATCTGGGTAGTGACCCAACATTGTTCTACGATTTTGAGCTGGATTTTATAAAGTCAGAGATGATGAAGAGACTTTCACAAGTACCATATATTGATCCTGCTTTATCCAAAGATGACTATCCACAGGAAGTTCTTCTATTGCTTAGGGAGGATGCAGATTTAGAAGCCCTGGCAGAGGCTGTCATTAATGCACGATTCACCCCTTCAATTGAGGATCTAAGGTTTTCATTTGCTGTTTTGAAACCAGGTGCATATGACAAGCTTAAAGATGTTGAAGGTCTCCTCTTAGCATTGCCAGACGTACAGATTGATTTCCCTGGAGATATTGATGACATAGGGAGAAGTCTTGATAAATCCTCAATACCCTCAGACTTATCATATCCAGAGTTAATAGACTATCTAGGTAATCTAAAAACGACTTTACAGTCAGAGTACAGAGAAAAGCTTATATCAACGTTGTCTGAGGTTTCCTTAACGGGGGATGTTGTAACACCTCCCTCAGAAGACATGTATTACGTGACTGATCTACTTGGTCTAAATAAACAGGTTAACGGTAAACCTTTGAAGAGTCAGTATAATGGTACAGGTGTTACGATAGCTGTTGTAGATACAGGTGTAGACTTCGGTACCTTAGGCTTATTTAGCTGGAGAAATAAGGTGGCAAGAGATTCGATGGGTAGAACAGCTTCATTTGATGCCGATAATCAAGTAATAGCTTTTACCAATATCTTAGTCGAAGCATATTCAAACGGTACTCATACATTAATAAATTCCAGTGGATCAGACCCCCTACTATGGCTTAGTATACTTCCTAGATTATATCCAAATTTCTTTCCAATATCCTGGATATTTACACCAGTACCGTATTCAGCACTATTCTCAACAACATTCCCTGTTGATATGGATGTAACTGGAATATTAAATCCAGGTGATAGAGCTAAATTTGGTCTGCTATTCGAGTTCATAACAGGGTTGAATATCTTCCCAGTTCTTCTTGTAGATAGTAACTTAGATGGTACCTACGATACATTATATGTAGATGTCTCATCAGAATACAAGAGAGTTTTTGGATATACTCCTGATTGGAGCTTCGCAGATGAACAGGCATTGACTGAGACGGGTTTAACAGTCCCCACTTATGACCATAATGGAGATGGAATCCCCGATTTCCAAGCAGGTACTTTGGCATGGGGCATAGACGTATTCTGTGCAGTTCCATCTACATCAGGTGAACAGTGTAGCATATTGGAGCCAATAGATGATGAGGGAGAGTATGCAGTGTTTGTATATGATTGGCAGGGACATGGAACGAGTGTGGCTAGTGTAGCTGCAGGTGTAAATGATTTCGTGGGTAACTACTACCCAGAGATTCTATTTGGAACTCTACAGCCTTATGGCTCTGGAATAGCTCCCAACGCAAGTATAATGGGTATACCGATATTCTCCCTAGTTGATATATTTGAGGCGTGGTTCTGGGCAGCAGGTTTCGACTTAATACCGGGGACAGAAGGATTCTATCCAGTACCTGGATTTGGATGGGTCTACGGAATATGGCAGTATACTGGTAATCACAAAGCAGATATAATAAGTAATAGCTGGGGTTTCATAGGTTGGGAGCATGCTTCACAGGGATGGTTCATATATGGACCATTTATAATCACCTTATTTGCTGATGCAATCTCGCTTCCTTCCTACTTAGACCCCTCATATCCAGGAACATTATTGGTAATATCCGCTGGTAATGAGGGGCCGGGTGCTGGAACCACGGGTCCCCCAGGGTATAGCGGATTAGCAATTACAGTAGCTGCCTCAACATCTCTCCCATGGCTCCCATCTCTCGGATGGGGCGGTGGATATAACGACACTATAGTCTTCTTTAGCAGTAGAGGGCCCAATGTAATGGGCTATCCCGTCCCAGAGCTTTCAGCTCCAGGAGCATTTGGATTCGCTCCTACAGCAATATGGAATGTATTATTAACAGGTGGTGACGGAGCGTTTTTAGATATCTTTAGTGGGACCAGCATGGCTGCTCCGGTGGTATCCGGCTCTGCGGCCGTCGTTATACAGGCGTATAGGGACATCCTGGGTGTAACACCCACACCTGATGAAGTTAAGAGACTTCTCCTTATGAGTGCTAAAGACATGGGTCTACCACCGAATGTACAGGGAGTTGGTAGGGTAGATGTCTATAACGCAATACAGTATCTCATGTCAGGCGTTGCTCCTGGAAACGGTGTTGATGTCTATTCGCCATTAACATCAGGGAATTATATGATGAGAGAGTTCGTACCATTCCTGTTTAACTGGTTCCTATCCTCATTAACTGGAAATAACATCTTTGACGACCCTTCACTATTACCATTCTCGGCACCTCAAGTATGGAAAGAATATCCTGTATACGGCTGGTTTGAACAAGGTATGGTTATAAATGGATACCCTGCACTCGATTTCAATAATCCGCTATCAACGGCCGTTTCATATAACGTCGAAGTTGTAAGAGACGTTATGGTACATTCCGAGATAACAACCGGGGTTATCTCATCCGTGCAGGGACCATGGTCGACCAGTAGAACATTTACTCTTACACATACGCCATGGCCGGGTGACTATGACTTCCTTAGGATACAGCTCACGATGGATTGGCAGAATGTATTCGACCCCAATTTAGACGGTTTCGATGATGTGAACCTCTACCTCTACGCCTTTGACTGGGTCGATACTAATTCAAACGGTTTCCCAGAGGGTGGAGAACTCTCTTGGCTAGCATTCTCACCACTTACAGGCACTACACAGGAGGTGTTATTGCCGAAGTCGATGTTGGACAATTTAAATGGACAGCTCCTCATTGTCGTTAGAGAAGTATATAACGTTTATGGTCTCAATCCAACATTCACTCTAACCTTCGAATACTGGAAGAGAGAGCCACATCCATGGATTACACCCTCTTCACCGGTTCTGAATGTAGGCGCAAATAGTTTCGCCACGGTACTTCTAGATATAACGGTCCCAGTAGATGCGGTACCAACTGTAGAGCAGGGATACATAGTTCTCAATCCTCAGACACCTGGTGCTAAGAAATTCTTGATACCATTCTCATTCATAATATCAATGCCTGTTTCAGCCTCGGAAGGTCTAGTCAAGGAGGTTCCATTTAGACCATATAGTGAAGGATTCTATAACCCCAATTTCATTAGGGGACTCTTCGACTTCGGTACTAGGGATGCTGGAGATCACAGACTCTGGTTCATGACCTACGAAGGAGACCCTGATGAGAGGACTTTCGGTATATATGCATATAGCGAATGGGAAAGTCCATTCACAGATATAGATATGTTCTCCATAGACGCCGGAACAATTGTCAACGATAAAAGTGAAAATACATGGACTGGATACAATACTTTACATCAGACTAGATTGACACGTACATCTGAAATGGTAGCTGTATGGCCATGGCCAAATGCATATCTATTTGGTCCAGATACAATATCACTCTGGTCTAGACTATATGATGGAGGCGATAATGCAGAGCGTGTCAGGAGTAGCGTGAGGTTTGCAAAGCTAAACTTTGGAAATGGCACGCAATTCGACAATACAAACTTTGATGCTAGGAAAGTACCGGGTGGCATAGTTATAAACATACCAGTCTTTATAGAGACGGGAGTAGACCTTCAAAATGTAATATTCCTAAATCCTATGGCAGACCCAGGATTAAACTTCACAGTTACACCTAATGTGACATCAGCAGCAGCATTCTCATCTGATAATAAGGTCATATTCAGAGTATTCGTGTCTCAAAACATATTGGATATGGTACAGAACTTTGGTCAGCAAGAGTTCCAGTTCAATGTTACAGTGACAGCAGATTATCTGCCATACACAACGGTGTTCCAGTTTAAGATACTTATAAAGCCATTCCCGCTTCCACTGAAGACTATAGCATCTAATGGAGACAGTATTGTATTTCTTGATGTAGGTACGAGGACAGGTGAAGTAATAATACTTCCCTACTATGGCTATGACCCAAGCACAGGCCAATTCGGATCAACAGTGGGTCAGATGATAAAGTATCCCATGATTGTTAAGAAGGTGATGGTAACCAGTCAGTGGGCATTAGTAGAGGTGTTGATAGAGTTTAAGTATAACGATGGCACCTCAGCATGGCTGCCAGGTCAAATCTGGATCTTTAGAAACAGTGACAAAGTGTATTTAACTGGAGCATTCCAACTCCTACACTAACCAACTCCAACCCCATTTTTACCTTTTTTCTATAGGTTGAAAATCTATATACATCTCTATATCATCCTCATTTAACAAAACAATTCTATATATAGGTGTTCCCTATGGCGACATATAAGGAGGTTCTCCCAAACTATGGAAAGCTTGACATATACATTAACGGAAAGTTTATAAGCTCTGAAACCCATGAATACTTAAAAGTCTTTAACCCGGCTAAAGATGAAGTCATTGCACAGGTTCCTAACACTTTGAAGGAGGAGGTGGATGAGGCTGTAGAATCGGCTTATGAAGCCTATCTAAAGTGGAGGGAAACCCCCATACCCACTAGGGTACAGTATCTTTTTAGAATTAAAGATGTTTTGGAGAGACATAAAGATGAGATTGCACGTATAATCGTCCAAAATCATGGTAAGATATATGACGAGGCTTTAGGGGAGGTGCGAAGAGCTATTGAAAATGTGGAGACGGCGATTGGAGTAGCATACCTACTTCAGAAGGGTGAATATCTGGAGAATGTAGCTGGAGGTATTGATGAGTATCTGGTAAGGGAACCATTAGGTGTTGCAGCGATAATATCTCCATTCAACTTTCCGGTGATGGTCCCATTCTGGTTTATACCTTATGCATTAGCGGTAGGTGACACGGTTGTCGTTAAACCGAGTGAGATCACTCCTGTGCCATTCCACTGGGTCATGAAGTTGCTTCACGAGGAGGCCAGGCTTCCACCAGGACTTATTAATGTGGTTTACGGCTTGGGAAATGTTGGTGAAGCTTTGATAAGCCATAAAAAAGTTTTTGGAGTGGCCTTCGTAGGTTCAACGAGGGTGGCAAGAATCATATATAAGAGGGTTGGAGAGCTTGGTAAGAAGGCGCTTCTACAGGCCGGAGCCAAGAACTTCGCTGTCGTCATGCCAGACGCTAAGATGGATAGGACTGTGACCAATCTAATATCTAGTTTCTTCGGTAATACAGGTCAGAGATGTCTAGCAAATAGTGTCTTAGTGCCTGTAGGAGAGGCGTATGACAAGGTAGTTCCAAAGTTTATAGAGCTTGCTAAACAGTTGAAACTTGGCTATGGATTGGATGAGGATGTGGATATGGGTCCTATGGTTACAAGGAAATCTTTGGAGAGAGTCCACTACTATATTGAGAAGGGTTTGGAGGAGGGGGCTAAGCTGAGTCTCGACGGTAGAAATGTTAAGGTAGAGAAGTATCCAAACGGCTATTTCATAGGCCCCACAGTATTTGAAGATGTTACTCCTGAGATGACGATAGCTAGGGAAGAGATCTTTGGTCCTGTAGCATCTGTTATAAAGGCTTCTACGCTGGACGAGGTAATTGATATGGTTAACAAGAGTGAATATGGCAATGCCACAAGCATATTTACATCAAGTGGCGAGGTAGCTAGGAAGTACAGAAGAAGTGTGAATGTGGGTAACGTAGGTATTAACATAGGTATTGCCGCTCCAATGGCGTTCTTCCCATTTGGTGGAAGAAAGGAGTCATTCTTCGGCATCGTCCATGGACAAGTCGATAGTCTAGACTTCTTCACGGATAAGAAAATAGTTATAGAGCGTTGGTGGTAATGAAGAAGTATACACTATCCAAACTTATAAACTCACTTATCATGTTTGAAGAGGCCCTCTCAAAATATCTAGACGAGAAGGGATATGCTGATATGGCTAGAGACTCTAGGCGGCGTCTAGACGCTCTAAGAGATTCCTCCAACCTCATAGTTGTGGAGATGACATTAGAACCAATCTATACAGTTGATATATCAGAAGTGTTAAACCTAATTCGTAATATTAATGATAGGAACAGAATCGAGGAGATGGTTAGAAACATGTATATGGAAATATCTAAAGCTTTGGAGAATGTATCTCTTGAGTATGCTGAGTTAATGAAATCCCTCTTCTAAACTTTATAATAGCTTCCGAGCCAATGTATTAGACATCACATATTCTCTATCAAGCCATGTAACTATCTCGACATCACCAAGCTTTATAAGGTCGTGGAGCGTCTCCTCGGGATTTAGATTGAATAGTTTAAAGTATTTATAGGCATCCTCCTTTGTCATAGGATACAATGTAGAGATGTAAATAAACTCCTCAATTGGGTCGTCCATCTTCTTGTTTACATACGATTCAGGTATATAATCGACTATCTCTACCCTATTCGGCATAAATTTGGTTAAACGTGTATAAATATAGGTTAATTTTTCAGTCTTTGGGGGTCTTGCACCACCACGATTGGGATAATAAGGAGTGTTTATAAATACTTTATTAGGATTGATAGCCTTTACAGCACTAATCATATCATTTAAATCCTCGATATGATCGTTATAACCCTCGACGAGCATTATATCGAGATATAACTTCCCTCTATATTCCCTTCTAAACCTAGTTAGGTGATAATATACTTCAGTAGGATCGACTCTAATACTCGGTTTATTTAAATCGTCAATTACATCCTTCCTTAATGTGTCAAATTTTATCATTACAATGTCAAACTGTTTCAGTAGGTTGAATATATGGTTATTAGACAATGTAGATCCGTTTGTATATAGGGCCACTGGAATACCATAAGACTTTAGATATTTAAGGATTGTTGGTAGCTCAGGGTCTAAAGTGGGTTCACCTATGGGGGATATGAGTAGGGCCTTTATGCTTCTCAAGCCATACTTCCTAATGTATTCCTCAATTTGCTTCTCGAAACGGGTTAGCCTGTCTAGGTAGGAGGGACAACTATCCTTGAATATCCTGCCAAGATAACAATATTTACACATGAAGTTACAGGTAGTATATTCATAGTTATTGATTAAATATACTTTTTTTAGCCTAGGCTCTAATATGGGCCCACCGATAAACCGATTCAATATCATTATAATATAGTTATTCCAATAATATGCTATTGAAAAATGCTATTATAAAGTATATATTTTATTACCACCTGGATTATTAAACATAATTATTACTTTACACTCCCCTTTCGGGATACATAATCACTATATTTAACATAAAATCTATAAGGATGGGGAAGATCTTTAGTAACACCTATTCTATATGATCTCTCAATCTCCTCCTCATCCAATATCAGATAGTCTAATACAATTATCGATGAGTCACTCATATATACAGGAATACCGTCTTCCTCCTTAGTTATTTGAAGGGCTCTAGTCAACCTACCTGGGCCGGTTGTCAACAACTTCTTTTGTTTAACTCCTCTCAAACTCCTCATATATTCAATTCCAATTAGGGGCTCTATCGATCTAATTAGTACGGCACCAGCCTCCCTCTCCGTTGTTACTATATTTAGGAGCCAGTTTCCATGAACCATATATACAAGTGTATGTCCAGGGTCTCTCCACATCGCATCACCTATCTTCCCCTTCTTGGATGCGCGGGATGCTGGGTCATCCCTACCAAAATATGCCTCAACCTCAGTAATCATTCCTCCCATAACCTTATTATCTAAGACTCTTATGAGGAGTTTACCAAGGAGTTTCTTTGCAACCTCATCAGGGGATTCATTATAGAATTTTTGTTGGAGTATCTCTCCGTAGTTGGGTGATACCCTCATTCTCTTTACAATTTAAATCTCTAGATTCAATATTAATATTGGTGTATCCTCATGAGGATATCTCTGAAGGTTAGGGATATTATGGATGACAAGGTATATATGGTTGATGAATCGGCTTCCTGTAGGAATGCGTTGAAGGTGATGGTTGAGAAGGGTGTATGGAGCCTACTTGTGAGTAGAGAGGGACTACCCGTAGGGGTTGTGACTGAGAGGGATATTATCAAGAAGGTTATCGTTAAAGGTTTGAGTCTGGATGGTGTTAAAGTAGGGGAGATAATGTCCTCACCTATTATAACGATAGGCCCCGATGAGCCGGTGGCTCGTGCTATGGAGCTTATGGCCGCAAATGATATAAGAAGGGTATATGTAGTGGAGGAGGGTAAGGTAATAGGGAGGGTTACTCAGACAAATGCTTTTAAGAAGATATTAGATCTGCTTATGTTGTTAAGCGATCTTACATGGTATATGTAAATATAACTATTTTTTACGGTAGACGGCTCAGTAAATGAAGGCATTTCAAAAAATTTAAATAGAGGATTTTAAATTGTTTTAGGGAAATGAGGGCCCGAGAAATTCTCCCTATCGCAATATCATTTGTGATATTTGCTTTCATGTTAATGTTAGAGTTTGATTTGAAGTCTTCTCTAGCTGTTTCTATAATTGCCTTTGTTATATCAACTACTCTACTCATATGGAGGAAGCGGTTAGCTGCAGGGATTTTCGGGCTGGCTATAGCCTTTATATTTAATATCCTACCCTTTGAACTCTTCCTCGAGTTTATGCATATGGATATAATATTGTTCCTCCTTGGTATGATGGTTGTTGTCGGATATCTGGAGGAGGTAAATTATTTCGAATATATTATAGCAAAGATTATTCCATATCTACATGGCCATCCCAGGAGATTCTACTCAGTTTTTATTGGTTTGGGTGCACTTTTTGCAGCTATAGTTGATGAGGTTACAGCGATCCTATTCACAAGTGTAATCATGTTGGAGCTGTCATCTATATATAAGATAGAGCCTCGAAAATTCCTTCTACCCATTACATACGCCGTGATCATAGGTGGTACAGCTACTGTAATGGGTAACCCAGTCGCTATATTGGTGGCTTTCAACGGTGGGCTCACAATGTTTGACTTCTTCGTATGGGCTACTCCTGTTACCATAGTCTCACTAGGTATACTTATTCTCTACACGTTCTTCTTCCTAAGGGAAGATCTAAAGAAGCTATATAACAAAATGTCTGAGGTAGATGTGGGGGAGATAGTGGATATTTTATCTAAAGAGGCTCCTGAATCTAGGAAACCCACTGTATTATTTCTCTCCGTATTAATACCTATTATAGTACATGGTGAGATAGCTAAAATACTAAACATGTTCGGAATATATGTAAAGCCGAAGTTGATTCTAGTATCCGTCGCGTTGCTAGCCGCCGCCTATATTATTGCTTTCGAAGGCGATATGGGTATGGGTGTATTCCTCCATAGAGTTGATTGGCAGACTCTTGTATTTCTCATGTCATTCTTCAGTCTGGTAGGTTCATTGGAGTATGTAGGCCTATTGAGTATTATATCCGAGGGTCTGGTTGATTTATCGGGTGGTAGGGTGGAGCTTCTATATCTGTATATCTCAGGTATAACTGCATTCCTAAGCCCTATACTTGACAATGTCTTAACTGTAGCGACAATCTCACCTATAATTATTGAGCTTGGGAATTTAGGGATAAACACGTATCATCTATGGTTTGGAACATTATTTGCGGGGGTTTTGTCCGCTCTGGCAACACCCATAGGTACCTCCGCTAGTCTTGTTATGCTAGGGTTACTCGAAAAAAGGCGTTTAAAGGCTGTTACCATTGGTGAATGGGTGAAGATGGGTCTTCCATTAGCAGTTATAGTCACTTCACTCGCATTGATGACTGTATATATAAGAGCCTATGGACTGAATTTTATGTAAGAATTTAAATTAAATCTATTTAAGGATTGAACCAAATTTAAAGTGGTGAGATGTCGTTGAAGGGCGTTGAACTTCCAGTGGTCTTCAAATTCATCAATGCAATATATAAGGCCTTGTCGGAACAGTTTGGCGATGATTCCTGGGCTATCTTGTGGAGAAGCGGCGAGATATTATTTAAGGAGATTAAGGATGATATTGGGATCTCCAGGGATATGGAGATTAATCATGCTATTCAAAGGCTCTGCGATTATATGCGTAGGCTCAGACTTGTAGAGCGTATAGAGTTTAAGTTTGACAAGGAAGCAATGACTGTCGAAACAATTGTGATATTTCCATTCAATATCGATATCTATAAGAGAGAGGCTGCAGGACCGATATACATATTTTCAAGCCTATTGGCTTCTATGCTTAGTTACCTAGGATATGATATTGAGAGGGAGGGAGAACATTATATCATGGATAAGAACAAGCTTGTTGAGAAGTGGAGGATAATTAAACGTTAATACCCTCCTCCTCATATCCAATCTTACTCTTTTTACATTTGAGATATATATAACTGATTAATCAATATGCTTCAGCCAGAATTTTGTTAAGTGATTTAGTATGAAATCCGCCGTCATATTAGGTGGTGTTGGGGCTGTTGGGATAGAAGCGTCTCGAGATTTCATAGCTACCAGCGAGTTTGACGAGATTATAATTGCCGATTATAATGTCGAGAAAGCCCGTAAATTTGTTGAGAATGAGGGGGATGAGCGGGTAAAAGCCGTTAGGGTTGACGTCAACGACTTGGATAGTCTGAGGAATGTTATAAGTGGACATGATATCGTCATAAATGCACTACCCTTTAAATATGACTATATCGTCACCAAAGTGGCTGTTGAAGAGGGGGTTTCAGGAGTAGATGTTGCGACGGAGGAAGACCAGCTTGCACTGAGTGATAAAGCTGTGGAGAATGAAGTTCTTTTCGTCCCTGGTGTTGGGGCTACGCCTGGAACGACGAATATGATGGCTAAAAAGGCTGTGGAACTCCTTGACGAGGTTGAGGTTATCGAGATTTTCTGGGCTGCATTTAGATGTACCGCTCCAAGCCCAGGACTACTCCACGTTACGATATGGGAGTTTGATCCAGAGTTGAAGGAGAGGGTTGTATACGAAGATGGTGAGTGGAAGACGGTGCCTCCTTATATAGGGGCCAAGACAGTTGAGTTCTTCCCATTGATAGGGAAGAGGGAGACTGTATTCGTTCCACATAGTGAGACATATACACTTCCACAGTATCTTCCAAGAGAAAAGAGACCTAAGAAGGTTTATGTACGTGGTACATGGCCGGATGAGACTATGAATCTCCTTAAGGTTCTTTTATACTACGGATTTTATGATAATAAGCCAGTAGATTTTGACGGTGTAAGTGTCAAGCCAATGAGCTTCATCTATAAATTCCTTCTACAAAGTGAAAAAGCTCGAGAGACTGAGGTATGGGGTTATGGATTAAGGGTTGAAGCCGTAGGTATGAAGAATGGTAGGGAGGCTAAGGTTATAGTGATGAATGAACATCCATATGATGTAGAGGGATGGGAAGGTAAAAGAGCTTATTTCAGGCCTATCGGCAATCCATTGTCAATAGGTGCCCAGCTAATAGCAAAGGGGGAGACAGAGGTTAAATATGGTGTCGTTCCTCCAGAGGCTGCATTCAATCCAGATAGGTTCTTTAAAGAGCTGGAGAAGAGGGGTATCAAGATAAATTGGGAACTTCAATATTTATAAAATCTTGGTGGGGGGATATCTACCCAACTTATTTTTTATACAGTGTCTAGCAAGTTCTATACTCCTCTTATACCTCCAATTCTTTACTAGTGAGACTTTAACCTCTTTAAATGGTCTAATCAATTCTGTAAAGTCTTCTGATTCAACCAATCCACGAACAGTCTTGTTCCCGGGTAACACTATAACTACTGGTATTTCTGAGAGTCCCATCTCAAAATATTCCTTTAGAGAATCTATTAACGCTCTTACTATTGCTTCTCTATAGGTTATCTTGCCAAGATATTTACACCAGAGATCAATAACTAGTTTATAGTGATTCTCAATTACTGTTGAATATGCGTAACCATCCCCCCTTGAAATATATATGTATATGACGTGGAATCTCTCCATTGAAATCATCAATAATATTTAGCTGGAGATTTATATCACTATGTGTATATGAAAAAGATTATAGTTCTAGGTACAAACTGGTGCCTCTCTTGTAAGGAATTGTATGATAAGCTGGTTTTCAAGCTTGGTAGTGAGACTGTTAAATATATAGATGTTGAACAGTATCCCCATATAACGTCTAGATATAAGATTACGGGTTATCCAGCCATAGCCTATTTAGATGGTGACGAACTTAAATATATCGAGACAACTCTTGAGTTGGATGAGATTATAGAGAATTACAAATTCATGGATGCCTTGTCGATAAGTGACGATATATTTAGATGTCTCATGAAGTATGGGTCTAGTGGTTTGAAGAGTGAGACAATCCTCAGGATTGTGTCCAGTATAGAGAAGGATTTTGACTGGTTTAACGGTGGAATAAAGAGTGACTTCAAAAGATTCCCATATGAAGTGGCTGAGTTTATGCTTAGGTTATATATGGAGTCCGGTGTCGAAGGTTATCTCCGTATGATTCATAAGACGGTTGATATTGTTCTCCAGTCGCTCATGTTCGACTATGGCAAGATGATGATATCTAGGATATCTTATTCACCCGATTGGGATGAACCCGACTATGTATATCTGCTTGAGGATCAAGCAAGATTTACAAGGATTCTTGTATACATCTATCTATTGACTAAAAATAAGATTTATTTAGACCTCGCTAAAAACATGGTTAAATCGATTATTAAAAACTTTTTCGATGGAAAGAAGATTTATAGGGCTATCGTGGGAGAGAAGCTCATAGAACCAATCTATCCAAACATTTTATACGAAACATTATCATATCTAGCTGAAGCTTCAATCACTAAGGACATCTCGAAACATACAATTAATTTGATAGGATATATCGATGGATTGGATGTCGTAATAGGTAATAGAGGATATAAATATGTTGGAGACCTAATTGAATATGGAAAGGCTTCTATAAGGTTTTACGAGGTCTTCCGATGGGAACGTGGACTTAAACTTTTGGAAGAGGTGGTTAAACAACTAGAGAGTTTGAGGGGGAATGTTCTCTATAGAGATGTTGATAAGCAGGTATTAAGTCCATTTGATTCTTGGAGGTGTATCCCGATAAGGGAGAATATTGGGTGTAGCGAATTACTATATAGATATGCTGTTCATACCGATAGTCCGGAGATGATGGAACAGTCTAAAAAAGTTATAGAGAAACTAGATCCTAGTGAGATTAGAGATTTAAATACTCTTTCACAATATGGATTAGTTCTCGCCAACCATTTATATGGTTCTGATATTCTGGTTATAGCTGGATATAGTAGTATTCCATCCAAAGCCCTCAACATGTTGAAACCATATACGATTATAACCTACAGAGATGAGGGAGAGAGGTATATAGAGTATATTTCAAAGGATTTTAGATTTAGGCTGTGATTTTAATGGCTATGGACGAGGATATTAGAAAGGAGATACTTCAGGTGTTAAGGAGTGCTACTGAGGCTACGGTATCCACTTATGGAGGCGAGAACATTAGGAATAGGGCTATGCACTATGCTGTGAAGGATGACTTTACCTTCTATCTGGCTAGTATGAAGGGAGACCCTAAGATAAGGCATATAACGAATATTCCATCTGTTACACTTTTGATCCTTCATAAAGCTTCTCCTCCAGAGACGTATATGGATCTTCAAGAGTTTGGAAAGTGGAGTGAGACTGAAGTACATGGGAGAGCCATGATCGTAACCAGTGGTAAGGAGAGGGAGGAGGCTCTCAAAATGTTGAGTGAGAGAAGTCCAATCGTTAAATTGTTATACATGAATAACCAGACTCATATCCTAGAGATTATAAAGATTGTTCCAGAGGTTATCAAATATAAGAGGGTATCAGATATCTTGGCTGGGAAGCCACCTATAGTTCTGGATTTCACTAGGAGGGAGACGAGTTTCGAGGAGTTCGGGATAATAAAGAGGAAGTTGAAGAATCTCTATTATGCCATGAGGCTACCCTTCACCGCGGCTACAATTCCATCAATCCTATTAGGAGGTGTGCTAGCATACTATATAGCTGGCGTCTTCGACACTGTTTTGTTTATCTTGACATTAGTAGGTGCAGTATTAGCGCACATAGGTCTAAATATGTTGAATGACTATTACGACCATAAGCTCCATACAGACATTATAAATAAAGAGGCCGTCTCACCATTTACTGGAGGTAGTAAAGTCATTCAGATGGGGCTTCTTTCACCGACTGAGGTTCTATTTGCATCCCTAGTCTTTCTAGGTGTATCGATGGCTATTGGCATCTATCTCACAATTGTGTCATCGATATATGTATTGCTGGTGGCTATACTTGGCTTCCTAATTATATACATGTATCATGCACCTCCATTAAGGGCTGTAGGTAGAAAGGGTATGGGAGAATTCTTAGTGGGGATTGGCTTTGGACCAGTATATACGTTGGGTGCATATGTTGTACAGACCGGCCAGCTATCCCTAACACCTGTTATAGCCGCCATCCCTCTTGCAATCTTCGTCGCCCTGATACTTTTGGTTAATGAATTCCCAGACTATAAGGCGGATCTTGAGACGGGTAAACATCACCTAGTTGTCGTACTTGGAAGGGCTAAAGCGAGATACGCTGTCTACGCCATGTATCTATCTGGTTTCCTATCAATTATCGTGCTATACCTCGTTGGAGTCTATCCAGTATATACCCTTGCATCGTTGATAGCATTGCCCCTAGCACTATATGGATTGAGGAATCTACATAAGTACTACGATAGTCCGTTCGATATGCTACCAGCAATTGTAACCACTATACTGACGCACATGGTAGTCGGATTCTCCATAGTCTTTGGATATATAATGAGCATACTTCCAAACACGGTATACCTAACTATCTACATCGCCGGAGTCTCACTCTATATGGCCTATGAACTATTTGAGATTAGAAGAGGTGTTGCCGCCTTTAACCTGATCAAGTCGATGTTACAGAGAAGTCAACAGTAATCAACAGTAATCTACTAACTCCAACTATCTATACGAAATCTTTATTTTTCCTTTTTCTTTTAATTGGTTAAGGGTAGATTAGATATGACAGCGTTATGGCTTAGGCTTAGACTATTATTAGCCACCACGTTATTCATCGCGATAACAACTTTAGTCTTCACGATATTCCTAAACTTCATAGGAGTATTCAATATATATCTAATCGCTACCCTTGTTATAATATTCAATCTAATCCAGTGGTTGATTGCTCCAAAGGTTATAAATGCTTTATATAGGGTGAGGGAGGCCGGTCCAGAATATCAAGAGATTAAGGAGATGCTTGTAAACCTAAGTGAGAAAAGTAATTTGAAGCCTCCCAAGCTTATGATAGCTGAAGTACCCATTCCAAATGCATTTGCATATGGAAGCCCATTAACGGGTAACATGGTTGCAGTTACACGTGGGCTCCTAAATACTCTCTCCAAGGATGAACTGGAGGCTGTATTGGCTCATGAGGTTGGGCATTTAAAACATCGGGATGTCCAGTTGATGATGTTCCTCTCTATACTCCCAGCAATATTCTATTACATAGGATATAGCCTCTACTTTTCAAGTCTCTTTAATAGGGATCGAGGAGCAGGCCTCTTCGCTATAGGTCTCCTATCAATCTTCATATACTATGTTCTAAGTCTTATCGTCCTCTGGGTAAGTAGAATAAGAGAATACTATGCCGATCTCCACGCAGTAAAGATTGTGAGGAACGGAGGTATCAAACTGGCAAATGCATTGGTTAAAATCGTTACAGAAACTGGTAAGATCGTCTATAGAGGCCATGACGTCCATAGATATAGCGGTGTAAAGGCATTATTCATCGCTGATCCAGATAGGGCTGTTGAAGAGATGGTTGAACTTGCCAGGGAGAATATGCTTGATAGAAGGGTATTGTCAATTGCTAGGAGAAAGGTTACCTTTGCAGATAATTTAATGGAGCTATTCTCAACACATCCTAATACCGTTAAAAGAATCCGTAGACTACTCAGTTATCATGATATTGAGATTAGCTAACCTATAGATTCATATACCTCTTGGTATCCACTATCCACCTTTTTATTCTTTAAATAAGTCCAATAGTTAAACAATTCTCCTATGATTTCAACAAAGGCTGAAGTTGATGTTAGCACTGGGATCTTATATCCAATGAGTTCCCTAGATATTGTACCTATATATCCACTGCTTATAGGAATCACATAAATAGGTTTTAAATAACCCTGTTCAAACATATCTCTCACTAGCCTATATAGGGATACGTTAAACCCTTCTGAAATGGCTGGGGATGGATAATAGGGGATTAATGCTATAGCGTCTATTCCTACATCCCTATACATCTTCTCAATCCAACTGATATATTCATCATCTCCAGCGGTTCCACCTACATCTACATACTTATTAATGGATAGACCGTATCTATGGACCTCGTCTAGAAGGGTGATCCCTATCCCACCAGCTCCGGTGACTAATCCTATGTTACTACCCTTGGGGATGGGTTGGAAATATAATGCTTGTATTGCGTCAGTAATCCATCTAATATCTTTAATTAGAATTGCACCATATTGTTTTGCAGCACCATGAAACACTCTATAATCTATCATAGTCCCAGTATGTGTCTCCACCGCTTTTGCACTGGCCTCTTCTCTCCCTCCTTTGTATATTATCAGGGGTTTTGACAAGGTAAATTCATTTATGATTTTAAATAATCTTCGGCCATTTGTTACTTTCTCTATATAGGCGGTAGCTAGTAGTGTCTTCTCATCCTCCTTAAAAAATTTAAGGACTTCTTCCAGCGTAATATCCCATTCTCTACCCAATCCAATAAATTTGGATACTCCTATACCAAGCATCGACAATTCATCAAGTATCAAGGAGCCTACCGCACCGGATTGGGTTGCTATTCCGACACCCCCATCTCCTGGATAGCCCTGCCTATCCTGAGGTATGAATAGAGTGTTTAATCCCTGGCTTGGGATGTAGAGTCCTATGGAGGAGGGCCCGAGAATCCTAATCCTGCCTTTAGAGATAATATGCAAAACTTCTTCTCTTATGTCAGGGTCTCTTATATCTGTTATTATTACAATTAGCTTTACTCCTTTTGAGACGGATTCTTCAATAACTTGGGGGAGGGTATGTTCTCTAACTGATATAATAGCCATATCTACTTCATAGGGTATCGACTTTACTGATGGATATGCCTTCATACCTGCTATTCTATCCGCATTTGGGTTTACTGGGTACACTCTTCCTTTAAAGTCTCTGATGAAATTGTTTAGAATCTGATATCCTGGCTTCTCAATATTTCTTGAAGCTCCTATGATGGCGACTGATCTACATTTTAATAGTCTATTTAGATCCATTTTACTCCTATATCTCGCTGGGATATATTTATATTGTTATTGTAGACACAGTTTTATGGATAGGTGATGGTCTAAAAAGGTGGGTAGTGTGAGGGTCTTCTCATTTTTTACTGGTGGGAAGGACAGTACCGCGGCATATCTAAGGTCTTGTATTGATAGGGTTGAACCGGATTTGCTGGTGACGGTTATACCAGGTAGGAGTGACAGTTACATGTTCCATACCGTTAATCTAAGGTTTACAGCCTATCATGCCCTTCTCCTGAACAATAAGATTTTATATTACTATGTATCAGGTGTTAAGGAGAGGGAGGTTGACGAGCTTAGACCACTGGTTTCAAATCTTTATGAGTCTGGATATACTGTGGCAACAGCCGGGGGAATCGCCAGTAATTACCAAAGAAGACGTCTGGAAAAACTTCTGAATGAATATGGAATAGAGTTATATGCACCCTTCTGGGATATACCCCAGGATGAAGTTCTATATAGATATCTGGAGATGGGTATAGACTTTATGCTTGTCTCTGTATCTTCAAATGGATTGGATAGGAATGCCTTAGGATGGATTATTGATGGAGAGGATGACGTGGAGGAGATGATTACGCTTGGAGAAAAATATGGATTTAACCCTACTGGGGAGGGAGGTGAATACGAGTCATTTGTGTTATATACACCTAGGTTTTGGGGGTATATACGCCCCAGTAAATATAAGATTTACTGGGATGGCGTCTCAGGTTACTTGGAGCTCGAGAAACTCTCTATTGAAAGGTTGACTGGAGACGTTAAGAAGTTAAAAAGTTATTCTATGGGTGGTGTGAATGGATAATAATGTTCCTGAGGAGGGTAAGATATGGGATTTGAAGGGAAAATGTCCTAGATGCTCAAGTGAATATACTATATCAGAATATTTACATAATGTTCCGTTGATTGGGAGGGTTATACTTTCTAGTGGAAGGTGTGGAAAATGTGGGTATAGATATAGAGATGTTAGGGCTGCAGAGTCTGCCGGTCCTCAGAGGCTAAAAGTGTTTATAGATGAACCTGAAGACCTGAATATCCTGGTTGTTAGAGCTTCTTCAGCCTCGATATACATCCCTGAATTAGGTGTATCGATCGAGCCTGGCCCTGCTTCCGAGGGTTTTATCACGACTGTAGAGGGTATTTTAGAGAGGATTCTCAGGATTATGAGTATGCTTTATAATGATGAGTCTGTAGATAAGAAGAAGTGGATGGAGGTGTATAACTCGCTATTGGATGCAAAGGATGGTAAGCAGCCTTTCACATTAATTATAAGAGATCCTGATGGGGTGAGTAGGATAATATCAGATAAAGCTGAGAAGGAGCGTCTATATAGTGAGTAGGTAACCTATAATTATGACTCTATTGGATATAATTTACTATGGCGAGATACAACCCACGTCTTATATATGTAGTTCTTGACGGCGGCTCCGATGCACCTGAATATGGTCCTACCTCCTTCGAACTGGCTGATACACCAAATCTTGATATGTTAGCTACTAGATCCAAAGCCGGATTGGTTCATGTACTTGGTATGGGAATCGCACCTCAAAGTGACGCAGCGACATTAAGCCTCCTAGGCTATAGCCCCTATAAATACCACATAGGTAGAGGTCTCCTGGAGGCTTTAGGTATTGGGATCAGGGTGAAGCCGGATTACGAAGTAGCATTCAGAGGTAATCTAGCCACTGTTGAAAATCTTTTTGATATTGTGGACCGTAGATGTGGAAGGGATATATCCACTGATGAGGCAAGAGAGTTGTTAAGAAGTATTGAATATCTTGATCTGGGTGTTTATGATGGATATGCATATACATACCCAGCTAAAGCACATAGAGTAGTTACTATAATTGGTAGTCGCACATATAAATTAAGTCCCAATGTAAGTAATATCGACCCAGCGTATAGAAGGGTTGGTTTTATTTCTGAGGCTGTCCAGAACCCTGGTAACAAAGTTGTTAAATGTGAGCCTCTAGATTCCAGTGAGGCCAGTCGTATAACTGCTGAGCTTGTCAATAGATATTATGAATTGGTTTATGAAGCATTGTCGCGAAGTGAGGTTAATGAGAGACGTGAATCACAGGGTAGACTTAAATGTAACGCTATCCTACTTAGGGACGCAGGTGTGAGACCGGGGAATATACCGATGTTCCAACATCTATATGAGTTTAAAATGGCCTCTGTCGTCGAGATGCCTGTTGAAAAGGGTATAGCTAATCTTATAGGTCTTATAATAGCTGAGATTAAGGATTACAAAGATTTGGAGACTAGATATAGAGCGATGGCGGAAAGAGCTGTAGAGATACTTGAATTTGCGGATGCAGTATATGTACATATAAAGGGTCCTGATGAGCCTGCTCATGACGGTGATAAAGATAGGAAGGTGGAGATTATAGAGTTGATTGACAAATACTTTTTCGGAGTCCTATTGAATAAAGTTGAGATGGAGAAGAGTGCATTCTTAATTACATGTGACCATTCTACCCCACCAGAGCTTAAGAGTCATAGCTCACATCCAGTACCCCTATTCCTCTATAAGGATGGTTTGAAGAGTGATGGTTTAAAAGGTTTTAGTGAGAATGAGGCAGCCAGAGGTTCAATAGGTACGTTGACAGGTGGATGGGATGTTATACCACTTGTAAAGAGGATAATATGGGGCTAGTCAGAGATAAAATATTCCCTATACTTTCTCGTTATACTCTCCATATACTCAAGATCTTTGATCGTGTCTATACTCTTCCAGAAGACACCTGTAAACTTTATACCTTTTAACCTCCCCTTTGAAGAGAGTTCTGGGAATGCTGTCTTCTCTATATCTCCTTTACTGGGTAGATAGTTGAGGATCTCCCTTCGAAATGCATAAACACCAGCATTTATCCATTTATCCTCTAATAAAGGCTTCTCCCTAAACTTCTTAATTATACCGTCTTCATCCACATCTACTATTCCATATGGAGATGGCATCGGGACTAGAGCAATAGCTCCTATCGAGTCTTCCAAAGCGTTTAAAAGGGGTAATACCCTCAAATCTGTTATTATATCTCCATTTACTACTAGGAACTCATCTCTATCGATTAGATGTCTAGCATTATATATAGCTCCACCTGTACCAGCGGGTACATCCTCAATACTATATAGTATATTCACATTCCACTTTTTCCCATCATTGAAATATTGGATTATAGAGTCTGCCTTATACCCCACTAAAAATATGAAGTCTTTAACACCCTGTTTCTTTAACCACATAAGCTGATATTCGAGAATAGGTTTCCCATTTATCAATACTAGTGGCTTCGGAACCTTTTCTGTATATGGTCTTAGGCGTTTACCATACCCACCAGCAAGTATTAATGCCAACATAATAAAGCAATTACCTCCTCTTAACTATTAAATAGTTACGATTCTAATGGGATACCCTTCTCATTCCACCCTCTAAATCTATAGTATGTTTTTAACATCTTCTCGAATCCTTCTTTTGAGAGGTATATCTTCTCGCCATTCAACTTTTTACCCCCTTCTTTGAATAGTCTCTTCGGTAGATAATCGTCTTCTGGCTTCATACCCGCATTCAAATTGAAGATTCTGATCATCCTATGTACATTGTTTGAGATCTCCTTTAGCTTCTCCTTTGTATATCCATATCCTGTCAATCCATTTAGTATCTCTACTGTAAAGTCCCATTCATACACGAATCTCCCGAATCTACATAATATCATACTATCGTGTATAGCGAAGAGGTCTTCAACATCAACTAAGAATGCCACCTTATCCTCCCCATAGCTATCCTTATCAATAATCTTCTTCATTTCATAAGCATATGAGGTGGTCCTCAGATGGTCGGCTCCCCTAGTTGAAATAGCATATGACAGGGCCATTCCCTTTAGGCTTCTAGGGTCGTATGCAGGTGGGGATAGCCCCTTTACATGTATGGCGACCTCCTCCAAGCCATATTTACTTGCGAGATGTTTAATACCCTCTCCAATATCGTATCCAATTCCCTTCCTCTCCATCGTCAGCTTAAATAGATAGTATACACTATCTACATCACCAAATTTAACGGGCCTATCCAGTTTAATCAACCCCTTTTCATATCCATATATAACCAGGGATATTAAGCTCCCAGCTTCTATAGTATCTACTCCATATCTATCAGCCAATAAGTTTAGGGCTATAACTGGTTTATAATCGTCCAATTCATTTAACACTCCAAAAGAGAATATAGTCTCATACTCTGGACCTTTGGTGACAATACCTTTATATTGCCCATCTTCCTCGATAATGGATATCTTTCCACATGAATACATGCAGTTCCAGCAGGCTACTTTAGAAGCGTAATATTTATTTTTTAAGTTGTCAGGATCCAATTCTTCATAGACCCTAGTCTCGAGATATTCCCAGTAGTGGGAGGGTATTGCAGAGTAGGCTTGGGTAGCGGCTAATGTAATCGGTGTCCCATACTCTCTATATGCATTAATACCGGATTTATTGGGGTCTCCCACAGCCTTCTTCACAAACTCTTTTGAAAATCTCCTCACACTCTCTTCATCATAAACATTTATAACTGGTTTGCCAGGGTTTCTAAGTACTATTGCCTTCAAATTTTTACTCCCCATAACCGCTCCTCCGCCTGTCCTACCAGCTTTAGATTCCCTCATCCTCGTCCCATGTCCATGGCTTATAGCCGCGAATCTAATTAGCCTCTCTCCGGCTGGACCTATCTCGGCCACCTCAATATCCTTACCGAGTTCATCCATCAATGCTTTTTCGGTCTCTTCAGTATTTAACCCCCAGATATCAGACGCGTCTCTAATTTCCACTGTGTCAAAGTCTAGATAGAGATATTTCGGCTTTTCAGCCCTACCTTTAATAACGAGTGCTATATATCCTAGCCATCTAAAAACAGCAGGGAAATTTCCTCCCATTATACTCTCTCCAAATATTCCTGTTAGTGGACTTTTGAAGAAGAACCCTATTTTTGAGGCTAGAGGAAGCCAGGTTCCAGTAGCTGGTCCGGTAGCCACTATGAAGATATTGTCTGGTGAGAGAGGATCTACCTTAGGATCTAAATAGTTATAGAGATAATGGGAGGCAAGACCCTTTCCACCGATATAATTTCTTGACAGTTTTATATCGAGGGATTCGATGTTTATCTTCTCTTTTGTCAGGTCTATCTTAACTATTTTACCAGGGTCAAAAGAGCCACTCATAATAAAGAATTATTTGGATTTAATATTCTAAAAGAGGATGTATAAAAAATAGAGGGTAAAATATAGTTGAATTAGCCTACGACCTTTAGAGCATCCTGATATACCATGAAGGTATGTCCATATCCACATACAATGTAACAGATAAAGTCGTAGGTACCTGGTTTATCAGCCACGAATGTTACTGCCTGCTGCTCAATAGCCTCCTTATTCTCAATCTGGAAGAACTCCTGAAGAGATTTTGCTTTACCAGAGAAGTTCTTATAGTTTGTACTCATGAATATCTTGAAAGCAGTTACCTGTAGGCCGTGGTCTACCTGTCCGGTAGCGATTGCCTCTTCAATTTTAGCCCTTAATTCCTCACCGGAGAGTCCTCCAACACCCTCCCTTATAGCTTTTTCCTCAAGTTTATTATGGAACTCGTCTGCGAAAGACCTAGCATTGAAGAAGTATATCTTTACCTTATCTCCCTTATTTACAACAATCTGATCTATTGGATTATAGTTCTCATCGTATAAGGCGAATCCCCAGTGATAAGCTACTACAATAAAGACTTTCGCCTCTTCTTGTGGTGCTGTCCCTATCATTCCTGGGAATAGGAATGCCGCTACTATACCTATCACTACTATCACTGCTACGATGGGTATTACCAGTTTGGTGTTGACTGCCATGAGTTATCACCTTATATTTTTTAAACAATTCCCTTCTATAATATAACCAGCCATATATATTTAATATTTACTTCCTGAGAGGTATAACACTATTATAAACAACTATATTTTTTAAACTAACGATTGACATTATATAATTCTGTATAAATTTAGGTATCCCTAACGAATGAGGGTATTTAATTATTCCCTCATTCGAGAATATTGATTATTGACAGAGGTGAATTTCAGATGGCGAAGAGGAATGGCAGACGTGGAAGGAAGGGCGTATCAAGGAGAGAGTTCCTATCACTAGCAGGCGGACTAGCAGTAGGTGCGGCAGTAGGGTATACAGCGTTCAAGCTAACCACTCCAACACCAGAGGCAGCTATACCATATCAGGACATCATTGAGAAGAGGGGTTTGACACCAGATGATGTGGAGGGTGCGTTAAAAACATATCTCCCAGGAGGGGTATATGACGAGTTCATCCTATTCGCAAGTGGTGGACATTCAGGTCAGGTTCTTGTATTTGGAGTACCATCTATGAAGCTATATAGGGTAATTGGTGTCTTTACTCCCGAGCCTTGGCAGGGATATGGATATGGTGTTAAGGAGACGATGGAGGTCCTGAAGAACGGTAGTAATGGAATTAGATATTTGACATGGGGTGATGTTCACCATCCAGAAATTAGCAGGACAAATGGTGAGTTTGACGGTGAGTGGCTATTCGTCAATGACAAGGCAAATGGTAGAGTAGCTGTAGTTAGCCTCAAGGACTTCGAGACTAAACAGATTGTTAAAATACCAAATACACAGAGTCAGCACGGCGGTGCCTTCTGTACACCTAACACTGAATATGTGGTTGTAGGTTCTCAGTATCCAACTCCATGGGATCCAGATAAGGGTTATGTACCTGGCGAGACATATGTAGAGCTTGATCCAAATGATCCCGATACTTTGAAGGACAACTTTAGAGGAACTGTTACATTCTTGAAGTTCGATAGGAATAAGGGTAGGTTTATTTTGGAGGAGAGCTTCCAGATTGAGCTTCCACCATACTCACAAGATCTGGTGTGTGTTGGATGGGGTCCATCAGATGGTATGTGTTTCATAAACACTTTCAACACTGAAATGGCTATTGGAGGTGTTCTAGAAGGTAAGCCACCTGTTGAGGTGGGTTCAGCAGAATACGACTTTGATTATCTACATGTAATTCTATGGAAGAAAGCCGAGCAATTAGTTAAACAGGGCAAATATAAGGAGATGAACGGTATAAAGGTTATTACCCTCGATACAGCTATTAAGGAGGGAATCTTGTTCCACGCACCTGAACCTAAGAGTCCACACGGAGCTGATATAGCCCCAAGAGGAGATTATATAGTCGTAGCTGGTAAGCTTGAGCCAGTTGCAACTGTATATGGAGCTGATAACATTAAGAAGGCTATTGAGAATAAGGACTTTGAGGGTAAGGACGTATATGGAGTGCCAATTCTAAGGTTTGATGCGGTTAAGGTTGCACAGGTAGAGTTAGGTCTAGGTCCACTCCATACTGAATTTGATGACAAGGGATATGCTTACACTAGTCTCTTCATAGATAATAAGATAGCTAAGTGGACATTAGGTCCTCCTTACTTCGAGGGTGACGAGGCTTGGAAGGTTGTTGACAAGGTTGACATACACTACAACATAGGTCACCTAGCCGCTCCAGAGAGTAACTCACCATCACCAAAGGGTAAGTATGTAGTTGCCCTCAACAAGTGGTCTATAGATAGATTCCCCAACCTAGGTCCACTAAAGCCACAGAACTTCCAGGTAATAGACATTACTGGGGAGAAGATGAAGGTATTACTTGACTATCCAATAGGAATAGGAGAGCCGCACTACGCCAAGATAATTGATATTAACAAGATCAAGGCATTAGAGGTATATCCAATGGGTGTAAATCCAATAACCTTTGAGAAGCATCCATATGCCATCCAGAAGGGTGAAGAGAGGATTGAGAGGACCACCATCGATGGTAGACCAGCAACTGTTGTATATGCTACAGTTATAAGGAGTACATTCACACCAGACATCATCAGAGTAAAACAGGGAGACTTAGTCAGGATACATGTAACCAATGTCGAGACTACACCTGACGCTACACATGGATTCGCAATCTGTGAATTGAACATTAACGCTAGTATTGAGCCTGGTGAGACTGCTACAATTGAATTCGAGGCTGACAAGCCAGGTGTCTATGCCTTCTACTGTTCAGAATTCTGTTCACCACTACACCTCGAGATGGCTGGATGGCTAATAATTGAGCCGGCCTAGGTAGGTGAATAGTATTGAATCTCAAACTTATTATCCCCCTTATTTTTATTATTTTGGGTGTAGGTTACCTAGCATATGTAATATACTCCTCCTCCCAATATGCCCCTGAAATTATATATGGACAAGAGAGATGTGACAATTGTGGGATGATTATAAGTGAGAAAAAATTCTCTGCAATTGCATATGCTATTAACGAAGGTAGATGGGTAAAGTTCGATGATATAGGTGGGCTATTTATATATATGGTTAAGAATGGAGGTAGGGAGGCTTTTAAAGACATCTATGTCTTTGACTTTATATCTGGAGAGCAGATAAAAGCTACTGAAGCTTATTTTGTAAGAGGTGATTCGGAAAAGATTTGGACTCCAATGTCTAGCGGTATAATAGCATTTAAATCTTTAGATGATGCACGTAAATATGCTGAACAGTTTGATGCAGAGGTCTTTACTTTTGATGAGCTATATACCATGGTATATAATAGACCAGATATGGTATTTCAGAATATGGTCATGTATATAGGGGTTATAGGGTGATATAAATGGTTGATAAGGTAAAGATATTTAAACTCGTTTTAGTTGTTATTCCATTGATCAGCATTGCCTTTCCATTGTGGACTTTAAATGTGAACCCTGCATTTATGGGGAGGAAGTGGTTTGCAATTGATATCTATGGATATGGGAAGGTAGATGGACCTATAGAGAGTTTGAATATTGCTAATCACTATGTAGGGTTGAAGGAGATTATACCTGATCAGATGCTTGAACTAAAAGTTTTACCTCTTCTATATCCATTAATGTCGATTCTAATGTATATATTCTTGTTTGGAGATCCAGACAAATCTAAATTAGCGAAGTATCTTATTATAGGGGTCTTCATAAGCATAGTTCTCTACTTCCAATTTTGGCTATATAGGTATGGTCATGATATTGATCCTCAGCTGGCTAGGATTGAGATTGACCCGTTCACACCATACGTTGTGGGATACTATGAAATTGCAAACTTCAAAATTCTAGCATACTTTAACGTTGGATTCTTCATGATGCTTTTTGCGTTTATCGCAGGATGGATATTGAGGCGGAAATATGGTTAGCCAGAGAGATGAGGTTAAAAATTTATTTTCTAATAACAATTCTGGTATTATCAACTCTCATAGGAATAGTAAATGTTAATGGCTCATCCAACGTGGTAAGAGACGAATTTGGGAATATATATAACAGTATAGGGGAGGCAATTGAATCGGTTCCACCCGGTTCAGAGATAGTCGTAGAGGGAGGCGTATACAAAGAACGTCTAATCATAAATAAATCTATTAAGCTAATTGGCGTTGACTATCCCACGATTGATGCAGATTTATTCGGAACCAACATTATGATACAAAACGTAGAGAATGTCTATATAGAGGGTTTTAAGATAATCAATTCTGGTCGTGCATATTCGACTGAGGATGCTGGGATAAGGATAGATAACGCTAAAAATGTAGCCATCATAAATAATGTGTTTGACAACATCTTCTTTGGAATTCTTATCAAGGAATCTTATAATGTCACGATAGAGAATAACTCGTTCACAGGAATAGAAGAATATTATATTTCAGATAGGCAACATGGTATCTATACATGGTATTCCAGAAAAGTATTTGTGAGAAATAATGTATTCACCTCTGTAAAAGATGGTATCTATAACGACCACAACTACGACTCAGTAATTGAAAACAATCTATTCATGGGTGGGAGATACGGTATCCATCTAATGTATAGCGCCAACTATACGATAAGGAATAATACGATAACTCAATTTATAGCTGGTATGGCGTTAATGTATAGTCAAAACATCACAGTAAGGTATAACAAGATAATCTTTAATAGGGTAGGAGGTATTGGTGAAGGTATTTTCATGCCTGAGTGTGATGATATATTTGTTGAATATAACTGGATTGTGGGGAATGTATTCGGCCTAAATATTAGGTATCTCCCATACACTCCCGGTGAGTTAGCTGTTATTAGGTACAATGTTATTGCCTTTAACTATATAGGGATATCATTCGATCCAGATTCATCAGCCTATATATATGGTAACGACTTTATCGAGAATATCCAGAATGTTAGATACATCGGCTTCAAACCTAGTAGGACAAAATGGTATAATGAGTCTATGAAGCTCGGAAATTATTGGTCTGATATAAGTACCTATGATGTAGATGAGGATGGGACTGTAGACCTGCCATATACGGGCTCGGATCCCCTATATAAATACTTTACAACACACAGGGAACTTAGTATCTTCTACTATAGCCCGTCATACTATATCTTAAGTATACTCTTTAAATATGCCTTCACCACTAGGTTTGAAGGTGTAGTATTAGATTTATACCCATCTAAGAAACCGATTAATGTGGATGATTTAGGACTTATTTTATATACCGAAAATATTGTTTATCCAATTATATACACGATTTTACCAATTGGGATATACTATTATGGTGTTAAACATGTTAGAGGTAAGAAACGTAGATAAATATTTTGACGATTTCCAGGTATTGGAGGATGTAACTTTTGATATCGGTAGAGGTGTTGCTGCAGTTCTAATAGGTAAGAATGGAGCTGGAAAATCTACGTTAATCCGGTGTATAGCAGGCCTACTTAGATATGAAGGGTCTATAAAGGTAGAGGGTAAAGAAGTACGTGAAGAATCGATAGAGGTGAAAAAGGTTATAGGTTATCTTCCCCAAACCGCTCCTGTAAGAGGTGATCTCACGGGTTATCAGATATTCAATTTATATCTCGATCTTTACGATATTGACTTAGATATTGAGGAGTGGTTTGAGAGATTTGAGTTGTTAGATGCTATTGATGTTCCAATTGATGAATATAGTGGAGGAATGAGGCAAAGACTCTTCCTGGCTATGGCGATCGCACACGATCCAAGTCTCATTTTAATGGATGAGCCAATGAATAATCTAGATAGTATTGGTAAGTCTCTATTAGTTGATATTATTCATGAGTATAAAAGGAAGGGGAAGACTTTTGTGATTAGTGGACATAGACTATCTGACTTCATTACATATGCAGATGAGATAATCCTGATTGATGACGGCCGCCTGCTTTATAAAGGTAGTATAGAGGAGTTGTTCAAGATATTGGGTATTGCAAAGGTTTACATCTATTCTTCTGACGGTAGAATTAAAGACGCTATTGATAGTCTAAATATAAGATATTTAGATGAGAATCGGGCTGTCATCGAGTCTGACGATGCATACTATGCTATTAAGAAGCTGGTTGAGAATAATATAACGAATTTCTTCATCGAAGAGCCTTCAATCGATACTATTATTAAGAGGTTGGGAGGAAATGAATAACGTATATCTACTCGCGAGAGAAGAGTTCTTGGGTAGTTTAAGAAGTAGATGGCTAATTATATACTCGTTATCATATCTTCTCTTGGCTATTTCGATCTCACCGTTCTCACTAGCTGGCTTAAATATTTTGGGTATGAAGGCTGTTGGGAAGGTTCTCTCCTCACTAATCAACCTTTCATTATACCTCATTCCCTTGATATCTCTGTCCATGTCTGCAATCTCCATTGTAGGAGATAGAGAGACCAATTTTATGGAGTGGATTTTTTCAAAACCAATCAATGAATTACACTATATATTGGGTAAATTCTTGGGACTTTCTGCCGCACTTACTGTAGCTACGCTACTTGGCTTTGGTCTTGCAAGCTGGTTTGTAATTCTCTTCCTACCGCCAGAAGATGTTACCAAATATTTCCAGTTAGTTCTAATGGCCATATCACTCGCACTCGTGTTTATACCTCTTGGGCTATATATATCCGATTCCTCCAGGACACGGTATCAGGCTCTTGGAGCCGCTTTCTTCCTATGGTTCTTCATGGTCTTCGTCTTCGACCTATTCGTTATGGGGTTTATAGAAGCGAATATTAAAGATCCGTTGGTGGCATCATTATTAGGGTTGACAAATCCGGTAGAAGCGATTAGGATTTTGATGGTTAAATCGATTGACCCCGATCTAACTTTCTTAGGATTCACAGGTGTATTAGTTCTTAGAGAAAACTTAGATTTGATACTTACATATTCGATAGCGATCTTAATAACCTATGCTATAGCATTCATATCTTTGACTTACCTGAATCTTAGAAGGAAGGATCTGATATAGGTATTTTAAAAAGGTAAATAGTAAAAAATGGGATGGAAAATGGGAGTTATTCAATTACAAAGTATTCTATGTCTGTTATAGTTCCGCGGCGTTCTTCCTCAGGCTTAAATATAGGGTTCACTCGGACTCCTAGAACCATTTTAGATGGGTCATCCACCTTTAGTCTATGTATTAGCCCTCCCTCTACAGGTTCTTCATCAACCTCGAATCTTATGAATCCATATATTATTGGTTCTTCGAGGTCCTTCCCTTCAAAGTCTTTCCATAGGATTGTATAGAGGTCTAGATATGCGTTGGTCACCTTCTCATATTTCTTTATTTCTGAGAAGCATCTTGGGCAATATGCTGATGGGGGCATCATGTAGTTATCGCAGATCTCACAATAGGCTGCATATAGCTCTCCTTTTTTAAGTCCCTCAGCGAACTTCTCTCCTCCTCTTCCAATGGGATATATATACTTTGGAACGTCGATCTTGAACCTAAACTCCTTCTTCATAGGCTACACCTCCTCAACAGGTTTGAAATATAATATGTCATTTACAGATCCCGTCCTCTCTTCTGGAGGCTTCCATACTGCCTTCACCTTCTTACCGAATATTTTTCTGTTGATTACGTCTTCTGGGTCTACTTCTCCTAGTCTATGTAGAATTCCCATTCCTTTGGAGGCTCCTTCAAGCTCTATCACGGCTATTATAAGGGGTTTATCCATTCTACTCCTATCTGCTTGTATATAGCTTACGACTGCTGTGTTAACTCTTCCAGTATCTCCAACCTCCACCCATTCATCGGTCTCTCTAAAGCAGTATTGGCATACCTCTCTTGGTGGGACATATATCCTTCCACATGCTTTACAATATCTCCCCAATATCCTCCCTTCTTTAAGTCCTTCTAAATATTTGCTTAGGTATTTCCCGAGGCTCCATCTATACCAAAGTTCGAGAGAATCCTCTGTATATAATACCCTTCCCTCCTCAAGGTCATTTCTTTTATATGGGGTTCCAGGTGGATTTTCAGGCTTCATAACTTCTCACCTCCTCATTATAATCACGGTCCCAACCTGCATAAGATCGCCCCATGCCTGTGCCAGTCCTGTGACAACATCCTTCTTAACCTGTCTCTTGCCTGCTTGACCCTTTAACTGCCAATACACCTCGGCTACCTTCATTAAGCCTGCTGCAGCTATTGGATTCCCAACCCCTAATAATCCACCGCTTGGGTTAATAGGTAGGTCTCCATCCCTCTCCGTAACTCCCTCCCTAGTCAATATAGGTGCTTCACCCTTCCTAGCTAACTGGAGGCCTTCCATGTGATGGAGCTCCTTATAGTCGAATGGATCATAAACCTCGGCAAAATCTATCTCCTTCCTTGGATTATGTATGCCAGCCATTTTATATGCCATCTTCCCAGCATAGTAGAGATATGTCGGGAATGCTAAATCCCTATTTGTCCAGTACATCGTATCTAGGTTCCATCCCACACCTTCAATCCATATAGGTTCATCCGTGAGCTGCTTAGCATTCTCCTCATCTGTAAATACAAGTGCCACTGCACCGTCTGAGATGGGGGATATATCCAGTCTCTGGACAGGCCATACTAAAACCTCACTATTCAATACGTCTTCCACCGTTATCTTCATACCCAGCTGTGCAGCGGGATGATCTAAAGCATTCCTCTTATTCTTGACAGACACAAGGGCGATATCCTCCTTCTTAATATTGTATTTATACATGTATCTATGCATCTCCAATGCAAATATCCAGATCAAATTAACTCCAAGTGGTTTCTCGGTGACTGGGTCGAATATATGATGGAATACATACTGTGGATGTGGCTGTACATGGCTCATCTTCTCCTCAGCTATGACTAGGACTCTTCTACAGAGTCCAGATGCTACATGCCACCATCCAGCTATAGCGGAGAATACTCCAGTTCCTCCTCCGACATATACCCTGGTATATGGCTTGTTAAGAGCTCCTCCTCCATCTGCTAAGGCCTCACTCTGCATGTGTATTCCGTCGAAGTTGTCGGGGGCGGTTCCATATACTACACAATCTATGTCCTTGATTGTGAGGCCTGCATCCTCTAAAGCCTGTTTAGCAGCTAGCCACATCAATTCATCTGATGTTTCATATAACCTCCTCCTAAAGAGTGTCATACCAGCCCCTACACATGCAACTCTATTTTTTAGATGTATGTTCATCCTCATGATTCTTCACCTCCCGAGAACCAATACTGCATAGGAGTTTGATGGAACCTCCCTCCTTATAGCTACCAAAGCCTTCTCAGGATCGTCTAACTGGTTGAAGCCGGCCTCGCCCCTCAATTGTTTCACTGCATGTAGGAGCTTCATCATACCTCCAGCCTCTAAAGGATATCCATTACCTAGGAATCCTCCTCCAGTATTTACTGGAAAGTCTCCATCCAATGTATATACCCCGTTAACAACCATCTCCATTAAATCTCCACCGTCCAATCTGAGCATTGCTAGGGATACCAATTCTCTAAAGCTGAATCTGTCATCTACCTCTGCAAAGTCTAATTCGGCCATCGGATTCTCTATTCCAGCCATCACGTAGGCCATATTCCCAGCTGTATTCAGGGCCGTCGGAAGGTTATGTAGGGTCCTCTCTACCCGTCCACCTTGTGTAGCCCAGCCTACCCCCTCTATCCATATAGGGTCGTCTGTCAATTCCTTAGCCTTTTCTTCAGAGGCTAGTACCGCTACGGTTGCACCGTCGACATGGGGTGCTATGTCAACTTCTCTAAGCGGCTGTGCAACATACTCGCTACTTTCAAGATTATCGTAGTCATATATCCTTGCGTATGGAGACCCCCATTCAACAGCGTTTAGGTGGTTCTTCATTATAGTCATATCTAACATGTCGAATGTAATGTCTAGGAGACGCATCATATTCATCATCTCCAATGCAGCTAATACGTATGGATTGTCAACCACGGGCCTGACATACCATGGGTCCATAGCGAAGTGATATATCTTTTGCAACGTCTCTATCTCGCTAACCTTACTATGTGCTTCTACAGCGACAAGGTCAAAATAACCGGTCTTTATCAACATATAAGCATGGATAATACCATGTAGACCATCGCCACCCACTGTAAATACTGATTTTAAGACTCCCCCTAGCTGATCTGGGACATATTCATCGAATATAGCTACACCCTCCCAGAGATCTTCAGATGCTGTTATAATACAGTCGAGTTCCTTCCTAGGATCTATCCCGGCATCGATATATGCTCTAGAGGCTGCTTCATACATAAGTTCTTTAAAGTTCTTCTGGGGTGTCTCAGGGCGGAACTGTGTCGAGCCTATACCTACAAGAGCTACTCTCGTCACATTATCACCTCAATTAAATGAGAAACGTTATAATATTGGAATAACCCTATACATCTTATAAATGGGGGTATATCTATCTAAAGAGTTTCAATAATTCCTCCAGACTATCTATTACAAGTATGTTGGGGGGATAGTTAAATTCAACGACATCCATAGAAAAGTCTCTATAATACTGGTACATAGGCCATAAACCCCTATATAATACAGGCCTCAATCCAGCCAGATATGATCCTACCGCATCATATATATATTTATCACCTACATGTACGACCTTCTCTTCATCTACGCCTAGACGTGAGACGATCTCCTTAAAAATCCTTTTATCTGGCTTGGATACGCCTAGGTCTGACGAGGAAGCTATGGCGTCGATATACTCGTTAAGTCCAATATCTCTTAGGAGCTTTCTAATCATATCCTCGGTGAAGGATGTATTTGTTGTAAGACCTATCTTTACACCTAACTCTTTAAGCTTGGGGAGGATGTGGAATGCCTCTTTATTTACATGGGGTTTGATCGATATGGATATATTCTTGTATATTGGGAGTATCTTATCTATTGCCTCTCTATCCAGGCCTAGGCCGACCACGATATATTCAATGAGTTTCCTGGGATGGGTAGTCATGAGAATATGTCTCATCTCATAATACATCCTGTAAACATCATCGAATGTAATATCCTCTCTATAGGTCTTCACAACCGAATGTATAGCGGCGACTCTAGACCTCCATACATCCTCCAACATCTTATTATCCTCATATATTAAGGTGAACCAGAGGTCGAAGGATACAGCCTCATACATTATAAAAAGGATTATTATGTTTCAGGAAATTAAATGGATCATATTAATTTCTCACTGTTTAATGGTTGAGAATCGATAATGATTTATTATTGGTATGAAGGCGGCTGTGTATATGGAGAAGAGGGATCCTCCTAAACTTGAAATCGTTGATCTTCCATATCCAGAACCGGGTGTCGGGGAGGTTACCGTTAAACTGAAGTATGTAGGTGTTAATCCTATTGACTATTGGATAGCGGGTGGTCGTTATCCACTCGAATCTCCTAATAGGATTGTGGGTAGTGAGGGATATGGAGTTGTAGATTCGGTTGGGAAGGGTGTTGATGAAGTCTCTGTAGGTGATGCCGTATCAATATATCCATGGCTCTACTGTGGCTCATGTAAATATTGTGTGAGGGGGTTGGAAAACCTGTGTGTGAGAGGCGGTATTATCGGTGGGATATGGGATGGATGTTATGCAGAGTATGTAAAGCTACCAGTTAACAATGTTGTTAAGGTAGATTCGAGTGGTAGGGAGGAGTATTTAGCGGTTGCTGGAGTATCTGCTTTGACGGCATACCACGCAGTTGAATTAGCTGAGGTGTCTAAGCGAGAGTCAGTCCTTGTATATGGGGCTAGTGGAAACGTCGGCATGTTCATACTACAATATTCCAAGATTAGGGGGGCCACGGTATATGGGATTTCAAGGTGGGGATGGATAACCAGTTATGGCGCGGATTATAGACTTTCACTGGATGATTTGGAGAGATATATCTCGGAATATGGAGTCGAATTTGATGTTATCTTCAACCCGGTAGGTGGAAATCTTTTTGGAGAGTCTCTTAAATATTTGTCGAAGAGGGGTAGGCTAGTCACCTTTGGAGGTCTAAAGTCCATGTCATCCGAGATAGACATAGCATCTCTCTATCGTAGAGAGCTTAGGATTTTAGGGAGTACAGGCGGGTCATATCTAGAATTTAAGAGGGTAGTCCAGGACCTAGCGGAGGAGAAGGTATTTCCAAGGATTTGGAAGATATTTAGTCTTGAGGCGGCAACATATGCATTGAGGAGTTTATTTGATCCTGAGAGGAGTGGGAAAATCCTGATAAAGATTTAGCTTGGATTTAAACCTCTATAACCGTGATCTCTCTCGGTGTAAAGAGCCTAATCGGTAGCATCTCCCCAGCTCCTCTAGAGAGATACATAACCCTCTCACCATCTCTATATAGCCCACTGATATAACCAAATCTACTATTTGTTCCGATTAATCCGTTTAATACCTGCCCTCCATGTGTATGTCCAGCCAGCATAAGCTTATAACCCTCTTTTACATATGAGAATGAATCTGGTGTATGGCTGACCAATATATCTACCTCTCCAACCTTCGACGCATAGTTCTTAGCTTTTACGGGATCGTCATATATCCAGTCCAACCCACCAATCTTCAGGTTATCAATCCATATGGCCCTGTTATTTATTGACTCCAATCCGAATTCCATATAATATTTCTCGACATTTTCAAGTGGAAATATTCCTTTTGACCAGTGTTCATGATTACCATTTACATAATATGCATCCTTCATCGTAACCACATCAAGGAATTTATCCATTACTTTGAGGCCTGGGGTTAATTCGTCGTACTGATCGCCGCCTAAAAGGACTATATCCACCTGGCTTATCAATCCTGAGACTATTTCGATCATCTTATCATCAAGGAATCTGACTCCATGTAGATGTGTATCTGTGATGAATAAAATTTTCTTTCCAAATCCTAGATTTACTTTTACACGGGTGACCTCTATTTTAATAGGCTCTATATAGCCATATAGAGAGAGTCCTGTGAACCCCATTAAAAATGTCTTAATGAATTCTCTCCTCCCTATCTTCATACTTAACAATTAAATAGAGTGATGCTATGATAAATGGAATCCATATGTATGAGGGTAGGGTTAGAACGGCTTTATATTCTATTCGGTCTATGGGGATAGGTGGATCAGGTACTTCATTAGCGTCTCCCTTCGTTATTACATAAGTTGAGTTTATCTGGTAGACACGGTGTAGTATACAATCTAGATTGTTTCTACACCATAACACTATGTCCCCCTCTCCCACGTCACTATCCCTAACTAGTATGGCTAGATCCCCTATATCAAGTGTCGGTCTCATAGATGTTCCAGAGACTATAACTATTGAGATGGGCGAGCCTATATACCGTCCCAAGATTAGGAATGCAAATATGATGATTAAGATATGTGATGGTCGAAGGACACCAATCTTCATACTCATTGTTTTTACCCACCATTAGAGGGTTTGAAGGGAACAGGGTTGTTAAATGGAGGAATATAATTTCTATTACCCCTATCTGCTGGATCTATAATCGTTATTCTAATGGGATATTCAACGTATACATTATCATATAGTCTATACTTAAGTGTAAGATCAAGCGTAATCGTTGCAGCAGGGTCTATCAAGGCCTCCAACCATATATCTCCACTATAATATCCAAGTCCCACAGGAGCTATAATGAGTTCGCTGGTCTGGCTTGATATGGCTACAGAATTCTGAATTGATATTTTACTCGAGTCCACCGATATAGTGTGGTTTCTAAGCCAGATTGAAATGTTAGCATTTCCCGTCGACGTAATTGAATTTAGAATAAGGGAGGTGTTATAAGATAATATAGTCGTATTTAGATATAGGATTGGCCCGAGAAAATAGGGGCTTGCTGGTTGAGCCATAATTAAACTATAGTCTAACACATATTCGACATACGCATATGGAAGGGCTACTGCTGTAAATTCTATAATGAAATAGTAGTTCTCGCCGGGTGTAAACAACGCTGTATTGAGAGATGTGTTAAAAATTTTCCAAGAGGTATTTGTATTACCTGATACTGCATCCACCGTACCTTGTGTAATTAGATTGTTTGCCATATCGTATATGCTATAACCGATGGAAAAAACTCCTAGGCCAAACAAAGGAACTCCACTGCTATAAATCAAATAGGACATATTTATGGAGGCCCATGCAAGGGGATATGATGGCCATGTAATTATCTGGATGAGTTGTGCCGAGTCTATAATTGAAGTTATTGAACCGTTTATAAATGCTACCCCAGTTTTTCCATAGAGTGTCGGATACCAGAGAGCAGTATTTAAGTCTGTTCCGCTATTAAATGTCCATGGTGCGGGTCCAGAGTCGAAATCTCCATTTGTAGTTATTTCAAATGGTGATGTTGAAGCCTTAATCGTGATATTTGCTGAGGTTCTATTTGCACCTAAAACTGTTGTGACGCCTGAGGTTGTGCTTCCATAGAATATAATGTCTGGGCTGGATGCCGATAATATTGTATTTCCAGGTGCATATAAAAAAACAGAGCCTAAAACCACGGTTATTAATATGGGTAGTGCGATAAATAATGATAAAAAAGATGTTATTTTAGAGTTCATTATGGAGGTATAGTTGCCGACTGTGGACTGTATACCAGCTCTACCTGAATAGTTGTTGATCCAGGCAGGGGAACGTTCTCTGGCAAGACGAATACAAAGTCAACCCTATACACTGTATTGTCGTTTAATGCCGTCGGCCATCCCTGGAGTGTTGCCGAGGTTAGGTCTACAGACAGTACGAGATTGTTTGAAGAGTCATAAATATTCATCTGTGCTGTTGTATACGGTCCACTTACTGGTGTCAATACCTTGATTCCAAAGAAGTAATTGTCACCAGCCGGTAGAGCCGGATTAACGATTCTCAATACATCATGGAAATATGTCTTTTGATATGTTGGGTGGAGTGTAAGGGAGAAGCTACTTGAATTCTCTCCTAAAATAAGTGTAATGGTGTTCCCGGCTAGACCCGTTTGGTTAGCGTTTGTCCCTGCATCGAAGATTACTGGTGGTTGGACTGGAGTTATTGAGATATCACCAGGTAGATATACGAATACAGCTGTACCTACTAATCCAAATAGTGCTAGTATGGCTAATATAGTAATTAGCCGGGTGTATCTCATAATAAATATTGATTATTATGGTTATTAAAAAATATATTGTATAAAAGATTCGGGATGGAGGTTTACATTCTACTCTCTAATGTATCTAATCTATTAGCCAGCCTCCTATACTCATCTTCAAGCTTCAGTATCTGCTCTTTAATCTTTTTATATTCTTCACCTTTCTCTAATGCTTCTTCTATATTCTTTTTGGTCAACATTGCGTCCTTAACTACGAACCCACTTTTCTCTAACATAATAACCTTATTCAATATGTTTAGAGCCCTCGAGTTAAATAGTTTTTTACATGCTGCGACGATTGAGCGTCTTATCCTTTCGCCACCTGTCTCGACATATTCATCAAGAAGTTTATACACCTCCCTATTATTCGGAAAGTTTCCTAGTTGCTCTATCGCAATCCTCCTTATATTCTCTGGCTTGTCGTAACCTGAATATCTCTTTATTATTTCATAGGATTCCTCGTCCGCAATCTCTCCATAGGCACGGAGGATATATGCAGTGATAATATTTGAAAATGAGGGTGTATCTATGTATTTGGCAAGATATTCCTTAACCCGGGAATATCTAGATTTGGCCATTGTAAGGAATGCATTGGCCCTGACCGAATAAGCTTCCTCTTCATCCTCCACTATATGAGTTAATGCCTCACCTATCTCTTCACCTCTATAATTCCCTAGAGCCTCAATAACCGATGCCTTCACTCTTGGATCTAAATCTCTCCCTAATACTTCAATCAGCATTTTCTTGGCATATTCAGTCTTGATATTACCAAGTGCTTTTGCAGCCTCTCTTGCAACGCCGTAGAACTTATCTTCCAATATGACTTTCACCAGTATATCCACAGCTTTTTTAGACTTTTCCTCACCTAATGCTCTTGCAGCAAGTATTCTCCAGTATGTCGATTCGGAGTTGAGGACTATATTTTCGAGGGCATCTAATCCATACCTTGGAGTTATTTTCATGAACAGTTTAAGATCTGGATCGACTAATACATAAGCCGGTCTTTTACCCGTAGGGATGAATATACTTGTCTTTCTATCTCTGAGGAAATAAGACACCCTCTTGCTAGAACCATCTTTAAATACCATAAGTATATCTAACGGGAGTTTATATACTTCTGGTGAGTCATCACCCTGCTTCTGCTCAATATCTATCTTTACACCTCCCTCCCCCCTATCATACGCATATCTAACCTCTATCTCTGGATGGCCTGAGTTGTAGAAGAATGTCTCGAAGAACCACTCGAAATTTTCTCCAGTCACCTCCTCAACGACCTTCCTAAAGTCTTCTGTATCGGCATTTGAATATCTGAATCTTTGGAGGAACAGCTTTACAATCCTCCTGAATTTATCTTCTCCAACTAGGTTCATAAGCATATTTAGTAGGAGTCCACCCCTCTGATAAACATGCCTATCGAACATCTCCTCTGGATATTTATAGACTCTATAGACTGGAGGCCTGCTATACCTACTTCTATACTCGGCCAAGTATGTATCCATATCCAATACCAACATGTAGATATATTCCTCTCTCCCAAGCCAATGCCTAAAGTAGAGGTTATTGAAGAATGTAGCGAATCCCTCGTTTATCCATATATGGCTCCAATCCCTACATGTCACGAGATCTCCAAACCATTGGTGGGCAAGCTCATGGCTAAGGAGTCCCTCAACTCTAAAATCTTTTCTACTGTGTTCGTCCATCAGGTAGTTATCATTTATTATCGTGAGGGTTAGATTTTCCATCCCTCCTACGAGAAAGTTTCTTGCAGCTGCTTGTCTGTATACTCTGTAGGGGTATTTAACGCCGGTCCATTCATTGAAAAACTTTATCATATCAGGTGTATTTTTAAAGGTCGTCTTAACCCTATCAGAGTATATAGCTGGAACGATATACTCAAGCTTAATATCGTCTACATATTCTTCCTCGACATACATATCCCCAGCTATGAGCGCGATTAGATAGCTAGGAATTTTAAAATCGTTTTTGTAGTGCCATACCTCCCAATCATCCTCCACTCTATGCTCAATTAGATCCCCATTTGAGAATGCCTTCCAGCCCTTGGGCACTTTAATTATTGCCTCTGTAGTGAACTTCATATTCGGCTCATCATATATAGGGAGCCAATGCCTATTCCAAATAGTCTCTCCCTGTGTATACACCATGGGTATCTCATCTACAAAGTGGAATCCATATCGTGGCTCTACAACCTCATATGAGATCTCAGCTTTGTAGAGGGTTTTAAGGCTGGGTTTAGAAATCTCCATATTTAATTCCCTACCGTCATAGGTGTAAAATGCTTTCTCACCGTTTAGAGTTACCTCTTTTATCTCCATATCGACGGCATCGAGTGATATCTCCTTTACTCTCTTTCTTAGTTTGAATGTAAATTCAGACTTACCTATCAATGTCTTCTTATTGAAATCAATCTCTATGTTGAATTTATAATGTGTGATCTGATATGCTGGGTTCCTTGGGAAGGAGGGTTGATACCCGGGGAAGGTAAAGTTTCTACCTGTCTTGCGATAAGCCTCGGATACCATAAAATTTGATATATGTCTTACTCGGTAATATAGGGGTGGCTCGTTGGGGTAAAAATCATCATCTAATCAGACGGTTGATCCATCTTCATCGCCACATTAAATATACACATTTCATTGTAATTTACTTTATATGGTGATGACCGTACCTTGTATGCTGAACTGATGATGAATGACTCCAATTGGGAACCTATCTAACGTATAAAATATCATCCCATAGATCCATCTTTCTAAACCCCAGGTTCATGAGACATTTTTCTATCGAATCTAACCCATTGTATCTCTTCATAACTGAGATAGCAATGTTTCTTCCAAGACGAGACACACTATCAGCTACTCTACATGGATCTTTAAAGTGATGGATGGATGAGATGATGAGGACTAAATCGAATATGCCTTTAATGGGGATTTCCTCGGCTGATGCCAGGACTAGGTCGGCATATTCACATCTATCCCTTGCTTTTTCTAGGCTTTTGAATGATATATCAATACCCACAATATATTGATCCCCTGTTCTACATACATATCCAGTTCCTATACCAATATCGAGGATCGATTTAGGTTTAAATAGGCTTTTAATTAGCATATATTTCTTGGTCTGTATCTCCATATAAAGCTTGTCATAAGCCTCGACAGACGCGTCATATAATTCCGATAAAGGTTTTCCATTTTCTCTAGACATACACTAATATAAACAATAGCGTCTCAAATAATTTGTGATGGGATGTGAAGGGTAGGCCCACCGGAATATTGATACTATCAATAATACATTTCTTATTTGGAGGTTTCCTTCTATTAATGGTGATTGCTCTCGCCGGTCTCTCTCTATTCTTTGATCAGTATCTTGCTCCTGGAAATATTACTTCGGTAGATGTTTTACCTAGTGGTTTTGGAATGGCTCTTAATGTGCTCATACTCTTTATAATAAGTGTTGTAACTATTGTTGCGGGTGTAGGACTCCTTAATGGATGGCCATGGATCTGGTATGTTGAAGTACTCCTCATAGTATCCCTCACCTTAAATATATTATATCTATCGGTTACCACAATCTCATTTATCGTCCTAGCTATTTTACCAATCTCACTTCTATATTACTTAACCAGACCACATGTTAAGGAATATTTTCTAGGTTCTGAGGAGTCTGAGGTTATCGATGAAATTGGGTATTAGGAGAGATTATAATCCTTGATATAGTAATTTCATGTATATAATTTTTATTGTATTTGAGGTGTAGTATATGTCTGAACGTCCTACAGGCGTCACGGTCCTCGCCATAATCTTCATTGTGTTTTCAGTGTTGGAGCTGATCGGTGGAGTAGCGTTACTAGCTTTTGGAGGTTTTATGGGGGCTATGATGGGTGCAGAGCTTCCGGCTGAGGCTATGGGTATGGCTGGACTATTCGCCGGTATGTTTACCATTATATCTTTTATGTTGATAGTCTTTGGAGTTTTAGGTTTAGCGGTAGGCGTTGGTTTATTAGGAGGGCATGAATGGGCTAGAATACTTGCTATAGTATTGGGTGTATTAAATATTGTATTGGGTCTGATAAACATTATGGCAGGTGGTATTCTCAACCTAGTATTTGGGGCTATCGTTGTCTGGTATCTCATGCAGCCGAATGTGGTAAGTTATTTTAAGGGCGAAGGGGTTTCGGGATAGAGATTATTTCCCCATTTCTTTTTATATTTATTTAATGTGGATATGGAATTAGGTATGCTGTGAATTGGAGGATGGTGGATGTGGAGGGTGGAGATAAGAAGTTAGGTAGGCCTCTACTTATTACCCTATTGGCTGCGATGTATATAACATGGGGTGTATTCATGATATACACCCTCTATCAGACTATTGCATTAGGGATGAAACTACCTGGAGTTGTGGACATCCCTGAGGATTTAATTCCTGGGGTCAGCTATTACATCTTCGATATTCTAATCTTGATATCTATAAATATTTTGATGTTCTTCTCGGGGATAGGCCTTCTCAAGCTTAAGTTATGGGGTTACTACTCTGCCCTAGGTCTCGCTATAATAGGGGCTTTAACATCTGTCTTATACCTACCCATAAGTGTTATAGGAATAGGCTTTAATCTTGGAATAATATATTATTTGACTAGGGGTAGAGTTAGAGAGCTTTTTACCCGGTAGTCCTATAATCTTCGGGAGATGAAGTGTGTAACAGGATGTTTTAAATGTTGCTTGGATACTTCTATGGAGCTTACAGAAGATGATATAAAAAGGATTGAAGGACTAGGGTATAAAAGGGAGTATTTCATTGAATACTGGGATGATGGCATTCCCAGGCTTAGGAATGTTGATGGCGCGTGTGTCTTTCTAGATAGGTCCAATGGAAAATGTAAGATATACAGGTATAGACCATATGGATGTAGGATCTATCCCGTGATATATGATGTTAGGAGGGGGTTTACAAAAGATCCTCTTTGTCCAGCTATAGATACTATCGATGAGCTTGAGTTCCGTGGCAGGGTATATTCACTTAAATGGGTTTTGGATAAACTATCTATTAGGGTTGATGAGGATGATACGTAGTGAGGAAGTTCTTCAATTTTTAGTTGGTACACCTAATGACTCGCGGGAGCTTGATAGGATGGCTACAGAGATGGGTATTGACCCCCTCATCCTTATGGAGAATGCTTCCCTAGCTGTATTTAGAGTTTTGAGGCAGTTGTATGATCTAAATAAAACAAACATTCTTGTATTGGCTGGAGTAGGTAATAATGGTGGTGATGCACTGGGTCTGGCTAGGAAGCTCCATGTAGAAGGTTATAATGTAAAGGTCGTTATAATAGGTGATCCCGATAATTATAGATACCCAGCTAAAGTGAACTATAACATTGTAAAGGCTCTGAATATGGATCTTACATTTATAAGGTCTAGTCAAGACATACCCTCCTTCTCAGAGTTGGTTGAGTGGTCAGATGTAATAGTTGATGGTATGTTGGGGGTCGGTCTTAATAGGGATGTACGTGGCGTCCATAGCGAGATTATAAGCATCGTCAATATGTCGGGTAAGGATGTTATCTCCATTGATATTCCATCTGGGGTTGGAGGGGCTGATGGAAAGATTTATGGAGCTGCTATACGGGCGAAAGCTACCGTTGTAATGGGTATACTCAAAATCGGGAATTTGATATATCCAGGTGCTGAATATAATGGGAAGCTATATATATCTAGACTTTCATATCCATCATCGCTTCTAAAAAGTATAAATATACGTCAGTATGTTAACCTTCCCATCTTCTTCCCTAGGAGGAGGGAGGAGAGTCATAAGGGGGACTATGGGAAGCTACTTACTATTGGGGGCGCGATAAACTATTATGGAGCCCCACTATTTAGTACCTATGCATTTCTTAAATCTGGTGGGGGTTATGCTAGGTTAGCCAGTATAGAAGATGTTATTAAGGTGGTTGCTCAGAGGGCTCCTGAGATCGTCTTCCATCCGTTGAAGCCTAATGAAGATGGGGCGATATCAAGTGAGAACCTAGAGACCATACTTGATATCATTAGTAGGCATAGGATCGATATTCTTATTGTCGGGCCTGGGCTAAGTCGATCAGGGGATACTCTAGAGCTTGTTAGAAACCTTCTCATAGAGACAGATAAACCAGTTATATTGGATGGCGATGGATTATACGCTGTTAAAGATGCCATAGATATTGTTGGACGGCGTAAGGGTAACACTATAATGACGCCTCATAAGATGGAGTTCTCTAGGATATTTGGTTTTGATATAGACTATGTAGAGGATGATAGAGTAGGGGTTTTGAGGGAGATGGCTTCCAAGACAAATTCGATAATAGTATTTAAGGGTGCCCATACGTTGATTGGATATCCAAATGGTGATGTATTTATAAATCTATCTGGAAATCCAGGCATGGCTACAGCAGGCTCCGGGGATGTATTGAATGGGGTGATAGCGGCCTCATATGGTATGGGCCTAAGACTTGGTGATGCAGTCAAGGCGGGTGTCTTCCTACATGGTTTGGCAGGTGATATTGCAGCCCGTGAACTTGGTATGGATGGTTTCACGGCATGGGATCTCATTATGTATCTTCCTAAGGCGGTCAAAATGTTTAGGGAGAACCATAGAGAAGTGATTAATAGCTATCTACCTGAGGTGGTTCTTTGAGGGCCTGGATCCTCGATAGACAGGCACCCGTAGATGAAAAGCCATTGAGATATGTAGACGACTATCCAATACCAAGTGTTGGTGAGGGTGATCTCCTGATAAGGATAACCCATACAGGCCTTTGTAGGACCGATCTCCATATCTTGGAGGGTGACCTCCCACTCCATAAAAAACCTGTTATATTGGGCCATCAAATAGTAGGATATGTCGCCGAGACGAGTGGTAACTCCCCTTATAATGTTGGTGATAGGGTTGGTCTTACCTGGTTATATGGCTCGTGCGGGAGGTGTAAATATTGTTTGGGGGGTGAAGAGAATTATTGTCCATCTATTGTAAGGACTGGATGGGATGTCGATGGTGGGTATGCTGAGTATGTCTTGGCTAAGGAAGACTTTGTAATCGACCTTAGAGATTTAGAGTATAAAGACTCTGATCTAGCTCCTCTGATGTGTCCAGGGGTGACTGGATATCTAGGGTTTAAACTCTCTAGGGTGGAGCCTGGTGATAAGCTTGGTATAATAGGTTATGGCCCGACTGCACATTACATCATGAGGATATGTGAAGCATTATCAATAGATGTATATGTAAGCACGAGGTCTCCACATCATCAGGAGATGGCGTGGAAAGACGGTGCTGTATGGGTGGGTAATATATTGGAGGAGGATTTCCCCATCGAGTTGGATGCAGTCATTAGTTTTCCACCTATTGGACATCATACAAAGAAGGTTCTCAAGTCTATAAAGCCGGGTGGAACTCTAGTCTTTAGCCAGATAGAGGCATATACAGATATACATATCGATTCCTACAGTGCTGTATTATGGGGTAGGCGTATCGAGACTGTATATAATGTCAGGAGGAATATCGCTAATGAATTGGTTAACCTAGCTAAGAGAGTTGATCTATCGATTGACGAGGAAGTTATAGATTTTAGGGATATAATGGATTATCTGGTTAAGATTAGAAGGGGTCATGTGGATAAGATCACTGTTGTGGCTAAGATCTAGTTTTTACCTCATTTATATTTATAAATCTGCTTCTAAGCTCTTGATACAGTTTATAACCCATTTCATATTCCGACTCCCTAATCCGGAAGATAAGATGTAGTATTCCATCCTCTGGATGGAGGAAGATTACATTGAAGTAGTACATCTCTCTCGGATAGCTAAATATAAATAGTCTCTTACCACTAGGTTTAAATGTTATTACATTCCCTCCATATCCCTCCTCCATTATAAGTTTATTCTGTTTTGCATACTCTACTAATACTCGCCTGACCTCCTTCTCATCCGCCTTAATAAACAAGTTTTCATATATCATTGGGTCACCATAATAGGATGTCGTGTGGATAACTCTCTTTAACAGATGCGTTGGTTATTCTTATAAACTCTGCGTTCAACCTCAATTCGTCGATGTCAAATGCTCCTAGATAGCTCATACCAGCTCTTACACCCGCCACTAGCCTCTTAACTATATCCTCAACACTACCTTTATACTCTACGAAGGCCTCTACACCCTCTGTTGTATAGCTATACTCGCTTACTTCACTCTCGTCGATATCTGACATTCTAATCTCCTTCCCGAGTCGTGCTACAAAACTTGCCATACCCCTATACATCTTATATCTCTTTCCATTCCTGAGGATAACTGGGCCAGGAGCCTCATCCGTACCAGCGAATAGACGGCCTATCATGACGGTGGATGCCCCAGCGGCAAGGGCTTTAACTACGTCACCTGGATTTCTAATCCCTCCATCAGCTATTACCGGGACATTATACTCTCTAGCCGCTTTATATGCCTCCATTATAGCCGTTAACTGTGGGACGCCAACACCGGCTACTATTCTAGTGGTACATGCAGAGCCCGGGCCTATCCCAACTCTTACAGCGTCTGAGCCATATTTAATTACATCTTTGGCACCCTCATATGTTGCGATATTCCCACCTATTACATCGACGTCATCGCCAAAGGAGTCTTTCAACTCCTTTATCACTTCTAAAGCCCTCTCCATATGTCCATGGGCAATGTCAATTACTAGGGCGTCCACTTCAGCCTCGTATAATTTTTCGGCCCTCTCCATATAATCACCCTTTATACCAATTGCTGCTGCTACCAAGAGTCTACCCTTTCTATCCCTAGCTGCCCTTGGATATCTAATCTTCTTTATAATATCTGCAGCTGTTATTAACCCCCTAACTCTCCACTCTCCATCGACTATTGGTAACTTCTCAATCCTATACCTCCACAGAAGCTTTTTTGCATCTTCTATATCAACATCCGGGGAAGCCACTATCAACCTTTCCTTCGGCGTCATAACCTCCTTGACCGGGCGGTCATCTGGTTGGAATAGTATATCCCTCGTTGTAACTATCCCCACCAACTTGTTTCCATTATCAACGACTAATAATCCGCTTACACCCTTCTCTTCAAATAATTTTCTAACTTCTTTAACTGTAGCATCCTTAGTGATTTTGTAGGGATCACTTATTATGATATTCTCAGCCCTCTTAACCTTCCTAACCTCCTCCACCTGCTTCTCAATAGACGTGAATCTATGTATAACCCCTAACCCTCCAAGCCTGGCTAGTGCTATAGCCATGGAATGCTCTGTAACTGTATCCATAGGCGAGGAGACGACAGGTATGTTTAGCTTAATCCTCCTACTAAAGAAGGTTGATGTATCTACCTCCTTCCTCGACTTTACCCTACTCCTCTTCGGCTTTAGAAGTACGTCATCGAAGGTGATACCAACTTCTCCATCAATCTTCAAGTATATCCCTTGAATAAAAAAAGTTGGAGGGTATTTAAAAAGATTATTTACTCCAATACGTATATTCCCGGCTTAGTCATCCTCTTGACATCCAATAGCTTCTTAATCTCTTCATCACTATATCCAAGTTCTTTGAGGGCTTCAACAAGGTCTTTACCCTTGACGATCATCTTACCTATCTCAGCAGCCTTATCATATCCTATAATAGGTACCAATGCTGTTACAAGAGCTGGGCTTCTCATAGCCTGTTTCTCCATATACTCCTTATTAGGCGTTATCTTCGCTACTACATTGTCAGCCATCTTTCTCAACGCATTACCTAGTATTCTAAACATTTCCTGCAGGTTATACCCTATCAGTGGGAGGCCCATACTAAGCTCGAACTCACCTAATTGTGTGCACATCATATTTGCTTGGTCCAAACCAATAATATATGATGTAGCCAGCATTGTAGCCTCTACTGTGACTGGGTTGGTCTTCCCAGGCATCATACTGCTGCCAGCTATATCCATGGGGATATCTATCTCGTTAAACCCTGTGAATGGGCCTGAGAACATTAGCCTTATATCCTGGGAGAATCTATGTAGGTCTAATGCTATAGCCTTCAAGGCATTGCTAACTTGGTAGACGTCAGTTACGAGTTTGATTGCTCTAAACCTATCCTTAGCAGGTTTGACATCATAGCCTGTTACTTCAGATAGATATTTAAATACCGTCTCAATATATTTGGGGTGTGTGTTGAAACCGGTCCCGACAGCAGTTCCTCCGAGGGGAAGTTCTTTAATAACTTCCAGCGTCTTCTCTAGATATTCAAGGTCTCTAGTAAATGCATCTAGATATCCTCCTAACTCTTGACTCAGAGTTACTGGGAGTGCATCCCTTAGATGTGTCCTACCAGGTTTAACTACATCTTCAAATGTCCTGACAGCCCGCTTCAAGACGTTGAGGAAGTATACAATGTCGTCTCTAAAGCTTGTATATGCATGGAGAGTAGCCAATCTAACTGTTGTTGGAATTACATCGTTTGAGCTCTGACTCATATTCACATGGTTATTTGGGTGTATCTCAATACCAGATTCTTCACTTGCAAGCTTGGCGATGACCTCATTAACATTCATATTCAGACCCGTTCCGCTTCCTGTCTGGAATACGTCAACCGTAATGAGGTCGTCATATTCCCCATCCATCATCCTCTTGGCTATCTTGGTTATCGCCTCCATCCTATCCCTGTCCAGTACACCGAGTTCATGGTTGGCCTTGGCGGCGGAGTATTTCACTGCTGCGATCGCCCAGATAATATTCCTCTGGAATCTATAGCCGGTGTTTAGAAAGTATTTATCGGCGACTGCCATGTACTTCATTGCAAAATAATATATGGGGGTAAATACTACTTATCTCATCACTTTAATTGACTATACAGTATGTGGAGAACTGTATAGGGGTTGATGATATCTAATTATTGAATGGGTGAGTTGTTATTCTATTTATGTATGGATAGGGATGGACATCTAGGCATGTCCCTACTGATATATTTTGGTGTAATGTATCTAGCGAATCAATATTCAAATGAGTATTTAATAATTGGTTTATTGACTGCGTTCTTTTCATCCCTTCCTGATATAGATATAAGATTGAGGATTAAACATAGGGGTATAACACATAGTATATTCACTGGGTTCTTAATTGGAGTGGCTATTGGATATCTATTTCATTACTCTGGTCTAGGGTTTAACATGGGTTTCATCCCTGTGATTCTAGGATATACATTTCACTTATTAGGTGACCTCTTTACCTATCAACCATTCAAGCCTCTCTACCCTCTTTCCCATATCAATATATCTTTTAAGCTATTCCGTTCAGACAATAGAATCGTAAATAAAATGTTTTTAGTGGCTGGCTCATCTATATTTGTGCTCTACATCTATGGTAAAATTGGATTAGATATATTTTTGGATTAATATTGGCTATGGGTTTATACTATTGGATTGTGGAGGTAGTTATCTATGGATGCATTTGAGGCGCTTAAAGTCTCAAGAGACTATATTGAGGTTGATGGGGTTAAATATAAGGTGTTCAGGCTTGACCGTCTAGATGAGACTGGGTATCTAGAGATTGATAAGGCTCCATATTCCACGAAGATACTTATTGAGAATATATTGAGGAATCTGGACGGTGTAAAGGTTAGAGAGGAAGACCTTAATAAAGTTCTTAATTGGAAGAGGAGTATAGGTAGGGAAACGATTCCATATAAACCTTCAAGGGTTCTACTCCAAGATTATACTGGTGTCCCTTTGATTGTGGATCTTGCTATGTTACGTGAGGAGGCTGCTAAATACGGTGTTCCACCAGAGAAGGTTGATACTTTTATAGAGGCTCACCTCGTTGTTGACCACAGTATAAAAATAGATTACTATGGGTTTAAGGAGGCCCTGCTACTGAATATGCTTGCGGAGTTTAACCTGTATGAAGAGAGGTATAGGATTCTTAAATGGGCTCAGAAAGCTTTCAAGAGGTTGAAGGTGATACCGGCGGGTATGGGTATAGTCCACCAGGTAAATATTGAGTATTTAGCGCAGGTAATAAGTAGGAGGGAGGATGGGGAAGGCTATGTAGCATATCCTGATACATTGATAGGGACGGATTCACATACACCAATGGTTAGTGGTATCGGAGTCCTTGCCTGGGGTGTAGGGGGAATTGAGGCTGAGGCTGTTCTACTTGGAGAGCCGTATTACATTATCTATCCAGAGGTTATAGGATTAGAGCTTGTAGGTGAACCTAGGGAGGGTGTTACGGTAACGGATATTGTACTCTCTATAACTGAGTTTTTAAGGAAGAAGGCTGGTATATCCGCTGTGGGTAGAATCGTAGAGTTTTATGGAGAGGGTCTCAAGAGTCTCTTAGGCTATGACAGGGTCACGATATCCAATATGGCACCGGAATACGGGGCTACCACTGGTTATTTCCCAATAGATGAATATACCCTAGACTATCTAAGGCTTACGGGGAGAGAAGAAAGCCATGTAAAACTTGTGGAAAAGTATTCTAAATTGCAGGGTCTCTTCTATAATCATGATGTTATTCCAGACTATCCATATAGACTTAGATTCGACCTATCAGATGTAGAGCCTTCAATAGCTGGACCAGCCAATCCAGAAGACCGGATACCATTTAAAGAGGTTAAGAAGAGGATTAAAGAGTTAATTAGAGAGTATAAGGGAGGGTCTACGTCCGAGGTCAAATTAAAATGGGATGATGTAGAGTTCACTCTAAGAGATGGTTCTGTAGTTATATCATCTATAACTAGCTGTACCAATACATCTAATCCCAAAGTCTTGGTCGGAGCCGCTCTGCTAGCTAAAAAAGCTGTTGAGATGGGGCTTAGGACAAAGCCTTGGGTTAAGACGAGCTTTGCACCGGGAAGTAGTGTAGTCCCTACATACCTTGAGGAATCTGGTCTAATGCCGTATCTAGAGGCTCTAGGGTATCATGTAGTAGGTTTTGGATGTACGACTTGTATAGGTAACTCTGGCCCCCTACCCAAAGAGTTGGAGGAAGCAATAGCCAAAAATAATATCTACTCCGCTGCCGTTCTAAGTGGGAATAGGAATTTCTTGGGTAGGGTACATCCATTGACGGCTGGAAACTTCTTGGCAAGCCCTATCATGGTTGTTGCTTATGGATTGAAGGGTTCGATAGACTGGGATCCCCTCTCAGAGCCTATAGGCTATAGACCCGATGGGAAGCCGGTATACCTCAAGGACATCTGGCCATCGACTGAGGAGATTAGAGAGGTGATAAACAAGTATATTAATCCAGAGATGTTCCGAATGAGATATGCAAAGATATATGAAGGCCCAGAAAGATGGAAGAAGATTGACGCCCCAGATACAATTCTATACCAGTGGGATGAAAAGTCTACATATATTAGGAAGCCCCCATTCCTTGAAGGGTTTAAACCTGAGGTTGAACATCCTAGGGACATCATAGGTGCAAGGGTCTTAGTACTCTTGGGAGATAGGGTATCCACAGACCATATAAGCCCCGCAGGTAGGATACCCGTAGATTCTCCAGCAGGTAAGTATCTTATTGAGAATGGTGTACCCCCTGAAAAATTCGGTACATACGGTGCCAGAAGGGGTAATCATGAGGTTATGATGAGAGGTACCTTCGCAAACACAAGGATTAGGAATCTACTGGTGGATCGGGAGGGTGGATACACTATTTACTGGCCCACAAAAGAGGTGACAACAGTCTATGACGCGGCGATGAAGTATAAGGAGGAGGGTATCCCTGTAATAGTCATTGCTGGGAAGAACTATGGTGTGGGAAGTAGTAGAGACTGGGCGGCTAAAGGCCCATATCTACTCGGTGTAAAGGCTGTTATAGCTGAGAGTTTTGAGAGGATACATAGAAGTAACTTAATCGGTATGGGTATATTGCCACTACAATTCATGGATGGTGAGAATAGAGAGTCTCTTGGTCTCGATGGGAGCGAAGTGTATAACATCCTTGGTATTAGTGATGGTCTCTCTCCCCAGAAGGTCTTGAAGGTAGAGGCTATTAAAGAGGATGGCTCTAAGATAGTATTCAATGTGCTGGCTAGGCTTGACAACGAGATTGAGGTGGAGTACTATATAAACGGGGGTATACTCCCGTATGTACTGAGGAGAATAATTAAGGAGTATGGCGGTTAACCCCCTACTACTCCAATTTTTTGCTGGATATATAGATGATTGATATACCTAGAACTAGTAAAAATGCTGATGTAAGGTAGAGGAGGGTGTAGTCTATCCATTCGAGGATTAGACCGCTTGATAGGGAGCCTATGAAGAGGCCGATGTTGCTAAAGAAGTTTGAGACTCCAACTTCCTCCTTACCATTCTTTAAAGAATAAAGGTTTAGATTCACAATTAGATATGCCCATGTATATCCACTGACTATATAGAATCCAATTAGAAGGGCTATCTGATATGGGAGAGTTGCAAGTGAAAGCATAGCTAATGTGGTGAATGCTGTTGCTCTTAGGAGACCAGCTCTAACAAAACGTTTTAACGGTCTCTTGATATCGCCAGCCCTCATATAGGTTAATGCTGAGAGTATACTACCAACTAATGCAAGAAAGTATATTGTCGAGTCGGGATATCCCAAATCCTTAATGTGTTTGACAAGTTGGGTATATACGAAGCCAAATGATATGAATACCATGGATACCCCAGTATATAGGGTTACCTTCTCCCTCCTAGGTTTCTTAATATTTAAATAGGCTGGGGAGTAGAATAATGCTCCACTGAATATCACATGTATCCCTGAGAAAAGTATGGATGGGAGTCTCTCTTCAAAGTCAATTATCTTCTCTAGGCCTTTGTCTAGAAGTGGTAGGAGTCCCTCCTCCTCTTCAACCATAGTCCTAATCTTCTCTTTGATCCCAGTTACCAGTAGTATTATGGAGATGATGATGGCTATAAATAGTATACCGGCAAGGGTGGCTACCAACGACCTTAGTGGGAGTATCTCAGAGGCGAATACACCGAATATTAATCCTGCTACCCATGACCATCCACCTATACTTTCTAGTGTTCCCACCATCCTATCTATCTCATTCTTATAATTGTCTATTAGGAAGAAGAGTAGTGAGAAGTAGATGAGGTTTGTCAGGAATGTTATTAGGAAGGCCGTTATGTATATGAGTGGTAGGCTATTTGTGGC
>WAKC01000044.1 GCA_015523605.1 Candidatus Geothermarchaeota archaeon
CATGGAATCTCTCTGGAGCTTCATACTCCATGAGGAACTTTAGAGCTTCATATAATGCTATGACTGGTATTATAGGGGGTGTGCCAAGCTCGAATCTTGATGCCGTATTTGGATATTCGAAATCCACTAGCTTGAAGGGTCTTCTAAACTCATCTTCACCTCTCGCTCTTCTCTGGAATACAGAGTCTTCTATTGCTAGCCATCCAGTATATTTGGGTTTGAGCCGTTCAATATATTCCTTTTTTATATACATTAGGCCTGCTCCATGCAGGCTCATCAACCATTTATATGATCCTGTTATAGCTGCATCTACACCCAGTTTCTTAACATCAACGGGGTATACACCTATAGCATGGAACATATCAGATACTATGAAGGCTCCATGTCTATGGGCTAAGTCTGCTATACCCTTTATATCCTCTAGATATCCGGTTAGCCAGGGTACATAGTCCACCATTACGAGGGCAGTCTCATCATCGATATACTTTTCATAGTCGTTGAAATCGGTGTATCCACCTCTATCCCTAACCATCCTGACATCCTTCACCAATCCATTCCTCTTCATTGCATAGGCCATTACGATGGAGGTCGGGAAGTTCAGTTCGCTTATCACTATATTAGAGTCTCTATTGAAGTCTAGAGATGAGAGTAGTGTCTGTAACCCGTATGTGACGCCTGGTGTATATGATATCTCTTCATATCCGGCTCCTATAAAGACTGCAAACCTCTTCTTCAACTCTACCACTGTATCTAGGAATATATCCCATGGTTCACCGAATTCTGCTGATTCATGTATAATATTACATACCCTGGAGACTAGATTGTCTGGAGGTGGTCCGGAGCTTGCGTTATTCAGGTAGGTCTTGTTATTAACGAGTTTGATCCGGCTTCTAACTTGGTCTAGCCAGGTCATAACTAATAATATGGGCTACAATCCTATGTAAATCGTGGAGGAACCTATCCACCCATGTTATCAGTATGGATTGATAATATTTTTAATGTGGATAGGCGTACATTCATAAAAGTGTTGGCCGGAGCCTCTTTAACTGGCGCAGCGATATACTATACTATATCCAACTATATAAGGACTCTACCCCATGTAGATCTGGGTGATATTGAATATTCTGAAAGGGTCGTAGTAGGAGGGTTGAGTGTACCCTGGAGTATAGAAATCTTGGATACTGATGTCTACCTAGTTTCTGAGAGAGGTGGTAGACTCATACTTGTTAATAGGGGTGTCTCCTCGATAGTAGGGGAGTTTGACGTTGCCGCTGTTAGTGAGGCCGGTCTCCTAGGCCTAGCAAAACATCCTGAGTTTGAGAGTGGCAGGAGATATGTATATCAATATCTAAGTTATTACCGTGGGGATAAGATTTTCAATAAGGTTGTTAGGGTTAAGCTCTCTATGGATTATAGGAATATTGAGCGTGTTGATACTGTGGTTGACGGTATCCCGGGTGCCCCGATCCATGATGGTGGTAGGATTAGGTTTGGGCCTGACGGTCTCCTCTATATATGCACGGGAGATGCGAATATCCCAAGTCTAAGTCAGGATGTCAATAGCCTAGCTGGTAAGATCCTTAGGGTCTATGATGATGGTTCACCGGTTGAGGACAATCCCTTTGATAATTATGTCTATAGCTATGGGCATAGGAATCCACAGGGACTGGATTGGCATCCGAGGGATGGGAGGCTAATCTCTAATGAGCATGGCCCAGTGGGGCATGACGAGATAAATGAGATTATAGCCGGTGGGAACTATGGATGGCCTATAGTAGCTGGATATTCAAATGATGAACGTTTTATCCCACCTATATATGAGACTGGCTCTGATACGATAGCTCCTTCAGGCGCATCCTTCGTTGATGGCAGTATCCTTGGCTTGGATGACCCCCTATATGTTATAGCCTGTCTGAGGGGGAGGCAACTATTCATATTCAATCCAAGTGATAAATCAGTATATTCGTTATTCCGTGATGTTTATGGGAGGCTTAGGGATGTTAAATACCTTGGAGAATCTAAGATAGTCTTCTCCACTAGTAATAGGGATGGTAGGGGAGTCCCTAAGGAGGGGGATGACAAGATAGTCGAGATAGTATTCCATTAACCTACTTATAAAAACCTTGTATATCCTAGAGCACTATCCTATGATGATTCTACATGAGTCTCCTCCAGATGCCCGATATATATCCATTATATAGTCTGGAGATTGTTTCTATAATATTATCGGCATCAGGTTTATATGTGGAGTATCGTATTGAAGCTCTGTGTAGGTGTGGATATTATGGAGGATAAATATCTCTGGCTTGAGGAGCTTGATAATCCTGAGACGTTAGAGTTTGTTGAGAGGCATAATAGGAGGTTTAGGGAGTATGTAGGCTCTCTACCAGATAAGTTCTTCCCGAGGATTATGAGGTATTATGGTGTGATGCATGTATATACCTTTAAACCTACTGAGAAGGGTATATACATCCTTACTAGGGAGCCTGATGGATTCAAGGTTAAGCTTTTGGATTGGGGTGGGGAGGTCAGGGAGATAGTCTCTTCCAAGGATTTTGGTGATGAGATTGTAATAGCAGGTATATATCCCCATAGGGATTCGGGATTGCTAGGGGTTTTCTATACAGAGGCTGGTAGTGACGTTGGTAGATTAGTGATTCTAGATGAGAGTTCTAAAAAGGTTATTGATTCTATCGAGGGTAGTGTATGGAATCTGATATGGTTGGATGGGGATAGATATCTCTATACTAGATTCTATAGGAGTGGCTCCACCCCAGATGGTGTTGATGCACCGACCTCTCGAGTCTTCCTTAGGGAGTTGGGTGGTAAGGAGGAGATGGTCTTTGGTGAGGGGGTTGAGACTAACTATGTGATTGGTGTGGGTGAGGTTCCTGAGGAGGATTGGGTCTTCGCCGTGGTTTCATATGGATGGGTCAAGTCTAAGGTGTATGGTGGGCCTAAGGATAGACCTGATGTTTGGAAGTTGATATATGACGGTGGAGATTATAGGGTTTCCCCAATCTCCTATAGAGATGGTAAATCGTATTTGATTACATATGATGGTAGGGGGCTTGGTAGGGTTATATCGGTGGATGAATATGGTGTTGAAGAGGTCGTCTCAGAGTTTCACACTCCCCTGAGGGGTGGTGAGCTTGTTGGGGATAGGCTATATCTAAACTATCTGGTGGATGCATCAAGTAGGATTAAAGTCTATAACTTGGAGGGTGGATTGATCGATGAGATCGTTTTTAAGGAGCCTATTGATGTAGTTTCGATAGAGGGGTATAGGGATAAGGTCTTCCTGTTTCTACAGAGTTTCTCTAGGCCTGCCTATCTAGCCTATCTAGATGATGGTGAGGCTAAGCCTCTATATGGATATGATCCTGGAGTCGAGCTTGATGTCTCGGAGGGTTGGGTCGAGTCGGAGGATGGTGTTAAGATACACTATTTCAAGGTGAGGAGAAGAGGTGTTGAGGATAATAATGTAGCTATTGTATATGGATATGGTGGGTTTGGTATACCCCTCACCCCGATATACACGGGTTATGTCATCCCATTCTTGGAGGATGGAGGCACATTTATAATGGCTAATCTAAGGGGAGGCTCTGAATATGGTGAGGAGTGGCATAGGATGGGTATGAGAAGAAATAAGATGAATGTGTTTAAAGACTTCAGAGCTGTGGCTAGTTATATGAAGGGTCTCGGATATAGGGTGGTGTGTTGGGGTGGTAGTAATGGAGGCCTGTTGGTAGCGGCTACCTTCGCCCTATATCCTGGGGTTATGGATATCGCCATAATCGGATATCCAGTTTTGGATATGTTACGGTTCCACAAACTCTTTATAGGCCGTCTATGGACTACTGAATACGGTGATCCTGAGGATCCAGAGGATAGAGAATATCTGCTTCGATATTCTCCATACCATATTATAGAGCCTGGTAAGGAGTATCCAGTGACTCTTGTCTATACCGGTCTTCATGATGATAGGGTTCATCCGGGTCATGCGTTCAAGTTTGTCGCGAGGTTGGAGGAGCTCGGGTATAATCCATATCTTAGGGTGGAGACTGTGAGTGGCCATTTAGGAGCTACACCTGAGACTAAAGCCAGGGAATATGCAGATATCTATGCATTCATATATAAAAGCCTAGGGCTTGTAGAGGGTTAAAACATGCATTGGAATAGTCGATAACTCCTAGTTATATCTACGTGTTTACATATATCTCATTGGGTGGTTTATAATTGGATATCTCCCAAGAATTTTATAGTAGGGTTGAGGAGTTTCTACATGAATATCTAAGGATTAACCCTCTTGTCGCTACATATCTCGGTATACATGAGTATGACCATCTCCTGCCTAAAGGTGGATGGGAAGGCTTTAGAGAGGAAGAGGAGTTTACAAATAGGTTTAAGGAGTGGATACAAGACTTTAGAGAGTCTCATGATCTAAGTGAGGCACCTATCGATGTCAAGATAGATGTGGACCTCCTTATGAGAACTGTTAAGCTATGGGAGTTCTACATGTATAGGTGGAGGTTATGGGCTAAATATCCATCAGCCCCTGATACAATAAGCTCGTCAGTCTTCATATTGTTTGGCCGTGAATTTGCCCCTTATGAGGTTCGTCTCGAGTCTATGATTGGGAGGCTTGAGAGAGCCCCTGAATATCTAGAGAGGAGTAAGGAGATTCTCGTAGAGCCTGTTAAAAAGTATGTGGATATTGGTATAGAGATTGCTTCTCAGATGGGCCCTTCTCTAGACTTCCTAATCTATATTTCCGAGGCTAGGGTTGGTGGGGATGAACGTATTGAGAGGTTGAGGAGTGTATCTGAAAGGGTTAAGCAGAGGGTTGCCGACTATATCGACTGGCTTAATGATATTAGGAGGGACGCCTCCGATGAATATCGGATTGGGGCCGAGTTATTTGAGGAGCTTCTTAAGATACGTGGCCTTGGATTGGATAGCGAGTCTATATTGAAGCTGGGTGAATATTACCTTGAGAGGTTTAAGTCGGAAGCTAGGATGCTTGCTAAGGAGATTGTGGGTAAGGAGGATATTGATAAGGCTAGGGAGCTTATAGAGTCTGAACATCCGAAAGATTTCAACGAAATTCTTATGCTCTATCAGCATAGTATTGAGAGGGCTAGGAATTTCGTTATTGATAAGAGGATTGCACCTATCCCTGAGGGTGAGGTTATAAGGGTTATCGAGACTCCACCCTTCATGGCTCCGGTCATCCCATTCGCCGCCTATATGGGGCCGGCTCCCTACGAGGAGAGGAAGGAGGGTATCTATCTGGTGACTAGGCCGACGAAAGAGGAGGATTACCGTAGACACAATATCTATAGTATATCAAATACTACTGTACATGAGGCATATCCGGGGCATCATCTCCAGATGAGCTGGGCCGCAGTCAAACGTAATCTAGCCAGGCTTATAAGTATGGATACCGCCTTTGTAGAGGGTTGGGCCCACTACTGTGAAGATCTGATGAAGGAGTATGGCTATGACGATACTCCTAAGCATAGGTTTGTACAGGTTATAGACTCTATATGGAGGGCTGTAAGGATAATCGTCGATGTGAAGCTAAGCCGTAGAGAGATGACCTTTGAGGAGGCTGTTGAGATGCTTATGAAGGAGACTGGTATGGATAGGAGGGCCGCCGAGTCGGAGGTTAAAAGGTATATTTTATCCCCTGGATACCAGCTTTCATACCTACTGGGGCGGCACCTCTTCAACGAGATGAGGAGGGAGGTTAAGGAGAGGCTTGGAGAGAGATATAGCGACTATGAATTCCATAAGATAGTCTTAGAGAGCTGCGGCCTCCCATTCAACTATCTAAAGGAGCTCGTCCTACATAAAATGTCCGATGAGTAACAAGAGAGTAAATATTCCACTTAGGGATTTAGTATTCTTGTTATTTCTTCCATTATCTCCTCATCGTCAGCCTCTGTTTCTAATAATTGGTATTCTGCGTATCCCTCTTTCCTTCTCTTCATCACATGGCCCTCCATTTTTATAGTCTTTCTTATGGGGTGTGTTTTTATATAGGTATATCCCCTTGTAATCGCGGCTAAAGTTGCTTCTTGAAATACAAGTATCTCTTCTTCTGTCTCTATTATCAGTCGGAGATGTTTATGTCCCTTGGGAGGTCCGATATAGATTTTCTTTACATCCTGGTTTCTGAAGACCTTTAATCTCTTCATTAAAAAGGTAAGAATTTATACTGGGTAATATAATGGGATATACTCTTTGTAACCTCCTATTATCTTTTTATGAGGGTCTATAGGGAGGAGTTTACCCTTGAGACTGGTGGTGAAGGGGATTTAATAGATATTTCTGAGAGGGTTAGGGATGTCGTTAGGAAGAGTGGTGTTCGGGATGGATTGGTCCATATCTTCTGTCCAGGTAGTACCGCTGCGATATCGACTATAGAGTATGAACCCGGCCTTAAACAGGATGTCTTTGATATTCTGGATATGCTAGTCCCTAAGAATCGGGAGTATAAGCATAATCTGAGGTGGAGGGATTATAATGGACATAGCCATGTAAGGTCATTCTTGATAAAGCCTTTCTATGTGGCTCCCGTTATCGATGGAGATCTATATCTGGGTACTTGGCAGCAGATTGTCTTTGTAGAGTTGGATGTGAGGCCTAGGAGGAGGCGTATAATAGTCTCTGTATTAGGTGTATAACCCATCTAAACCGTTAATATGGATATGGAGGCATATTTAGTATAGTAATGTCAAGCGATGTATTGGTGGTTGGCGCTGGAGCCATTGGAACCTTGATTGCATATGCAGTCTATACTTCGACTGGCTCGGTAGATATCGTTGTTAGGGATGAGTCTAGACTTACAGAGCTCTCCAATAGAGGATGTAGAATCTCCCTCTTGGGTCGTGAAGAGACGTTCCAACCGAGGGTATACAGTTGGGAATCTCTGGAGATGTCTTATAGAGTCGTTTTTATATGTAGTAAGGCTTATGATGTCCCAAACTTTATAGATGACCTTGGGAGGATTGTTGACTCATCTACAGTCCTAGTCTCCATCCAGAATGGGATTGGAACTCTCGAGTTGTTAAAGAAGTCTTTTCCAGATAATAATGTCTATGGGGCAGTCATCTCCTATGGGGCTGTTAAGAAGGGTCTATGCGACTCTCTCGTGACCGGCATTGGAAATATAATTCTGGAGTCTGGAGATGTTTCAGACTATATTAAATCCCTACTCTCTCCTACTTTGAATGTTGAGGTGGTTGACCATATAGATAGTTTTAGATGGCTGAAGACCTTGGTTAATGCGGGTATAAACCCTGTAACCGTTCTATTCAATGAGAGGAACCGCGTTATACTTGAAAATAGATGGGCGAGGGAATTGGCTGTCATGGCTGTGAAGGAGGGGTCAAAGGTTGTCCAGTCCCTAGGTATAGAGCTTCCTTCAGACCCTGTTGATACGATGCTTGAAATAGCTGGTAAGACTCGGGATAACTATTCATCGATGCTACAGGATGTTATGAGAGGGTCTGAAACCGAGATAGACTATATCAATGGGGCGATTGTCAAATACGGGGAAAAGTTAAAGATTTCGACCCCGATAAATAGATTTTTAGTGTTGGCTGTAAGGGGGTTGTCTGAATGGAGAAGGTCACGGTCAGGTCCTTCCTCGATATGAAGAGGAAGGGCCGTAAAATAGTTATGATAACCGCATATGACTATCCAACGGCTAAGATCGTGGATGAAGCAGGTGTAGATGGTATCTTGGTTGGGGATTCAGTTGGTATGGTCCTCCTTGGATACGACTCGACTTTGAAGGTTACTATGGAGGATATGCTCCACCATGTCAAGGCAGTCTCTCGGGCTAATCCACGGGCTTTGGTTGTAGCCGATATGCCTTTCATGAGCTATGAACCTAGTAATAGGGATGCACTGGAGAATGCCGCGAAGTTTATCCGTGCTGGGGCTGAAGCGGTTAAGCTGGAGGGTGGTGTAGAGATTGTTGATAGGGTTGAGGCTCTGGTTAAAGCAGGTATTCCCGTAATGGGTCATATAGGGTTGAATCCTCAGCGTATCTATACAATAGGTGGATATAGGTATAGGGGTAGGACTGAGGATGAGGCGGCCAGACTTGTTGAGGATGCTCTGGCTCTTGAGGAGGCCGGTGCCTTCTCAATAGTTATTGAATTGGTCTATGCCGAGGTCGCTAGGGAGATTACTAGGAGGCTTAATATACCCACTATTGGGATTGGCGCGGGACCATACTGTGACGGTCAGATAATAGTATACCATGATATTATGGGGCTCACACCATATAAACTTAGCTTTGTAAAGAGATATGTAGAGCTCTATGATGTTATGAAGAATGCTGTATCGAGTTATGTATCCGAGGTTAGAGAAGGTATATTCCCGGGTGAAGGCTTCTATAAATCGATGGATAAAGACGTTCTCAAGAGGTTCATGGAGAGAATTGAAGGTAAGGATGGATAAGAAAAAATATTCACGCATACTCTCCTAATAATTCAGTCTAAAGATTGGTTGTAGCATATTGATGTAATCTAGTTACTAGGCTGGCCAATCTAAGTCCAAGCCTCAATACCTCATCAAATACTGTTTGATAACCATCTCATATATCACCAATTTATCGATGTTCACATCCCTCTCCCCCAGTTGATAATCCCTTGATCGTCACTATATTGGGAATCCATAGGTTTTCCGAGAAGATTCTTAAGTATAAATATATATCGGATTGTTTTGATATAAGGGTTTAATATTATAATAGTCTCTAATTATTTGTTTTACATGAGGGGGAAAATAAGGTTAGGTAAGGTCATTCCTGATGTCGATTCCATGGATGGAAAGAAGTTTCTCGAGACATTTGAGAAGATTATGGAGTTGAAGGCCTCTGTAGGCCTCACTCCCTATCTAGACAATCCTAAAGACCTTCTCTATAGGGCGAGCCTATACGCAGTTAAATATAGTAATGGCTCGCTCGGATGGGCATCCAATATATGGTCTAGAAGTCCTAGAAACACTGTTGTAGTTGATGATGACTCTAATCTCCCATATGAATATAGGATATTCCTTGTTAGGGTTTTGGAGCATATCCTTGCGCAAGGCCCCCTCATAAAAGTTGATAGATATGTTGGTAAACCAGGCTCCGGCCTAGAGATGTATACAACGGTATATGTGGATCCACAGTTCCCAGATATTGCCTATAGATGGGGGCAGCTCTACTTCCCAGTTGATGAGAGGCGTGACCCAGATGTAAGGATATTTGTGGTGCCCCATTACCTAGGGAATCCCAAGATTCCAGGCACTGATAATATGCTTATGATTATGAGGTTCCCAAATCTAAACTTCACGATTATCACGGTCTCATCCTATATGGGTGAGGTTAAGAAGAGTAGTCTAATCCACTGGATATACCATGTCTATAAGAGGGGCTGTACTGGTGAGCATGCGGCTCTCAGAGAGCTTACTGTGAAGACTGTTGACGGGAGCGTTAGGAATGTGGTTATGGCTATATGGGGGTTGACAGGCTCTGGAAAGTCTACCCACGGACTATATGTATGGAATATCAACAACTCTCTGAAGTATATAGAGGAGTTTGGTGTTAATCCTCTAGATTATGTCGTTGACCAGAAGATCTTGAATGACGATATCATAGCGATCTGTAGGGATAGGGTTGTCGGCTCTGAGAATGGGTGTTGGACCAAGACAGAGGACTTGACCCCCGATCAGATAGCTATGTATAGGGCTGCAATAAGTATGTATGCCCTTCATGAGAACACCGAGTTTGATGAGGAGGGGAATCCATCATTCAAGGGAGAGGTATATCAGTACTTTGGCGTTATGAATAGGAATGCCCGTAGCGTCGTCCGCCTGAAGGATACCGGGTATTTCAAGGGTGATGTAGTCTCTTCAGGCCCGCTAACCACTGCTATATTCCTCTCACCCGGCTATTTCACCGACTATGCATGGGTCAAGATTACAGACCCGGCCTATGCAGCTTATGTCCTTGCATGTGGACGTACAATTGGGCATCCAGCCCAGTCTAAGGATGTAGTCGGTAGGGTCAGGTATGTAGCGAGGTATGCACAGCCCTTCACAGTGGGTGTGAGGGATACCGACCATGTAATCCGTTTCTACCAGTATCTATTGGAGAGGGTGGAGGCTGGAGATCCTATCGAGGTATATCAATTCAACACTACGGGTAGGATAGTAGCTGAATATAGATGGGTTGTGAAGGAGTTTGACGGTGAGAAGGTTGAGGTTCCAGAGCCGGTGCTAGTTAAGGATGAGGCTGGTGTTCCAAAGGCTGTGGGAGGGACTAGACCATCTATTGAGGAGACTGAGCTCTTCATCCTCCAATCTGTGAGGGGCGCGGTGAAGTATAAGCCACATCCAGTATATGGCGATAAGGTATTGATCCCCGTCGAGGTTGAGGGTCTCTCGAGAGAGCGGCTTGAGGAGCTTATGCCCACAAGCCACCTATCCATGGATGAGTTTAGGGCATTGTTGAAGGCCCAGGTAAGAGAGAGTAAATACTGGCTAGATAGAAACTGCCCAGGCCTACCACCAGAGATTAGGAATGCGGCTGACTTCTAGAAACGTCCTCTATATTCTTTAACTGGGGATGGAGTAGCTTAATATCTAGTTATTTCACAGGTCTAATACCCAACTACTAACCGAAATTTCCCCAACTTTTAAATCACGGCTATTAACCATAGATAGTCTTAAACTATATTTCAAGATTTCCAGACGATACAATTCTTCTTTTAATTAAATTTAATAATTGTTTTTTTATAAACGGCTTCATAAAAATTTATATTTTATATTTTTTCAAAAATTTCCTATATATTTTATTCTAAATAATAGACGTAATAGAAGATTTTTTATTAAAATGTTGGATGTGATTTGATGTCTTCTAAAGAGAAGGCTAGGAAGTCACGTCGGAAATTCTTGATTGGACTGGCAGGGCTAGGAGCATTTGCATATATCCTATAC
>WAKC01000045.1 GCA_015523605.1 Candidatus Geothermarchaeota archaeon
AAATTATAGTAGATCCTGATGCGGCTGAGGAGGAGGTTGCAGATACATTGATCACCTTCACCCACTTAAGTACTGGTGAGATATGTAGCATCCAACTGCTTAAAGGCGGCTTGTCATATGAAGAGGTATTTAAGACTCTCGATATAGCCTACCAGAAGAATCTTGAGCTTAGGGAAATCCTTAAGAAGCATGGAGTAACACTATAAATTTAAGTGTCTAGATAAACACTTTATAGTCGAGGTGGAGAGGAGTGGCTAAGAAGAAGATGCCTAATATAGCAGGTAGATTCGGCCCAAGATATGGATCTACATTAAGGAAAAGATGGAACCTTATAATGATTAAGAAGACATCACTCTATGAATGCCCCCAGTGTATGCATAAAAAGCTTGAGTGGGTCTCAGTAGGCATCTGGAGATGTAGGAAGTGTGGATTCACAGTAGCTGGAGGCGCATATGAGCCGTTCCTATCGAGAAAGGTACGCTAATTACTAATCTAGGATATCCATCTCCTTGAATAGATATTTCAACCCTTCTTTTCTTATTGGGGGATAGCGATTGTAGTCTTAATAACCACATCTAGAAGGCCTACAAGGAGGATAATAAGGCTTGCAAAGGAGTTATCATGGGTAATCCCAAACTCTCTAAAGATAAATAGGGGGAAGAGGAGCCTCAGGGACCTCACCGACTATATGATTAGAAAGGGGTACACACGTCTAATCATTATAGAGGGTTGGAAGGGGAATCCCCGTAGGCTAAAGCTTTATTCACTCCTATATGGAAGGCTTGAGAATGAGATGACAATCCTACTGTCCGGACTATCACTCCAAGTAGATAAGAAAATGAATAGGAAGTTGAAGACATTAGCTATAGAGGATGATGGAGCCGAGGAAAGTAGAGAGATGAGGGGATATCTTGTCGAGTTTCTAGGCTCGGAATACCTTATAGACCCTAGGAGGGAGGGTGAAGATGGGAAGATGCTGATTAAAAATATGGGGGACTATCTTGTAATCGAGTTCTACGGTGGTGATAAAAAGCTTATCTACCCAAGGATAAAGGTGGAAAGATGGATTGTAAATATAGGATAAGGATTAAGATAGATTTAGATGAGGAGTATCAAGAGATTATAGGGAGAGTCTTCCTTGCTGATGCGGAGAGGGAGGGTTGGAAGATCCAAAGGGATGAAAATACCCTAGTTATAGAGATACCAGAATTAAAGAGTGAGGCGCAGGCCCGGGGGATAATAAACAGCATACTCAGGCAGTTGGAGGTCCTCTATAAAGCCTTGTCTGAACTTTAATAATAAATAGAGGAAGTCTTATATAGTGATGGATATGAGGAGAGAGATTCCACCTAGGGTTCAACAGCTCCTAAAGCAACTAAATGATATGCAGAAGACATATCAGAATATAACTCTACAGAAACAGCAGATAGAACTCTCACTAATTGAGACAAAAAATGCTTTGGAGGCCATCAAGAAGAGTGACGACAAATATGTCTATAGGATTGTAGGCGGTGTGTTCATCAGGCTTGATAAGGAGGAGGTCCTCAATGAGTTGGAAGAGACTGTAAAGATTCTACAGACGAGGGTTGATATTCTCTCGAATCAGGAGAAGAAGCTTGTTGAGGATATGAAGAAGATAGAGGAGGATATACAGAAAGAGATGGGTGGGAGACCACAATAGAGTACAAATATTGAGTAGTCATTATATTTAACTACTTGTACGATTGTAATAACTTGAAGAGTATGAATAGGCTTTTAAAGAGGCTTCTATCCATACCGCGGGACAAGGGAGTATGTATATTGACACATAGAAGGGCGGATCCTGATGCGGTTGCATCCGCCCTACTCCTCAAAAAATTCTTCACATATATAGGGTTCAAAAGGATATTCATCCTCCATCCCGAGGGTATCTCAAGAAGGACATTAGACCTTCTATATAGGCTTGGTGTAAACTGGCGTTATCATGAGGATATAGATGGCTCGGATGAACCCACGTATGTCGTGGTTGATACAGGCTCACCAGAACTTCTAGGTGACTATCTTAGATATGTCGAGAGAGGTAGAGAGGTGATATGGATTGACCATCATCTCCTCAAAGAGGAGAAGAGGAGCTTCGAATACTACGTCGATGAGAAAGCCTCTTCAACAATCGAGATTATAATGGACGCAATAATGCCCATCTACAGCCTCAACAATCTAAAGGAGGGAGAGGCGAGATTCTTAGCCTCCGCCATCTATATAGAGACGAAGGGGTTGAGCATAGCCAGCCATAGAGCTATGTACTGGATATTCTACATCCTTAGAAGATTTGGAATATCTATAAGGGATATTCAGAGAAATATTGTCTTCGAGACAGACACTTCATATTATCCAGCTGTAATAAAGGCATTGGCAAGAGCTAAATGGTTTGTAACCGGCCCTACTAAATACTATATAATCGTTACACATTCAAGTGGATACCAAAATATAATCTCGGCTACATTTCAGAGGTTGGGGGTAGACCTATCCATTATATATTCTTATAAGAAGGGAATGAAGATTCACTTGAGATGTAGAGAAGGAGGTATAGAGAGGATACACGACAAGTTGATCCACGAGATTCTAGAGGGATTGGAGAGGAAAGGTTTTAAACCCTCACATGGAGGGCATAGGAAGCTCTACAATATAGAGGTTACAGGAAGGAGGTTTAGACGGGACTATATCGAGAGGATAATTATAAATGCATTGAAAAACACGGTTAGAGGGTTTGGGTATAGCATAGGTGAGATAAAAAGTTGACCGTAGAGAATGAAGTCTTAATAGAACTTAGGGATATATGGTTCAAATATGAGGGGCAGAAGGACTATATACTAAAGGAGATTAATCTCCAGATAAGACGTGGCGATATACTACTACTCCTAGGTAAGAGTGGCTCGGGGAAGACAACCCTAGCCAGGATAATCACAGGATTAATTCCACATTTCTATAGGGGGGAGTTGAAGGGAGAGGTAATTATAAATGGTAGGTCCACCATTGAGATGCCTATCTATGAGATTGCCGACTATGTAGGTCTCATAAGGCAGAATCCTGAGAACCAGGTGTTGATGACTACCGTGGAGAGAGAGATAGCCTTCTCACTCGAATTTCTCGAGATACCCAGGGAGGTTATGAAAGAGAGGGTTTTAGAGACTTCAGAGAAGGTGGGAATCA
>WAKC01000046.1 GCA_015523605.1 Candidatus Geothermarchaeota archaeon
AGGCTGGGTTGAAGAGAGACGATGGAAAGCTAAGAATAGCCATCCCGATCCATATCGAGAACGGTATTTCAGGAGCCAATATAAGTAGGATTCCAGGGATAATCAGGGTATAACCCATCATGAGGGAGAATCTACGTCCATACCTATCCACAATCTTACCAGATGGATACGCCATTACTATCATGAGACCCATATACATGGATATCAGAAGACCCCATTCATATTCTGACAAGCCAACAACATCAAATACATATAGAGATGCATAGTTTAGGAATATAGGGTCTTCAATAGCACTTAACATTAGAATCAGGATCACTATCTTCAGGTTTCTGGGAGCTTCAACCCACATCTCATACATAGCTCTAATTGAATCGACGAAGATACCTTTCAAGTTAATGTCTACCTGCTCCCTAGCATCCTCTAAAGTCTCTACGAGAAAGAAGTACCTTAGGAATGCTGAGATAATATACACAATAAAGAGGATTAGAAAGATATACCTCATACCTAGGTTTAAACCATAGGTTGAGACGATATAAGCCCCGATAGCCGGGGAGAATACCGCTATAATCGATGGTAAGACATTGACAACGGCAAAGCCAACACCCCTTCTATCTTCAGGAATCAAATCAGCAACCATAGCCCAGAGAGCCGGCTGATATATAAGGAAGAGACTCTCTAGAATCGACCCAATCAATATGAACCTCCAATCCAATGCGAAGACATAAATTAGCTGTACAAATCCAACTGCAAATGTAAAGGTGGTAATCAGCCGTTTCCTCCCATATAAATCTGCCAAGTAAGAGCCGGGAATCCTGCTTATGAATAAGGCAATGTTTGAGATAGACAGGATAAGCCCTATCAGGAAGGGTGATGCACCCAACTCCCTGAGGAATGGACTCCAGTATGGGAAGAGCATGGCCCCACCGAACTGCATCAAAACCCAGGTGATTACGAGGATGAGTAGACTCCCCCGTATAAATGAAAACTCTTCCTTCAAACCCTTCCAACTAACCACTAACGCCACACCGCATAGGGTTAAGACCCTCGACAACAATAAATATTCTATCGAGCATCATAAAGTGGATAGTCGACAATCCACGATATTGATATAACCGATGAAGAACATATTATGATATAATGACTGTAAATATGATAATGACATTTGACTGCTATGGGACATTAATAGACTGGCTATCAGGAGCTAAGAAAGCCTTCCTAAATTTATATCCAGATCATAAGGATAAAGTGGATGCCTTCATCAAATACTGGGGAGAGAAGGATTGGGAACTTGTAAAATCGGGTGTTTACAAGCCTTATAGGGAGATACTTGCCATAGGCTTTAAATATGCATTGGAGAGGATTGGACTGGAATATGACGAGGATGTAATCGTGAAACTAACCTACTCGATATATGATTGGGAACCATTTCCAGATGTGAAGGAGGCATTGGAAGCCCTCCTAGAGAGGGATGTCGAATTAGGGATAATATCAAATACGGATAGAGACTTTATAATGAAGAGCATAGAAAATATCGGTGTAGAGTTCAAACATGTAATAGTAGCTGAAGATATCAAAATCTATAAGCCAGACCCCAGAGTATTTATCCGGGCTAGGGAACTCCTACCAAAAACAAAGTGGATACACGTCTCTTCCTATCCACAATATGATATTATACCCGCTATAGAGGCAGGAGTGGATACGATACTTCTAGACAGATACGACCTGGAAGATGAAGTTAAGGAACTAGGGGTTCCAGTTATAAAGGATATAAATGACTTAGTGAAGTTTACCTAAGGAACACTCCTTAATCTAAAGTTAATAAAAAGATTAGAAGATGTAGCTAGAAGGCCTCTATAATCTTCATCTTAGGTATATCTTCCTTAAGTATCGGCGCTATCTCTTTAAACTTCTCAATTGTGTATTCTATATCCTCCTCTGTATGCTGTACACTCACGGTCCACTGTTCATCATAGCCAGGGGCTGTTGGCACTACACCCCTATTCATCATGCTTATGAAGTATGCCCACCATAGACCAATATGATTGTGCCTCAGGAAGTCATGCCAATTCATTATCTCCTCATCTGTGAAGAAGATGGTCCCACTATTCCCAAAGGTTTTGATATTATGTGGTATACCCTCATCACTCAATACATCATCTACAGCCTTCGTCAACTCCATGTTAAACTTTATACTCCTATCCATAGCCTCCTTGGTGAGAACCTCAGTTAGAGTTACAAGGCCCGCATCTATACTCAACGGGTTGGAGTTGAACGTACCCGCATGGGGGATCTTTCCGGGACCGACCTCCTCCATAATCTCCTTTTTACCACCAATAACCGATAGGGGATAGCCACCTGCAATAGCCTTCGCCATCGTCTTCATATCAGGCTTTATACCATAATATTCCTCAGCACCACCGAATAACTTACCTGAAGTCTTCACCTCATCAAATATAAGTATGATGCCATAGTCATCACATATCTTCCTCAAACCCTTCATAAAATCTTTTGTAGCAGGTACCAAACCTATATTCATAGCCACAGGCTCAAGAATAACCGCAGCAATATCATCACCATACTTCTCTGCTAGATACTCGACACTCTCCAAATCATTGAACTGAGCCACCAAGGTATCCTCCAAGGCCGTCCCAGGGATACCGGGTCCACTAGGCTTTTTAGATGGATATTTATAATGGCCAGCTGCATATAGATTGGGCTTTGTAGCCACCAATACATAGTCATGCGAGCCATGATAGTGACCTAAGAACTTTATAATCTTATTCTTACCTGTATACCCCCTAGCAATTCTAATAGCGTGATGTGTAGATTCCAATCCAGTTGTCTGGAACCTAACCATATCCACATTAAACCTCTTAGAGATCACCTCAGCCAACTTATAGACATTCTCATACTCAAAACCAAGGATAACGCCGTTTTTAATCCTCTCGGACACAACCTCAACAAGCCGGGGATGATTATGGCCTGCAACTAAGACGCCGAATGCAAGGTTATAGTCAATATACTCATTACCATCTACATCCCATATTCTAGAGCCACTACCCCTACTGAAATATATCGGATACGGCTCCCAAGCCCTATAATTGCTGTTTACACCATAGGGAATATATTTAACAGTCTTCTCAAAAATCTCCTTCGACTTTGAAGTTCTCCCCAGGAATTTCTCCACCTCAGCCCTAGTCTGTGGAGGAAGAACACTCATAGAGAATTCTATGAGAATTAGATATTTTTTAAACTATGTCTAAACTATTTAAAAAGAGTTTAGAGGGGGGAGACGATCCTAACTAACCATCTCCTTCTCAACAGACATCGAGCCGACTGGCTGTTGAGGGAGTACCTGGTCAAGGAAGAGCCCTAGCCTCTTAATCCCCTCCTTAATAGTCTCTGGAGACGGTAGGCTAAAGCTAAGCCTAATAGTATTCTTACCCTCTCCATTCACATAGAAACCTGCTCCAGGCACATAGGCAACCTTAACCTTGTCAATAGCCTTATAGAGAAGCTCCTTAGAATCAACACCCTCAGGGAGATAGGTAAATACAAAGAACCCCGCTTTAGGCTCTATCCACCTAACCCTTCTAGGCATATAATGCATCATAGCCTCTAACATCGCATCCCTCTTAACACGATATACCTCTCTAATCCTAGGAATATTATTATCAATCCACCTATTCCTCAGAAAATACTCGACGACAAACTGGTTGAATGGTGGTGGACAAAGAGTAACAGCCTGTTTAGCGAGTAACAACGTCTTAATAATCCTGCTTGGACCAGCTATCCAACCAAGTCTAAAACCAGGTGCAAATAATTTGCTGAAGGTAGATACATATATAACCCGCTCCCCACCATCTAAGGATATAAGCCTTGGAGGAACATTATCATACGTTATAAACCCATATGGATCATCCTCGACAATATAAAAGTCATACTTCTCAGCAAGCTCGAGAAGCCTCTTCCTCCTCTCGAGAGGCATTACCGTACCAAGCGGGTTATGGCCAGTGGGAATGGTATATAACAGTTTAACCCTCTTACCACCATCATATATCCTCCTTAGACGGCTCTCCAAAACCTCAATATTCAAACCATTATCATCGGTTGGAATAGCGATATACTTAGGATTCCAAATGTTAAAAGTCTGTAGAGCCGCTATATAAGTAGGAAGCTCAACAACGATACGGCTCCTATAATCAAGGAAGACACGGCCAATTATATCCAAAGCCTCCTGGCTACCAACCGTCACCAAAATATTCTCGGGATCAATCTTAACATTCATCTGCCTAAGCATAAAACCGGATATCTGCTTTCTAAACGAAGAAAGCCCCTCAGTAGTTCCATACTGGAAAGCCTTCTCATAATTGGCAAGTGCATACTCAACAGCCTCCTGAAAATTCTCAATCTTAGGAAATGTACTTGGGTCTGGAGCGCCACCGGCAAAACTTATCACGTCCTGCTGCAGTATACTCAATAGTTCACGGATCTCACTAGACCTCATATGCTCTACTCTAGGAGCATAGAACTTAGAGTATAGCTCGTCGATCATCACACCTAATAATTACCCCGAGGCTCTTCATAAATAAATAGAATTACATATATATACATTTAGATAAATCTCTAAGACTTCGCAAATCTAAAATTCTGATTATTACACCTACGTCGTTCATATCTAGAAATTATTTTTTAGACATAGAGCTAAAGTCAATCAGTTCGAAGAGCCAGACAGGTATAACCCAAACATTCACTCCAGAGTCATTTACAAACTCTAGAGTCTCCTTAACCAGTACAAAACCATATTTAGAGCCTAATCTAGAGGCGATGTTATGGACCCTCTTAATATCCCTCTTAGAGACCCTCCTAACATATTTTACATAGATAGGTATAAACATCCCATCCCCCTCCCATATCAAGATATCTACACCGCTAGACCTACGTATATAGTATTTAATTCCAAGCAACTGTATAACCCTACTCTCGACAATACTATTTAGATACTTCTCATCATTGAACCTTTCTGGATATAAGCTATATGAATATGCAGGGTTATATGGATATATCTTAGGAAGCTTTCTACCTGCTCTACCCTTACCAACCATATGTTTCAAGATGTGAATCAGATATGAAGACTCTAGCGTCGAGATGTAGGTGGATACAGTCCTGATATCCTTATCTACGGCCTCAGACAGACGGTTATAATTGACGGCGTCCCCCGGCTCGAAACAGATAAGTCTGAAGATACTCTCTGCGATATATGGTCTCCTCTTCTTCCCAATACGGGGGATTATCTTATAAATAATTCTATCCAGCACATTATTCTTTATCCATCCCCTTACGAAATGCTTCTCCATATCAATCGTCAACCGAGGGAAACCACCTCTAATCAGATACTCCATATAAACATCAACCAGGTTCAGATGCTCGATATAAAAGTCTCTAACCTTATATTGGTCGAAGGGAATAGGCTCCACAGAATATCCACTCATATTTAGAAACTCTATAAAACTGAGTGGATTGACGTTATATACTTTATACTCTACATCGAGCCAATCCAGATTCTCTGGTTTATAACTCGATATCAATAGAAGATGCACATTCTCATGTCGAGAGAGAAGTTCCCTCAGATAATCAGGGTAATCTTCTATAAATAGAAACTCATCTAAGACGATATATATAGGGAGGGATACATCCTTAACAACCTCACTGAAATAGAAATTCCGGACATTCACAGGATTATGTGAAGGATCATCCAAAGGAAGATAGAGAATGTTGGAGGGGTTGTAACTCTGTGAAAGCCTATCGATAACCTGCTGTACAAGGGCGGTTTTACCTACACCCAAAGGCCCTAGAACCACGACAACACGATACCTACCTACATCCTCAATAATAGAGTCTAGAATTGATCTTTTGATATATTTATAGTCGATATACCTCCTACCCTCCCAATGTGGATTATTATACCTAATACTTGAAGAAGAAAATCCATACTTATCCATTCTTACTCCACCATAATTGTTATATTAATTAGAAGAATATATTTAACAGGTTGCTCCAGACATTCCAAGGTGTGTAGACATGTCTTATATAGAGGTTGACGACCCCTTCTACCGAGTATTCCACCCCAGACCAGCATATCTAATAGTAAGTGGGAGAGACGACGATGTCAATATAATGGCTGCAAGCTGGGTGATGCCGATAAGTGAAGAGCCGTGGACACTGGGCCTAGCCCTTGACAGGGAGACTTACACATATAACCTGATAAAGAAATATGGAGAGTTTACAGTAAATGTTGTAACAGATGAGGATGTCGATCTAGTCTACTATGTGGGTCACGTCAGTAAGTATGAGGTTGACAAGATAAAGGAGAAGAACATACCCCTAAGCCCATCCAAGCATATAAAGACTCCCTACTATTCAAAGGCAATCGGCTATGCAGAATGTAAAGTTATTAAGATGATACCTATAGGGGAGGTAGACCTAGTCGTTGGTGAGGTTCAGGCCGTATATGCAAAGAAAGACTTATTTACTAGGTATGGATGGGACTTAAGAAAGACTAAGATACTCATGCAGAACATTGGTAGAACATTCGTAACAAACTCAAACACCCCAATCTTCATAAAGAAGTGAAGGTGTCCGAGGTGTCCAAAGGATATAAGTATATCGAGCAGATATTCAACAATGTACGTCGAATCCCAGACGAGGATATCCACATCTTCAACGATATATTGATGGATAGCGAACTCATAATACCATATGGAAGTGGTAGGAGCTATTCAGCCCTAAAAATAGCTATGAGCCAATATGCAAAACTGGCTAATGCACCTAAGATTATAACACCTGAAGACGCCGGATTCCCAGGGAACAATATGATGGAGGCACTAGAAAATCTAACCAGAGACTATCAAAAGATTACAATGATAGTCAACTCAGGAAGTGGTAAGAGCTTTGAACCCTATATCCTTGCATCCGACTTTACCAAATACATCGATGAAAGAGATCTACATAATGACTTAAAGCTAGTTGTAGTCACCTCAAATACAAACTCAAAACTAGGGAGACTCGGAAAAAAATATGGATTAACCATACATTTAAGAGGGGCCGACAGAGTAACTATAGACTATCCAACCACCGGCATCATGGGGGATGTATTCGAATTGGGGAGTCTACTCCTCTTCCAAACCCTAGTAAAGATGAGATACAAAGGCGAGAACAACTATAGAAAATATCTGGAGTACTATATTGAAAGGATAGATGAGCTCCTGGATAGACACATCTACTCAGAAGATTATGAAAAAATACTCGATATACTTGAGAGAAGGAGTAACGTCTTCATAGGAGGGAGGGGAAGCGCATATGAAGTCGCTACAATGCTAGTCATAAGATTAAACCATATTAAATATGCGATTGGAGACCATGTATATAGGGCTCGAGGATCAAACACCCCAAGACCCAGGAGTGGAGACCTAGGGATACTAATCTCATGCAGTGGAGAGACGCCGGCCGTCCTGAAATGGGCTGAAGACTTCCTAAACACGGGAGCAATAATATTCTCAGTCATCGGGAGGAGAAAGAGTAAGCTTGAGAAATACTCTGCATATAAAATAATTCTAGAAGACTGTGAAGGCTATAGCTTCGGCTCACCTAGAGACTTCTACCTCTATGCATCATTCATCCTAAGCCCACTACCAATAAAATTAATTACTAGATTGATGGGTAAAGGCCTCATACTACCAGAGTCGATACTGAGGTATTACCACAGTATCATGGAGTAGACTATAGCTTAATAACGTTATCCATATATTTAGTAAGCTCTAAAACCTTCTTCCTCTCAATCCTATCTATACCAGTGCCAAACTGATCTATAATATGCTCACCATAGTAACAGTTTCCAAAGAATGTATCAGAATGCTCTATATACCTAAGGACTTCATCAACCTCGGCATAATGCAGAAATATAGATAGATCATTAACCACTAGAATCTTCCTCCCAGACTTAACAAAATCCTTAAAAAACTCTAGAGAAACCCTATAATTCCTCTCAATATATTCCTTCAACATCCTAGAGTCTTTAGCCTCCACCCTAGGAGCTCTAATCTCCCTTGAATATCTATATATCGAGTTCCTAAACCCATAAACATATTTGGAGAGTCTAGAACCTATGTTTCTAACGTTAGGGGCTAAATCAATAATATACAATTCCCCATCATAACCCAGCCTGATAAGCTCCTTTATAAAATCACCCGTCAGTTTAGTCTTACCCCTACTCACATCCCCTATAACCAAGGTATATTTATTTAGAAAAAGTTCTACATTCATCTCTCTATATAACTAATATATCCTGATATTTCAAGAAAATATAGTACTGTAAAGGCTACTAAAACCCCTATAACGCTGCTTAATAACCAGCCCAGAGAGAATATTAATAACCCTGTAAATAGATTCTGAGAAGCTAGAGCTAATGTACGTTCATCTCCTATTAAAGGGGCAATAAAGAAATACGAGACTACAGCCCCTATCAATACAGTTCCTATAGGCTCGGTCAACGCAGATATCTTCCAAGCTCTAGACCTATCGATACGGTCTCTCAGGAATAGATATACCCCACCTACAACAAGGCCTCCAGGGATACCCCCTGGAAACGCATATATAGTCCCGATTCCCAATGCATTCCTTATAACCCCTATGAAAAACGCTATGAGAGACGCATATAGAGGGCCGAGTATAACCGCTGACAACACATTAATCATATGTTGAAATGGGAAGGCTTTCGAACCCATGACTGGGAACCAGATAGGGCTTAAAATCACACCTAAAGCTATGAATATAGAGGTTAATGCAATCCTAATTGAAGATCTCATTTAAACACCACCCTAATATCCTCGAGAATCTTAAGTAGAGTAGATAGATCCCTGGCAAGAAGAACTATCATAGGCTCTTTCCCCCAATCACCTAAATGATAAATTACATCTAAACATCCTCCAGCCCCTCTATATGCTTCTTCTACACCCCATTCAACCGACCTCCCCTCTACCTCTTTCACCTCACGGGGTTCACGCCTCCTATCATAAAATCCAATCCTATATCCCTTTTCTTTTAATGCTTGTATTAAAGCCTCTTCATACCTAATATTCATTGCAGTCCTAACATCACAACCCAATCTCCTCATCTTTAAGATGTATCTCGATAAATGTCTACTTACACCAAACCTTGGATATCCATATATCAAGCCATCGGAGTATCGAATCCTACCTGGAAAAGCGGCGATATCACCTTCATCCATCGGATAAGGAGTTGAATAAGCGATGTTCATACCCACCTCAGGTATAAGCCCCTCGATCCAACCAAGACTCGAGAGCTTCTTTACAAAACTATATAACTCTTCTAACACAATATATCTAGACGCTTCATTGAATAGATATGCCATGGGATTAACAGGTCCAGAGCCTCTACCCATCTCGAGCCCATATGCTATCGATATAGTTATGAACTTCTTAGCCTTCTCCACTGAATCCTCAAGACTATATCCTCTAGCTAAAAAGGCGGTTATAGCCGCGGAAAAGCTACATCCAGTTCCATGTGTAGATTTTGAATCCACCCTTAGAGCCTTGAAATGCCTGAAATTCCTACCATCATAGAAGACGTCTATAGAATATTCCCCACCAATATGACCACCCTTTACAACAACTGCATCTGGGCCTAGGCTAATGATGTCTTCAGCCGCCTTCTCAGCGTCAGACAAGGATTTAATCTCATAGCCGACTATTCTCTCAGCCTCGAAACGATTAGGAGTCACGATAGTGGCTCTTGGAAAGAGCTTCTTAAGGAGTGCATTTATAGCATCGTCCCTAAGTAGCTTAGCCCCGCTCTTAGCTATCATAACAGGGTCTAAAACATATGGGAAGTCATAGTCAGCTAATACCTTCGAGACAACATCTATAATCTGGGAATTATGTAGCATACCGGATTTAGCGGCGTCTATCCCCAGATCCCTATATACAACTCTAATCTGCTCCTCAATCATATCAAGAGGAACATCATGGACCATTGTAACCTCATATGTATTCTGAGCAGTTAATGATGTTATAGCCACAGTACCATGTACTTGGAGTGCCGCAAAAGTCTTTAGATCCGCCTGGATACCTGCTCCACCACCTGAGTCACTCCCAGCAATCGTTAGTGCCACCGGATAAACCCGTCCAAGCGTATGGGAGATCATACTCAACAATCACATTCCCCCAGACTATATATGAAACAAAATATTAACATGTTACAATATACACTCTCTTGAACATATCGATATATCCAAATATAGTTTAGGAGTTGACCACGATGCTAAGCGAGATAGTAGACTACCTAGTCTCTAGAATAGCCGAGTTGGACTGGCTAGCTGTAGTTCTAGGGGTATTGGTGGAGACTATTATAGTTCCAATCCCAAGCCCCCTAATCCCAATGGCAGCGGGATTCGCCTTATTGGAAGGTTCATCCGGTATTGAAAGCATCTTCATACTAACTGTTAAAATCGGGTTAGCAGGAGGGTTGACAGCCACACTCGCCAATATACCCTTCTACTACCTAGGTAAACTCGGTGGAATACCGATAGTAAAGAGGTTCAGCAGATTCATAGGTATTGATGTCGATGAACTTAATAAGGCAATATCTCTGTTGGGAGGTAAGAATATTATACAGATGATTGTATATAGGGCTATACCTATAATGCCACTTTCACTAGTCTCCATCGCATCGGGAGTCCTAGAGATGAATATAAAGAGCTTCATAATATCCACATTGGTAGGTAGCATACCCAGATACATCGTATTAGGATATCTAGGATGGATAACAAGAGATTTATACATCCAACTAGCCTATACACTAGACAACGCCGAGACAGCCCTAATAATTTTAATAATCCTAGGTATAATAGCATATATAATTGTAAAGAAGGTCCTAAGGGGTGATTCGAATGTCTAAGCCCGAGGCAATCGTATATAAACCAGGTACTGGAGGTCTAAAGACGAGGAAGGGTAGGGGATTCTCATTAGGAGAACTGCAGGAGGCTGGTATAGACCCTAGACTGGCCAAGAAACTGGGTATCTACATAGATAAGAGGAGGAAGAGCATACATAAAGAGAATGTTGAAGCCCTGAAAAAATATTTGGAGGAGGTTAAGAAACAATAGCCTTAGCCAGTTTATAGGCGACTCCCGGCGCCTTCAAAAGCCTCCTAACAACACCCAATACATCATCCCCATTAGCTATCTTAACAATATCGTCTGGCCTCAATACATCGGCAAGTTTATTCAACTCTTCATCCGATAGCTTCTCCAAGAACCTCATGGCCTTCAAACTATATCTAATCTTCTTACCCCATGGATCCTCATATCTTTTAACCCATCTCCCTAAAGCCTTCTCCGACGTATCCCCAGACAGAGCAGCTTCAGCCGCAGTCTCACCGGCAACAAGTCCGGCTACACCGGAGGGATGCATACCAGCCCCCGTCAAAGGCATAACAGTACCGGCTGCATCACCAATAAGTATAAACCCGTCTCCATAGGGCTTACTAATCATACCGCCTATAGGTACTGGAGCCCCTCTATAATCTATCACGCGACCCGTTCCAAGCTCCTTCTCATGCATCTTAACAAATTTATCTAGGTATGCCTTTGCATTCCCACCCCTTACTCCAACACCAACCTCCGCAACCTTCTCACTCTTGGGGAAGATCCATGCATATCCCTTTGGAGCCACCTCAGAGCCTAGATAGAAATATGCCACATCCGGATTCTCCAGCTTGACATTAGCCATTAGATAGATTACTGTAGGGATTGGTTCACTCTTCTCCTTAACACCCATCGACTTAGCCACTACACTATGATAACCATCCGCTCCAATAACAACCTTACATTTATAAACCCCATATTTAGTCTTAACCTTCATAACCCCATCCTTCCGCTCAACACCCAACACCGGCTCCCTAACCTTGATATCAGAACCACTCTCAGCCGCCTTCAAAGCGAGCTCCTGGAGATACATAGTCTTATTTATAGAATAGGTCTCGGCAAACTCTATATCAAAATACTTCCCATTAGGAGCTATGACACGGGGTATAACCTTATGCAGAACGATATAAGGCTTCGGATCTAAACCCAGATCCTTGAAAGTACCTATACTAGTAGCCTCTCCACAGGGTTTTTTAGCCATTATAGTCTCATTCTTCTCAATAAGAAGTGTCTTAGCACCAGTCTCCGCAGATTTCATAGCAGCTGGGATACCGGCAGGCCCAGCACCTACAACGATGACATCATAGTCGTAAGACATGTATATCAAAATAGTATAGCTAGTATTTTAAAAGTTGAATAGAGAGGATATGATTAAAATATAAAAACTCTATATCTCCACCTCCTCCCTATTCACAACATCAACTCTACTTATAGAAGCCGTCTTCTCAACACGGACAACTGAACCATTCATAAAGGGAAGCTCTTGAATCGTCCTATCATGGGTGATAATTATAACCTGAGATATAACACCCTCTTCAACCATCCTAGCCAGTTTCTCAGCAACTATCCTCTTATTCCTATCATCGAGATGTGTCAACGCCTCATCAAGAATTATAAAGTCAAATACATAGTTCATACCCAACATTGCAATAAGACGTCCAAAGGCAAGTCTAAATGCAATGCCGATTAAGGTCATCTCACCACCACTTAGACTATTTAGAACTCTCTCCCTAACACCCTCATAAACCTTAGCATCAATAGTTGTACCCTTAACCTCAAACCTAACCTTAAAATTGGTGTTAAACTCCTCAAGATAATAATTGGTATACTCATTCAACCTGGGTATGATAACCTCATTTATCAAGTATGTGGGGAAACCACCTTCGTTAAAAAGTTTTATCAGATCATCATGAAGGTCCCGCTCATCCTCTAACTCTCTCAACCTTTTCCTATACTCTTCATAACTCTTTAGATATGACTTAAGGCCTTCTAAAGCCTTTATACGGGCATCCACTTCTCCAAGAGAACTATTAACCCTCTCAACCTCCGACCTTACCTTCCGAGATCTCTCCTCAATATCTTTAATCTCGTTATCAAGCTCTGTAAGTGTTCTCTTAACATCATCCTCCTTAAGACCTTTAACCTTCCCCTCATAATTCCGCACTACTTCTAAAGATCCTCGAAACTCCCTATACAGACGTTCAACCCCGTCAACATAATCATTTAACACCTTTCTAGCGGTTGTGAATGGTCTTCCCTCCACCTTAGATTTTAACGTGCTAACAACGAACCCGAGGTCCTCAATATTATCAAATATGCCATCATATTCACTATTAAGCCTCTCCAATTCATCCCTAATCTTATCCATAAATTGATTCGATATACTAATAACGTTCTCCTCATCCACTACAGCAATCTCCATGCCCAAATCCCTAGAAACCCTCTTTAAAACCTCGTTAATCCCCCCTATAATCTTTACAACTATGCTTTTCAAATTTTCCAACCTTCTAACTTCCCTCTCGAGCTCATTAATCTCCCTATTAACCTCTTTCATGCGATTCTCTAATTCCTTTATTTTATTCTGAGCCTCCTCCAAAACCTTGTTTCTATGTATATCATCTAAAGGCGACCCACATACTGGACAGGTGGAACCAGCCTTTGACAACATATCAATCCTCTCTTTGTACATGTTATTCTCAGATATCAATCGCCCTCTCTCCTCTCTAAGACTATTCAATCTATCTTTAAGAGTAGGAATGGCCTCGGCATCCCCTTTCTCTATAATCTTGTTATAATTTTCCAGATACCTTTCAATATCCCATTTACTATCCGATAATGAATCGATCCTTTCAATGATCTCTATAGCCTTTTCTACATATGATTTGAGCTTATCAACCAGCTCTTCCTGAAGCTTATCCGGCTCTAAATAATATTTTGAAATCTTCGTCTTCACATTATCCAGCTTCTCCAATGCCTTTTTATATTCCTTAATGGTATTCAATTGGTTCTCAAGTTCCTTCTTTCTAATCTTCAGAGTCTCCCGTCTGTTAATCAGATCCTCCAACTCCTTCTTCAGACTCTCTCTTCTACTCTCCAGAGCCCTCTTTCTAATCCTCTCCTTCTCCAGAACCTGCTCTAGAGCGTCTTTGGAGACCTCTTCAAGACCCTGGCTCTTAAACATGCCTTCGATCCTACTCAATTCATTCTCCACACCACTAATCTCATCTTTGATATTTTCTAGACTCTTCTTGACACGTTCACGAACCTTATCAAATCTATAGTTGAGTAGGTCGAGGAGGTATTTCCTTCTCTCCGCAGCACGAATCTCGAAGAAGTTGGCTACCCCGCCCTGTCTCACAATGTAGGTAGCCAATAGAGTTCTATAGTCGTGGCCAGTAAGACTTCCTATACTTGGATATTCAGTTCTAGGTCTAACACGGTAGACCTTCTTATTCCTAACCTCGAAAACCACACCATCACTAGACTCTAGAACTACGGTAGCCTCTACATCCCCACCACTATGCATCCTACTTACATCCTTCTTACTTATATTCCCACTTCCATATGCATCGCCAAAGAAGGCATAGGTTACACTGTCAACGAAGAACACAGTCTTTCCAGCACCGTTATCCCCCAAGACGAGAACCGGGTATTTTAGGTCTCCCATCTCTAGAGACTCCTCAATAAAAGACCCGAAATTCCTAACCCTTATCTCCTTAATTCGAAGCTTGGGCACCTCACTCCACCTCCTCAAAATATTTTAGAGCCTCTTTATAGAGCCTCTCCCTATACTTATCCGGCCTATCAGAGAATCTAAAGTCGATATAGTTTTTGAGAGCAGCCTTATAATTTATCTCAGAAACCTCTATACCCTCCTTCAAATCAAGAGATGAAGGTTCTCCAGTATATCTAAACTCCACCCTATATCCATATACACCTTGTTCAAATAGATATTCTTTAAGAGCCTTCCGAATAGCATCGCCCAACTTTTTATACCTATCCTTCTCACTATAGTATATCCGAATCTTTACAAGTGCCCCATCAAGATCTGTGGCAACATTTGATACCTTGTCTATAACCTCGTCGGCCGAGTTGAGACTATCTAAATCTAGGTCTTTGGGATCGCTAATGTAATACATCTTAATGGGCTCCACACTAACAGGCTTTACCTTAAGATGGGGATCCAGCTTGACATCCAGAAAATATTTCTCATCTAATGCCTCGTCAAACCTAAGTCTATTTAGACTCCCCGAGTAATATACATTTTCAGACACTACCCTCTGCATTAGATGTATATGGCCTAGTGCAACATAGTCGAATAGGTCATGCCTTATATCAGTCAGAGTAAGAACCCCGATTTTAACCATCTCCTCCGAATCCCTCTCATACATCTTTGAGAATCTCACACGATCCACCTGGACATGCCCCAGTAGAACCTTATATCTGTTCTTGGCTCTGGAAGCACTACGTTCCACATACCTCCTTACAGCCCCAGTCCAGCCCTCACCGGGATATACATAGGGAAGCGGGATAACCGATACATCAAGTTCATCTATTTCAATTGTATAACCACCCTTATTTGACAGTTCCACAAGATTGGCTACTGAATAGACATCAACATACCTTATATATTGACTCAACTCCCTAGTGAATATGGCTAGAGAGGCCCTCTTCATCCTCCTTACCTGAGCATCATGGTTCCCAGCGATAACAATCGTATAGATCCTGTTTTTGACGAGTCTCTCAAGGGCCTCGGCAAACCTCTTGGAATATAATAGGCTAGAGTCTACATCCTCAAATATATCTCCAGCGATCAAGACCAACCTTATATCATTCTCAATAGCATAGTCTATAGCCATATCAAGATTCATGAACGTACGTCTAGTGACCTCCCTCCTCAGCCCTATATGGCCGCCTACAACCTTTTTAGGATTAACCTCTACAGACTTATTATAATATCCAAGATGTAGATCCGAGAGATGAATCAACCTCATCACATCACCCCAGAATCAAAAAGAGGACAGGAAAAAGTAAAGATTTTCCTACACCACCTCTCCATCGAAACCAAAATATCTTTATATATTTCAGGGCTGCTCAAAATCCGAATACCTCCTGGATTTTAAGTTCATCGCGGTCCACTCTATAAATTCATATACTAGGGCCGTCTTTCCACCATATTCACCCGCCATATCCTCAGGTATTGGAATTGGATCACGAGATACATCTACAGCCCTCAACACAACCGGATATCTAAGTAGGCCACTATAAAATATCATACTTCCCCTCGGAAGCCTAACCACCAAATCCTTGAACCTCTTCTTCATAGGGAGGCCGGTTGTGGCAACCTCGGCATCCCTCTCGTCCTCAAGATTAAATATAAATTTACTCCAGAGCATTGCAACTACATTAGGGTCTAACTCTCTAGGCCTCTGGTCAATAGGTATAACAATCAAACCATATTTACGGTATTCTCTCGCAATCCTTCCAAATGGATTCTCAAAAGACACATCCCTACCTAGGAATCGATGGGCCTCCTCAAGATATATCGCTATCTTACCCTCTAGAGAATACTCTCCCCTTGAGACCAGCTCATCCACCCTCGATATCAGAGTCTCACCTAGGTAATTAGCGACAGCCATATATACAAATGGGCTCCTACCATGTCTACCACCCATGTTAATCACCACACTCTGTCCAGACAATAGCTCCTCAACAATCTCTCGATATCTATTAACATCTTCATCTTTGAAGGATATGGGGAGGTTGAGTAGATATGAGAGTCTACGTCTACCCGCCATAAGAGAGCTGAGTAATGACTTATCTTGATTTACAGATGAGTGGAATCTCTCAGCAACTTCTCTCAGTGCAGACACCAAATCCTCCCTTGAATATCCCTTCAAATCAATCATATCCCTTGAAACCAGTATATTGGCGACCTCCTCAGAAGACTCAGGATTATAGAGTAGTGGCAACACCCACATATCGGCAGATAGGAATTTATATGGTGAATCCTCCTTCTCACAGACCTCCTTCAAAGCCTCTTCAGCCCTCCTCTTCAAATCACCTATATTTCCTAGGAAACCCTGGGGGAATGTAATTCCCCCCAGCAATGTAAATAAGTCGTTAATCGAGACCCCCTTTAATGGAATCTTCAATAAGCTACAGCCAAGTGTATCGGCGACGTCTGGATCCAATGCATAAACCAGAAAGTCCTCTACACCCGAGACCTTATTAACATAGGAACATGCCCCATCTATGACCTCCACACCCTTATCATCAAGTAGGCTCTGGCTATACTCACCCTGAGTATCAAATATCAAGAGGGATATCTTACCCCGATCCTTGATAACCCCTGAAGCTACATACCAGTTGTATACCGCTGTATAAGCTATCAATAGGTTGGCCAAGAAAGTCTTGCCAGTACCTGATTTACCGAAGATCCCGAAGCTAAGGTTATATAGCGTGTCCAGCGGAATAGGGATGTAGACCCTCTCCCCATATATCGTCTCGACAGAGCCTACTGGATAAGAAACTAGGTAGTCCGGCGCCCCATAGAATATCTTCACACCACCCTCCTGATCAGGATATAGAGTCGAGCCTATAGAAGGTAGGCTCACGGCCTCTCTAACATCACCATCTGGATCTGATTTATCCTTCTCCGCAACGGGTATAAGATTCAAGACATGTTTCGATGCATGCCTCCTAACAAATTTTATGAAACTATCTATAAATCGGGTGTCCTCCAGCTCAGAATACAGCCTCTCAACATCCCTATCAACACTATATTCTAGGGAATCAACTATACATAGGTATAGCTTACCACTTCCCTCGATAACAGCTAGACGCCCTATCTCAATCGACTCTACATCCTTTACATCCTCAAGGATAACCTTTATCCCAGAGTCTAGAGAAGAACTGAATACCCTACCCCTAAATTTAACCGACACCCTTCTCAACCTCCTTAAAAACATTTACAACAATCTCTAGAGAGGAGCCATTCCGATATGCATATGACAGGAACTCATAGAGCAGGGTATCAAGTGACACCACACCCCCTAAAGTCTCATATAGATATAGAAAGAGGTTTCTACATAGTATATAGTCATCCAGCTTAACATAGAGGAGGAAGCTGAGATCCAAATCACCATCATATAAAATAGCCTTTACATCATCCTTCTCAAGCAGATAAACCGGTTGATGGGGCTTGACAATCAAGGAGAAGAAGGGCTTGACCCTCCCATCTCTATCAACCTCATATATGGGAATGATATCAACAGTATAGAGATATTCATTCTCCAAGTCGCCATACATCTTCTCAGCGTCCTCGCCAAAGTCGAGGACGACCGATGTAAACTCGCCTCCATACTTTGTCTTAGATATTTTAGTCCCAACCAAGCCTATCAATCCACCATCATCAGAGGAGACTATAAGGAACACACCGGGCCTTACAACTCCAAACTTCTCTCTGGCGATAAAGACTGTGATTACATCGTCCCTAACCTCCATCGTCTCACCAACCAATACATCATTCATCCCTCTATACTTCTCCAGACCAATCTCCCTAACCATTATACCAGCCTCCTCCATTTCCTCAAGCTCTTACCACTAATAGATTTAACATAAGAGCCTTTCAATGTATTGGCGACATCAACCTCAATAAATCTCCTGATGTCACCCCTCAAGACACAACTCTCATGAGCTTTACCCAGGAGATATGGATACCCCCTCCCACGAACAGAATCGAGATATACAGCCCGAATGACATCTAAGTACCTTCGACTTCCATATAACTTGGAGGAAAACTCGATTCTAATAACATTATAATCTGATATCTTGAGATAGACTGCATAAACATCTAAACCATGTTCTTCAAGAGCCTCTGAACATACATGGAAAACCTGACTATGAGTACCATCCTCCAATACAACATCCATTATAGCCCTATCCCTAACCTCGAAATCCAACCTCCCCAAAACCTTCAAGGCTTTAGAGATCAAGGTAGAACCTGTATAGAAGACACCAGCATATAAAATGCCATTCTCATCTAAATATTCAAACAGCTCTCGATACAACTCTATATATACATCTCTAAGCTCCTTAGCAAATGAATATGTATAACTAAGGTTGAAACTCTCATCAAAAAAGAGATAGATATCCCGATAACCTTCTCTATCCCTTATATCCACGAGATAATCGACAAATTCCTTTATAAACTCGTGCTCAACAAACTTCTCAATAACCCTCAAATCAACATCATAATTCTTAATCAAGACAAAATAGGGTACATAACGTCTATCATCAAATTTCCTCCTCCCTCCATACCCCCAGAGATTAAAGCCCATATTAACAAGTAGATACGATGGATCCCCATGCCCCCTAGGACTGTGACTACTAGAGTCAAAACCAGCCAATAAATCCCCCTCGAAAGTCCTCAATAGGGTTTTATAACCTGGGATTGGATAAGGCTCTAAAGGTGTGATGGGCTCCAAATATATCTTCAGATCGATATCGGAGGGAAACGACTCTAGATCCCCATAGACATTCCTGTATTCCTCAACAGCTTTATCCAGGTCTATCTCTACAAGCTCCTCCAAAACCTGACTAGACACTTTTTTAATGAGAAGTAGAATCTCCTCCCTAGAGACCCCAGCAAGTGATGGCCTACCATCTATACCCCTCAACTTATATACACTAATCGAGTCCCTAATATCATCAATCTTCATACTCTCCAATCCATCTATACACCTCTAGAGATATATTTAGAGAGAGTATAGTGAAAGTAAATCGATACAGAAAATCTTTAAATAATTATGGACATCCATCCAAACGTGATTTATAGTGTATAAAGAGCAATATCTATATTTTGATTAGGTGGTCCGGCTTGCCAAGTAATAGGTCGTTCAGGGAGGTAATCGAGATTCCAGAGAATATCCAGGAATTATCTATTAAAGCCGATCTAGCCGATCTAATATTTGAACCCCATGATGAAGACACTCTAATCCTACATGGCTTCATATTGGGTGGGGACCCTCCCAAGATTGACAAGACATGGAATGAAGACAATCTAGATATAATGGTTACAAGGGCTAGGAGTGAAAGTAGAATATATTCTGTAAAGATGAAGGTATTCATACCCATGGATATCATCAAGAAGGCCCTAAACGTATCTGTGGATATAGGAGATATTAGAGTCGACGGCCTCCCGATTAACATCCTAAAAATCGATGTCTCCAACGGTGATATATTAACAGGAGGAGTTACAGCTGAACAGGTTAAACTTAGTAGTCAAAATGGAGATGTAATCTTCAGAGGAGGAAGCTTCAAGAATGGATACTTCTCTACAATAAATGGTGACATTAGACTTGAGATACTCATGGAGAAGAACTTTAACGTATATGCCTCTTGTAACCGGGGGAGGATAAGAATATCTATGCCCATAGGTGTCTCAGCAAAGATACTCGGCAAAGCCTTAAAGGGAAAAGTGCTTATTACGCCTAAATCCTATATACGGAGCTATACAAAGGGGGAGTATGAGGAAATCGTATTTGGAAATGGTGATGCAAATATTAAGCTTGAGACTCTCCATGGAGACATCAATATTAACCTCTTCGCCGAACTATCGATGAAACCCTCCTAAACATCCTAATATTAACCAATAGTCCTGAGATGACAAGTGGTATTAGATAGCTTGACAACCTATATAAAATAGCAATATAAGCTGAAGAAGAGGGATCCACTGAATAGAAAGTTGATATTATAACTCCTTCGGTGACACCCAAACCACCTACTGTAATGGGTAGACTTGAGATTGTATTCGCAATATAGACTATTAAGAGAGATATTATGAAACTATGATTTGGGACGAAACTCAACGATATAACATATAAGACCAGGCCAGAGAAGAGCCCAATCAACAGGGAGATTGAGAAGATCGTCGGAAACGCTTTTGAACCCAATATTACATTATGAAAATGACTCTTAAAGAGATGTATATCATCAGCCACATATTTTTTAGAGAAAGATTTGAAGCCTATTCGGCTTGCAAATCCAGATACCAACCAGTATATTTTAGAGAAACCCAGTATAAAGACTATATTACTAAATATGATTACCAGACTTACTACAAGACCTGCGTAGAGGTATATATTAAAGAATCCATTCAACAAGCTGAATATAGAACCTAGTAGGATTATGGTAAAAGAGGTTAAAACCTCCATAAACACTTCTGAATAGGATATGGATATAGCTAAACCCCTATCAACATCCATCTTCTCAAGGTAGTAGATCCTATAGAGCTCGTCACCTATATATGAAACACCGATTAGGGAGAAGAACTCACTACCAAAACGGAGTGATAACGCCTCGTATAAGGATAAGTTAATCCCACTAAACCTGAGTATAGTATAGAATCTTATGCCCTTAAGCAGAAAGACTGAAATGGATATGAGGGATGCAACAATGACTACATCGAGATATTTAACTATGGAGGAGAGATCTATAGAGAATAATAGTGACAAACCCAATATCAATGCAAATGTAACAAGCAGAACCGCTAAAAACCGCTTCCAACTATTCATCAAACGAAATAAATATTTAGATAATGTAATTCAAAACTTTAATTATACATCTAACAACCTCTTTTTAAGCTCTCTCAAACCCTTATTATATAGGAGGGATTGTTAGTGACGAGGAAATATAGGGTCTCCAACTTCACACTACAGTTTATCCTCTCTACAACAAGGGGGACATTGGAAAATATAGTTTTAACCCTTGAAGTAGATGGAGATGAGAAGAGAAGGCTCAGAATGTATAATATCCCCCTTGAGATCGCCTGGGAGCTTGAGAAATACGCTGACAACAGCGGGGAACTACCAACTGTACAGACAGATTTTAGATATAGCATTTTTGATATATTGATGGAGCTACCCGACATTGAAAATATCTTGAGGGAGAGTATCGAAGAGATCGTTATCGACAGGTTACATCCAGAGTCAAACGTCTTCTCAGCAGAAGTAAAATTAAAGAATAACTATAGTGGTATAACAAAGAAGATTAGAATGGTTCCAAGCCATGCAGTCCTCCTCTCAATCATGGGTAACATACCACTCTATATCTCAGAAGACCTACTAGAATTTACAGAGATATCCACGTCAAGGGAAGAGGATGAAGAGCCAGAATTGAGGGTATTCCCATATGAAGACGATGAGTTCCTAGACTTCTACGATGAAGACGAGGATGAAGACTGGGACGAAAGTGGGGAAGAAGATTAGAGACCTAGAATATCAAGTGTCTTCTCGAGTAGATGTGGTGTAGCAGCTGATATAATATCCACCTTACCAACCTTCTCAATAGAAACCTTATTGGAGGAACCCTGCCTCATCCATACCTTACCGCCTGCCTCCCTAACAATTAGCTGACTAGCACCAATATCGTAAACCCTTAAGGACCCCCTGATATCTATATGGAGATCTAAAACACCTTCAGCCACCAGACAATCTTCGAGGGCTGCAGAACCTAGATGTCTGGGATAATTCGTATATCTAAGTATCTCAAGACTTTTTGACTTGCCAGGTATCTCATGTGTAATGGCTATAGAGACAAACGCATCTATAGTCTTCACCGTAGGTCTAACCCTGATCTGCCTACCATCTTTATATGCTCCCTCACCGGAATAGGCGAAGTATGACTCGCCAGTAAATATATTCCTGACATACCCAGCATATACGTTATCGAGGTATGGGCCGTCGGCAATAGCTAGTGAGATTGCACTATACCTGACGCCCCGAGAGATATTACTTGTTCCATCAACTGGATCCACAATAAGGAAATCATTGGATGAAGGCTTATACTCTTCAAACCATTCCTCAGAATACACCCTTGGTTTGAACCGCTCTCTCTCAAGGAAATCTTTTAGGGCTGATGCCGATGCATAATCCAGAAGTTTTCCAAACTCCTTGGGAGTCAACTCTCCCTCATGGACCTTCACCTTATACTCTTCATAGACCTCCATAATCCTGTTATACATCTCCTCAGCAGCATCTATAAATAGCCTTTCTATGAAATTACGTTCATACCTATCCATTATCTTCTAACCCCTTGCCTCTTCGTCAGCTATTTTGAGACTCTCATCAAAAGCATCAACGAACCGGTCTATATCCTCCTTCTCAATTATCAAGGGAGGTGCTAAGACGAAATGGGATATCCAGCTCATCATCATAAAGCCCTTATCCAACATATTCTTAGCTATTCTATCCGTCATTAAAGTCTTCCCAGCCAGTTTATCCTCCCTAGTGTTAAACGGCTCCTTTGTATCCCTATCCTTAACTATCTCAACAGCCCAGAAGAGACCCAAGCCTCTAACATCACCAACCGATTTATGACTCTCCATAAGCTCCTTAAGCCTCTTTCCAAGATACTCACCCAATACCTTACTCCTTTCAATAAGGTTTAGACGTTTATACTCATCAATAGCAGCCTTCATAGCAGCCATAGCAACCGGGTGATAGGCAAACGTATGGCCTATAGGCATAAAGTTATCCTGGAAATACTCTGCTATCTCCTCGGAGATCGCGGTCACACCAATTGGTACGTAACTACTTGTTGCACCCTTGGCAGTAGTTAATATATCCGGCTTAGCCTTCCAATTCATATGGGCGAACCAGTATCCAGTCCTACCCCATCCAGACATAACCTCATCAAAGACAAGTAGAAGCCCATAGTCATCAGCTATCTCCCTAAGCCTCTCATAATACCCATCTGGCGGGACTATAACACCATTAGTCCCAGTAACAGGCTCCATAAAGATTGCGGCTACATTACCCTCCCTCTTAACCATATACTCAACATAATCTGCACATGCCAATCCACATGAGGGATACTCGAGCTTGAATGGACATCTATAACAGAAGGGGTCTGGAGCAAATACAGTCCCTCTAACATTCGTATGAACCTCTACAGCGACTCTCCTTGGATCTCCAGTCAAGGATATTGCCCCAGCGGATGCCCCATGATACGATTCATACCTAGCTATTACCTTATATCTAGGGAATTTATAGACTCTGATGAATTTTAGAGCATCCTCATTAGCCTCAGCCCCACTAGTCGAAATCATATATTTTTTAAGTTTTCCAGGCATAACCGACTCAAGAGCTTTTAACGCTAAGGCCTTAATCTCAGTAGCATATGAAGGACCTATATAAGCTAGAGTCTCAAGCTGCTCCTTAATAGCTTCAATAACATTCCTATTTCCATAGCCGAGATTCACATTCACAAGCTGACTACTAAAATCTAGATACTTCTTACCATCCCTACCAATTAGGTATGCACCCTCACCCCTAACAATCTCAAGAGGATGCTTCCAGACCCTCTGATACCTCCAAGTCCCCAGACCAAGTTCAGCATATACCTTCGAGATATCCATATCCAACACCAGTCACACCAATAATGAATATATAGATAGTTGGAAAGACCACATAAATCCATGTAAATAGTCAGTAAGTCTTAAAGAATGGTTTAGATGGGATATCTCACTCCATTTAGAAGATAACCTTCCAAATCAATTAATCTTCTCCTCATCAAGTATATATAGAATAGACCATCCCAATATTGAATGGAGATTCGGGGGATGTCACTAGCTAGATACATAGCTAGAAGACTTTTACAAGCTATCCCAACACTCTTCATCCTAATTGTATTCATGTTTATCCTGGTTAGAGTGTTACCTGGAGATCCGGCTAGACTCATAGCCGGCTTAGAAGCTACAGAAGAAGATGTCGAGAGGATAAGAGTATTACTAGGCCTTGATAGACCCCTACACGAACAATTCATAGATTATCTAACCGACATTTTAAGGGGGGACCTAGGAACATCCCTAAAATTTGAGACGCCAGTGATAGAGGAGATACTCATAAGATTCCCGAGAACACTTGAACTAGCCATAGTAGCTGAACTACTCTCAATAGCCATAGCCCTACCCCTAGGCATAATATCCGCATTAAAACCCTTCACAAAGACAGGTGCACTAGCCACGATAACATCACTCCTTGGATCATCCATGCCAATATACTGGCTAGGCCTAATACTAATCTACGTATTCTCTGTAAATATGAGGCTACTACCCTCATTCGGATATGGGACACCTGCACATATAATCCTTCCAGCATTCACACTAGCAACCCTTTTAATGGGAAACCTAGTTAGGATAACTAGAGCCTCAGTACTCGATGCACTGGAGAGTAATTATATCGTGACCGCTAGGGCTAAGGGCTTATCAGAGAGAATAGTGATATATAGACATGCCTTGAAGAATGCCCTGATACCCATTATAACGATATCCGGGCTACAGTTGGGTGCATTGTTAGGTGGAGCAATACTAACTGAATCAGTATTCGCATGGCCCGGAATAGGTCTACTCCTACTAGACTCTATATATAGCAGAGACTATCCTTTAATCCAGGGGATAATAATCTTCTATGCAGTCATCCTAATACTAATCAACCTCATAGTAGACATAGCATATGCATTCATAGACCCAAGGGTGAGGATATCACTATGGAAGTCAGAATAGAGGAGAAGAAGAGAAAAGAACGTAGAGAAAAGGCTTTATTCGGCCAATGGTGGAGAATATTTAAGGCAAATAGAGTTGCATACGTCTCTCTCTACATCCTAATCGGAATAACACTTATATCACTCTTCGCAGATTTCATAGCACCATATAGCCCATATGAGTTCGACATTAGAAGGGCTAGAGAACCTCCGAGCCTCGAACACCCATTCGGACTCGACGAGATAGGTAGAGACCTTCTAAGCAGGGTTATCCATGGAGGGAGATACTCGATTGGAATAGCATATGCAGCGGTATTCCTCGGAGCATCTATAGGCGTCATCCTAGGACTAATCTCCGGATACTATGGAGGAATAATAGATGATATAATCCAGAGATTTACAGATGCCATGCTATCACTCCCCACAATCCTCCTGGCCATAGCCTTAGTAACTGTATTAGGAGTCGGTGTTACAAGCCTAATCATTGCGGTCGGGCTAAGTACAGTACCTATCTACATTAGACTTACAAGAGGTCTTGTCCTCCAAGTAAGGAATATGGATTATGTATTAGCAGCTAAGATATTAGGAAAAAGAGATACATATATAATCTTCCGTCACATACTCCCCAATATAGCCTCTCCAATCATAGTACAGTCAACCTACTACCTTGGACTAACCATCTTAATTGCATCGGGACTTGGATTCCTAGGACTAGGAGTACCTCCTCCAACCCCTGAATGGGGAGCGATGATAGGTAGGGGAAGAGAATTCCTCATAAGTTCACCTCATATCGTGGCATTCCCAGGAATATTCATATTAATCACCGCCCTCTGCTTCAACCTGATAGGAGACGGATTGAGGGACGCTCTAGACCCCAAAATGGCTAAATATATTCGGAGGGGGAGGATATGAAGATACTAGAAGTCAGGAACCTCAAAGTATACTACTTCCTACATAGAGGTATAGTAAAAGCTGTAGATGGAGTCTCCTTCTCGGTGGAAGAGGGTGAGATCCTAGGAATAGCGGGTGAGAGCGGATCTGGAAAGAGTACATTAGCCCACTCCATACTCAGACTTATAAAGCCGCCTGGAGAGATTGTAGAAGGAGAGATTATATTCCAAGGTAAAGACTTGACAAAACTATCTGAGGATGAGATGAGGGAGATTAGGGGTAGGGACATCTCCATGGTATTTCAAGACCCAAATACATACCTAAACCCCATAATGAAAGTAGGTTTACAAGTTGCTGAGGTATATGAGGCACATCAGAACGCTAAGATTGAGACCGTCTTAGATAAGGTGGTCAACCTCTTCAAGAAGGTTAAGATAACCGACCCCGAGAAGAGGATATACTCATACCCACATGAGTTGAGTGGGGGGATGAAACAGAGGGCCTTAATCTCGATGGCCGTAGCCCTAAAACCCAAGCTGATCATACTAGATGAACCCACGTCAGCATTGGATGTGACTATACAGCTGGAAATTGTGAACCTGCTTAAGGAGATGAAGGAGGAGTTAAATGCATCAATGATATTCATAAGCCATGATCTTGAACTACTCTCTGAGATAACAGATAAACTAATGATCATGTATGCTGGAAAAGTCGTAGAATATGGATCTACAAAAGAAGTTTTCAACAATCCAAAACATCCATACACCGAGGCATTAATCAACTCAATCAAATACATACGGAAGGACACACTACCTACTATCGAGGGCGAACCCCCCAGCCTAATAAATCCACCCAATGGATGTAGATTCCATCCACGATGCCCCAAAAAATTCGATATATGCGATAAAACCGAGCCCAGCCTCATAACCATAGACGGTAGAAAAGTTTCATGCCACTTATACGGTGAAGAGGAATGAAGACGGTAGTAGAGGGTAGAGATATAAAGAAGTATTTCATCGCTAGTAAGAGCCTATTTGGGAAGACAGAGTATGTAAGGGCTGTGGACCATGTAGATATTGAGATTTATGATAATAGTGTATTAGCCCTTGTAGGGGAATCCGGCTCTGGAAAGACTACATTGGGGAGAATATTAGCTGGGATATTAAAGCCGGATGAAGGAAGTGTATTATTCAAAGGAATCGACATATATAGAGACGGACTCACTAGGGATATAAGACATAAGATACAAGTCATCTTCCAAAACCCAGATTCAAGCCTAAACCCTAGGATGAGAATACTCGATATACTTGGAGAAGCGATAAAAGAGATTGAACCGACAATATCGAAGGATGATTTGGAGGATAGGGCGGCACAACTCCTAGAGAATGTAAACCTCCATGTCGACCATCTATATAAATATCCACATGAATTAAGCGGAGGTGAGAAACAGAGGGTAGCCATAGCTAGGGCGTTAGCTGTAAACCCAGAGTTTATAGTTGCCGATGAACCTGTCTCAGCCCTCGACATCTCAATAAGGGCACAAATTATAAACCTGCTAAACTCGATACAGAAGAGACTTAGAATATCCATGTTATATATAGCCCATGACCTCAGAACAGTATGGAATATAAGCGACTACGTAGCTGTAATGTATCTAGGCAAAATAGTTGAGTATGGAGAAACTGAGAAGGTATTTAGAAACGTGGCACATCCATATACCGCTACACTACTTACATCCGCCCCACTAATGCCTAAAGAATTTAGAAAACATGAGATCTACCCCGTTGGTGAGCCCCCCAGCCTAATAGACCCACCATCTGGATGCAGATTCCATACTAGATGCCCTATCGCCAGAGAAGAGTGTAAAAAACTGGATATGAAGCTTGAGGAGATAGAGGATGGACATTATACAGCATGCCCATTCCTAAAGTAGATTATGGTCTAACCACACCCCATTTATAAGGATATGGTATATACAGAAATCTCCAGACGTTAAGATTTTAATTATTTAAACTTTAATTAGTAAGTGGCTCCGCAATTTATTAGGTGGAGATACCTTGTATCGACGTGTAGGACTCTCTACAAAGATGGTGGTCCTAGGCGTAATAGTACTTCTAGTGGTAGCCGCAGTAGGTCTATACTTCTCAGGATTCCTGACAGGCCCCAGGACTACTAAGGAGGAGTTGAAAGTAGCGATAGGAATTGATATGGATACAGTGGACCCTCACATGCAGACAACAACCCTAGTCTTCAACATCGTAAGACATATCTATGAAACGCTCGTATGGTTCGATGAAGATGGAAACGTTATTCCATGGCTAGCAGAGAGCTGGCAAGTATCAGATGACGGACTCGAATACACATTCAAGTTGAGGCAGGGAGTGAAATTCAGCGACGGAACAGAATTTACGGCTGAAGATGTGAAAGCAAATATTGATAGATGGATAGACCCTAATGTCAAAGTAAGGTCGAGAAGCCAGCTTGGACCGGTGGAGTCGGCTGAGGTAGTGGATAAATACACTGTCAAGATTAGACTTAAAGAGCCTTATGCACCATTCCTAGCCGCTCTAGCTAGCTACCTACTCATCACCAGCCAGGAGAACATCGAGAAATACGGTGCAGAAAGTATCGAGGAGCCCATAGGCACAGGGCCATATGTCCTCGATGACTGGAAGAAGGGAGATGAGATAGTCCTAGTAAGGAATGAAAATTATTGGGGAGATAAACCAAGCATCAAGAGGATAGTGTGGAAGATAATACCTGAGGCTGGAACTAGAGAAGCCGCTTTATTAGCCGGCGATGTAGATGTTGCATTCCTACCTCCAGCCTCAGACAAAGAGATGCTAGAGAATAATCCAGATGTTAAGCTCTACACCCCCGTTACAAATAGGATATTGTTAGTGGGTATAATGCCTAAGGGCCCATTACTTGATGAGAGGGTAAGAAAGGCATTGAACTATGCAGTTGACAAAGAGGCTATAGTTGAGAATGTGTTATACGGCCTAGGTGTAGTGGCTGATGCACCAGTCCCTCCGCACTTCTTTGGCTATGCACCTATGGAGCCATATGAATATAATCCAGAGCTAGCTAGACAGTTGCTGGCTGAGGCAGGATATGCGGATGGACTGACCCTTACACTTATGCATCCAACCGGTAGATACCTCCAGGATAAGCAGGTGGCAGAGGCTATACAAGCATATCTACAGGATGTAGGGATAACAGTAGAGCTAGTTACGATGGACTGGCCCTCATTCGTCGGCGAGATCCTAAAGCCTACCGAGGAGACAACTTTCGACCTAGTACTTGTCGGATGGGGACCTGGAGTAGCTGATGCACACTTCACATTATATGCCCAATTCCATAGCAGCGTAGCCATTCCAAATGGACTGGGAATAGCCAGATACTCCAATGAACAGGTAGATAGACTGCTTGAACAGGCTATGAAGGAGCTCGACCCAGACAAGCGTAAAGAATTATATAGACAGGCTATAGAGATAATATGGGACGATGCACCATGGATCTTCCTATATACACAGAAGAATCTACTAGCAGTAAGCAAGAACCTAGAAGGAGTATTTATACACCCTGGTGGAGAGATGTTCTTCTTCTATAACGCCTACTTTACATAACCCCATATACCCTTTTTATCAAACCTTTTTCAGATATTTATCGATGAGGGGTAACGCGTCAGCAGCCTTAAGACCTATAAAAACATCTGATATACTTGTAATAGCACTCTCCTCAATATTCACCTCAATAATCTTAGCACCCGACTCTTTAGCTATAAACGGTATATAGGCAGCTGGATAGACCACCCCACTAGTACCTATAACAAGCATTACATCCGACTCTCTAGCGTATCTATATGCCGCCTCAACTATAGATTCATCCAACGGCTCACCAAACCAGACCACATCTGGACGCATCAAGCCATAGCACCTTGGACATAGGATAGGGAGTGACGACTTATCCAGAGAGTCTATAGATGTTTTATATCTACAAGACATACACTTGGCCCTTAAAATATTACCATGTAACTCAACCACCTCTTCAATCCCAGACCTGATAAACAATCCATCCACATTCTGTGTAATCACATGCTTCAAGATACCTTCTCTATACCATCGACTCAAGACTTTATACCCCCTATGAGGCTTCACACCCTTGAGCTTCGAGATCCTCCATAGATACCACTTCCAGACTAGAACGGGATCCTTTAGAAACGCGTCCAGAGTAGCCAGCTCCTCCGGTCTAAACTTACTCCATAGCCCGTCAGCCCCCCTAAAGGTTGGAATTCCTGAGTCGGCACTCATCCCAGCCCCTGTAAAAACCACTAGATTCCTAGAATCTTTTATGTATTTAGCCGCAGTCCTAACAGCATCTACATCCATCTCGGATCTAAAAATGAAAAATTATTAGGAGCTATTTACATACTTCACATGTTTTATAGCCTCGAGGGCAGATGAAAGGTCTTTAGACACAAGCATAAACTTATTTGCATGGTAGAATACCAGTTTACCCCTCTCCTCAAGATATTTAGCAACTTCATCTAGAGTAATTCTATCCTGATACGGAGCAAGCTTTATTATACTATAGTTATCCTTATTCCTAGAACTAGGCTGTATAATTACGTGGACATCATCCCGTCTACTCGCCACTTCATAAGGAGGCATATCATCATCTAATATCAAGACCTTGACACCGTTAAACTCAACCTCTCTAGCACGAGATAGAATCTCGTCATATTTCTTAAGCTCTTCACTACGATGTTTAATGTAAAAATAGAATCGTTTACCAAGCCAAGACAATATGCTATACTCCTCATCATCAGGGGAGATGTAGGATATAGATGCGAACCACCTAGTGAATATCCTCTCGAAAAACAGGAGTTCACTCGGTATCTGGAGATTAATAGCTTTATACAATCCGAACCTATCCCTAACATCGATATACCTAATCTCCGGAATATCTAATGAGGCCAGCTCAGGAAAATGATGCTTTATAACGAGGATTAAACTACAGGGAATCTCAATAGATTGATGATGGTCAAGGAGATATGGAGGTTCATATCGACGTCCAATATCAACGTATATAGTGTCCTCCTCAAATACATCTACAGAGGATCTTCTCTCAATAGGTACATGATATTTAAAGGAGAGCAGTGCAACACCTAGAAGATCATCAAGATGAGCATTACCACTATGTGTAACTATCTTCCTAACCTTAAAAGAATTCTCCATAGGCCCTCAAGATACTTAACACATCACTCCTATATTTTTCTATAACCTCCTGCATAGGAGGACGTACATATCTTCTAACACCGAGTTCTAGGACCTCCAAGGCATACTTCACAATAGCTGGAAACATATATGGAATATCAAACACATGGGATGCTATAGCCAATCGCCTATAAAGCTTGACCGCCTCCTCCAGCCTTCCCTCTACATAGCTAGAGACCATCTCGATATAAAGCCTAGGAATTACATTGCCTAGACCAGGTATAACCCCATAGCCACCCAAGATAAGATTCGGTAGGCTAAGTAGATCGGAGCCTACATACACTCTAAACCCTGGGTTAGACCGACCCATAAGACTTAAAACCCTCTCTAGATAGGTTATATCGTTATATGTAATCTTCACACCAACAAGATTCTCATAACTCTCCGAGAGTCTCTGGTAGAGCCTTGGATCTGGCAGTACACCTGTATTTGAGGGTATGACATATATCAAGATTTGTTTATCCGTGGATGAGAGGATATCGGAGTAGAACATATATAGCGATTCAAAATCATATTTGAAGTAGGATGGTGTAGGCACTATAAAACCATCTACTTCACAACACTCCTCAATATAATCAATCTTAGATATAGCATCTAAAACACCTTGTGAAAAGATACCTGGATATATATGGACATCATCAAGGGAATCGTTAATCAAGTTCACCAGTAGAGCAACCTCCTCAATATCTAGACGGTCTAGCTCGCCAGTCGATGATGAAGGGAAGAAGTATCTAATCCCTGCCTTGTAAAGCCTCTCTACATGCTGGTTAAAGGCGTTGACGTCTATATTGAAGTCCCTATCAAAAGGAGTCACCAAAGGAATCATTACCCTACTTGGGATATCCATAGTAATATTATGTCCTAGATATGCTTAAAACGACTTATATCCAAGGCTAGGTATCTGATTATATTTATGATTAAGATAGGTTTCGCGGCCTACAGTGGAGAACCCAAACCAGAGGATATAAAGGATATGGAGATATTCCTAGAAGAACTTAATCATAAGACCCATGGATACCGGGGAATAGTATTCCTATTAGGTGGATACTGGGGGTTAATGAGGAATATAGTTGATATTATAAGGGAGAAGGGAGGTACTACAATATTATTCCCACCTTTAGAGTTGGAGGAACTCGAATATCCTAGGGACGTCATCGTCCTCAAACTAGGTCTATCCATGAGAATGAGGAGTATACCGCTTGTTAGGAGTTCAGACATATTCATAGCAGCCGGTGGAGAGGCAGGTTCTATTTTAGAAGTTGTAACAGCATATACGGAGAAGAAGCCTATCTACATATTCACAGGAAAGGGATACTCTACGGACAGACTGGCTCTATTCAGTCCATATTTAGACAAGAGAAGACTAACAAAACTAAATATAATTGATGATCCCAGAATCTTGGCCGAAGAGGTTTATAGGGAGATAGACCGGATATTGAATGCATCTACTTAAATACATAACCTGTCTCCATAGCCCACAAGAGGAGGTCCAACTCTGCTGGCGAGAGACCCAGGTATTTAGATAACCATATAAACCTATCCTCAAGTAAGATATACTTCTTAGGAGAAATAGACTTTGGAATCTCCGATATTAAGTTAAATTTAACCATATAACGTAGTATATGCCTATCCAAAATAGCTATTTGGAATGAGAAGCCAATATTCCTTAGAAAGTGGCTGGCCTCCTTATAACCTAATCCCTTCACATTCTTTGCTAGCCAATGTCTAACAATGAATGGAGAGCCATTAAGAAGCTCATTGAAGTTTAAGGAACCATTAAGGAAGCTCTCTCTAGCCATCACTATATATCTACTCTTATTAAATCTAAATCTTATCCTCTTGAGATATTCAGCCAACTCTGTATGTGAACAGCTCCATATACATCCATTTAAATATAACTCCTTCACGATATCCCATGCATATATAGCCTTAGACTGTGGAGTCAACAAACAATAGACGAGCTCCATGAATATCCTCTCATCTCCACACTTACCTACAGCCTCAAATTCCTTAATCTTCCTACGTATATCATCTCTATACTTCTTATACGCCTCTCTAACCTCTGCGATCGGATCTGATATACTCGACAATCTAAATACCCCCAGATACAGGTGTGAAAATCTTGATTAAAGACCCATCCTCAACTAAAGGATCGTCATCCAACCTAGTATATCTACCATCCACCAGGATAATATAGGGAACTCCATCCCTATCCAGAGACTTAAGAACTTTAGAGAGATCATCATATCTCGTTAAGATCTCAGATAGTCTTGTAGATCCTTCCACATCAACCTTTAACATTCTAAAACCAGCTCTTCTAAACACCTCAGTATATAGATGGATCTCAATAGCCATCTCAATAAAAATAGGATATGGGGGTGGACTATTCACCCTTAAACTTTGGCTTCCTCTTCTCCAGGAATGCCGAGACACCCTCGATGAAGTCCTCCGTTGAGAATGTAAGACCGAATAATGCTGATTCGAGGGCCTCACCATGCCATAGATCAGTTTCTAGTCCGAACTGTATGGCATATTTCGCCGCCAAAAGTGCTAGTGGAGGTTTCTCAGCAAGCTTCAACGCGAACCTCCTCGTATACTCCTCTAGATGCTCTGGTGGAACAACCTTATCCACCATACCCATCTCAAGAGCCTCATAAGCGTTATACATATCTCCTGTATAGATCACCTCCTTAGCCTTGGCTGGACCCAACAATCTTGCAAGCCTCTGTGTCCCAGCAGCTCCTGGGATAATACCAAGGTTTATCTCTGGCTGCCCAACCATGGCAAGTTCACTTGCTATTCTGAAGTCCCCTGATAAAGCCAGCTCCATACCTCCGCCCAAAGCAAAGCCATTCAACATCATAATAACTGGTTTAGTGAAATACTCTATCTTATTAGTCAATTCCTGGAAGCGCCTGGAAAATATTACTGACTTAAACGGTGTAACACCTACAAACGCATTTACATCTGCACCGGCGCTGAAGGCCCTACCCACACCAGTTATGACGACCACCCTAATATCACTATTATCTTCAATCTTGTCCAAGGCGGCTGAGAGTTCACTTAGAAGTTTAGGCGACAATGCATTCAACTTGTCAGGCCTATTCAACAGTATCCACGCAATAGGCTTTTCATATCTGATTATGATATTCTCCATCCTCTCCTCCTCAAACTCAGGATATGTATAGAAGCCCTCGCCAGACTTTACACCGAGCTTACCCTTCTCAACCATCTCCATAAGTAATGGATGAGGTTTAAACTCCTCCATACCCGACTCCCTAGCCATCTCCTCCAACGCCTTCACCACATTGTCAATACCAAATTCATCGGCATATCTGAGGATACCCTTTGGATAGCCTAGGCCTAACATAGTCGCCTTATCAATATCATATTTGTTGGCTATCCCCTCTGCAATCAGGTATGCCGCCTCATTAATGGCAGAAGCAACCAGATACACTGGGTTCAAGTCTTCACCAGCATCTTTAGGAATCTCTGGCTTTACATATTTACCTGGAGATGGATATTCATAGAACCCCTTTCCACTCTTAACTCCATATTCACCCTTCTCAAACTTCTCCTTAAACAATGGACACTCATATATCTCTGTCCCACGCTCAGCCATAGCAGTCGCTACGTAGTAGAAGACATCTATACCACTATAATCGGCAAGTTCAAAGACACCCATTGGGAACTTAAGCTTATACCTTGCAACCGCATCTACAGCCTCTATAGAGGCATTCCCAGACATTACAAGCCAACACGCACTACTCATAAGCCTAAGAAGAATCCTATTAACTATGAATCCAGGGACATCCTTGGCAACTGTTACAGCCTGCTTACCAAACTTCTTAGCGAGCTCGATTGTCGTCCTCATAGTCAATGAGCTCGTCTCCCTACCCCTAATAACCTCAACCAGCGGCATTAGAGGAGGGGGGTTGAAGAAGTGCATACCCACAACCTTATCAGGTCTCTTAGTAGCAGAGGCAATCTCAGTTATTGGGAGGCTTGAGGTATTGGTAGCAAGTATAGCATGGGGAGGAGTGAGCTCATCAAGCTTCTTAAATATCTCCTTCTTCAAATCGATCTTCTCTGGTACAGCCTCTATAACAAAGTCTGCATCTTTCACTACCTCTTCAAAGTCTAGGGAAGCCTTTATCCTAGACATTATTGTAGCAACATCCTCCCTTATCATCCTCTTACTATGTAGCTTCTCAAGACTCCATCTAATCCTATTCAAGGCATTATCAAGAAACTCCTGCTTAATATCGTAAATATAGACGTTATATCCACTATAGGCGGCAACCTCAGCTATACCATGCCCCATAGTACCTGCGCCTATAACGGCAATCTTATGGATCTTATCAGTCAGCCCCATATAGACACCTCTTACATGCTAAGGACATCTATTCCGAAGCTCTTCTTCAGAAGCTGCCTTATAGTTGTGAGTCTCTGTATATCGTTGGTACCCTCATATATCGTCGTAATAATCGAGTCCCTCAGGAAATGCTCTACACCTGTCTCCTTATCAACACCTACACCACCATGTATCTTAATAGCATATGTAGATACCTTCTCAGCAACCTCAGTAGCGTATGTCTTGGCCATAGAGGCTGCGAATACATATTCTTCCCTACCCTTATCGGCTAATGTAGCCGCCCAGTATGTAAGTAGCCTAGCAGTCTGAAGCATAGTCAACATATCAGCAAGTTTAAAGCTCACAGCCTGGAAGGCCATCAACTGCCTACCAAAGGCTGTCCTCTGCAGGCTATAGTTGAAAGCCTTCTCAAAAGCACCCTGTGCAATACCGACTGCCTGAGCCGCGATACCCACACGGCTATGGTCATATGTCTGGACTAGAAGTTTGAATCCCTCATTCTCAGGGGGTATCAGATTCTCCTCTGGAACCTCCACATTATCGAGGATAACCTCACTAGGATGTTCACCATCTAAACCCATCACATCAAATCTACTCCCAACCTCAACCCCGGGCCAGTCCCGCTCAACAATAAATAGTGATATCCCCCACCATCTCTTCCTCCTCTCCTCTGGAGGCGGATTCGTCCTTGCCGAGACAACGAAGAAATCAGCTTTATCAGCTCCTGTGATAAATATCTTCCTACCGTTTATGATATACTTGTCACCCTCCTTCTTAGCAGTAGTCTGTATACCGGCTATATCACTACCAGCTACAGGCTCTGTACTAGCGTGTGCAGCGAACTTCTCACCCCTAGCAACAGGGGGGATATACTTTTTCTTCTGCTCCTCCGTCCCGAAGGCTAGGACGGGGTATGTAAAGAGACCGTTCACCAATAGACCTACACCAAAGGAGGGTAGAACCCTCGAGATCTCCTCCATCAATATCACTAGATACATGGCTCCACCGCCCTGTCCATCATACTCCTCGGGTATACCTATACCGGTGAAGCCCATCTCGATAGCCTTCTGATATAGCTCCTCAGGTATCTTACCCTCCTTGACAACCTTAACAGCGACGGGCTCAACCTCCTTCTCAACAAACTCTCTAACACTGGCCCTGAAAAGCTCCATCTCATCGTCAAGCTCAATCACATAATCCTTGATACTAGTAAATGGAAATACCATTGCAAATCCCTCATCCAATAAATATGGATAGTCACTTTAAAATTGAGAGTAAATAATATTTAGAAACCCAAGAGTAAAATTAGCAACAGACGGTTGTGATAGGCAATTAAATTATTAACCCGAATTAGATTACACGCCTATATACCTTAACGATTTGAAAACACCTTATATGTACTTATAAATCCTTTTAGAGCTTAGGTCTAAATCAAATTTCAAATCATCCTCCAAATATTATACATCCACTTCGCTATTCTCCAAACCACTGTATGAAACGACTATACATCAATCTTCGATATCTAAATATTCCATTCAACCATAGAAAGAAATTATCTATATAAGGTTTGGTTCTTCATATGAGATACGGTATACATAGAGTATATGAACAACTTCCGACCCATTATATGACGGGTCTGGGACAACCGTATATACAGATTCTTCATATATATCTATAGCCACAGCTGTGGGTTTAGAGAGAGGCCTCTCATATCCTTTAACCTCGATTCTCGGTCTCTTCATAAGAAATGTATAGAAGTAGGATATACGAGATAGATATCATTATTAAAGTAGTTATTATGGAGGAGTGGGCTAAACCCAAATAACTCTATTTTAATAAGTTTAGAAATTAAAAGGAGCCTTGGAAAGAACATCGAGAAGACTGGTAAGGATACATAAAAATATGGAATGGTGGGTGGAACCTATTCGACTGGGACCCATTCATAGGTCACATATTTCTCTGGATCTCTCTTGACAATCTCCAACCTCATCTTACTACCTATCTTCAACTTACTAGGGTCATCAGCACGAACCCATGCAGTAATGCTTACCCCTTCTGGAAGCCTAACAATCCCGACTATATAGTCATCATAATGTGCAAAGCTATAGGGCTTAACATTTATCTGTGTAAATGTGAGTAGTGTACCCTCGCGAGACAATTCCACCCACTCCATATCAGATGCCATACATTTAGGACAGTCTTTCTGGGGTGGGAAATAGAGTTCACCACACTTCCTACACTTGGTAGTCACAAATTTACCGTCGAGTAACTTGTCAAAGAATTCTTTAATTCCTTCTACACTTATGATGAATCTTGTAGTTATCCATCTCTGGTCATACCACTGCAATACACCAGTCTTCATATCCGGGAAGGTTGGCAATCCAATGCTCTCCTTCATATTCTCTACGAACGACTCGAACTGCCTCATCTGCTCATCAAACATATCCTTCTGAGTCTTCTTCTCCTCCCTACTCATATCTAAACACCTCCATTAGGCTTGGATAGGGAGAGGATAGTTACATATGCATAGTGGCCGGTACCACCTACATTATGGGCTAAGGCCCGGCCATTTTTAATAGGGGCCTGCCTATCCTTCTCAACCCTCTGTAGAAGCTGGTTAGTCAACTCGGCCACCATACCAACACCAGTTGCACCGATTGGATGGCCCTTAGCCTTTAGACCCCCACTTAAATTAACTGGTATCTTACCTCCGATATAGGTCTCCTCATTCCTCACAAGCTCTATACCCTTGCCCGGCTCGGCAAATCTGAGATCCTCATATGCAAGGACCTCAGCAATGGTGAAACAGTCATGGACCTCAGCAACATCAAAATATTTATACATATTATAACCATCCATGAGACCAGCCTTCTTATAAGCCTTTTCAGCGGCTAGTCTAGCAGCCCTCAAATATGTAAAGTCATCCCTCTTACTTAGGTTAGCCGTATCGGAGGCCTCACCAACCGCCTCTATCCATACAGGAGAATCGGTTAACTTCTTAGCCACCTCTTCACTAGCCAGGATCACTGCTGAAGAGCCGTCGGTGATCGGGCTACAGTCATAAAGCTTGAGTGGCCAGGCAATATATCTAGATGTCATACACTTCTCGATTGTCACTTCCCTCTGGAAATGTGCCTTTGGATTCCTAGCACCATAATAATGGTTTTTAACAGCCACCTTACAAAAGTCCTCTTCAGTCGCGCCATATTTATCCATATATGCAGTCGCGTATAACGCATAATATCCAGGGAAGGTCAATCCAAAGTTATGGAATTCCCAGAAATAGTTTCCGGCTCGTCCTATAAACTCTACCACAACTGGTGTTGGGGACTCGTTCATCTTCTCCAGTCCAACGGCCATAGCTATATCCACAGTACCTGAGGATACCATCTCATAGGCTAGTTTAACAGCTGCACTACCCGAGGCACATGCCGCCTCAACTCTGGCAGTACCCTTAGGGGTCAAACCAGAATATTCGCCGATGACTACAGCAGGTAGATACTCGCTACTCCATCCACCAACACTACTAACAATAAAGTATTCAATATCCTTCTGCTCAAGATTAGCGTCCTCTAAAGCCTTTTTAATAGACTCCCAAGCCAGCTCTCCAATATTAACATCACTTCTAACGCCATATCTACTATGGCCTACGCCCACAACAGCGACATTACGACCCACTTAAAACACCATTTAAAATGATTAAGAAAGTGGGAAATAAGTGGAGATATAAAATCTAGCTCTTAAAACCAGCTTTTAATAACAACAAAAATCCAAAACCTATCCAGATAAGACTGGACAACCATAGCATCTCCTCCAAACCCTCCAAGATAGATAGAAAAAATTTAGTCTATCCATTTATAGAGAAAGTAAAATATTATTATGATGGTGAAATTACATGTCACTTGAGGAGGCCAAGACTAAGTTCCTTGAGATCTATAATAAGGCACTGGAGAAGATGGGTGACGAGGTCAAGAAATGGAATAAGGCGTATCAGTTCGAGGTTGAAGGCCTACCAGAGTTTTACATCGAGTTTAAGGAGGGAGAGGTGAAACTTGAGGAGGGCAGGCATGAGAATCCACTTGCAACCCTTAGAATGAGTAAAGAAGTGTTTGAGAAGATTCTAAACCTCGAGATGGACCCAATGCGTGCCTTTATGATGGGTAAGATGAAGATATCAGGAAACGTAATAGAGACTACACATCTAAGGAAGATTTTCGATGTGGTAAGGAAAGGTTAAAACCGAAGCATTGATAACCTCTTCCATAAATTTTTTTAAATAAACTAGTAATAACTGTATAGATATAAATAAGTCTGTTTAAATTCAACTTATTCTATTTATATCTTAATGACTAGTAAAAGTCCTAAGGATAAGAAGATCTTCGAGGAATGGATTCTCAGCAAGCCATGGCTCAAGAACTACGATGAGGGTACCCCTCACGAGATAGAGATTCCAGAGGTACCATTATACACCATACTGGATGATGCATATAAGATCGCGGCCGACCATACAGCCTTAATATTCCTTGGGAGGAAGGTGCCCTATAAAGAGTTGCATGATGCAACAGAGAGATTTGGTTATATCCTGCAGAAGAAGTTTGGGGTTGAGAAGGGGGATAAGGTTGCTCTATACCTGCCGAACTCTCCACAATTCGCCATAGCATACTATGCAGCCTTGAAAGCCGGGGCGGTCGTAACCCCAGCTTCACCACTATACACTGGTGAAGAGTTGGCGAGACAACTAAATAGTAGTGAGGCTAAAGTCCTCATAGCTATAGATATGTTCGCGGACAACGTGGAGAAAGCATTTAAAGACTCGAATGTTGAGAAGGTAATATATACTGGAGTCGATGACTACCTCCCAGGTCTAAAGGCGTTTATATACAGGACATTCATGAAGAAGGTCAAGCCGAAAATAGATAATAAAGATAGGTTCCAATTTAAGAAGCTATTGCAAGAAGCTTCTGGAAAGGTTGATAGGCCAGAGATAAACCCGAAGGAGGACTTGGCTGCACTAATGTTCACCGGTGGAACGACTGGAATACCTAAAGGTGCTATGCTAACCCATTACAACCTAATCTCCAACATATATCAGATAGACGCATGGCTATTTAGAGGTAGGAAGAAACAGGATATATTCGTTGGGCTTCTACCATGGTTCCACATATACGGTCAGACTGCTGTGCTAAACTTTGCCATATTCTCGGCCGGTACAATAGTAGTATTACCTAGACTAGATATCAAGGAACTACTAAACTCGATACAGAAGTATAAAGCCAATGTCTTCCACGGAGTACCAACTTTATATGCATATCTAATCAACTACCCAGATATTAAGAAATATGATTTGAGAAGTATAGAGGCATGTATCAGTGGAGCAGCACCTCTACCAGTATCGGTAGCGGAGAAGTTCGAGGAGATTACGGGTGGAAAGCTTAGAGAGGGCTACGGACTAACAGAGACCAGCCCAGTAACACATGTAAACCCGATCTACGGAAAATATAAATTCGGTTCGATAGGCTTGCCAGTTCCAAATACCCTCGCTGGAATCGCAGATCCAGATAAGGATGAGTTTCTACCTCCAGGTGAGGTCGGAGAACTGGTAGTCTCAGGGCCTCAGGTTATGAAGGGATATTATAAGATGGAGGAGGAGAATAAGCAGGTCTTCTTCGAGAAATTCGGCTATAGATGGTTTAGAACCGGGGACATGGCAAAGATGGATGAAGAGGGATACTTCTACATCGTGGATAGAAAGAAAGACCTAATCAAGTATAAGGGATACAGTGTATATCCAAGGGAGATTGAAGAGGTCTTATATAAACACGAGGCTGTTAAAGAAGCCGCTGTAATAGGGGTTCCACATCCAGAATATGGGGAGTTGGTTAAAGCCTTTATAGTATTAAAGGATGAATATAAAGGAAAGGTTACGAAAGACGATATTATAAACTATGCTAAAGAGCATCTTGCACCCTATAAAGTACCTAAGGAGGTAGAGTTTAGGGACGACCTTCCAAAGAGTGCAGTTGGTAAGGTATTGAGGAGGGTATTAAAAGAGGAGGAATTAAAGAAATCCAGTTAAACCCTCTTTTTTCTATATCTCTAAAGAGAAGGATATGTTCTCTCCAAACCCTCTAACATCATCAATCTCAGGGTAACGCCCCTCAAACATATAGTCATAGAATATCCTAGCCAATGTCTGATATCTAGACTCTGAATCACCAAGCCTACTCAACCCAGTAAGCGAGACTATCTTAGCCAAATCAAACATAACACTCTTAGACTTGATCTCAACATCCTCTATCCTCGAAGGATCTACATCCTTTATGAAGCTTTTAATCCGATTGATTATAGGCTCTACACCTTTATAGATATTATAATCTAGAGCTGACTCGACACCATCCAAATCTTCTAAGACCTTCCTATAACCTCCCTTAACCAAGAGTGCCTCGGCAAAGTCTAGACTGTGAATATTAGTCGTCCCCTCCCATATTGCAGTTACAAGTGCCTCCCTATGGAGCCTCTCAATCATAAAGTCCTTTAAAAATCCCCTACCACCTATAAGCTCCATAGCCTCAGAAGTAATATAGATAGCGTGTTTAGCGGTTACAGCCTTGGCCATATGGTTATAGACCCTTGCATATGCATACTCCTCAGAGTATGGAGGTCTCTCCTCCTGTACAGACTCCCATCTCTTAACAGCTTCAACCGCCAATATCAAATCAGCCATTGAAATAGCATCCAAGACTAAGGCGTCACCCCTATATAGGAGATGCTCAGCAAGACGCTTACCAAATGCCCTACGCTCCAAACCATAGAGAAATGCCTCCATAAGAGACCTCCTCGAGAGGCCTACCGCACCAAATGTATTGGCCAATCTAGATATCATCAGATTCTCAAGTGCATAGTAGTAACCCTTTTCAAGCTCACCAACCGGGATAGCGGTCGACCCATCCAACTCAATCTCCCCCGTGGGTACATTTACGGTGCCGAGCTTATCCTTCAACCTGATAAGCTTATAATTCGGCCTCCCATCACCATCTCTAGCTGGCATAAGGAATAACGAGAGCCCCTTAACACCTGGTCCCCGTCCAACAGGCCTCGCAACAACAAGTGCATAATCAGCAAATCCGATATTACTGGTGAAATATTTCACTCCATAGAGTCTCCAAGCCCCATCCTCATACTTAGCTATAGTCTCGATACTACCAAGATCAGACCCTGCATTAACCTCAGAAAACCATGTAGCACCATAATATACTGGAAGCTCATCACCAAACATATGGCTTGAGATATGCTTCAATTCAGAGTCTCCATATTTATATATGGCGAAGGCGGTCTGAACCGTAACCGTCAATATACATTCTACACCTGCATCCCCAATCATATATAGGTGGGCCATATGTGAGAGCCAGTCACCCTCATGTATAGGAGGTCTATTCACCCCATAAAACGCTATAATCTTATCCAACTCCCTCCTAAGCTCGGGAGAAACCCATATATCATCCACCCTCCGACCGCCTAAGTCCCAGTAGACAGGCTGAGGCCGACCATATTTATCGACAAAATCGATAACCTCCAAAAGCTCAGAGGAGACATAGTTTCCGAAACCCCCTAAATCCGGCTCAACACCCATAAAACTCTTCAAAACATCCCGAAGACCAAGATCCAATTCATACACATTTTTACCATAAACCATGGAATAAGCCCTATATGGAGAGTCCCTCATAAACCATCAAATAAATTAATTAGATATCGACGGCTTAAAGAGAGATATAGAATTCAACAGGCGAATATTATAAGCTACCGAGATTTAACCGAGGAACGAGATAATATAATTCATAATGCCGATGATTTTAGAACGTTACATAGTAGTTGCTGAGAAGCCGTCGGTAGCAAGAGAACTAAAAAAATTCTTCAGATATAAAAAGATAAATGCTATAACCGCCTCTGTAAGAGGCCATGTATACAACCTAGATTTCCCCCGGAGATATGGATGGGGGAGGGTATCACCGGAGAAGCTTTTTGAATTAGTTAAAGAGATCGAGTTTAAACTTACCGATAAAAAATCATACTTCAATCTAAAGAAGCTATTCTCCACATACCGAGATTATATACTGGTTATCGCCACAGACAACGACTCAGAAGGTGAGCTGATAGGATATGAGATTCTAAAGATCTATGAGGAGGTTAGGGGTAAGGGAAGCAAATACTATAGAATGAGGTTTAACAGCCTCGACTTCAAAGAATTGAATAATGCATGGGCTAGGAAAGAGAGGAGTCTAAACTGGAGATGGGTCCATAAAGCACTCTTCAGGACATACTTCGACCTAGTTACAGGGGCTGCATTCACAAGGATTCTGACTACATCGGGCGATGGAAAGCTAATTTCATGGGGTAGCTGCCAGACACCAACCCTATATTTTGTAGTGGAGAGGGAGAGACAGCGTAAAGCATTCAAACGTGAGAAGTACTACTACATCGCAGTACAGATTGAGAAGAATGATATGCTGGTATCCTTGACAAGTCAACACTTCAAAAAGATAAAGGAGGCCGAGTATATAGCTAAGGAATTGGAGGAGACGGGATATCTAACCGTATCTAAATATTCTAAAGAGAGGTTTGGAGAGAGGAGGCCCCTACCAATAGCTACGGATTATCTCCTAAGAGACCTAACAAAGATATTGAAGATAGACGCTTTGGAAATACTCTCGATAGCCGAAGATCTATATAGCAGAGGATATATATCCTATCCAAGGACCGAGACAGATAAATATCCAAAGACTTTCGACTATAATCGGCCGTTCAAAGCCGTGGAGAGATCCGACTTAAAACACCTCATAATATATACGAAGGGATTCCCAAATCCAAAGCCAAATCCTAGGCAGGGAAGGAAGGATGACAAGGCACATCCACCTATATATCCAATCAAACCATATCCAAATGACGGGAGTAAACACTGGAAAGTATGGGAATATATTGCTAGGAGATACCTGGCAAATGCATATGCCAATGATGCATTCGGATTTAAACAGAGCCTAGAAGCCCTACACAACGACATAATATTTACAGGATATGGTAGATACTATGCCTACGAGGGATTCTACAAGATATTCCCATACTTCAGATCAAAGGATAATCCGATACCCGACTTTGAGGTGGGGGAGAGACTTAAGGTAGTAAAGGTTGAGGTGAAGACCGGGCGTACAGAGCCTCCGCCACGCCTCACCGAGGCAGATCTCCTAAAACTTATGGAGGACCATGGAATAGGGACGGATGCCACTAGAGCTCTATATCCAAAGATTATAGTTAAAAGGGGGTATGCATCAAAGAGAGGGGGAAGATATATACCATCTAAACTAGGGATTAACTTTATACAACTAATGGAGAATATAGATAAAAGACTAGTTACTCCCGATACAAGAAGATATGTAGAGGAGATGATGAGTGAAATTGAGAAGGGAAAGATATCTATGGAGATAGCCTTAGAAAAATCTTTAGAGATTTACAAGAAGCTCTTCGAAATCCTTATGAAACGGAGAGACGAGATCAACATTTAACTCCTACTCTGTATAAAGCTGGTCAAACAACCCCAACATCCTAATACTCACTATCCTATATCCATCCCTAATATATTGATTAAGCATCTCGACCGATTTCAGAGTTAACATCCTACCATCAGGAGACTCGATAACAGCCTCGAACAACGGTTTATAATCCCTCATAACTTTGACAATCGAACCGTCCACCATGAATATCACATCCTTAGGATAGAGATTGACCACTTCATGTGTAGAGACCAATATAGTCTTTCCAACGCTGTTTCTATTTAAAATCTTACTTACAAGAAGCTTACTTCTAAAGTCTAGAGAGGCGAAGGGCTCGTCAACAATATATAGGTCAGCCTCCTTGGCTAGGCATGTAAGAAGAACCAGTTTCCTCCTATTACCACTCGATAATGACGAAAAGGTATGTCTGGAATATTCATATATCTCCAATTCTCTTGCAAGGCGGATACCCTCACTACCAAGATACTCTATAACATCCCCCACAACAAGATGTGGAGGTAACTGGGTATCCTCAAAACAGTAGGATACACGTTTAATCAACTCATTAGAATCTTTCACAGGATCCATACCTAAAACCTTAATAGACCCTTTCAAAGGCTTTAGAAGACCTAAGAGAAGATATGTCAATGTTGTTTTCCCACTGCCATTGGGACCGACCAGTAGGGTTAAACCTGAACTAATATCTAGCTTATCAATTGATAAGGTGAAACCAGATGGATATTTAAAGAGGAGATCAGTAATCCTCACGGTCTCTTCCATCCATATCCCCCAATAACCAACATGACACCAAAAATAAAGAGAATAGCCAATATCGGGATAGTCCAATTATCGACCCTCTCTATATGTACTCCTACAGTCTTCTCACCAACCTCTACACCAACTCTATATGCATAATCCACTAGTTCAAGGGTAAACTCACCCTCAACCACATATAGCTCATCCACATCGTAGATATAGGCCTCAGACCCATTATAAATAGTAATCTTATATATGCCTGGATATACAGGAATACCATAAGAAGCAAAAACGCTTTTATGTTCCATGAAGGGTGGGATATCAATAGGTTTGAATGTGAAGCTGGTATCAACAAACATCCAGTATTCGTTGGAAATCAGCTTCCCAAATTCATCGATGTATAGAAATGCATAAATGGTTATTGAAACAAGTAATAAAGCTAAACCAATTGAAAAAATTAGAAAGCTTCTCATACTCTTCTCCCCCTAATAAACATATATACCCCCACCATACCCAGAATAAGATAAAATAGTATGGAGATTACTACAGTCCATATAGAGATAATATCGCTATATTCACCTACGAGGAGATACAAATATATCATATCTGGAGCAAGGACGAGTAATTGATTCGATGGAGGTAATGGCTTCAGCAATATCAATGGAAGTATCAATATCAAGGATAGCTCAATATTTCGTAATACAACACCTACAAATAGACCGGCTAAATGATATGATATATAGCCGAGTAAAAAGGCTATTAGGAGATGAATAGATAGTCCAATATATGGAAAACCGGCTCTAAAGAGAAATATGGAGTACCCCAAAAAAACCAGTGACCCCAGTATAGAAATATATATGAAGGCCGCCAAAGCATGTATGGTAAGAAACTTCTTCCTAGAGAGCCCTACCAAATTCATATAAACCTTATAATGGCCCCTTATTAGAGGGTCATATAAAAAAACATACGAAACAACGACCCATAATAAGCCATATAATATGGAAGCATCCCTATACATTTTTATTATAGAGGATATAACACTCCTATCCAGAAAATCTTGGTTATTTACCAATTTTAGATAATCGAACAAACTCTCATTTACCTCCATATTAATTTTCTCGAGGACTGACCAATTTGGCTCATCAAGGTAATCTGAAAGATGAACCATGACTCCTCTATATACTCCCTGTAAGTTTCCGAAGGTTAGATTAACCATATAGACTATGGTAAAAATCAACATGGCAATTGACATATATATTAAAAACTTATGTGACCTTAACTGAAGCTCGATCGCCTTCATTGATTACCCCCTCTTGATGTAAATGATAATTAAAAACAAAATTATTAGCATAGATAATGTTATAACGGCTTGGATATCTACTTGGACAGTTGGACATAAATTGATGCACACCACTTCGTTAACGACAAAATCCCTATACAAATCTATATACTCTTTAGAAAGTACAATATCTAGGTATATAAAGGAGATTTGAATTTCCTCGAAAACCGAGACACTTTTAGCAATATTATTCAGCATCTTGATAATATCTCCTGGGAGAAGATATGCTGGGAGCACAAACATTGATTTCAGAGGTATCCGACCCCTCACTTCAGCCTTATATATTGGAAAAGCTATTTTTGAAGGTGTCTCTTCATAACCTAGTTTTGACGCCTCAATAACATACTCACTCATAAGAAGAATAACCTCCAAATCATAGGCACCCCTTACCAATGCTGGTTTATCTGGATAATTAATCTGGCTTCCAAGGTATCTTGGATCTACATCCCCACTCAGTAAATAATCGAATGTAATAGGGATATCAAAAAGAAACGGGCTAATCCCTATCAAATCGGTTCCAGAGTAAATATTACCCCTATAAATAAAGAAATTCATCTCAATATCTATATCAACACGTTCACCGTTTACTATTAACCTCTCATTATAGTTAACAAACAGCTCATAAAAGCCAGACTCATTTTTCTGGGCTCTCACTTCCAAAGTACCTATACCATCTGTTTCTAATACCAAGAATCTATAGTCATGTATTCCAGAACTGACAATAAGGATTAGCCTCTCAGATACCCTATCAAATATCAAAGGAGGTAGCCTTGATATATCCGTTATAGACGAATACTCCTCACCATTTATCAGGGATAGAGAGATAAACAAAAATACCATGAATAGGGCAAATATGTTTTTTATCATTTCGGTGGATAGTAAACCCTACTATAATCGTGATGATCGATTTCTGTCTCTACAAATATGCAGAAGGGTCGATTAGTTATCTCCACCACATGATGAAAATCCGCTTCAACCTTATATCTCCAACCCTGATCTGTAACATCAAAGTAATAATCGATGTGCTCCTGAAGGTCATAACTAGGGCCACAAATCCATGCATCAGACTCTTTGTAACCCAAGACCGTCCCGAATCCTACCCACCTATCAGATAGTGAGCTGTGTATATCTGCAATACCTCCTCCGATGACGAAGCCAGGTGTAGTCCATTCAACATCAACAGTAAAACTAGCTTGAACTCCGTTTCTTGCTCCAGAACCACTTAACACCAGCTGAGTAGGATCTGCTCCTTGACTCTCAATATAAGTACTCAATAATATATGTTCTAGATGACTGTTGATCATTGGATTTGCTAATACCGAGTTGTTACTATTATATACCACTAATAGAATAGTCACAAACATAATAAGAAGGATAACTATATACGGTTTTTCTACCCCAACTACCATAACAATCCCCATAGAATTACCTAACTTTTATCTATCTATATTTGAGGATAGCATATATATCCTTAAACATGTATTTTTATATAGTGATTCGAATCATGTATGCACAAGTTCAAATTGATATATACATAGGTATTCGAAACAACCGTTTGTATGTATTCGATTGTTAGGTTGTACGCCTCAAATATCCTATAATAACTAGTTTAAAGTCAATTAGATGGTTTAAATATTTGGAGATAAAGGAGAGGAGGGTGTTTTTAATAGGTTACACGTGAGATCCTAACTCTCCTACTTACTCTGTCAAGTTCTAGCCAGTCTTCAAAGTCTAGCTTAAACCTTCCAGTCTCTGCATTCTCTTTTACCTGTTCAGGACTTTTAGCTCCTGGAATTGGTAATATATTTGGATAGGCATCAATAAGCCATCGTAGAGCTAACTGAGCGGGAGTCTTATTATATTTCTTAGAGAGTTTTTGCAAAACCTTAACAACTTCATATATTTGGACCATATTCTCCCTAGTGAATAAAGGTTCTCTAGCTCTAACATCTTGGAACTGAGGTAGATTATCAGGTGTATACTTACCTGTCAAAGCACCCTTAGCAAGTGGGCTCCATGGAATAACGGTGAGATCATTAAGCAATGCATATGGAATCAGCTCCTTCTCTGCATCCCTCTCAACAAGGTTATACCTAATCTGAAGAGATACGATATCAGTAGTAGACAGACATTCCCTAGCAGAGTCTACAAGCTCAACAGGGAAGTCACTCAATCCGATATACCTAATTAGACCCATATTGACAAGCTGCTCAAGAGCCTTCATATACT
>WAKC01000047.1 GCA_015523605.1 Candidatus Geothermarchaeota archaeon
ACTGCTATGAATAATATTGCTATTGAGACTAGTACACCTATGACTGCGATGAGTGGTTTACTTAATTCTGGCATCCGAAGTTCACCACATTATATATTCTGTTGTGGATATATATAAGAGGATATATTAGATAATTGCATAATAGTCTAATAATTATTGAAAGGGTATATATAGATTGTCAATACCCAATCTATTGATAGATTTAAATTATATATGAAGTAGATCTATTCAGAAGCCTCTGCAGATACTTTCATCTTCTTAAGCTCTTCAATCAATATGGGTATGACCTCTTTATAGTCTCCTACTATGCCGTAGTCGGCGTTCTCGAATATGGGTGCATCTCTATCGATGTTTATAGCAACTATTATCTTTGCCTCACGTATCCCGAAGAGGTGTTGGGCCGCCCCACTTATACCGACGGCTATATATAGATCTGGCTTAACCGTCTTACCAGTCTGCCCGACCTGCTTCTCATGTGGTATCCAGCCTGCATCCACGGCCTTCCTACTCCCAGCTATCACGCCTCCCAACAGTTCAGCTAACTCCTCCAAGAGTTTAAATCCTTCCTTAGAGCCTAGACCCTTCCCACCAGATACTATTACCCTTGCCTTCTCAATCGGGATCTCCTCAGCCTTTACAATATCTCTGGCATCTATAAACTCCATACCAGGCTCTGGAAGCTCTTTAACCTCAAACTTTATAACCTCACCCTTACGTCCAGGTATACGTTCAGGCATTGGGAATACATTGGGCCTTACACTACCCATTACAGGTTTGCCCCATCTAGTCTTAATATGGGCCAGCATATAGGCTCCAAATGGAGGTCTAATCAATATTATATCCCTAGTCTCCTTATCCACACTCACCATGGTAAGGTCCGCAGTAATACCTGTCTTAAGATTGTTAGCAATATTTGGAGCTAACTCCCTACCCCTCATAGTACCCCCGACTAGTAGAGCCTCAGGCTTATACTCCCTACATAGCTCCGACACTACATATCCATAGAGATTTGGATAGTATGTCTCTAGCCGCTCATCATCAACTAGGAATATCTTATCAACGCCATATTCAAAGGCTGTGTCAACATACTTCTCCACTTGATAACCGATTAATACACCGCCGACATAGGTCTCAAGCTCATCCGCAATCTCCCTAGCTTTTGAGAGTAGCTGTAGGCTAGCCTCATGAATCTCTCCACGGTATACCTCTAGATATACCCAGATACCTCTAAACTCCCCATCCATTAATGGGGCCCACTCACTACATGGGAATTTACCTGACATCCTATAACACCCCCTCCTCAAGAAGAGCCTTAATAAGCTTCTGGACACTCTCCCGTATATCACCCTCGAAGACGATATTCTTCCTGGGCACTTTCGGTGTAAACTCCACTTTCGAGACGACTGTGGGGGAGCCCCTCAAACCTATACAGTTAGGGTCTAAACCGAGGTCATCATTACTCCATACCTTTATAGGGCTATCTAAGACGGCTCTAAGCTTATACTCAAGCCTCACATGACGTGGGATACGGCTGTGCATCTTAATAGCTATGAGACTAGGCTTCGAAAGCTTATACCTCTCAACCCTATCCTCCAACTCACGAGTCACATAAAAATATCCATCCCTATACTCCAACCCAGTCACATAATAGATATATGGTAGGTTAAGCCAGGAAGCAACTTGAGCTCCAATATGAGCTGTAGAACTATCTATCGTCTCATGCCCCATCACCACAAGGTCATAATCCCCAATCTTCTCTATAGCCTTAGCCAGGACATATGAAGTTGCTAGGGTATCAGCCCCTGCAAACTTCCTATCAGAGACAAGAATAGCTTCATCAACACCCATACCTAACACATGCTCCAACCCAGCCCTAGCCTGAGGCGGAGCCATAGACAATGCTGTGACCTTCCCACCATACCTATCTTTAAGCTCCAATGCAAACTCAACAGCTACAAGGTCATGCGGATTAACAACGCTGGGGACTCCCTCCCTAACAAGTGTACCAGTCTTGGGGTCGATATTTACATTTGTCGTATTCGGGACATACTTTATACCTACCACTATGTTTAACGCCACATTGAACACCCTTCAGGACAACCCTGATACATTATTGACTTAAACAAGGCATATAGTCAAAAACATATACTTTATATAGAATATACTAGGAGATAAGCCTTAACTATTTATCTCCACTACAACCTCTTCAGTAAATACTTTCTCGAAATATGACTCGCTAGGGAATGGACCCGCCCTCACCTCAGCCTTAAACACACCCTTGAAAGGCTTACTCACAATGAATAGATATGTATTTTCATATCTGTCATTTGGATCAACATTATAGATTCTTAGGTCAAGAGTACAGAGTATAGCTGGTGCATACCACGTCCCAGAAACAACATCTACCCCAAGTTTTGCAATGGGTGAATCAACCTCCCAGAAAAACTCCTTATAGAGGTTGGTCTCGGACTCGGTCCAACCATATACTACACCAGCTCTATATGGAGGTGTCCCTGAACAATAACCACTACCAAAAACATAAAACCTTTCGTCACCAGCGTTCCAAAGAACTATTTTCACTTCTACAATAGCTATGTCATTTATAGAGAGGTTTACCGCCTCCTCCACCCCTATTTTATTTAGATATGCTAGAGCCTTCTGATACAACTCTCTATCTTCCAGTATACGATATGAAACCTCTAACCTAAGGATTTTATCAAGGTTGAATGAATCATCTAGGGAGTATCTCGTTATATTATGATCTGATGGTTCGGACTTCCATTCTATTCCTCCCCATTGGATAATCTCCTCTTCATCTGTGGGTGGAAGTAGATTTTGGCTAGCAATTAGTATGATTAGGGATATTATTATAATAGTAGCTGTTGAAATTATGATAAGCTTTTTAGAATAACCTTGCCTTAATCTTATAATCATTACCCAAAAAATATTTTAGGGATGGTTTAAAATTTAAATTTAATAGCTCTTTACTCGGATTATCCTACTAACTAAATCTAAAGTGGATCCCCCTACCACTCCTTGGATACTCCCATGTAATAGCCTCTTCTGGACAGACTACTCTACATGTTCCACACTCTACACATCCCTCATAACTAAAGAGGACGTCATCACCATGTAATACGTAACATCCAACTGGGCATAGCCTTATACACGGTTTATACTCACAATCTTTACATTTACCTGTATCCACAGTAATATGTGGCCTTGGATCTACATCCCATACATTGTTGTTAAGCATATCCTCCAATCTGATCTTCTTTATCTTGACTTGCTCACTCATAGCTTCCTATACACCCCCCATAAATCCTTCAATAGGGTGGTTAGACCCACAACCCCTTTACGGGACTCGTTAAATGCATCTTTAAACCTGGTGGACTCATATTCAAGATTGAACAGCCTCCTCATCATATTAATTGCGAGCATAGGATACTCCTTGAAAAGCCTCCTATTCTCATATAGGTCGTGGACCCCTGAGAATCTTTTGAGGTCTTGGCCGACGAAGGACTCGTCAATATACCTTTCATATTTAGAGAGTGACTCCAGACTATAGTCTCCAGATGCCTCAGAGATGGCCTTAGCAGCTAGATATCCTGTATACGCTGCAAAGTCTACACCCCTATATGTATATCCCAGGTTGAGCAGGAAGCCTCCGGCATCACCTGCTATTACAAGGCCGTTATAGACAAGTCTCTTTGGCCTTAGAGCCTTTATATCAGCCGGTATCATATGAGCTGAGTATTCCATTACCCGTGCATCCCTGAAATATTTATTGAATATCCTACTAAGCCTCACCCTCTCTATAAGGTCATATACATGTCTCTCCAACTCTTTCACGGCATGACCGAGATATATAACTAGACCCAGGCTTACACTATCCTTATTGGTATATAGGAAACCCCCTCCAGGAAGGCCATCTGTATATTCACCCATGAAAACCCATGCCAACCCTTCATCGTCATCCAACCCAAAGAATTTATTAACATCCTCCTTAGAGAGTTTCAAGACCTCTTTAAATCCTAGGGCCACATGCTCGGGCCTGAGTTTCTCAACTAGACCGGAACGCTCCAACACCAGCCTATTTATACCCTCCGCATCTACAACCACATCTGCATACAGCTTTTCATCTCCTGAGACTATCCCCTTCACCCAACCATCCTCAATCAAGAGCTTATCAACCACAACCTCTGTAACTAGTTTAGCTCCTGCAGAGACTGCTTTATCAGCCATCCAACTAGATAAGTCAGTCAAATAAGTTGTGAAGCTATGCCTACCCCTACCGTCATATTCAATGGTTAGGGCCTCCTCATCATAGACCATGGAAATCCTCTCTTTAACTACCCATCTATGAATAGGTGCCTTATCAAGATCGTCGAAAGCCTTCTCAACGGGAGCCTTATACACACGACCTCCAAACATGCTCTTGGCACCAGGTTTTCTACCTCGTTCAATAACTAATACGTTGAAACCAGCTTTAGCCAAATTATATGCTGCTGACGATCCTGCAGGCCCCGCTCCTATAACTATAACGTCAAATTTATGTTGCATTGAGCCCACCATCTACAAATCCATATCAAGAATTAGGAATTAACCTTATCATAGATAGTATATATATTATTCGACTATCAAACCGATTCCCTTAACCTTTATCCACCGACTTCGGGAGGTTCAATAGGTTTTTTAGCCAAGAGTGTACCTAAGGCAGCGAATAGTGCGGACACCATATTAACTACAAATATTAGTTGGAAGTTGGGGAGGACATCGTCATAGTCTCCGGCCATGGCTATATTCTCTACTATAACTAGGTAGAGAGCCATAGCAACTGATATTAGGCTCACCATAGCGATTAAATAAAGTTTAGAGTAGTCCTTAAGCCTAAAATATGTGACCGCCTCTACAACGGTGTAGACAGACCATAGGAATATAAGTGTTGTTATATCTCCCATTCCACCAGCTAATATACCACCTCCAAAAATCAATACAGCTACGCCAGTAAGAATATTGAATCTACTGATGGAGGAAGATGCTATCCAGCCCAAAGCTCTAAACACTATTGAGGCCAAATATGTGTATAGAGCATAGAATGCAGTAAATATGAGTAACAGAGATCCATTCGTCACTATACTCAGTAAGAATCCTATAGCCAATAATATTTTTGCGGCTATATTCATTATTATTCAAATTTTGATTAAGACCTCAAAATATTGTGGTAAATAAATCGTATAAATTTTGTCTGTCCGCTATATACATCCCCTCCTCTTTATATATTTTTATTTTGAAAATCGATGGGGGCAACCTATCTCTTAATTACTTTAGGAGTTCTCTATAGAATATTGGTATGGAGGTTAGAATCTTACCCATCAGATTCGATGCTGAGATCAAGGATTTTAAGGAATTCAAACGTATCCTAGTTGAAAAATTAGATGGGAAGATTGATGAGGGAGATGTTTTGGTCATAGCTTCCAAGATCCTCCTAAGGGTAAAAGGTTTGTATATCCAGCTTGAAGGTATAGAGCCTTCAGAAGACGCCATTAGACTCTCCAATAAATACGGATTAGATCCTCGGTTTGCTGAGCTCATAGTAAAATACTCAGACGTCGTACTAGGGGGTGTGGAAGGTGCGATACTGACATATGCAGGCGGAGTCTTAACAGCGAATGCCGGTTTGGATAGGAAGAATATTGGTCTAGGTATGGCATCCCTCCCTCCATATCTATTGAGAGGAACAGCCAAAGAAATCTACAACTATATAAAAGAGACTCTAGGGTTTAGAATAGGTGTTATAATAACCGACAGTGTGGTATATCCTCTAAGAATGGGTACAAGACTTTACGCTGTGGATATCTACGGCTTCGACCCAATTAAGGATTATAGGGGTGAGGAGGATATCTACGGTAGAAATATTTTATTCACTAGACTGAACCTAGCCGATGAGGTAGCCTCAGCAGCACATCTCGTCATGGGAGAAGGAAGGGAAAGAATCCCTGCAGTATTGATCAAGGGTCTAGACATAAGACTTGTTGAGGATATTGGCGCTGATAAGCTTATGATATCTCCATCAGAATGCCTATATAAAGATTTATACCCGAAAGATCTAAAGAGGCTCTAAAGCATATAGTATGAAATGATATACAATAGGGAGTAATAAGTGGTTGAAGCGGCAAATCCTTATATATCCGGTCTAATAGGCTATTAATGGTGAGAATTAGTTGGATTATGCCATAGAAACATTACATCTAACGAGAGAATTCCATACAGATGAAGGAGTCTTTAAAGCATTAGAAGATATAAACCTAAAGGTTAGAGAGGGAATTATATTTGGGTTACTCGGCCCCAATGGAGCTGGAAAAACTACATTAATAAGGATTCTCTCGACACTACTCCTCCCGACATCTGGAGAGGCATATGTAGATGGTTTTGATGTTGTAAAAGAGGCTAACAAGGTCAGGAAAATCATTAATCTAGTATCTGGCGGAGAGAGACCGGGCTACGGTATTCTAACTACTGAGGAGAATCTCATGTATTATGCCCAGATATATGGATTAAGTAGGAGAGAGGCAAAGGAAAGGATTGAAGAGGTTAATAGATTAATAGGGCTTGATGAATTCCTCCATAAAAGGTTAAATACCTTATCCACAGGAATGATACAGAAATATGCATTGGCACGTGGTCTACTCAATAAACCCAAGATATTATTTCTAGACGAGCCTACACTAGGCCTTGATGTGGAGAATGCCAGGATAATCCGTAGACTCGTCCGTAGACTGGTTGACGAGGGCCTGATTAAAACTATCCTCCTAACCAGCCATTATATGGCCGAGGTCGAAGAGTTATGTGACTATATAGCTATCATAAATAAAGGCCGGATAATAGCGGAGGGTACCGTGGAGGAGTTGAAGAATATGGTGAGTAGAGAAGTGATATATAATATAGATGTCAAGGCTATTGAAACGCCTAAACTGGAGTTCCTTAAGAGTATAGACTCTGTAGTAGGATATACAGTTAGAATGAGTAACATATCTGGGGAGGCGAGGATAAGGATTGTAATGAGCTATGAAGATATTTCAAGGATATTAGATACTCTGGAGAGGAATAGGATAAAGATACTGAGGATTCATCAGGATAGGATATCACTTGAGGACGTCTTCCTAAAGCTGGTCGGAAGAGGGTTGGCAGATGATTAAGATAGTTAGGATACTCAGACCAGCTTTTGCAAGGGCATATGTAAGGATATTTGGTGGATTTAGAGAGAAGAGTTGGCTCTTCTGGGAGGTTATACTCCCGACAATATTCATGTCAAGCATAATATTTGCGTATGAAAACTTGAATGCTCCCAAAGTATTCATCGGCTTTGTAGTCTTAGGGACTATAATGATGAATTTCTGGTATAACGTCCTATGGGGAATGGGAAGCGTATTATATTGGGAGAAAGAAACTGGAAACCTAGAGGTATACCTCCTCACAGGTTCGCCATTACCCTCACTCCTACTTGGGATGGCATTGGGAGGGATGTTCAATACAAGCGTGAGGTCAATCGCCATGATTTTAATAGGTGTATATGTTTTCCAAGCAGAATTCATCCCAGCCTATCTCCCATATGCAATAGCTATATTCCTTCTAACCCTATTCTCCCTATATTCTATGGGGATGGCCTTCGCCAGTCTACACCTTATATATGGGAGGAAGGGGATAAGGCTGAACGAGGTTATGGGAGAGCCAATAAGCTTCCTCTCCGGTCAATACTACCCGATAAATGTATTCCCTACTGTGATACAGTCGATAGCATCCCTAATGCCGATAACGATAGGTTTAGACGGTATAAGAAGGGCCTTGATATTAGGTGAAGGATTAGACACGTTATGGATACATATATCAATCCTATCAATCATGGCATTAATACTATTCCCATTAGGGATATACATAATGAATAGAATCGTTGAGAAGGGACGTAGAGATGGGAGGCTGATCCTTAGATGGATATAAAAAGCTGGTATACTAGGATTAAAGCTGTTGTATGGCTAACATTTAAAGAGCAGAGTAACTGGACAAAACTACCTTTCTACATTACATATATCTTCATCAACCCAATATTCGAGGTAGCAATATTCTCCTACGTCTATATAGCTGTGGCATATATAAGCAATATATTAGACCCTCTAAACGCATTCTATATGATAACCGGCGTCGGCCTCTTCAACTTCATAGGCTCCGGACTGTATGGAATAATATGGACGATACATAGTGAGAGGGAACACTTCAGAACCCTTAAATATACATACCTAGGATTCCCAAACCTACATATATACCTAACCTCTAGAGGGCTCTACCACTATATACTTGGGCTCATAACATCAACTACAATGATTATATTGGGCCTTACACTCACCGGGAACCTATATTTAATAGACAGGGTAGAGTTGATACCCATATTTACACTCTTACTAATCGGGGTTGTATGGAGTAGCCAGCTGGGGGTAATGGTTGCGGGATCAAGTATCTACAGCTCAGAGTATGGACCACTCATAAGTGAAGCATTCGGAGGCATCCTCTTCCTATTGGGTGCTGTACTCTACCCTATAGAGGTGTTACCACCTGTTATACAGCCACTGGCATATATTTTTCCAACGATAGAGTGGCTGGATCTAATGAGGTATTATCTATCTAGTCAATATCATGTGACAAATGTGGATATGTTGTGGACCCTACTACTTGTAAAGACATTGGCTTATGTAGGGATAGTCTATATCTACTTCAGAATCATGGAATATTTCGTTAGGAGGAGGGGGATGCTTGAAGTAACACTACATCACTAACCACCATCCCCCTACTCCTAATTTTATGAGCCAACTTCATAAGGCCAAATCCCTTCAACAAGTTACCGAGGAATGGAATAATAGCCAGTGTACTCGAGATTGTAACAAGAGGAAGTGTGAATACAAATGTGAGTATACCAGAAACGAACATAAGTGCTGATGGCCTGTCCACCTCACTGAAGCCTTTCATAAGATACGGACCCACAACAACCTCTGTAAAATATGCTGCAAATAGGATTGGTAATGCGTCCTGGAAGCCGAGGGCTCCTCTATAAATAGATAATGATCCCAGTATGAGGGCTGCTAGACTAACATATTTAAATATATTCCTGCCCTTGATAAGCCAGTTTAGATATCCATAGTAGGCTATCACCCCAATCGGTATCAGACTCACCATAAAATAGAGTGATAGACCCTGATATGGAGACATTACACCTTCTAGAATAACCTCTATAAGAAGACCCTCTATTATGAAGAAGGCTAGTATACTGGCGTATAACCCGTATAATAGATTTCTAACTTTGTTCATAAAATGAAGTGGTTTATCCATAATAGGATAATAAATGTATGTATTTAAAGTATCAACATCAGAAAAACATTTAGAAAATATTTATCGACAATTAAAGAATCTACTATCCGAAGTATTGAGCAATTATATTTTTTAGGGCTCTTCTGAGTATCTCGGATAATGTAGACTCTTTAATACCTAATATTCTACCTAGCTCCTGCAATGAAGTCTTACGTGGATAGTCGAAATAACCCAGTCTAAAAGCTAGGTACACAACCTGCTCCTGTCTCTCGGTCAATCCAGATGCCTTGGCATAACCCCTTCTATATTTGACTGAGAACTCCACTCCATCATTAGTATAACTCCTAAAAATCTTCTGAGTAATGTTTTCGGAGGGGGAGATAAAACTTATTGTTGAGTATCCATCCTCACTCATATATCCCTCGATAACGATACACCCATTCTTCTCAAGAGGCCTACATATACTACAACCCTTTGATAATATCCATGCATTCACCTTATTACCATGGATAGAATAGCCTATAATCTTGAGATTTGGATCCTTCTGTATCTTTTCAAATATATCCCTATTACAGGTGATTAAATGCCCAACTTTACCCCCATTAGAAGTTAGACCTATAATTTTAACTGCCCTCTTAAACCTAACACTTAATTCACATGTAGATTTTGGAAACTCTACAGAAACTTCTTGTATTTTAGCCATAACTCTTCAATTACATACACATGTTGCTCTGGATATAACTATAAACATATATTTATAATAATTGTCAATATAATTTGCCACACCTAAATAGTTAGGTGTCCAGACCCTCTATAGAGGTTTTAATAGAGAAATATTTAAATTTATTTATTGAATTGACGTTGGACAGCGAGTTACTAACGATATTTCTAATATTCACCCAGATATTCGCTATAATGGATCCACCGGGTGTATTACCACTTTATCTAAGTTTTATAAGTGGATTAGATAGAGATAGACATAATAAGATAGTGTTAAATATAGCATTACTATCCATATTCCTCATTACCGTATTCACCATTGGAGGAGCGTATATCCTAATGTTTTTTGGCGTGAGCATACCAGCGACTAGGATCGGGGGCGGAATACTACTAGTAGCTATAGCAATTGATATGTTAGGCGGGCTACCGAAAACCAAGCATGTCTCCCCAGAGGAACTCGCCGTGGTACCCATTGCCACACCATTACTTGTGGGACCCGGAACCATTACCACACTCATCCTATTATCCACTGTATACCCTATACACATGGTTTTAATAGGAGCCTATTTAGTCGTCCTAGTAACCTATATCATGTTAAGATATGTAGATTTAGTCCATCGAATACTTGGCCCAGGTGTAATTAAGACCTTCGGCAGGTTGATGGCTATAATAGTCGCCTCTATAGCAGTAGAAATGATATTCAAAGGCATTGAAGAATATATTGCCAGGATAAAAATATAGGGTAGAAGGGGTTTATACCTTCTTCCTAAGGAATAGGAAGATACCTAATGCAAATACTAAAGCAGCTGCCACACCTAAATATAGAAATACAGAACTTCCATCCCCTACATCAGAAACTAAATCGTTATCACCATCATCTTGCTGTATGTCATCATCATCGGATATAGGGACCGAATCGTCTATATCATCATTTCCAACTACATTATCAGAAAAGTCTCTAGGATTTACATCCACATCAACCTTATATGCCAATACATCGATGATTAAATCCTTACCCTGCTGATTAATGTATGAAGTCAAATTTAGGAATTCCCTATCCTGAGATGGAGGGGCCAGAACAACATCACCAGGCAGTTTGCTATTGAATATAATGTCGTTTCCAGAGACCTCATACATCCCAAAGCCACTTGTAATGACGTTACCCGCCACATCATATACAAACCATGTGACGGTAGCCAGTACATACTCCTGCTTCGCCTCGTCATACTCCATTCCACTCATGATGTTAAGGTTAATCCATCCATCCCCACCATTAACAGATACTCCTACATCAACCATCACTCTATAGACGAAGGATCCATTAGATGCACCATCCAAAACCTCCTCATTTGTAAGGGGAGAAGCTTTATAGCTTATCCTCCAAGAGACTGAGTCCTCAACGACCTCAACAACCATAGACTCAATATCAACCCTATCGACAATATTCTCCAATCTATTCAAATCGTTATCAACATAATCTAGACCGGAATCATCAGAAACCTCATAAGTGAAGACTGGATAGGCATATGGCATCGTCATCAATAGAAGAACCATTAGGAGATACCCAGCAAATACAGATTTATTAAACATTACAAAGCACCATGCATTAATAAGTAGGGCATGCCACATACTATATAAATCTTTACATCATCTTTAACCAATCCGATACATAACATATTTCTATATAGGTGGTCTAAATTGCTACTTAGAGGGATAAAGATACTAGACCTCTCCCGTGTATTAGCAGGTCCATTCGCAACTATGTACCTATCTGAACTTGGAGCTGATGTGATCAAGGTTGAACCTCCAGAAGGTGATGAGACCAGGAGATATACACCCATTGTAGAAGGTGTCTCAACCTATTTCTACAGTATAAATCGTGGGAAGAGATCTATATCCATAGATTTGAAGAGGAGGGAGGGTAGGGACATCTTATATAGACTTGTAAAGAAATGTGATGTTATTATACATAACTATAGAGATGAGACTGCCAAGAGACTTGGAGTCGACTATGAAGCTATAGCGGAGGTTAATCCCAATATCATATACACGGTTATACGTGGATACGATATAAACACTAGTATGAAGGATTATCCAGCCTACGACATTGTAATACAAGGGCTATCTGGAATCATGATGACGACAGGTCGGGAGGGAGAAGAACCTACAAGAGTCGGATTCGCATTAGCCGATATATTCGCAGGACTATATACCGCATCAACAATACTAGCGGTATTAAATAATGCTATTGATAAACCAGTAAAGATAGAGGTTAACCTTCTCGACTCTTTAATATACTCCATGTCATATCTAATATATTCATACCTCATCGCAGGAGTCGAGCCTGGGAGATATGGCTCTGCACATCCATCAATAGTCCCATATCAAGCGTTCATGTGTAGAGATGGGAAGTGGATAATAGTTGCCGCAGCAAATAATAGGCTCTTCAACCGTCTCTGTAAAGCACTGGATATGGAATGGCTCTTAAAGGATGAGAGATTCTCCTCCAACGATAAACGTGTAAAGAATAGGGATGCTCTAATTCCTTTGCTTAAAAAGAGATTTCTAGAACGAAATTTGGAGGAATGGCTTGAGATATTAAGGGATTATGGTGTTCCCTGCGCCCCAGTAAACAAGGTCTCAGATATAGTGAAGTATAGATATATGGTGGAGTCGGGCTTGTTTGGCGAATTATCTGACCCAAGGCTTGGAAAAGTTAGGTATGTCAAGCCTCCTATAAGGATTAATGGTTCTAGACCATATACGGATAAGTATCCACCAGATCATTCCGAAGATTCATATGACATATTGAAGGAGTTGGGATATGGAGAGGAGGACATAAAAAGTTTAATAGAGTCGGGGGTGGTGAAGTAGATATTTAAAACCTCTTTAGAAAGACACCCTCCAGCTTAAGTTTAAACTATATACGAATATATAGATGGAATATATAGAGGTATAAACCTACGGTAGGGGATATTAATTAAATGGATGGGGAGGTCGATGTATCGGGAATTCCTAATCCTGAGCCGCGGAGGCCAAGGAGGAGTCACAGCCTCACGAATACTGGCTACAGCAGCTGCATATGAGGGTAAATGGGCCCAGGCCATACCAGAATTCGGGGCTGAGAGGAGAGGCGCGATTGTGAAGTCGTATCTCAGGGTATCAAACGGAGTTATAAAGAGACATTCCAAAGTTTATAATGCTGATGGAGCATCTATCTTCAGCTCTAAAATTCTCGAATTAATAGATATTGGAGAGGTAGTCCCTAGAAACGCCGTTCTCCTTATAAATTCTCCCTCCAAACCTGGGATCGAGGGATATAGAGACATTTACTATGTAGATGCAACCAGGATAGCTCTTGACCATGGCCTAGTTATCGCTGGATGGCCTGTAGTAAACACTGCCATGGCATCGGCTATGGCCAGAGTATTTGAGATAGCCTCTCTAGAGAGTGTATTAAAAGCTATTAAGGAGTTCTTCCATGGTGAATTAGCTGAGAAGAATATATCCGCGGCTCAAGAAGCCTGGAATAAGGTTTATAGGTGAGGTTTGATGGAGGTTAAATATCGAGTTTCCGATATAGACTCTGAAGGGATTGTAGACGCTAAAATGTTTAGAGAAAAGCTTCTTTCAAAACCATCTAATGGTTCAGCAGGTAGGACTGGTACGTGGAGGCTCTATAAACCTGTCATTTCATATGACAAATGTACCAAATGTGGGTTCTGCTGGCTATACTGTCCAGATGATGTTATAACTTGGAAGCCTAGGGAATATCCTGTGATCGATATGGAATATTGTAAAGGCTGTGGAATATGTGCTGATGTCTGTCCAGTCGATGCTATTGAGATGGTTTTGGAGGGTGAATAGCCATGATGAGGAAGGTTTTAATAGGTAATGTGGCTATTGCCGAGGCGGTTAAACTGGCACGGGTTGAGGTTATATCTGCATATCCAATTACTCCACAGACAATTATTGTGGAGAAGCTGGCTGAGATGGTTGATAGTGGAGAGTTAAATGCAAAATATATTAGGGTAGACTCTGAGCACTCCGCATTAGCCGCTGTCTATGGAGCCTCAGCGGGAGGTTCTAGAGTCTTCACAGCGACCTCGAGCCACGGCCTACTCTATATGTATGAGATGCTATGGTGGATAGCTAATAGTAGACTACCAGTTGTAATGTCTGTTGTAACGCGTAGCCTAGGCCCACCTTGGAATATACATACGGACCACCAAGATGCATTAACAATTAGGGATGCAGGCTGGATCATAGGCTTTGCAGAGAATGTCCAGGAAGTCTTTGATATGACTCTACAGGCATATAAAATATCTGAGGATAAGAGGGTTTTACTACCCTCTATAATAGCGTTAGATGGATTCATACTCAGCCATACAGCTGAGCCCCTCGAGATACCTAGCCAGAGCGAGGTAGATGGGTGGCTCCCCCCTAGAGAACCCCTACCCTTTGTGATGAAGCCTGGTGAGAGCTTCGCCGTCGGTAATCTAGGTCCTGACGAGGTTACCATGGAGCTTAGATGGTATATATGGAGAGCGATGGAGAGAGCGAAGAAGATTATTGAGGATGTTGATAAGGAGTATGGAGAGTTGACGGGTAGAGAGTATGGAGGGTTAACCGAGAAATATAGGGTTGATGATGCAGACTATATCGTGTTGGGAATGGGCTCCTGGAGTGGAGATATGAAGGAGGCTATAGACGTTTTGAGAGACGAAGGATATAAAGTGGGGCTTCTCCGCATAAGATATGTAAGGCCGTTCCCCATGGAAGACATATTAAAATATTGTGTGCCCGCTAAGGCCGTCCTCGTCTACGATAGAGCCGTCTCAATGGGATATGGAGGTATATTAGCTGGAGAAGCCTCGTCTATCCTCAGGGGTAAAACACCCCTCAAGAGTGTGGTCGCTGGTTTAGGTGGTGTAGATATGAGAAGTGAGGAGTTTGTAGATAGTATCAAGAGATTCATAGAGGAGTATGAGATGGATAAAGATGTTGAATGGTTGAATACCTACTGGCTTCTGAAAGGAGGTGGTGAAGGATGATGAGCCTACCCAAACTCTCATCATATGAGACCAGGGGAACACTACCCGGTAATCCGGCGTGTCCAGCCTGTCCACACAATATAGGTCTGAAAATAGTTGGTAAAGTATTGGGTGATAGAGCCGTCGTCGTCGTTCCAGCTGGATGTACATCAATCATATCTGGTGTATGGCCTAAAGCAGGTATAGACCTCCCCATCCTACACGTCCCCTTCGCATCAGCCGGAGCCGTCGCATCTGGACTCAAAGCAGCATATCAAATGAAAGGTGAAGATGCAGTTGTAGTTGTCTGGTCTGGAGATGGAGGAGCGGCAGACATTGGATTTGCTACCCTAAGTGGAGCCGCGATTAGAAATGAGGATATAATCGTAATAGTAAGTGATAATGAGGCCTACATGAATACAGGTATACAGGCGAGTGGTACGACACCCTGGAAAGCCCTAACCACAACAAGCCCCATACATGGCAAGACGGAGGAGAAGAAGGACCTAGCATTAATCATGCTCATGCATAAGATACCCTATGTAGCAACAGCCTCAATAGCATATCCCCTCGACTTCGCCCAGAAAATCAATAGAGCGGCTGAGATACGAGGCTTCAAATTCATCCATCTACACTCACCATGCCCACCCGGATGGAGATTCGAAGGTGGAAAAACCGTTGAGATAGGTAAACTAGCGGTAGAAACTGGAGCCTGGATCTTATGGGAATATAAAGATGGAAAACTTGAGATAAGCCCTACAAGCAGGAAATATATCGATAGAAATAATAGAAAGCCTATTAAGGAATATCTAAAGCTTCAAGGACGATTCAAACATCTAAAGGAAGACGACATTAAATTCATAAAAGAAAAGATTGATAATAATTGGAACTATCTATTACATTTAATTGAGACATTGAACAAGCCCTGAACCTAGCGAACAGTACTTACACTCTTTTTAAATATATTCCAAGGGGATACTTTCGGAAACTATGATAACAGATAAGCAAGGTCATTTAATTAACAAAGTTAAATCACATTTCATCTTGATAAGCATCTTAAATACAGAAGAATAGGTATGGATCGGGAAACACGATAGAACGAAAGAAGTCCATGAGTTACTAGATAAAATCATATCACTAAATTCTTATAGAACATTTTATCTGACGTTAATTATCTCTCCACTCTCAATATCAATCCTTAGGTCTGCAATTCCAGAGAGACCTTCATCAATATGGGAGGATACAAGAAGTAACTTATCGTGTTTCAACCCTTCTAAATATTTGGTGAGAAAGTTTTTCGAATTTCTATCAAGCAATGTCAGTGGCTCGTCAAGGATAATCAACTCTGGACTACCTATAAACGCCTTTATAATCTGTATCTTCCTCCTCATACCCGACGAATATGTCGATATCCTCTTATGCCAGTATTCCCCAACTCCGAGGCCATCTATAAGTTCATATAATTCTCCTAATTCGAAGCCCTTATATGTACAGATAAATTCTAAAAAATTATGGCCTGATTCCCACCATGGTAATGGGTCATCCTCATATTGATATGACATCCTATTAGACAATACATTAATGTTTCTATATGGGTCATATCCAAATACCGAAATCATCCCACTACTTGGCCGGAGAATACCCGATATTATTTTTAATAAGGTGGTTTTACCGCTTCCATTGGGCCCCCTTATATATACGAGGCCTGGGCCATCAATCTCGATAGATACGTTCTTCAGCGCAACGGTATACCCGAATTTCTTCGATACATTCTCAAGCTTAATCATCTCGGACACCTACTCAAGCTCCCTATAGACAAATATTATATAGCCGACAATTAGGATGAGAAATGGAAGAATCAGGAATAGGGTATTATTTGAAAGGAAACATTGGAGCAAATCCTCCCTACAATATATCATTGAGTGTCTAATCCATAGAGGATACCCGAAAAATTGTGATACCACTGCATTATCGCCAATCCAGCTCCTTAATAACAGAGGCGTTATAGATGCCAATATTGATGAGGACATACTCTTTAGGGATATAGTAATCGAGAATATAATCACGTAATAGTATAGGATTAAGTAGGAGTCATAGAGGAATCTCCATAGATAAGAGGATGTATAAACCTTTAAAACTGATGCTAGGCTCCCAAATATCAAAAAATCTATAAATATCTTTGCCAACGTGAATGGAATCAGTATGATTAGATATCCCGTCATAAATTTTAGAAGGAAGATCCTATTCTTATCATAACCCATCGATAAATATATTCTGTGAAACTTCCTATCCATATAGTAGGATACGTTTAGAAGGTTAATCATAATGGATAATATTAAGATAAGGTTAGCAAACCTGTAATAGAGAGACTGTGGATACACACCATCTATAGTTGCGAATGGAGAGATAACAAAGTCATCTATTTCCTCTGGGAAGGCTAAAAGTTCATGATCTAATAAGACACTTGTAAATGCACCGAGAATAACTGTAAATATTACGAATGCAATTCCGGATATGACCCATTTATAGAAAGAAGATACTTCCCAACTGAACATTCTAACAGTTCTAAACTTTAGATATAGATATATCGAGGTGAGTACAACAATCTCGGACAAAACCAGGATAGGGAGGGTAAACATATTCAGAAGATCAGCAACATATCTCCTCTCATCTTCATATGAGGATAATATGATATCAGCATTGAAACTGTCCTCCTCTGTAGAGTTTAGAGGATAAAGTTTAACATATATTATATACCAATCATTATCCTCAGGTATGAAGACTGGGAGTTTAGGACGGGGATATTCCACATATCCTGACCAGTTATACATCTTATTTGTCAGTAGCCCCTGTATAACAATTTCGATTTGATAACTACCTTCTGAGAGAGTTGCCTGAAATGACAACCTATCATCTCTATAAAGGAAGGTTGAAAATATGTTGTATACCTCTTTACCCCCATAAAAACCCACCGAATATGAACCATAGAATCCATTTCTTGGAAAGTTAACATCTAAATTGTAGTACACGTATAGCAAGGATATTGTGAAGAGTGTCAGAATGAAAATTATGGATTTAATGTTTATAAGTAGGAATGTAGACTTCCTACTAATTTTGTACTTCTTTAGTTTTTTAGAATTGTCCTTCATGGCTAGAGCTCATAATATATAGCTGAGGTTCATCACGGGGACACCATATCCTACACTCACATTGGAACAATATAGAGTCAGAAGTATGTTGTACCCCGTTATCCAAACGTATCCCAGATTTATCTTTATGTTCCACAAGTAAAAGTTTTCATTAAAAACTTATATTTTTTATTACGTGATTTTTTTAGCGGAATGTTTATCAAAGCATTAGAAGTTTATCTTATTTCCCTCATTATAATGATGAGTTTGTTGTATATACCGGGGGAGGCGGCCACAGAGATAAGCATATTCGGTTTAAATATTGGAGATTATGCTGTATATCTATATTCCTTTGAGAAGGTTGAAGAACGTTATAAGAAACCTGGAGAATTGGATTGGGTATATGTTTTGATGGAGGCTGATATGCTCACTAGTTTCACTTCGAATAACACCAAATTATTTATCATGAACTACTCAGAAGTTGTTTTCAGTTGGAGGGTAGAGGATGAATTAGGTGAGTATCTACTTCTCAAGCTGAATTTAAGCATCCATAATGCCTTGATGGATGGAAATGGTGAATATACACCTGTTAACCGAAGCTATGTTAAATATGCATTACTAGATAAAAACGGATATCTTTATGACTTTGAGAGTAGAGGATGGGTCGAAGATTGGCTCTTCCTATTAGACACGAGTAGCTTGGCTAATGGAACATTAAAATTGGGACAGCCACTCCCACTGATTGGAGGGAATTATGCGATAGAGGAGGTCTTCACCAAGAATATATCTAGGGTTAGAGAGATAGTGGATAAGATTAACCAGCTCTCTAGGGAGATATGGGGGAGAGACGTTAGATATATCTTGGAAGATATAGATGGGAAACTCCTCTTGAATATCGGAGACGCCATAATTTCTCCTTTTGTGGTATATCCACCTCCCTCAAATATGCGTATCGAAACCATGGATAGGCTCTTCACTGGTGAGAGACTTGCTGTAGGTGGATTTGACGCAATAAAATATGTAGATCCATCTAGTGTCTCGATAGATAATGAGAGATTGCTGCAATATCTGAGAAGCTTCCCCACATACTTTGAATTCCCAAGGGAACCAAATTCACCTTATAACGCTCTTCTCCTCGGTGTAGATGGATATACCTATGCAATTGCTATAGGAATCTTTATACCGAAATTAATGGTTTATGACTCTATATCTGGACTGCTACTTCATGTAGAAGGAGGGAAAATGCTGCCTCCCTCACTAATCTTCAAATCTTCACTAAATGGGCATGCCGCTGAAGGATGGAGAGTATCTGCACAACTTTATGATACAAACATTGATTTTGAGAGACCGATAATAGGTAAGACACCTACGAATGAA
>WAKC01000048.1 GCA_015523605.1 Candidatus Geothermarchaeota archaeon
GAACCTTATCCCTCCTCTCCTCTATAACCCTATCAGGAATAATGAGATCCATACAATATACATTACATTAGCTACCTCTAAAATCAGAACTATAACAAAACTTGCTGGGGTATCGACGGATATCCAAATTAATCTATATGTAGATCAAATGAGTTTCATGGGCCGGTGGTTAGATGAAGGGGAAACCCCTCTCCACATTAGGCGAAGACTATATAGTAGAGACGATACTGAAATGGACCGGGAAATATCATCCTCCAGACTCCCAAACACCTCCTGGGGACGATGCATATGACATTCCAAACTCAAACCTAATCCTAAGCATAGACGGATATTCACTTGAATATAGCAAGTATGAATGGGAGGAATGGGGTGACTGGGGATGGAGGGCTATCACCTCAGCCATAAGCGACTTAGTATGTAAAGGTGCCAAGCCATATGGAGTCGCATTAAGCCTAGGCCTAAATAGAAACCTCGACTTCAATGTTCTAGAGGACCTCTATAGAGGTGTCTTCGAAGCTCTAGAAGCATATGGGGTCTACCTCTTAGGGGGTGATACAAATGCATCTATGGAGGAGGCTTGGGTAACAGTCTCGGCAGTAGGACTAAAGGGTGATAAGGTTCTAACCCGCTTCAAAGCATCGCCAGGCGAATACATCTATACAACCTTGGAGAATGGATATGGACTATCAGGCCTAATATGGAATCTACACAGGAAATATGGAGCTTCTCCAAAGGAGTCTGTAGGTGTAGACATCAGGTTGAGACCTAAGTCCCCAGTCAGATTCGTCGAGTTAGCCAGTCAGATAGACATATCCTCATCAGTTGATGTTAGCGATGGGTTCATCAAGAGCCTATATCTCCTAGCAACTTCAAGCAGGGTCTCAATATCCCTGGAGAATATGCCTAAGGCAAATAAATATGTGGAAGAGTATGGACCTAGGGAGGGGATAGATGTTAAAGAATGTATATTCTACGGTGGAGAAGACTATGAAGTCATATTCACATCAAAACTTGAGCCGGATAAAGTCTTAGAAACCACCTCAAAAATAGGATTGGAATGCATGTATATAGGCAGGGTATTAGAGGGAGAAGGCAAAGTATATCTCAACGGTAAGGAGATTAGCTACGGAGGATGGGACCAATTCAGAAGTACGACGTCCTAAACACGGTTTTCAAATAGGATATAAAGAATAGTGGAGATAGGCGGTCAAACTAGATTTACTATCCAATCTTCCTGACGCTACCCAACCTCTTAATAAAGCGCTGAGCCTTATCCCTCGATACAACGTGAAACTCAAAGGGATCTTCGAACCCCTCATTCCATAAAATAGCTAACATCTTCCCCGGATGCATATCAGTCACGATTAAAACATCTATATCACTTGATAGGAGATGCCTAGATTGAAGTACACTTCCAAATAGATATACCTCAGCATCCCCATCATAGGTCTTAACCACACTACAGATCTTAGACAAATATTTATCCAGGTTTCTAAATACCTCCCTCCTCCTCTTAGCTTCTTCAACCATCACATCCTCCCAACTCATTAACTATCTCCTCCACAGCCTCTCTAACCCTCTCGTAATCTTCTTTACTATATTCCCTTGGGATATAACGAGATGTTATATATGCATCTTCCAAGGTACCCAACTCCAAACTATACCTCCTAAGCATATCCTCTATCTTCTCATCACCAGATACTTTACCCAGCATCTTAAGAAGCTTCCTAACACCATGTATACGTGGATAATCCACCCCATACCTTATAAGCTGAGCCTTAAGAAAAAGACACAAAGACTGCTCCAGACTAAAAACAGCTAAATCATAAAAACCCTTTTCAGCCTGAAACTCCGAAGAAATAAGAAACCTTCTAGATCTCTCAATAAGGACTTTATAGTCATCCATGTGCGACATAATCAACCAAAAATATAATTTAGTTACAAAATAATAATGGATATAAAATTTTACATGGACACATCTAGCATACTTTACAGACAAAAATAAAATATAAAATTCAGAAAATCAGTCAGCCTTCTTCTCTTCAGCCTCCTCCTTTTTCTCCTCTTCCGCCTTTACTTCCTCCTCCAACTTCTTAAGCTCCTCCTCCAACTCCTTCTCAATCTCCTCAATAGACTTCGGAGGTGGAGTCGTAGCCAATGTATATCCTATCCAGGCAAGTATACCGAAGACGCCAGCTATAGCAATAAACCCAGTAAGCTGTAGAATAAGCTTCCAATACTCCGTTAAGAAGACTAGGTAGCCATATACCACAATCACTAGGATACTTCCAATCATAAGGAGGCCGCCGATAACTCTGTCCTTACTCAAATAACATCCCCCTACAAATTTATGATGACCATCAACTAAATATATAAACAATCTCTATACAAACCCCCAAAATCAACACTAAAAAACCCTTTTAAAAAGAAAGGATTTAGACGGAATAAAAGGTTTTAAGAATCCCACCGTTACAAAATTTCTTTTAATAGTTACAGACAGACATCGTTATAGATGGAATATGATGAGGGGGAGGCGAAGAAAAAAGAAGCTATTAAGAGTAGTCTCACCAGAATTCTTCCAAAAACGAGAGATCGGCTACATACCATATAGCAACCCAGATAATGTGATTGGGAGGCGTCTCGAGACGATACTTTATAACCTGACAGAACTCCCCCTCCACTACTACATAAAAATAAAATTCAAAATAATAGATGTAGATAATGATACGGCATACACGGAATTCGATGGGCTCGAATACTTCAGAGAATACATTAGATCCCTATTCCAGAGAGGAACATCATACATAGATATCTATCGAGAACTGGAAGTAGACAGTATAAGATATAGACTGTTTATAGATGTATTCACACCAAAAAGGATAAACACATCTAGAAAGAGAGCCATAAGAAGAATAATCCATAAATACATCGATGAATTAAGATATGAAAATAGAGATAAATTCATGGCAGATCTTATCTACGGAATATTAGACAATGAGATAGTCAAGTTATCCAGAAAGGTCTATCCTATAAGATGGGCAGCCATAACAAAGGTCAAAAGATTGAGACGATAAAGGATTAACAATTATTTACTATAAAATCTTTAAATAAATACTAGATATTTTTCGTTATAAACCGAATTTTACTCGGTGTCAACCTTTAAAAATTCATAAGAAAAACATTTAGCGGATTACGAGTATGGGCTAACAAAACTTATATATATTTGGAATGTAGGATGATTATTGATGACGAAGCAAGATTTCCACCTCCTAAGCCTCATTTACAACAGGGAAGTTGATAAACTAGCATACTTCCTCGCCGATGTAAGTAATGTGAAGAGGCTTAGGAGACGTGCACTGAGGCTTGGGGGGTGGAAGCTGCTCAATCCCCTGGAAAAGGGGATATTAAATACCGTAGTTAATGTATTAACGAGGGTCAAGAGCAAACTACTACTCAACGTAATAACCCAGATAATAGTAAAGATAGCAGACTACCTACTAAGCAACTTCGAGAAGACACTACTAAGAAACTATTACAGACTAAAGCAGTTAATGAATGAAGGCATTTCACTTTTAAATTTCAATTTAACAAGACTATCACAAGACGATGAATATCTATATAACCATGCATGGCGACTTACAATCGCAGAATACTCTGGAATGGATTGCCCACCATTACACATTTAGTAGGAAACAGTCGATACCGGAGATAAAAGAGAGGCGTGTTAACTTTATTTGATTCTATGTTCATCAAAATTTGGATAAGGTAATACACCGTGATAGATTACATCTTTATAGCTGTCTTCGTTGTTATTGTGATGTGGCTTGCATATAATATTCCAATAGCATACACAGGATTAACAAAGTCCCTACCAAAAGCACCACTAACCCCCTCAAGATATCCCAAGATCTCAATAATAGTGCCCGCAAAAGACGAGAAAAATGTAATCGGTAGATGCATCGAATCCATATTAAAACTCAGATATCCAAGAGACAAGATGGAGATAATAGTGGTAGACGGCTCATCAAAAGACGGGACATATGAAATAGCAAAAGAATACCAATCCAAATATCCAAACATAATAAAAGTCTTGAGAGAATCCAACCCGACAGGAAAGCCATCCGCACTAAACCTAGCTCTAAGAAATGCCTCTGGAGAGGTTATCGCAGTCTTCGATGCAGACAGCATCCCATCTGAAGATGTCTTACTAAAAGCCGTATACTACCTCGTAGATTGCGGTGAAGAAGCCATACAAGGAAGGGTCAAAACAGTAAACTCAGATGAAAACCTACTCACAAGAATAATCGCACTTGAAGAACGTGGATGGTTCACCCTCCTAATGAGAGGACGAGAAATAAAAAAGCTGTTTATACCCTTTACCGGCAACTGCCTATTCATCAAAAAGAGATTGCTAGAGAAATTAGGGGGATGGAGAGATGGAGACCTCACAGAAGACTTAGAGCTATCCATAAGAATGTTCAAAGAAGGATATAGAGTAAGATATGCCGATGA
>WAKC01000049.1 GCA_015523605.1 Candidatus Geothermarchaeota archaeon
CGGTTAGATAAGACACTACAGCCATGGCACCTATTATCCTAGTCCTAGAGATATTGTATATTTCATAAAATAGGAGGGAAGATACTAGAAGGATTACTAGTGAGATATCGAATGTAGTCAAATTAATAAAACGCTCCCTACCAAATACAATATTCGAGTAGAGGAAACGGATGAATACGACGAAGGTAAGGATAGCCGACCCTATAAAAATACTTTTCCTAGCAAAACTATTCAATCCTACTATTGACTCCCGCCACATATATAAGTATAGAGATGCACCCATCAATATCAGGGAGACACCAATATAAAATGCTAGAATAGTTATATAGGGGAATGGGAGAGCCCAAATCGGATATTCACCCCGCCCATCAAGAGCAACCATATTTTCATAGATTTCAAAGGGCGGATAGAAAATATACACCATAGTCAAAGATGCTATCGAGAGGAGATACCCGTTAAACGCCTCCCTAACACCAACCCTATACAGTTGATGACCAACTCTCAAACGGAGGATTATTAAGAAAAGAGCTGAAAAGAGTAGGAAGGAATCCCCCGACATACTATATAGCAGATTAAAAACCCTGTTGAAAACTGGAACAGTTGAGTGTGAATAGAGAAAGTTATATGAATATTCAATATTATACTGTATAGCTTGGAATGCAGAATAAGCAAATGGTAGAACCATAGAAACTACAGTCAAACCTAGAAATATATTTTCCAAAAGCTTTTTCTTGACGGTATAACCTTTAAGCAGATATACATACATGAGAAGAGCTGTAAACGTGATTAGATATGGTATCGACTCAATATCTGCACGGGGTATCATAGATTCCTCCCCTCAAGAACATAGATCATCTTCTTCAGAAAATCCTTATATTTAACATTCAATTCTATACGTTCCAAATACTTTATAGACACCATTATATTCTCCCTAATCAGTTCTTTAACTTTTTTAATCGCATCTGCCTCTCCATAACCCATCTTCAACAGTATATGGACAATATTCGCATTATCTTTATCAACACCCGCGAGTTTACCCATCCTATCGGGATCCCCAACAAAATCGAGGAGATCATCGCTCAACTGGAAAGCATATCCCAAATACCTTCCAAGGAGAACTGCGTCCTCCCCATACTCATCCCTCCCAGCTATGTTCACCGCGGATACAAACATAGCTTCAAAAACACTTGATGTCTTCAAACCAATGATTCTATAATAGTCCTCAATAGAGGTTGGCTCTCGATCCTCTAGTTCCAGGGCCTCTCCATCAGCCAACTTGATACCAGCCTCCGAATAGATCTTTATCACATCACAACCTAGATTCGCAAGTAGGTTATTAGAATATATTATAAGTAGGTCTCCGGCCACGAGCGCCGTTTCAAGACCGAATTTAACGTGTACACTAGGTAGACCCCTTCTATAAGGCGCCTTATCTATAATATCGTCATGAATTAAACTAGCGAGATGGTATAACTCTGTAGATAATGCGAGTGTAATGGCATCCTCATCCTTAAGGCCAAGACCTTTAGAAAAGAGATATGTAAATATCCCCCTCAAGAATTTTCCTCGACCAGCAAGATGGAGGCATGCCTCCTTCAATTTTCTAGATCGGAGGGGGATACTCTTAAGGGAATAAACAATCCTATCTCTTAACATTCTACCAATATCTAAAACATATTTTTTTAGATCCTCATTTAACCCAGACTCTGACAACATAGTCGTCAGAAGCGACAAACTATCATCCAATATCAAACCCCTCCGTCCAATACAACACCAATAATATCAGTTTGCACCACTATATTATTTGATAGAATAGTAATTATAGAAAATAAATAAATTCGGGAAAATCTAGAGGGTGGTTGAATTTGGTCGAGATAAATATATGGATTATAACAACCTCCTTAGGAGCCGGAACCATATTACTATATGTACAGGCAAATGTATTCTCACTATTCCTGAAGAGCTATAAAGTCACCCGTGCACCCCAATTAAAAAACATAACATATGCATTCATCTTATTCATATCCTCAACCCTATCCATGATGGCTATAAACACATATCTATCCATCTTTGCAACACAATTTAGTATAGAGGAACTGCTATTATACAGGGAGCTATCTACAACAATATATAATATAATGTTTGCACTTGGGCTATTCTTCTTATTAATTTCATCGACAAAGTCAGCTACAGACTCTATCCTATATACCCCCCTCCTTCTAATCCCAGGAACATCACATCTCCAGATAGCCATGGACGGGAATATACTTGAACTCTTCTCAGTATATGGAAGGATAGCTTCCGATACCGTTATAATTGTGGAAGCCTCTATCCTCTTGGCACTCTATCTAACATACTCCGAGAAAGAGGTTATTATGGGTAAACTCTGGAATATTGGGATAATACTTATAATGTTTTCAAGAGCGATAGACCTACTCCCAGTAAAACCCTATTCAGAGATGTTCATGATATTCATGGATATGGTGGCATTCATACTACTCTATCTAATGAAGAAAGAGGCTGAGATATTCACAAGGGAAGAGAGATGAAGTATAGATCTGACATAGTGATAATACTCGATATTCTAGACGCCATTGGAGAGGATGGAGCATTAATAAGCCATATTGCAACCTATGCAAATATGCCCAACCCAAGGGTGAAGGAGAAGCTCGATGTAATGATAGAGAATGGACTTGTTACCGAGGAGATAGACAAGTCCGGGAGGAAAATATATAGACTAACTGAGAAGGGTTTGGAGACTAGAGAGAAGCTAAGAGAGACTGTATATATGCTTAAACAGTTAGGGCTCATACCGAGGGACAGTTACAAGCCTTAGATCCTCTAGAAAACACCTCCCATCATACGACACACATCCATAGTATACATCCCGAACATCCCCAACCGGATTTAAATCTTGATCCAATAGATAAAACCCATCTTCCAGATCCATCTCAGTCTCCACTTTAATTGGGAAGGATAAATAGGGGGCACATCCCAGCATAGTGGATAGTGGGCGGAGTAGATATAAGAGAATGCCAAGAGAATCTACATGTTTAGAGACTATTATCCTATTCTCAAACAAGTCAAACTTCAATCCATTGATCTCATGAGTCTGTAAAAATTCATCGACAGAGACTAGACCAACATCTACTATATTAAAATACCTTGTCCAACCACTGCTCTTAAGGTTTATACGGCCATATAGTAATGGAGTGAGACCCAGGGTTTTAGCATATCTATATAAAAGCCTCATATAACTAAGGTCTTTATCCACCGCCAGACCTATATATAGCTTAGGATATACCTTCACAACACCTTCAGAACCATATCCGAAGGTCAAGACAAACGGGTTGAGAGGTCCTTCTTCCCCTAACTGCCAATCAACATCCTCAACATTCAAGGGTTTAACGTCTTCATCCCTGGAGATAGTAAGGATATTAAGAAGTTTCTTGGCTGCTTCAAATTGATATGAATAAAAAGTTTGGAGGCTCATCTCTAGAGCCTGCTCAGCAACTTAGTCAAATGATAGGAATATCCATACTCATTGTCATACCAGCTGACTACTCTGACAAAGTTATTGTCGACTACCTCTGTAAGTAGACTATCGAAGATTGAGAGGTGGGTCATATCAATTATATCGCTAGATACAATAGGTTCATCCATATATTTAAGTATCTCTTTCAACTCCCCCTCCGAAGCCTCTCTAAACCTCTCATTCACCTCCTCCCTATTGGTATCCTCCTCAACCACAGCCTTCATATCGATGATAGACCCATCTGGAACAGGAACTCTAATGGCAAAAGCGTCGAACCTCCCTCTAAGCTCTGGATATATCTCGAAGATTGCTTTTGCAGCTCCAGTTGATGTAGGGACTATATTAACAGCTGCCGCCCTAGCCCTCCGGGGATCTTTATGGATAGCATCCAAAAGTCTCTGGTCATTTGTATATGCATGAACGGTAACCATACCACCTTTAATGATTTTGAAATTCTCATGTAGAACCTTCACGAGAGGTACCAAGGCGTTGGTTGTACATGAAGCCATAGATATAATCTTATGTTTATTCTTATCGTAGAGATGTTCATTGACATATGGTATGATTGTTATATCGACACCGGATGCTGGGGCTGATATAACCACCCTATCGATGGATGAGTTAAAATGGAGAGATGCAGACTCTCTATCCCTAAAGAGACCGGTACTCTCGACGACAATATCTACGTCAACACTATCCCATGGAATCTCGGAGGGGCTCCTCTTACTAAAAACTTTTATCTCCCTTCCATCAACTATGATGGCATCCTCTTTATAAGATACGTCACTATCCAAGATACCATGGATACTATCATACTTGAGGAGATGGGCTAGAATCTTCACTTGTGAGAGATCGTTCACCGCGACGACCTCCACATCATCAAGCCCTAGAGAATGTCTGAAAATCATCCTGCCAATTCTTCCGAACCCGTTTATACCGACCCTCACCATAGAGAAACACCTGAAAATTACATTAAATAACCTACTACATAAGTTAACATTTATGTCAACCCAGGATATGGCTATTAAGACAGTTTATAAACCAGGATATAAAGACACCTAAAGAGACACGGAAACATCAATATAAAGAGTGGGGTTGATCTAGGCTCATCTTACATTGTTGAGCATTAATGTCTACCATGCCAGAATAACTCATATACAAGAATTGGTAGAAGCTCTAGAAAGGGTAATATCAAAAACGTTGCCTATCTAAACCTATGTTTCACCTTAACCACATACCCACGATAAAGAAGTAGAGGATTTTGGTCATGACTATAAATCCCTCACGTTATAAAACGGACATTGATAATGTACATAATCAAGTACAATTATTAACTTACACCTTGCATTAATTAATGATTGGGGATAGGATTGATAGATAACGAGAGATATCTTTTAGCCAAGCTTATCACAAAAGGTAAAATCTTAAACTTCGGAAGATATAAACTTTCAAACGGAATCGAATCTCCATATTTCCTAGATTTCACTTTATTATCATCCAGGATAGACCTTCTAAAAACCCTTATCGACCTCATTGATAGACAATTCTCGAAACATATCGAGCTGGAGGACTCCGATAAACTTCTTGGCATCCTTGATAAGGGAGCGGTTATAACAATTCCGTTAGCAGTAAAGAAAAGGAGGCCCTTCGCTCTTGTATCTCCTGAGAAAAACACGGTATCAGTAGGACTTGTAGATCCAAATGATGATGTTGTATTGATAGATGATATGCTAAGTACTGGCCGAACAACAAAGAATGTAATTGAATTGTTGGATGAAAAATATGATGTAAAGGTTAGAAAGGTTTATGTGGCCTTAGATAGGGAGGAAGGAGGATACCATTTACTGAGCAAAATGGGTATTAAAGTTTATAGACTGGCGAGAGTCTCTGAAATAGCTAAAATCCTCTATGATCTTGGAATGCTCACAGAGGAAGAATATAATATAATACTAGATCACATTGAAGCCGTTGAAAAGCAGTACAGCTAGGAAGCCTCCTATAAAACTCGATATGAAATTGACGGTATGGTTATTAACCCATTCTAAACCACTTAATAGGTTAGCCCTCTCTCCACAATGTATTTTTTCTTCGATAATCTTACCACATACGACACATTTATATTTAGCCTGTAATACCGACCCGAGAAAACTATCTGATATAGAACTTACAAATCCACTTAACCAAATGGAATGAATGAATAGACTATTCCAATTAAAACTTAATAATATGGAGGATAGATAGGCGAAGGAGAAGGCGGCAAGAAAACCGCCAAGCAATCCATCGATTGTTACACCACCCGACAAACCTTTCTCAACCACCTTCTTAGGACTTGTAATAAGCCGGGGCCGTCCACCTAGATACATCCCAATCTCTGTAGATACCGTATCACTAAACATTGCATTTAAAGAGCCCAGATAGAAAATCGTTGGTGTAATCTTATCGGGATATATATAGAGGAATACTATGGAGAGAGCAGGCCAAAAACCATTTGCAGCTACATTTGGCCAACTCCTTAATGCAGAGTTGGAATTATTCACTAGCTTAGTCATTAAACTACCAACTAGGAGGAAGAGGAGGAGTAGGATAAAATACACCCATCCACCGATGAATAACACTAAAGCCCCAATTATAAAGGAAAGGAAGAGAGCCGCAGTATCAAGAAACCTATTTTTATATGCAAATAATGTTATGAAGAGCAATACGGATATTTTGACTACTATATCTTCATACATCATAAAAATGAAGGGAGTGGGGAGTTTTTAAAGATAAACTACTCTCTATGGAACTTGTCGAGAATCTCGAGCGACCTTATTATGTCCCTGTCCGCCTTCAATCTACAGACACCGAGTACCATATGCTCCCGCTCCGCAATCTTGATCGCCAGTTCATCAACCTTCTTAGGACCGTGTAGAATAACCATTCTAGGCTTCAACGGATATACCCTCACAGCAACCATTGGAGACCTTCCAGTCATCACGTTAGTAAATAAGAGAGCCCTCTCAGTAGTCCTTCCAAAGATCTTGTAGTATACAGGTCCACTCATCGACATAATTGCAGCTAAGCTGTCGAGCATGGTATATCCGTATAACTTGATATCATCAAGGTTCTCTGGGCCTACCAAGACCTCAACATCAAGGATATCTACATAGTTCTTTGCCGTCAATGGATTATGGAAATCCCTCATCCTTATAATCTCCCTTGAAAACTCTAGAGAGATATCTCCAGTGGCCAGTAACGAGAGTACCTTACCCCCACGCTGCATATCAATCTCAATCAACGAATCAACATATCTCTTGATGAACCTAGCTCCTGGCGACTTTTCAGGATCATTCTCATACTCTGAAAGCACTGAAGACGATATCTTCATGAACCTAGCTAGCTCTACCTGCGACACTCTAAAGAACTGACGCCACTTCCTCAGTGCACCGCCTATGTCATCGGCAAAAAGAATATCACCAAATATCCTCTTTTTAATATCCGCGATTGATTCGTCGCTCATAACACTTCACATAAAAAATTAGATTAAAGTGTTAAATAAACATTAACAAATTTCCTTTAAACTAAAGCTCTTCTCTTGCCATCCTCTCTGAGTATCCACCTATTTTTACTACACCAAAATGTACAGCACAAGATACGCAGTAGTATTTTATAATAGGTGATGACATTACAACTGCTCCCTGTTTCTTAAGTTCTTTAGCCAATTGAGGATCCACCAGTGATAAACGTCTCTCAACCCTTATAGCCTTATCCCTAGGAATACGTTTCCCACAGTTTGAACAATAGGTATACTCCTCTCTTCCCTTCCTACCCTTACCTTTACGTCTACCTCTATTTTTTCTTTTAACTGGCATCCAGAGACACCATTCAATATATGTAGTTAATAGTATATTAAGCCATTAACATAAAAAGATTTAGAAGAGGGGAATCCCTACCAACTTATCTCCTCGTATCTCCATTCAACAAGATCTCCGCCAAACACTTTACTCTGGCGAGCCCCTGCAGAGCTCAACTGTGTGTTTATATATAGCATCCAATACATACCCGAGTTGTCACCTGTCATCTGGCCACATAC
>WAKC01000050.1 GCA_015523605.1 Candidatus Geothermarchaeota archaeon
CCACTGATGTGGCTAAGAAATATCCTATTCCCCTACTATCTACGATGAATCCATACTTGTCAATCCATTCACGCATAATCTTGAGTGCCTCCTCCCCATTTCTAGTTACATGGTCCAATAGATTATCTCTATATATTATCTCAATTGTCTTTAGTGCTGCTGCGCATCCAGCAGGATTTCCAGCAAAGGTACTTCCCGAGTATGCCTTTTCAGTCCCAGCTACCTCGTCACTCATTACAACTGCGCCTATGGGTATGAGTCCTCCGGTCAATCCCTTAGCTGTCACTAGTATATCAGGATCCATGTCATAATGTTCGATAGCCCAGAATTTACCTGTTCTCCCAAATCCGGTCAGCACTTCATCCGCGATTATATACCATCCATATTTACGTGCCATCTCCTCAAGCTTCTTAGCGAAGAATCTTGGTGGGATATAGTTTCCACCCTCCGCCATCATAGGCTCGTATAGTATACCGGCTATCCTCTCCGGCTCTGCATAATACTCTAAGACTAGGTCGTCTAGATACCAGAGTATATATTTGGCGAAATCCTCTTGGGTCATGCCAGGCGGTAACTTATAATTCCTTGGATATGGTATGAATATAATCCCTCCCCCATCTACCCCCTCAAAATACTTCTTCCTACTAGCTTCATGGGCTCCTATTAATCTTGCTCCTATACTATCTCCATGGTATGAACCGAAGAAGCTTATTATGAGGGGCCTCTTTTTAGAGGTGAGGGCGTAGGACACTGCCGCCTCAGCCGCTTCAGTGCCCGATACCTCCATGGATACTCTCGTAAGTTTTTCAGGAGTTATTTCAACAAGTTTTTCAGCTAATTCGATGGCTAGAGGATGGTGATATAAGAAGCCGTATTTCTTTAGTGCATCGACGGTAGCCTCTAAAACCTCTGGATGTATATTCCCCACATTATTTGAAGCCCATCCACTTGTGAAGTCAATATATCTATTTCCATCTACGTCATAGACGTGATATAAGTCGGCTCCTCCAGTTATGAATGAAGCCATCGTTCTTAAATGTTCAAGATATTTTGGGTTTAACCCTCCTGGAATGACTTTTTTAAGTCTCTCATGATACTCTCGGGACTTTGGTCCCGGAATCTCATATGGTATGTCAAACACCTCCAGATAGTATCTAATATTTAGAGATATCTTTCAATAGGTATAGAGTGGTGGGAAACATCTTAATATTCCCCTATATATATTACGCTAGTCGACTTAGACAGGTCTTCTTATTAGTTTTAGGTAACAACCTTTTTAAGTATCAATATAAATAGTCTTCCTAGAATGAGAGGGGAACTTAGAATAGTTATTCTCGCAAGTCTTCTTTGGATAGCTTCTTCACAAAATGTTGGAGTTATAAGTTTCAGCTTGAGGCCTATCCTAGAATATTTCCAGCTTCCTGTAGAGGCTTCGTGGCTAGCTTCTATATTGGCATCAGGCACCAATATTGGAATGCTATTTGGAGCCTTGTTATCAGGTCCATTAGCAGATAGGATAGGACGTAAGAATGTCATCCTATTTTCAACGGTTCTGCATTCGGCTTCGACCCTAATTAGTTCATTCTCCTTATCCGCTGAGATCCTTGCCATATTTAGATTCTTGATTGGTGTTGGAGTTGGAGGGGCACTCCCCATAATCGCGTCATTAGTGGCTGAGTATAGTAGTAGGGAGAGGCGTGGTAGGAATATCAGTCTTGTAGAGACTTTCTGGGCGGTTGGATGGCTCTCAGCAGTCCTACTATCACTTGTAGTATATACGGATGTTGAGGGTTGGAGATTATATATGGCATTAGCCGGGTTTTTATCCCTTACACTTGTTTTAATGTCTAACGCGGCACTTCCAGAGTCGATAAGATATTTGATGTCTATAGGACGTAGAGAGGAGGCCCAGGAATTAATAGATAGATTTAGAGTTGAGACACCTGAAATATTTCCTAAGAGGTTCTCCTTCTCAGAGTCAGTTAAGATATTGTTGGGTAAGGAGTTCAGGAGGTCCACAATCTCATTATGGATAACATGGTTCTGTATCACGATGGGTTACTATGGAATATTCATCTGGCTACCCACATTAATAGCTGGAGGTAGCCCCGAGATAGAGGCTTACATGCAGACAAATAGGTTTACATATCTGGTTATAATTACCCTTGCCCAAATCCCTGGATATCTAAGTGCAGTCTTCCTGGTCGATAGAATTGGTAGAAGGACGGTACTATCCACATATCTTTTCATGACAGCTGTCTCAAGCATATTATTCGCCAATTCAAAGACTGTATTCGAATTATACACTTCAGGGCTTATCCTTAGCTTCTTTGATCTGGGGGCATGGGCAGCCTTATATACCTATACGCCTGAACAATATCCAACGCATATACGGGGGTTAGGGAGTGGATGGGCTAGTTCGATGGGTAGGATAGGGGGTATTCTAGGTGCGATGATAGTGCCGTGGCTGGGTGGTCCTGGTAAATGGTTTGATGTATTCATATTATTTACCGTCGTCCACCTTATTGGGGCTATCTCCGCCCTTCTTGGTAAAGAGTATGCGAAGAAAGAGATGCCAGAATTCGTGGTTGTAACTACTTGATTTAAGTGAGTAGAAAATAATACAGATTATATTGTATATGCCCCCCAGATATAAGGATATATGTTAATTTAAACTCCTATACATACATAAATGATAATCCAATGTGTATAAACAAATAGGTGATGCTTATGGAAAATATCCCATATGATGAAGAATTTATAGAGGAGTTAAAAAATAGGATGATTAAAAAATTGGGAAAATATCGGAAGTTTGATGTTGAGAAAGCTGTTGAATGTTTTATAAGAAAAAATATATTATGTATAGATTATAACCCAATTGATTGTAGTGAAAACCCTTTGGCTAAAGAATTAAATAGAGAATTTATAGAGTTGATTAAAAAGTATAGGCCTAAAGACTGTAGTGTTAGACGTTTTGTCTTCACTGTTAGGACCTTGTATAGAAGTGTTCTCGAGATTATGACTGATAATAATATGGTTGATAGGCCTGTGACCTTCTCTTTGAATCCGGATTATCTAAAGAGGTTGTATCCCCTGTTTAAACATTATAATCCTATATGCGTCGCGGTTGCTGTTGCCAGTTTAAGTGTTCCTGAAGTCCCTATTACACGGATCTGTGATGTAATCTCTTCTTCTGAGAGGTTTAAGGGATGTGACCCTGGGAGCTTAACAGGTATGGTTTATAAGGCTAGGAATATGCTGATTGAGAAGGATTTGAAGCCATATTGATAAAGGGGAGTGTATCCAAATAATTTTTGTTGGTGATATAGATATGCCGTCGGATGTTGGTGAAGGTTCTATAGCTCCTGACTTTTGTTTACCGTCCGACGATGGTAGAGAATATTGTCTCAGAGACTTTAGAGGTAAATGGGTCGTTCTATACTTCTATCCAAAGGATAATACATCTGGCTGTACAAGGGAGGCTGTGGATTTCACTTCTAGACTAAATGATTTTATGAGTTTAGGGGCTGTTGTTATAGGGGTGAGCCCAGATCCTATTGAGAGCCATAGGAAGTTTAGAATGAAGCATTCGTTGAAGGTTATTCTATTGAGTGATGTTGAGCATAAGGTGTTACAGCTTTATGGTGTTTGGGGTAAGAAGAAGAGGTATGGAAGGGAGTATTATGGTGTTATAAGGTCTACATTTCTAATTGATCCTCAGGGTGTTGTAAGGCGGGTTTGGAGGAATGTTCGTGTGGCTGGTCATGTTGAGGAGGTTCTCCGGACTCTCCAGAGTCTTGTTTCCCATTAGAGTCTGCCTCTCCAAATATCCTGTATAACATGTTTTTAAGTCTCTCGAGGGGGACCTCGTTACTTGTGAAGTTGAATGCCTTCTCCCAGACATCTTCACCCAATATCTTTTTATACATTTTACCTCTACCGGTTAGCACGGTTTTACTGGGTATTTGAAACTCTTTCCTTATCTCCTCGGTTAATATATTACTATCAATCCATAGTTCTACTCCGCCTTTTTTCCTCATCTTCCTCATTAGGAGGAAGGGCTTGCCATCTGTATAAGCGACGTAATATCTAACCTTCTTATACTCTTTTCTCTTGACTTCATTACCTAGGCTCCTAACTATTTTCAATACGGAATTCCAGTATCTATCCATCTTTCTCTTTGTGTAGCTCTTCACGTTTATCTTCTTTCTATCGACCTCGCTTCCCTTCATTGGTGTTATGAGTAGTATCTCATTCTCCATATCGGATGGGTCTCCATCTATATCTACATATCTCTGCATAATAACTACCTCAATATTTCTATTGTTCTTCTTTACCTCTTCCACAGCCTCTATAAGCTCTCTGTTTATCATGTCTATAATTAGGAGGATGTTTTTCGAGGAATTATCCACGGCCTTCTTAATCTCTGGAATCAAGTCGTCGCTTTCCTTCCTTGAGCCTAACACTTTCTCCCTTATCTTGTTAAATTTATATCTGTCCTTCCTAAGCTCGCTATATATATTAGCTGCTAGGTTCCAGGGGTTTATCTCTTTAATAGCGTCATTAATCTTGTTTAACTGGTCTTTTATATGGCTCTGTACTCCGTGTCGAAGCATCTCCATCTCTATAATCCAGAGCTCTACACCCCCCTCTTTAATCTTCAGAAGTAGGCCGTCAGTAATTATCTTATTATTTACTCCAATAACTTTCTCAATTGGTAGGATTATAGATTCATCTCCGAATATCCTGTTAAGGAGTTTTCTATATCTATTTAGGTAGTGGAACATATCGGTCTCTCTTTTGAAGGGGACTCTTTTATATATCCTATTTTTATGTACTAGTATGGGATCCCTAACTGTTTTTTCATCGGCTTGTATTGGTAATATCTCTCCATTATTATCCTGACTATACATAATAATATAATTATGGATTTGTTAGAAATTAAGATTGTTGAAAAAATTTATTATGCATTAACGGTGTTATAGTATAGATGGAGTGATTCACATGAATCCAGAGGAGATAAAAAACAAAATTATTGATGCTCTTAGAAAAGTACATGACCCTGAGATCCCTGTCAACGTGTATGACCTGGGTCTTGTCTATAAAATTGATGTGGATGTTAATGAGAAGAAGGTCTATATAGAGATGACCATAACGTCTATAGGGTGTCCAGTCGCCTATGCCATCATAGATGATGCTGAATCTTCCGTCAAAGAAGCGCTCGGAGATGATTGGAAGGTAACGGTTGAATTGGTTATGGATCCACCCTGGACCCCAGCCAAAATCACTCCCGAAGGTAGGAAAATGTTGGAGGACTTATATGGATATGACATCGTTGGAGAATGGATTAGACAGATGACATAAAAACTTTTATCCTAGACCATTGAAAAATTTTTTGTGGTGGTGTTATACAGTGTCTGAGGAGATCGTCATAAAGGGTAAGGAGAATGGTCCTCTTCTGGTTATGAAGGACGGTAAGGTGCTTTTTGCTCTTTGTAGGTGTGGACTGAGTAAGAAGAAACCCTACTGTGACGGAAGTCATAAGGGCTCGGGCTTCGAGGCTCCTGAGGTAGAGTTGAAGGTCGAGTAGAGAGTCAATCCTCTATACACTTTTTTATATCTATAGGTCTATAGATATTGGGTTCTCCCTTTGAGATTAAATTCTTTATTTTCTCCTTAAGGCATTCAATGTCTATTCCATGGTCCTTCGATTCTCTACATTCATATTTTAAGAATCTATTATAGGCTTTGATGGCCTCTCGATATTGGCCCATCTGGATCTTGATATAAGGGATAACAAATAGTATGAGAGATCTTAGGATACAGTCCCCCCTTTCTCTCCACAAGTCTTCAAGCATCTCATGTATTTCCCAGAATCTACCTTGACTATATAGTTGTAGAAACCTCGTTTTCCAATTCCCCCATTCCTTATCTTCATCGTCAACATCAATTTCCTCGACTACTTCATATCCGTATTTTGTAAGATACCTTATCATATCTGAAAACACATCATTACTACCCTTTACATCAATCTCGATGTGCTTATAATCTATTCTTAGGATTATATGTCTAAGGTTTTTCCGATAATTCTCTAAAATTTTTATAAGGATCTTCCTTTCTTTTTCTGGTTCAGTTAATTCTTTTCTTATGATAAGAATCCGCCTTGATGTACCCTCCATACGTCAAACGTTAATATATTACGTGGATAATGTATTTATAACAAGTCTTATTCTAGGATTCTAGGGTGGCTTTATGGTTGACATTATAAAATATAGCTTGATATTATCTGTAGGTTTTATACTCGGATATTTCTATTATACATATTTCAAGATATCTCCAGGAGGTGTCCTCGCCACACCCTTCCTAGTTTTATACACATTAGAAGATCCATCCATATTTGTAATATTTGTTCTTGCATTTGTCTCATCCATATTTGCAATAGATTTCTTTGTCAGGAGATTTCTTCTATATGGTAGGAGACTATTCTATCTAGCCTTACTAGTTTCTCTCGTTATATCCGCGGTGCTATATTTACTTCTCAATCCGACCTTCTCAACTGTATTCTTCTCTATCATTGCTGGTATAATAGCCTATAACAGCCATAAGGAGTTGATGGGTGGAACAGATTACATTAAGATTACAACAGTATGGTTTAGTGAGTTTATCCTTCTATACATATTTGGTTTCATTATTTATAGTATATATTAACCTTTAAAAATTCGATTAGACATCAACCTACCTAATAGATTTTCGGTGAAGGCGTGGAGACATTATGATGTTGGTTTTAGACAATCATATAAACACTATATATAAGATACATAGGCTGAGTAGAAAAGATATAAATAGATATCGTAAACATCTTTCTGAAGCTAAATATCGCATTTTAGTCTCTGGTAGTCGAGGTAAATCCGGGCTCGTTGAAGATATATATGGTGTTCTCCATGGTAGGGAGCTCGATGTTCTTGGGAAGGTTACTGGCTCTGATCCCAAAATATTCTATAGGGGTGTAACCTACTATATCGATAGGGGGTCGAATCCTAAAAGGTTCTTTCTAGACTATGAAAATGCAGGTATTATAGCAGATTTTAAGGCTGATATTTATTGTTTCGAAAACCAGACCATATCTAGATATACAAATGGATATATTCATTTCCTGTTTAAACCACATATTGAAATCATTCCTAATCTTAGGCTTGAACATGCTGAGTTGGGTGAATCTCTTGAGGAGATGGCTCATACCTTTGGTGCTACTTTGAAGAATGTGGATTATGCGATTTATGCAGAGCCTATTCCCCATAATAAAGAGAGGGTTATCCCTATCTTGAGGGAGTATGCATCGAAGTTTGGTGTTGAACTTAGAATCATTGATATCCCGTATTCAGAGTCTATGCTACCGGGTGTAGAGAGGGTATATATACTTCAAGAGTTGCTTGATATAATGGGTCTACCTCCTCTTACCTATCATGAGTATAACGAGGTTATTAATAGGGTTGTCTGGGAGATCAAGCCTAGGGTTTCCTCATATGGCTTCTACTATGTGGATCTTAGCAAGGTTAATGATCCAGATACGACTTCTATTGCATTGGAATATTTGAAGAAGAATTATGTGATGGGTAGGCCAATCTACATATTGGCATACTTTAGGGGCGATAGAATAGATAGGACGAAGTTTTTCATACCATTTTTCGAGAGGATTAGGGATGACGATTCTGTAGCTAAGGTGATATTGGGTGGAATGTACTATGATAGGATTAAGAAGATTCTTGGGGATAAAGCTCTTGAGATGAAGAAGATCGACATGGAATTATTATTTGAAAAGATAAATGATGAGGATGGCTTTCTAATCCTTGCTGTAAATGGAGTAACATTTGAGATGGATATGGTTAGAGAGATGCTCTCAAGAGTTGCGCAGCCAGCTGTATAAACCGCTTATGAGACGGCCTTCTTTACTATGGATGCTACTTCCTCAATCTCTTCATCCTTGAGGAATGGATGGACTGGTAGGCTTATAACTTTCCTACTTAATCTCTCACTTATAGGTAGTTTTAATTCACCAGTTATCTCCCTCACAATCTCCAGCTTGTGTAATGGCTTTTCATAATAGATTCCATATCCTATCCCCTCCTTTTTCAGTTTCTCCGCGATAATATCTCGTTTATCCGTCTTGACCGTGTATAGGTTGTATACGTGATATGCATATTCCCGCTCAACTGGCTTCTCCACATCAGCATCAGATAAACATTCATTATATAATGCGGCATTCCTCCTCCGTCTCTCATTCCATCTTGAGAGGTTTTTTAGTGTTTCAAGGGCTACCACGGCGTTAATCTCATTGAATTTCATGTTATATCCAAACTCCTTAATCTCTCCATTCTCTATACCATGGTTTTTGAGTCTCCTAATTCTCCTTGCTAATTCTTCGTTGTTTGTCGTTACGATTCCTCCTTCTCCATAAACACCCATGTTTTTGGATGGGTATAGACTGAAATAACCCACATCTCCGATACCCCCTACATTCCTCCCTTTATACTTGGCTCCATGGGCCTGTGCTGCATCCTCAATTACATATGCTCCATACTCCCTGGCTACCTCAATTATCTCATCCATCGGGGCTGGATGCCCGAATAAGTGGACTGGTATGATGGCCTTAACCTTATAGTCCATCTTCTTCTTTAGATCGTCTGGATCCATACACATAGTCTCATAGTCTACATCTATTAGTACAGGCTTTGCCCCTAACAGAGCTCCCTGGGATATTGTGGCTATGAATGTGAAGTCTGGTACAGCAATTTTATCTCCAGGGCCGATATCTAAGGCCTTTAATATTAGGAAGAGTGAGGAGGTTCCACTCGAAACTGTTATTGCATGTTTTACCCCTATAAATCTGGAGAACTTTTCTTCGAACTCCTTTGTATATCTGCCCTCTACATAGGATTTGGAGTCTATGACTTCTAAAATCTTTTTCTTTATCGTCTCATCTATATAGGGCTCAGCAATACGTATTTTCATAGCCTTTATATTCCGCTAATAAATTTATAAGTCTATGTTTTGCCTTCTCAATCTCCCTAAATCTTTCATCTATATATTCAATTATTGATTGAACCTCTACAGTTGAAATTAAGAACCCATTTTCCCTAGTATAAAGTGGAATGCTATATTTCTCTGAGAATAATATCTCAACTGTTACTCCCCTCGTACTCATCGAGTAAAGGGAGCTCTCTTTATATCCAGCTTCAACTGCTATATCAAGGAGTTTTAATGCATCTTCTATAGTTTTGGATGCAACATGTATAATTGTACCTTCTATATTCATCCATAGGACGCCACCATCTACTTTTCGGATAATTTTCTTAATGGTTTCCATATCGATCGGTCCATGTCTTTTATAGAGTATTTTGCCCCTACCTTTTTTGATGAGCCCCTTTTCCTGGGTGAATGAGACTCTCCCATAACAACTGCTCCTAGTAACATATTCTTCGAATCTATTTATCGCATTTAGGATGGATATTACTCCCTCATCTACCAGCCCATTTTTTAGTGCTTCATCAAGTTTAGATAGGTGATGCCTCCTGATATCCAGCCATCTATCCCTCATTTCCGTATCTCTCTAGGAATCTACCGTATTCTCTCAATGCAGCCATAGCTGCCATGGCTCTTTTAGGGGTTGGATATACAGGTATCCCGTTATCCCTCAGCCATGTATTAGCTACTAGAACTTCTCTCCCCCCTATCATACAAACTGTTATAGGCTTTTCTCTATAGTTCTTCCATACATAAGCAATTCCATCAGCTATCTCTACCGGATCTGTAATTGCCGCATGGACATATATCGATACAACCCCATCTACCCATGGATGTCTTAATACTGCGTCTAGCACTCTTATATAATCATCTCTATAGGCATTTCCTGTTAGGTCGATAGGGTTTTTAGGACTTCCGAATGGCGGTATCAAATTTTTAACTGTATCCATCAAATCCACTGGTATATCTCTTAAGGGTATCCCGAAGGTCTCAGCATAGTCGGAAGACAGTACACCGGCTCCACCACCATTTGTAACTACAACTATATTATCACCCTTTAGTGGTGGCTGTAGTGATAGGGCTAAGGCCTTGTCAAAGCCGTCTTCCAATCCATCGGCTGATACTACACCTGCATATTTAAATGCGGTTTCATATAGCATGACGTTTCCAGCTAGGCTTCCCGTATGGCTCGCGGCGGCCTTGGCACCTCTCTCACTCTTCCCAGCCTTTATAGCAATAATGGGCTTCTTTCTACTTACGTTCCTTGATACTTCTGCGAATAATCTACCATTCTTTACTCCCTCCATGTAAAGCAATATTGCGTCTGTATCCATGTCTTCTTCGAGATATTCAATGAGCTCTTCGAACCCGAGCATAGCCATGTTGCCGATGCTTACCAATTTAGATATGCCTATTCTACTGGCCCATGTCCACCCAATTAGTCCGATTGCTAATGCTCCACTCTGGGTTATAAACGTTATCCTGCCTTTGAATGGTAGGTTTGGACAGAAGCTAAGATTCATATTGTGATCTGTATTAAGAACTCCCACTATATTAGGTCCTAGAAGAGGTATTTTATTCTTCCTACACATATCTACAATGGCGTCTTCCAATTCTTTATTCCCAATCTCACTAAACCCAGATGTTATTATGGCTACAGCCTTAACCCCTTTTTCTATACTATCTCTAAGCACATCAAGGACTTTAGATGCTGGAACTACAATCATTGCTAGGTCTACTTCTCCAGGGACGTCAAGGATATTTGGATAGCATTTTAAACCTAATATTTCATCTGCATTTGGATTTATAGGGTATATCCTACCTTTATATCCATCCTTAATAAGGTTGTATACTACCTGGAATCCGATCTTCTTGGGGTTTCTACTTGCACCTATTACAGCAACTGATTCTGGATATAATAAATATTTGATTTTCTCCTTGATTTCCCTCTCCATCTCTAATCCCCTAGTATAATTCTAACATCCAATGCATTGACACCATTGGGATAGGCCATCAATGGATTGATATCAAGCTCATTTACCTCCTGGAATTTATATCCAAATTCCCCGACTTTTACAATGACATCTGCAATCGCTTCTATGTCTGAAGGTGGTATCCCCCTATATCCCTTTAAAATTTTATATGCTTTAACCTCTTTGATCATTGAGAGGGCTTCATCTATATCTAGTGGAGCTAATCTAAAAGATACATCTCTATATACCTCGACAAATATACCGCCTAGCCCGAACATCACTACAGGTCCAAACTGAGGATCTTTTACGAGTCCTACAATAGTCTCCACACCCTTCTCAGCCATCTCCTCAACCAATACCCCTTTTATCTCGGCATCCGGCATTTTAGACTTTATATTTTCAATCATATTAAGAATCTCTCTCTTCAGGTTTTCACGGGATACGTTAAGAACTACTCCACCTACATCGGATTTATGGATAATTTGGGGTGACACTATCTTTATAACATATGGCTCCTTCAAATCTAAGTTATCAATATTTAGAGAGTCGATATCCTCTATAAAATAGTTTTTTGGTGTTGGGATGCCAATCAACCTGGCTATCTCCTTGGCCTCATATTCATAGAGGATTTTACGGCCTTCTTTGTATACTCTATCCAGAATTTCTCTAATTCCTCTCTCATCCATCTTTTATCACCTTTTGGAGGCCTCAGCACGTGCAGTTCACATCATTGGTCAGTTCGGTAGAGTGCCTTCATCGGCCCTACTTATGGAATAGTCCCCTCCTCTAAATAGATATTTAGTTAATATTCATTTTATGAGGTCTGGGTATGGAGTCTATGGAAGGGATGACCTTTACCTCTTAGAAACAGACTTGATATACTATGGATGGAAATCGGGTGAGATATTTCTTCGGGGTTCCCCCCTCTCGAAGATACTTGACGAAATTACTTTTGAATCATATGCAAAATTCTTGTTAGGGAAGTTCTCCAAGAAATTTCTTTCAATATTGTATGATGAGGAGTTTAAAGGGGGTGTATATGAGAAGTTGGCAATTCTAAATTCTTTCAATGGGTTTACACATCTACATTTTACATATATAGTTTTAAGGGTAAATGGATTTGGCCTTTTCAGGACTCTAGATGCTATACTAAATATGGGTAACGATTTTGTATGTAAAGCTCAATGGTATTACAGTGCATTTAAGATGGGATTAAAACCTTCGTCATGTCCTTTTAAATTGGAGGCTTATATGGGCGGTAAGCTTCCAATGTGGATGGAAATGAGTAGAAGGCTTGTCTATCAATATATGAAGGAGGCTTATCCCCACTTGATCGATGAGTTCAAATCCTTTGATAAGAGGGTTCGGAATTTGGTTAGGGATGATGGGAAGGTCTGTTGCGATTTATATACTATATATTTTGTTGAGTTGGATGGTAGGTATACTTTGTTGGATGTTTTGGTGAGGCCGAAGCTCTTGGTGGCCGAGGCTCTATATAGGGAGTTGAGAGCTTCAAGATTGGATAGGGTCGTTATTCCCCCTCTATATCGTGGAGAGTTACTTCATAGTCCTTCGAGAGACATATTTGAGGAAGAATCCTAGGAATATGATGGATATTGTGAAGAAGATTAGAGAGATTATGATCTCATAGATATAATCTGGATAGTTTAGAAACGGGATTATCTCGGATATGTACATACCTATGCCGCGTGTATTAGTAAGAATTATTATAAATCCTATTGCTAGTAGGATTACAATCCCTATAGTTAGAATTCCATATAGAAATATTCCCCCGACTTCTTTTTGGAGGACGGTCTGTCTCTCTCTGTATCTATCCATGCATTCGATGCATAACCATGTATCCCTATTCATATGTTCTATGCATATCTTCTTTCCACAGGATCTGCATTTGTATTGTGCAGTGTTTTCATGGCATATTTCACATGTGAATTGTTCATACATGTTTTTCAACAATATAATGGAGGTACATATCTATATTTGAATATCACCATCCAGTAGTAATTTCTTTTGGTATTCTGAAGAGGATGACGTAGATTATAATTAGGAAGATAAGTATCGTTACTATGAATGCGGCTAACCCTAAAATCGGGTCGGTTGTTATGAAGAAGGGGAATATGAATGTTACAGTCTTTATATCGGCTATATTTCCTATCGCGATTAGGAAGAATCCGAAGGTTATCAGGATGAAGGCTAAGAAGATTAGCATGATGGCCTTGAATCCAGAGTCGGCCTGTCTATAGTTAACAGGGATTCTAGTCTGATACTTTTCGATACATTCTATGCATAGCCAGTTGAATGTGTCGAAATCATATTCACATATGTCTCCCCCACATTCTCTACATATGTACTTCGCGTCTCGAATTCCACATATCTTGCATGTTCTTATATTGCTCATTATTTAACCACCGATGGTGTGGTGAAGCTATTGAGGCTATAGAGTAGTGGTACCAAAAAGATAATCAGCAGTATAACTCCAATTATACTTAGGATCCACCAGTACCTCCTTAGGAATTTCCATGAACCAAATACTATGGGTATAGGTCCTATTAGGACAACTCCTCCATAATCTCCTTCCCCTCTTGTGAAATATATTAGAGCCATGAATAAGAGTATGAAGCCTATAATAACAAGTATTACACCTAATCCGGTCACCGTCAATTCTATTGGCATTTCCATAGAATGAAATGCCCATGGTTGGATAATAAGAATTTATATGTTATAGATATACCTAGGATAACATTGTTATATATGAGGATGTGAATTCCCTTGGTGAATTAGATGTCTGGAGAGTCCAAGGAGGAGGTTAAGAGGAGATTGGAAGGCCTGTTTCATGTCAAGTCTTTGGAGGAGCAGATAAATAGGAATCTTAGAGATGTGAAGTATAAAATAGGTGTTATTAGTGGTAAGGGGGGTGTTGGGAAATCAACTGTAACAGCCAATATCGCTGTTGCGTTGGCATTAAAAGGATATAAAGTGGCTATATTCGACAGTGATTTTCATGGTCCATCCATCCCTAAAATGCTTGGTGTAATGGATAGGCAGATAGAGTTAACCCCTGATAAGAAGATAATTCCTGTTGAGGGTCCACTGGGCATTAAAGTAATTAGTATTGCTTATTTCCTTCCAGACTCTACTGAGGCTGTGATATGGAGGGGTCCTTTGAAGAAGAAATTCTTTGATGATCTCGCTATGTATACCCAATGGGGAGAGCTTGATTATCTATTGTTTGATCTACCTCCTGGGACGGGGGATGAAGCCCTTAACCTAGCTCAATCCATTAGGGATGTGACTGGCCTATTAGCTGTTACACAGCCAACTGAGGTATCTGCTTTGGCCGTTGCAAAGTCTATAAACTTTGCCACAAAGGTGAATATTAAGGTCTTGGGTATTATCGAGAATATGAGTTATTTTGTATGTGGAGATGGTAAGAAGTATAAGATATTCCATGGTGATGGAGGCGAATATCTAAGTAGACAGTTCAACATACCGCTCTTAGGTAAAGTCCCGATTGATCCAAGGGTCGCAGAATATGGTGATAGTGGATATAGCCTTTTGATCAAGGATCCAGAGTCTGAATTTAGTAAAGTCTTCTTTGAGATCGTAGACAGACTATCAGAGTTGATTTAGGTGTACCTTGATGGAGAGGGCCGCCTTGAATATTGAGAGGACGGTCGTCTACATCTTAAGTTTGATAGCCTTTATTGGAGTTATCGACACCACCTTTTTAATATCAATCATCTCTCCCTATGCTAGGCAATTAGGTGCATCTGAGTTTGAGGCTGGATTTATAGCTGGGCTATATTCTATTGTGGCTATTCCAGCAAGTGTATTGGCTGGTCTATTGATGGATAGGATCGGGCGGTGGAGGCTTTTACGTATCGGTCTCCTCCTAGACTTCATAAGTATGATTCTATACTATCTTGCCTTCAATCAATATATGTTGATGGTTGTACGTGTCATCCATGCAATTGGAGGAAGCATGTTATTTCCCTCGGGAGTCTCACTAGTGGCTAAGTATAGTAGGGAGAGGATTGCACCTGGAGTATCAACATTCCTGATCTTTATCGCATTATCTGTAGTGGCGGGTTCTCTAACCTCAGCAACCATCGTATCACTTATGGGGTTTAAGCCTGTATTCTTATTTCTAAGCGTCATAATTGGGCTTGGAGGCTTAATGTCAATATATATACCTAGCTTCCTTGATCTAGGGGAGGTTACCCATAGAAAACTAGATTTTAGAGCTTTAAAGATGTATGGTGTAAACACGGTTTTAAGTGTGGCCTTTATATTCACCCTATATCTCGCCTTCGGATTCTTTGTTGGTGGATATCCTATTGCATTAGGTGAGTCGCTTGGATTGTCTGAAGAAAGGGTGTCCTCCTTAATAGGTATGTTTATAGGCATATCTACATTGATTAGTATCCCTCTAATGTACTTCAGTGGATATCTGATTCAAAGGGGTTATCTCAGGTGGGTTAATACAGTAGGCCTTATATCCCTAGCCTTATCTACAGGGATTTTGGTATTGGATATATCCTTTGTAACGCATATATTGAGTGCCTTAATATTGAGTGTCTCAATAGGGATGTTAATGGTGTCAAGTACATACCTAGCTGTGAATGTAGATGACAAAATTCGAGGTGTAACATCCGCTTTACACCAGACCTTCAACATACTGGGTGTAGCTATAGGCGCCCCACTATCAGGCCTCCTTGCATCTATGTATAAGGGGGAGATGTTTGTAATTCCATTGGCTATGTCTATAGTAGCTCTAATATATTCTCTAGCTATTGATAAGAAGATAGTCTATAAAGTGGAGTAGAAAGGTTTTAAGAGTCTGACTAACTCGTCTATTGAGATCTTTATTACATGTTTAGTGGTTCCTCCGCCGACGATAACCTCGTTATATCCAGTTGAATCTAGGTCTAGATATACAGTGGTCTTTTCGGTAATGATGGGGTGTAGAGGGGATATTGCTCCTGGGGGCATCCCCAACTCCTCTATCAACTCATTCTTCTTGGCCAGTCTAGCCTCTTCATCCTTAACCTCCAGCCTTACAATATCTAGATCAAGTTTCTTCCCTCCTCTGATTAGGAAGGTGTACATCCCTTTCCCAGATTTTACGATCATCGTCTTTAGAACCATATCCCTATCTACTCCTAGATGTTCAACGACTTTATCCACTGATTCATATCCATTCGGATTATAGAATAGAGTATATTCGATATTGTTTCTGTGTAAATTCTCAAGTATTTCACATAAGGTTTTCATTACCTATATTCATTCCGTCCCCATGTTATAAAATGTATTCCAGGGAATTCTATTGATATACATCCTAGTTTAAAGAATATATTAGGGAATCGAGATGTTGGATGTTTATAGCATTAGGAAGGACTTTCCTATACTGGAGCGAAAAATTAATGGCCATAACCTGGTATATGTAGATAATGCAGCTACTACACATAAGCCTATCCAAGTTATTGAGGCTATTAGAGAGTTCTATATGAAGTATAATGCCAATGTACATAGGGGTGTTCACACCCTTAGCCAGGAGGCTTCTGATTTATATGAGTCTGCAAGGGTTGATGTGGCAAAGCTTATTAATGCAGATCCTGAAGAGATAATCTTTGTTAAGAACGCCACTGAAGGTATTAATCTGGTGGCCTATGCATGGGGACTTCCCAACCTAGATAGGGGCGATATAGTTCTCCATACACTTATGGATCATCATGCTACAGTAGTTCCATTCTATATAGTCTCTAAGTATAAGGGGTTTAGGCAGAGGATGATAGGTATAACGGATGATGGATATATTGATATGGGTGACTATGAAGATAAACTTAGGCTGAATCCACGTATAGTTACTTTCCCACATGTATCTAACATGTTGTCCACCGTAAATGATGCTAAGAAGCTTATTAAGATGGCTCACGAATATGGTGCGCTTGTGATTCTCGATGCTACACAGTCTGTACCCCATATGAAGGTTGATGTCAAAGAGTTGGATGTAGATTTTATGGTGTTCTCAGCCCATAAAATGTGTGGCCCTACTGGTGTAGGAGTTGTATATGTTAAGAAGGAGCATTACTCCTCAATGAATCCATTTTTAGGCGGTGGAGATATGATTAAAGACGTGGGTTATAACGAGTATATGGAGCCTACCGTAACCTATAATGATGTCCCAGTTATGTATGAAGCTGGTACCCAAAATATCGTGGGTATATCCGTATATCCGAAGAGCATCGAATATCTTGAGAAGCTATCCTTTGAATATATTCATGAACATGTTAGGAAGTTGGCATGGGAGACTTATGAGGCCTTGAGGGAGCTACCTAACATCGAGGTTTACGGCCCAGAGTCCTCTAGAGATAGAGCTGGCCTCGTATCCTTTAATGTAAAAGGCTTCTCTGCTCATGAAGTCGCAGCATATCTAGATAGTCTTGGTATAGCGGTGCGTAGTGGGCATCACTGTACAGGCCCCCTACATAAGAGGCTTGGTATATCCTCTTCAGCTAGGATTAGCTATTACATCTATAATACTTTTGAGGAGGTCGAGTATATTGTAGATGCTTTGAGGAGGCTGGTCTCATGACGTTACAAGATATGATCGAGTATTTCGAGAAGCAATGTGGTGATGAGGATAGCTATGCCGTGGCTTTGAAGCCGGATGTCTGGAGGCGGTTAAGGAAGAAGATAGTAGGTAGTCTAGAGAATCGGAGGGATGTTGCCAATACATTCCATAAAGGGATTTATAAGGGTGTTGAGGTTAGTGTATTCCCCAATGGAAGGCTTATCTTTAAGAACGTGCCTAGTGAAGACTATTTAATATCTATTTTGAATGAGCTTCTCGACGCTTCATCTTAATACGTTTCAATGCTTTATAGGCAGGTCTCCCCCATACCTCTAGATTTCTATCATATTCGGTCGGTATACCCTCCTCCTCAGATACTATCTTCACAGGCCATAGTATATAGAAGTTCTTATCCTTTGACTTGTGGCTCAGAATCTTTGCTATTACAAGCATATTCTCATCGAGTTGTCTAGTTAGAGGGGCTTTCTTATGGAAAATGCCTATAACCCCCTTCTTATCGTAGGTGACTACCTTTCCAACACTTGGTTTCCTAGATTTCTTCGTATATACGAGAACATACCTTGGCATGCTAATCAAATTATTTAGATGTCAATCTTTATACATATATAATCCTTATTAGTGATTTGGTGTAGGGTATGGAGTATCTATTGAGACTTGGGGAGCTCACCCTCAAGTCTAGGAGGAGTAGAAAACGGTTTATGGATATCCTATTCAATAATATATATGATGCTCTAGAATCGAATGGGATTAAAGATTATAGGATGATTGATCTATACGGCCGTGTATATTTAGAAGTGGATAGAGATGTTTCCGATATTCTTAGGAGGGTCTTCGGATTAGTAGGTGTGGTTGAAGTTGTCTCATACGAGTTTGACGACTTAGAAGATATTGCCTCGAAGGCCGAGGAGATATATAGAGACATTGTTAAGGGGCGTAGCTTCGGTGTCAAGACTAACCGTGTTGGTAACCATCCCTTTAAAAGTATTGATGTAAATAAGGTTGTGGGTGAACGTCTCCTAAAATATGCTTCTAGGGTTGATCTATCGTCTCCCGATGTCTGGGTTAAGATAGAGGTGAGAGATGATAAAGTATATTACTATCTGAGGGAGTATCCGGGTTATGGCGGGCTTCCTATCGGTACTGAGGGTAAGGTTTTAGCCCTATTTTCAGGTGGGTATGACTCTCCCGTAGCTGCATGGCATATGCTGAGGAGGGGGGTCGAAGTAGATTTTATACATTTCCAGTTGGGGGGTGAGAGACATTTTAATAAAGTCTTGAGAGTTGCTGTTGAGCTTGCTAGGAACTGGTGTTATGGATATAAGCCTAAAATCTTTAAGGTAGACTTTAGACCGATAGCTAAGGCTATTAGGGAGAATGTGAGACAGGATTATAGGATCGTTATTCTTAAGAGGATGATGTATAGGGCGGCGTCGATCATTGCTGAGGAGATAGGGGCTGACGCCCTTGTTACTGGAGAGTCTATAGGCCAGGTCTCTAGCCAGACGCTAAGGAATCTCGTGGTTACTGATATGGCGACTGAATACACTGTTTTTAGACCTTTGATTGGGTTTGATAAGGTTGAGATTATTGATGTCTCTCGTGAAATAGGGCTATATGAGTATTCAAAGATTGTTGAGGAGGTATGTGCATTGGTTGAGGAGAGGCCTGTGATTAACGCGGATCCAGAGATAGCTTCTCAGGAAGAGTCTAAACTTGATATGTCCCTTTTAACAGAGTCTCTATCCGATAGGGTTAAGTATGACCTTCGTATCATCAGGCCTGAACAGGTTCCCATGACGGATGAATATGCGGTTGAACCGAGTTCTATTCCAGAGGATGCAATCATTATAGACATTAGGGGGAGTTTCAGTTATATGTTGAACCATATCCCCGGCTCCATAAATATGACGGAGAAGGAGCTTCTGGATAAGGCTGATGAATTTGCTAGAGAAGGTAAAAAAGTGGTTGTGGTTTGCCCTGTGGGGTTGGATAGTGTGGAGATTGTTAAGGTGTTGAGGGAGAAGGGTGTTAAGGCTTACTATTTATCTGGTGGTTTCAAGGCATATCTAAAGTATAGGAAGAATATACAGAGAGGATAGGCCTTTATATGGTTTTTCTGATTTAAAACCGTGGATTCTATATCTTTACATGGTATATCCATAATGATTATGTATAGTCTATTTGTCTCGGAAATAATGTTATTATTTATATATCCAGGGTCTTCTTATTATATAACGGTGTTATAACACATGTTAGAGGTAAAGAATCTCCATGTAAACGTTGAGGATAAGGAGATCCTAAAAGGTGTAGATTTGAAGGTAGACCTTGGAAAGCTTGTAGTCGTCATGGGTCCAAATGCAGGTGGAAAATCTACTCTTGCATATGCAATTATGGGTAGAGAAGGGTATGAAGTTACCGATGGCGACATACTGTTTAATGGAGAGTCGATTCTGGAGCTGGATACCGATGAACGGGCAAGGCTTGGACTCTTCCTAGCTGTCCAGGAGCCGCCTCCCTTACCAGGAGTCAAGGGTTCGCTATTGATACCGGCGGTTATTAAGAGGCGTAGGAATCTCCCTATGGATAATAAGTTGATGGATATCAAGATTCTCAGGGAGGTCAGGCCTAAGCTCGACAGTGTAGGTCTAGATAGTAGTTATATGGGTCGTGAGGTTAACGTTGGATTCAGTGGTGGTGAGAAGAAGAGGTTTGAATTGTTCCAGGCACTGGCATATGATCCCAAGATTGTTATATTGGATGAGCCGGACTCGGGGCTTGATGTAGATGGTGTGAAGCTTGTGGCTAAGTTATTGGATGAGATGAGAAGTAATGGAAAAGGTGTTCTCCTCATAACCCATAATCCAAGGCTTTTACACTTTGTGGAGCCTGATGAGGTTAATGTTCTGATTGACGGTAGGATAGTTAAGAGGGGAGGGATGGAGGTCGCAGAGTTTGTGGAGAAACATGGATATGAAAAGGTTTTATCGGGGTGATTAAGCCATGACGATGCATAATCCAGATGAACTTGTTAGGTATAAGACTCCCGAGGAGATTCTTGGATATGCTAAGGATTATCCAGCCGAGGTTGAGATTAGGGGTAGGCTTACTGAGAGTACGATTAGGGAGATATCCAAGGTTAAGAAGGAGCCTGAGTGGATGCTTAGACTTAGGCTTAAGAGTCTAGAACTTTTCAACAAGCTTCCAATGCCTAATTGGCTACAGGGTATTGAGATGCTGGATCTGGATACGATGTCCCATTATGTGAAGCCCGATATTGAGATGAGTAGTAGCTGGGAAGATATACCGAAGGATATTAGAGAGTATTACGAGAAGATTGGTATCCCAGAGCTAGAGGCTAAGGTTTTACATGGACTTTCAGCCCAGTATGAGAGTGAGACTATCTATCATAAGATGAAGAAGAGTCTTGAGGATAAGGGTGTAGTAATGATTCCCATGGAGGAGGCTGTACACAAATACCCTGATGTTATTAGAAGGTATTTCCTTAGGATATTCCCTCCAAGCGACCATAAGTTTGCCGCTCTACATGGAGCTCTATGGAGTGGTGGTGTATTCGTCTATGTACCTAAGGGTGTTAGGGTCGAGGCGCCTATAGAGGCGTTCTTCCTGATTGGTAGGGAGATGGAGAGCCAGTTTGAACATACCCTGTTGATTGCCGATGAGAATAGCTATATATACTTTATAGAGGGTTGTACCGCCCCTATGTTTAAGACATTCAGTTTCCATGATGGTATGGTCGAGCTCTATGCTCATAAAGGGGCTCATATAAGGTTCACAACCTTCCAGAACTGGAGTAAGCATGTCATAAACTTCAATAATAAGAGGGCTATTGCAGAGGAGAATGCACGGGTAGACTGGGTCGAAGGGAGTATAGGTAGTATGTTAACATATGTATATCCATCCACGGTCCTGAGGGGTAGGAATAGCAGTAGCAGAAGTGTGGTCTTCACCCTCGCTAAAGGGCCTTATATCAAAGATAGTGGAAGTAAGATGTTCCATATAGGAGAGAATACCAAGAGTAGGATCGTCAATAAGACGATTAGTATGGATGGTGGGATAAACATCTATAGAGGTGTAATTAGGATTCCCTATGGCGCTAGGAACGCGACTGCCAATGTAGAGTGTGAATCCCTTATCCTTGATGATAAGAGCTTTGCATATACTTATCCACATAACCAGATTGAAGAGCCTACTGCATCTGTTTCTCATGAGGCTACAACACTTAGGCTTACCGAGGACCAGATATTCTATTTATTGAGTAGAGGTCTCGATGAGGATGATGCGAAGAATCTACTTATAATGGGCTTCTTAGATGAGCTCTTCATTGAGGTGCCTTTCGAAGTCGCAAATATATTGAAGAAGGTTCTTGAGATTGAGTTTGAAAAGTTGGGTGGAGTAGGATGAGCAGCCCATCACAGGTTCTAGAGAGGCTAAGGGATATTCCATTCCAGAAGATTAGGGATAGTCCAACAGTAAAATTCTATACTGACTGGAATGTATTTGAGTCGCTATTGGAGCTGGACTATGCTGAGGAATATAGTTGGGAGACGGATTTTATAAAGTTTGAGCCTGACGTTATAATGTTCTCGGATAGGGTTGAGATGGTTAGTGATAAGGTATCCGCAACTACATTGACAGGAGGGTTTAAAGAATACAGTGAGGTATATGGTAGGGGTGACGAGTTCATCAATAAGATGGAGGCTTACCATAGGTTTAGGAATAATTACATCTTGAGACTCGACTTTGACGTTGACATCGACTCATATACAATAGTATCACCATCTCCAAAGGGTTATCTACCCAATCATTTATTGATAGATGTCAAAGAGGATAGAAAGGTAACACTTAACCTGGTCGATCTAGGTCTAGAGGAGGGGTTGAAGACTCTCTTCCTCGAGGCTAATGTTGCAGACGGTGCTGAGCTAAAGATAAACTATATCTTTATCCATGGTATGGGAACCGCAGCCTACAATGAATTTATATCTAGCGTTGGCGGTTCCGCTGGTTTAGACTTCTTATTCCTCGGCTTCGGAGGTAGGATGACTCATATAAGGAGTAATGTTGATTTGGTAGGTAGGGAGAGTAGGGGATATACTTATGGAAGTCTGATAGCTAGGGGAGATACAAAGACTGATGTGATAACCAATGTAACACACCATGGAGACTATAGCGACAGTATATTATCCGTGAGAGGAGGTATTCTAGAGAAGGGATACTTGGTTCATAGAGGTGCTGCCAGGATATTAAACAAGTCTCATGAGGCAAGTACTGCTGTAAAGAGTTATTTAACAATTTTTGGTGAGAGGGGGACTGCCCACTCAATACCTATGTTGGAGGTTGATACCGGGATAGTCGCGGGTGCTAGCCACTCCACATCTGTAAGTAGGCTGGATGAATATAGAATCTTCTATTTGAAGAAGATGGGTCTATCAGAACCGGAGATTATTGATATGCTGTTGAGAGCATATGTAGAGTACTCCGGTGTTGCGGAAGTATTTGACGTAGACTGGAGATCTCTCGTCAAATAGGTAGTACCCTCCACCACAAAATTTTTTATTCAATAAGTTAATTAATGTAGATCCTCCTATTTATTGTCGGGATTAATGGTTCTATGTCGTAAGGGGGAGAGTAGAGAGGTCTACTATAGTAAGGAGAGATTTGAGATTCTGGATAGACTTAGAGATAAGTCTATCAGGATTATTGAATGTATCTCCAAGGCTGGTATAAAGGGTTATGCACATGGTAGTGTGGCGCGTGGAGACGTTACTGAGGATAGTGATGTAGATATAGTAGTTCTAAATTATTTATCCCCACCCCTCATCGAGAATCTACTCAGTAATTGTGGCTTTACAATCCATAAAACCGTTATTGTTCAGGCCACACCACAGTCTACACCCAAGGTCTACTACTATTTAGATTATAAGGAAAAGACGGTCCTCAGCTATCCACTGTCTAAGCTGAAGGAGAAAGAGCTTTATTTCTATAGATTTGGTGGGATAGTAGATATAAATGGTTTAAAGAGTGGGTTGAGGGTGAAGGGGGTAGATAAACGACTTATGCTAATCCATCCTACAGACTATGGCCATTTTGAAGAATGTATCCTGGAAAAGAGTGGGTATGTAGCTAGGATCTTGGATATCCCTGAATCAATTGTTAATGAGAGGATCTACATGCTTGGTAAGAGGGAGATCTATGGGAGGACAGGCGTATTTATAGAGTATGTTTTACATCCAGGGGAGGACATTGTAGAGGCAGTGAGAACTCTAGCATCTAGAAGTAGGTTTTTTAGAGAGTCTATTGATTTGGGTTAAATGTTTTACATGTAATACATGTAATCATTTAAATACCTGATAGTCAAAATAATTCTTTGGGTGGAAGTCATGGATGAGGATAAGAAGGAGGTGGATCAAGGTTCTAAAGATGATGGTAAGAAGACTATATCGATTAGGGGTGTGGATAAGAATTTGTATAATAAATTATCCGCTATAGCTAGGGAGGTTGATAAGACTATTGGAGACCTTGTTAATGAGGCTATAGATTTATTTGTGAAGGTGACAGACGGGGTTACCGAGACTGTTTCAAAGGTGATTCATGAGCCTTATGTCATCAAGAACTTGGATAGACTAGTTATATCCGGGAAAGAGTTGAACGAGTTGGATAGACCGGTAATGTTCCTAAATATTAAGGAGCTTATACTTGAGGATGTAGATGATTCGTCTTTAGACGCAATTGTTAAGATTATGAAGGTTGATAAGGTTGTTGTGAAGGGTTCTGTAAATAAGATTAAGTTTTATTCGAAATTGGATAGAGTCTCAAACATTGAGATTCAGGATACTGGTTCATAGACTATATCAAGCTTCTCAGCATATTTATATGCCTTTGATACCTCGTCTCTTGTTACTCTCCTACTTATTTCTCTAAACCTCTCATCATACCTTGCTTTATACTCTGGCCTATACTGGTCCATAATGTTGACTAGTACCCTGGGTGTGTTTATGGCGATCCATTCGAGTATAGGGTATGTACAACATTCGACATGGTTCGGCATTATTAAATGTCTTATTATAATATCAGAACCATAGTCATATACGGTCTTAAGGTTTCTAGTTACTACTTGACGGTATCTCTTGATCCTGCTATATCTGAATGCATGGTCTTCATCCCACCATTTAAAGTCTGGGAGCCAGATATCGATAATATCTAATAGAAGGTCTAATGCCTGGGGTGTCATATACATGTTGCTGTTCCAGAGAAGTGGTATCCATGTATCCATATATCTAAGGCTCTCGATAACGTTATGGATATCTTGATCTGGGTTTCCACCTACATAGTTAATGTTCTTAGCCCCTCTCTCAGCTAACTCGATAGCTATCTCAGCCAGCTGCTTAGGTGTGACCTTTACGCCTGCGTCTGGATTCTGACTTATATCCCAGTTTTGGCAGAAGACACATTTCAAACTACATCCTGTGAAGAAAATTGTCCCGCTGGGTACTAATGGAGCCTCTTCACCGAAGTGTAGGAATGCGGATCCAACATATGAATACCTATCTAAGCCGCATACTCCACGTTTACCCTCGTACCTGTTTACATTACAGTTCCATTCACATAATCCACAGCTCTTTATAATCTCATTGGCTATGTCGATCTTAAGGTCTAGAAAGCTATATTCAGGCTTGTCTAGGCCTGAGAGTGTCGTCCTTCCCTCTCTTATCTCATTATATAGCCTAAGAAAATCTCTCCTGGCTTTGTTATGTAGCTTAAATAGGTCTTCGATATTATTGTTGTCTGGCCTGTCGATGGTGATATGCTTTGCTATTAAATATTTTGGAGGTTTTACCTTTTTCATAACTAGATAATACCATGAAAGCCGATCCACTACTTCCTTATCTCTCCATACGGTTGCAGCGTCCGGCCTCACTATAAATGTATATACGTCTATATCCATGTCCAAAAATATTTTAGAGGGTGTAGATTTAAAGAAAATAGATTCTTATTAGTCTAGATGTTTAGATACTATGTCAAATATTTCTTTATGTACCTCCTCCTCCGTCTTTGAGCCGTCTACAATATAGAAGTTGTTGAACTTCCTACTTAGAATCATGAAGTTCTCCCTGACTTTTGATAGGAATACTTTTCTCTCGAAGAAGGTCTTTGAATATCTATCTCCTAATCTCTTTAAAGCGGTCTCCGCCGGAAGGTCGAGGAGGATTGTGATATCCGGCTCTGGGAATACCGAGTTCATTTTCAACAGCCAGTCCATATCTAGATCTACCATGCCATATGCAATGCTTGAGAAGTAGTATCTATCGCATATAACATCGTATCCAGCCTTTCTTCTTTCCTCGATCTCCTTAACATGTTCTGACCTATCGGCTGCGAAGAGTATCTGTAGAGTTCTATGGCTTATCCTCAGTTTTGTGGTTAATGCGGCTCTTATAATACCTCCTATTATCCCGTCTGTAGGTTCTCTGGTTGCATATACCTTCCTACCCATCTTCCTAAGTCTGTGTTCTAGCATGAAGGTTTGTGTGGTTTTACCGGAACCATCTATACCCTCTAGAACTATGAATAGCGGCATACAAGAAGGTATTTCACGATAATCTATATAAGTAGAGGGTCTTGGAGAACGGCGGTCTAAACCATTTTCAGAGGCTCTTCCTTAATATTGATTTAATATCTGTTAATACGATATTTTAGAAATATTTTTTTCATGAAGGCATCAAAGAGTGTTACTATAAGCTCTAAGGGGAAGCCTGAGGTTAGAGTTTTGGGTGAACGGGGGAGATATTGTAGAGTGTATTATAGGGACTTGTCTACAGGGAGGGATATACCTAATAAATTCAAGATTTATCTGGAGAGTGGAGGAAGGATAGTGGGCTATCTATTTATTAAGTTGAAGGAGGAGGGTAAATATCTGGTGTTTGAGGATAGGAATGTTGATAAAGATTTATATGTATATAATCTGGAGAGTGATTCTGAAGAGCCTATGTTCCCATAGTGGTTTCAAAGAGTGTATTGATATTTTGATTTAATTGGTTCCTCCTCTACTCTATATAATTTGTGAGATTATGCCACATGAATATAGGGAGAAGTACGTCCCCCGCGGTGTATACCTGACTTGTAACGTCCTTATCGAACGTGGTGAGGGCCCCTTTGTATATGACTCCTCCGGTAGGGAGTATATAGATTTTACGACCGGAATTGCAGTCCTAAATCTTGGTCATAGACCTCCAAAGGTGGTTGAGGCTATTAAGGGTCAGGCCGATAAGTTCCTTCATCAATGTATCCATGTCGCCGATTATATGCCGTATCTAGAGCTGGCTAAAAGGCTCTCCGAGTCCTTCTTATGGGGTGAGGCCAAGACACTATTGTTGAATAGTGGTGCAGAGGCTCTTGAGAATGCGGTTAAAATATCTAGATATTACAGGAAGGCACCAGGTATCATAGTATTTGACTATGCATTTCATGGTAGGACACTTCTAACTATGTCTATGACCAGTAAATTCAGACCATATAAATATGGGTTCTATGCATATGCACCTGGCATTGTAAGACTTCCCTATCCCTACCCATATAGATGCGTATTTGGATCTTCATCTCCCGAGGAGTGTGGCGAGTTGGCTCTTGAATTTTTTGAACATGCTTTTAAAACCTATATTGATCCTGATGAAGCAGCTGCTGTCGTACTGGAGCCTGTTATTGGTGAAGGTGGATATATAGTTCCACCTAAAAACTTTGTCGAGGGAGTTGCCAAGATCACTAGAGAATATGGTATATTATATGTGAGTGACGAAGTGCAGACTGGTATGGGGAGGACTGGAACCTTCTGGGCCATTGAACAGTTCAATGTTGAGCCTGATCTGATTACTGTGGGTAAGGCTGTTGCATCTGGTCTACCCCTCTCAGCCGTTATAGGTAGGAAGGATATTATGGACTCGGTCCACGAGGGTGGCTTGGGAGGCACCTTTGGAGGTAACCCAGTCTCTGCTGCGGCTGCTCTCGCAACGGTTGAGGAGATTAGGAATGTTTTGGGTCATGCGAAGAAATTGGGTGAGTATATGGAGAAGAGGTTGGATGAACTGTATGATAAATATGATGTTATAGGTGAGCATAGGGGCCTTGGTCCTATGAGGGCTCTCGAGTTTGTAAAGGATAGAAGGAGTAAGGAGCCTTATAAGAAGTTTGTAGGTGAACTCATTCGTGAAGGGGTTAGAAATGGAATCCTACTATTATCTGCAGGGATCTATGGTAATGTGATTAGAGTGGTTCCACCTATCAATATTGAGTTTGAAGTGTTTGACGAGGGGGTTGAGAGACTAGAACGTAGTATTAAGAATGTTTTACAAGCTGTTGTAAGCTAGACCATATAAGTGTAACAAACTCTCAACACATTTTTACATATCTAAACACTGTTTTTTCTTAACCAGATATATTTTCCTTTTTTGAGGGTATATGAGGAAGGTTGATGTCCCTGATATTGAAGTGGTAGAGAGGGTTGAGCTTCCATCTGAGGAGACCGCCCTAGTAATTGTTGATATGCAGAATGATTTCGTGAAGGAGGGTGGTAAACTCAGAGTTCCAACGGCAGAGTCTACGGTGCCTAGTATTAAAAAGCTTCTAGAGAAGGCCAGGTCTAAAGATGTACTCGTAATATATACACAGGATACCCACTATGAGGACGACCCTGAATATAGAATATGGGGTGAACACGTTAGGTTTGGAACTTGGGGTTGGGAGATTATAGATGAGCTGAAGCCTATAGAAGATAGGGAGATTGTTGTTAGGAAGACCAGGTATGATGGTTTTTACGGAACACCACTAGATGATCTTCTCAGGATATATAATATTAAAAATCTCGTTATAGTAGGTACGGTTGCAAATATATGTGTCCTTCATACGGCTGGTAGCGCCGCCCTTAGATGGTATAAGGTTTATGTTCCAATGGACGGTATTAGTGCTCTAAATGAATTCGATTATTATGCGGCGTTGAGACAGATAAACTTCCTATATAAAGGAGTTATAGTGGAGAATGTCAATGGTATAGAATTTGTCTAGACCATCTCCTCTAACGTATGTCTAATCCTTTTTACAGCTTCCTCCAGCTTCTCTTTCTTCAAGGCTGTCGTGAATCTCACAAAGTCTGGATAGTCTCCAAAACCTGTTCCTGGTGAGACTGCCACCCTACCCAGTGTAAGTAGTTTCTCCACAAATTCTATACCGTCTATACCCTCTGGAACCTTGGGGAAGAGGTATATACCTGCTTCAGGCTCTACCATTCTGAAACCGAGTTTCTTTAGTTCGTTCATTAAATATCTAGTCTGTTCTTTATAGAATTTCCTATTCCTCTCTATAATATCCTTATTGTTTAAAGCCTCGAGTGCAGCGAACTGGATAAATGGTGGAACACCTCCTAACACTAGCCTCATATACCTCGCGAATCTGGTTATGAGGTCCTTACTGGTCGATGCTATGAAGCCTACTCTGAATCCAGTCATTGCAAAGTTCTTGGAGAAGCTGAATATGGAGATGGTGTTGTCATAGTCGTATTCCAGGAAGGATGTGAATCTGGTCTTTCCATATGTAAGGTCGAAGTAGAGCTCGTCAGCAACTATGTATCCACCTTTTTCCGAGGCTATCTCAACTATTTTATCGATGGTTTCTTTTGGGAGTATAGTTCCCGTCGGGTTGGAGGGGTTCACCAGGGATATTATATCTGTTTCACCGAACTTCCTTATTTCTTCGTCTGTTGGTATCCATCTATTTTCAAATTCGCTCCTTATACTTACTACTTCCAGGTCTATTACTTTTGAGAATGAGTGGTAAAGACCCCAGATAGGCTCTAGAACCCCTATCCTCTTCTTATTTAGGAGTCTGAGTGTGAGGTAGATCGCTACTTTTCCACCCGGTGTTAAACATATATTATCCCTATCTAGGTCGGTATCCAACTTACTATTTAGATATTCTGCTATCGCGTCTCTCAACTCTGGAAGCCCCTGTGAAAATCCATAGTGTGTATATCCCTCTAGAGCAGCTCTATACATAGCGTCGATTATCCTCTTATCCGTATCTAGCTCAGGATCTCCAATCTCCATATGGATAATATCCAAACCTTTGGCCTCCAACTCTCTAGCTATCCTCGATATTCTATAATGGGGGGGCTCATTCGAATCCATAATCTACATCTCCTCCCATGGGTTCTGAATCGTCTTTATATATTCAAGTAGGTTTATCTCATAAATATATTAGGCGTTTAGGTTGTTCATGCCGGTCTCTGGGTGGTTTATGTGAAGCAGTATAGTATCATATATTATCTTAGGAATGACTTCGAATTGGTCGTTGAAAGTTTGAAGAAGAGGTTCCTTGATGTTGATCTTGCATATAAGGCTAGGAAGTTGGATGAGGATATTAGGCTGTTAAGGAGGGAGGTGGACTCTCTCAAGGCGGAGAAAAATAAGCTTACAAAGCAGCTTCCTAAAGCCTCTGATGAGGATAGGCGGGTATTGATTGAGAAGGCCCGTGAATTGGATAGGAAGATAACTTCTAAGATGGAGGTTTTAAAGTCTTTGGAGAAGCAGTTTAATGATGTTCTCAACAAGATTCCTAATGTAGTGGCGGATGATGTGCCGGTAGCTCCTGACGAGTCTGGAAATAAGGTTTTACGGTATTGGGGTCGGCCGAAGGTTATGGAGTCACATCTTGATGTCTTCATCGAGTATACAAAGGGTTTCGATGTCGACTATGAAATTATTGACTATAAAGTTACGCCCCATGCCGACTGGAGTGAAGATAGTGGATTAGTGGATACATTGAGGGCGGGTAAAGCAGCGGGGTCGAGATTCTACTATATGTTTAAAGATTTAGTCCTCCTAGAGATTGCTTTAACAGCTTATGCAATGGATTTCCTGATTAAGAAGGGTTTTATCCCCGTTGAGACACCCCATATGGTTAGGCAGAGGGTTATGGAGGGAGCCGCATTCTTTGAGGCTTTCCAGGAAACTTTATACAAGACTTGTGATGAGGATCTATATTTGATAGCTACTAGTGAACAGTCCATCGCGGGATTTTATCTCGATGAAGTCCTTGAGGAGGGTGAGCTCCCAGTAAAATTCGCGGGTTGGTCTCCATGTTATAGGCGTGAAGCCGGGGCCCATGGGAGGGATATGAAGGGTATATTCAGGGTCCACCAGTTTAATAAGATTGAGCAGTTCATATTCTCACATCCGGATGAATCGGAGATGTATCATGAAGAGCTAATAAATAATGCTGAGGAGCTCTATAAAGGTCTTGGACTTCCATATAGGGTTGTAGTCATAGCTAGTGGTGAGATGAATAGATTGGCGGTTAAGCAATATGACCTTGAGGTCTGGATGCCGGCACAGGGTAAGTATAGGGAGCTCGTATCGGCGAGCAACTGTACTGATTGGCAGGCCTATAGATTAAATATTAGATATACGGATAAACGTGGCCACCCGATTAAGGGTTATGTCCATACCTTAAATGGTACTGCGATTGCGGTGCAGAGGACTCTAACCGCGATTATAGAGAATTATCAGGATGCGGAGGGAAAGGTTGAGATACCCACCGTATTAAGGAGATATCTCTCGGCATTTGGATATGGCGACAAGAAACATATTGAACCCCTAGAATTACCAGGTGGTAAACCTTGATACTGAGTGACACTGATATTAAGAGGCTTCTAGATACGGGAGAGCTGGTGATAGAACCTCTTCATGAGGATACCATTAGGGAGAATGGTGTAGACCTTAGATTCTCAGGATATATCGGTAAAGTGGGTAAGAAAATTGTTTTTGAGCCTGGATCTACAGATCCAGATGAGGTCTTTGAAGAGGTCTATGTGGATGAGTATGTCATTAACCCAGGTGAGTTTATAATCCTCTCTACCCTGGAATATGTAAAGCTCTCAGAGTCTCTAATGGGTTTTATAAATCTTAGGAGTAGTTTTGCAAGATTGGGCCTTATATTATCCCCTACCATTGTAGACGCTGGTTTTGAGGGTAACCTTACAGTGGGTCTCTACTCATCCACTCTACCTGTTAAAATCTCCAGGGGGACTCGTTTTCTACATCTAGTTTTTGGTAGGCTGGGCTCCAAATCATCCAATCCTTATAGTGGACGGTATAGGGGGGTTAGAGGGTTGGCTAAACCCTTTACCATAAAGTGACCTGAGTGATCCTTCCCTGTATTATATCATCGACTGTTATCTTATGGAGTTTCATGTCATTCTTAATCTTTTCAGCGGCTTTATGGGCCCTTCTCAAGGGCTCTGGGAGTCTATAAAGCCTCATCTTCTCAACTATCTTTACAGCCGTGTCCAGAGAGACCATGTGACCTACACTTACATAGATGTTTTTGTTTAGCTTTACCCCGAGTATATCATTTCCATCTATTATTTTACCGCCATTATGTTCTGAGCCGAATAGCGGTGACTTAGCCACTCCGATTGTTGGGATACCAAGTATTACTCCTAAGTGTGATGCAGCTCCGAATCTCCGGGGATGTATCTTGCCATGGGCATCAACTAGGACTACATCAGGCCTAGTCCTCAACCTTTTAATGGCCTTTGCCATTGCTGGGATCTCCCTAAACGCTAAGAGGGTTGGGATATAAGGTATGTTTATCTTATGGGCTGAGACGGCGGTCTCAATCACATGAAGCCCGTCGAAGTCCATTAATACAGCAACTCCTATGGCATAGTCCCCTACATATGCTAGGTCTACTCCTGCTACATTCCTTGGTGGGAAGACAAACATATCCTTCTCAATAATTTTTCGAGAGAGTAACCTCTGAACCTTTATAGCTTTTTTAGCATCGAATATAGACAATGGTGACCACCACCATACGATAGGTCTCCATCAAGATGAATCTGAGGGGGTAATATTAATCTTATTATCTATACTATTGAATTAAATCCTTATCTTAAGTTTTTGTGCCGCCTCTATTAATCCTCTGAACAGTGGTGACGGACTGCAGTATCTAGATTTAAATTCTGGATGTGCCTGTGTAGCTATGTAGAATGGATGAGTCTTCTGTGTCAACTCTACAAATTCTACCCTTCCATCATAGCTATATCCAGCAATTCTAAAATCTCCATCGAAAATGGCATCAATATATTTCGGGTTTACCTCATATCTATGTCTATGCCTCTCATATACCTCCTTCTGACCATATAGTCTGTAGGCTAGGGTACCCTCTTCCAGTAGGATCTTATATGCTCCTAATCTCATTGTACCTCCATATTCATCCAATCCTTTCTGGGTCTCCATAAGATCAATAACTGGGTATGGAGTGCCGGGGTCTAATTCTGTACTATTTGCTCTCTCCATACCCTTAACATTCCTTGCATATTCTACTACCATTAGCTGAAGGCCGAAGCATATGCCTAGGGTTGGAATATTATTCTCTCTAAGGAATTGTATAGCTCTTATCTTGCCTTCAGCCCCCCTTCTACCGAAACCCGGTAGGATAACGGCTCCACTAACACTGGATAACTCCTCCTCAACATCTAGTTTTCCATTCTCGATATCGGTGGATTCGATCCACCTAATTATTGGTTTTACATTATTTGATACTCCAGCATGTTTCAACGCCTCTATGATGCTTAGATAGCTATCCCTCAACTTGGTATATTTGCCTATGAGAGCTATCTCAACCTCCCTATTTATCCTCTTCCATCTATCTACATATTCCCTAAGCTCGGATAGGTCGGTCTTCCTAGGCTCTAGACCCAATCTGTTTAATATCTTGTCTCCTACGTTCTGACTTTCAAGGATCAATGGAACCTCGTATATAACCTCTACATTATGGGAGGATATGACCATATCTTCGGGTATATTACCATATAAAGCTATCTTGCTTATCGATTCTTTAATAAGTTTCGTCTTACACCGTGCTATAATCATGTCAGGCTGTATACCTATCCTCCTAAGTTCTTGGATACTATGCTGTAGTGGCTTCGTCTTCTGTTCACCTGTTATCTCTAGAATAGGTACCAAGCCTACGTGAATAAACATTGTATTGTTAAAGCCTACTTCAATCCTTATCTGCCTAATAGCCTCTAGGAATGGAAGTCCCTCGATATCCCCTACAGTTCCGCCTATCTCGACTATACCTATATCTGCCCCATCCTTTTTAATAGCGTTTTTTATCAACCTTTTTATCTCATCTGTTACATGAGGGATTATCTGGACGCATTTACCTAAGTATCTACCCTTCCTCTCCTTCTGTATAACATTCCAATAGACCTGTCCAGTGGTGATGTTGTTATGCTTCCCAAGATTTTTACATAGAAATCTCTCATAATGACCTATATCCAAATCTGTTTCTCCCCCATCCTCCGTCACAAAGACTTCCCCATGCATATATGGATTCATCGTCCCAGCATCTACGTTGATATAAGGGTCTATCTTCACCGCGGTCACATTATAGCCTCTTGACTGGATGATTTTTGCTATCGAGGCGGTTGTTATCCCCTTTCCTACGCTGGATAGGACTCCCCCTGTGATGAAAATATATTTCACCATTTTGAATCCACGATAAAGTTATGGGGATGGTGAGTATATAGTTTTTTCTATAGAGGATATATCTATGTTAATATCCTAATCACTACAGTATTTATTATGGTCGTTATGTCTAAGGGTATGGTCGATATAACAGGTAAAGAATTTGTTTATAGAGAGGCTAGGGCAAGAGGACGTATCTATTTAAAGGGTGAGACTATTCGGCTGATTAAAAATGGAGAGGTTGAGAAGGGAGATGTTCTTGAATCTTCTAAGGTGGCGGCTATAAATGGCGTTAAGAATACACCGTCGATTCTTCCGTACTGCCATCCAATCCGGATCACCGGGATTGATGTGGATTTTGAATTAGGTGATGATTATATCGAGATGGTAGTAACCGTAAAGTCTATTGAGCAGACTGGTGTGGAGATGGATGCTCTTACAGGATTAATGGCTGGACTACTATGTATATGGGACATGGTTAAAAAGTATGAGAAAGATGAGGGTGGTAACTATCCATATACTAGGATTGCAGATGTCTATGTAGAGTATAAGAAGAAGGTTAAGGTTGAAAATCTCTAGGTTATAACTTCATTAAGGAATGGTTCTATAGGAGGTGAGATACTGTGAAGTATTTCGGTGATATATATGGTAAGCCCCAGGTTATAATAGCTACAGTCAGTTCGAGGAGATATAAAAATTTGTTGGAAGAGGGGATGTATAAGGATGAGTCTGGAGACCTGGCTGAATCGCTTTTCGAAAGGGCTGGTTATAGAAGTATAAAGAGGGTATTGATCAGAGATGATCCCGATATGATTAAGAATATTATTAACATGGCGGTTAAAGAGGGCTTCGACATAGTTGTCTTCATCGGCGGCACGGGTGTAGCTAAGGATGATGTGACTGTCGAGACTATAAAGAAGTTTCTCGATAAAGAGTTGCCAGGATTCCACGTTTTATATACATTATATAGTGAACGTGAGATAGGGGTTAGAGCACAGGCTTCGAGAGCAACAGCAGGTTTCCATAAAGATGTCTTGATATATGCTATTCCCGGTTCGCCTAGGGCTGTGAAGCTCTGTATTGAGAAGCTGATCCTTCCAGAGGCTGAACATCTAATAAAGATTAGAAAGGGATTTAAGCATTGAATTAGGTCTGGATAATATAAATAAGCGGGCGCTATCTGGGTAGTGTTGATTCACCATCAGCTTCAAATGGGATATTGTATTAAACTTTAGACCTTAATATTATTTCGAGATGTAGGTTTATGGTAAAGAATAATTACTTAAAATATTTTATGCTTTCTTCGAAGGAAGCCTTTCTATAATTTAAGTATTAGGTATATATATAAAATATTGTATTATATATGGATATATGTCTGTTTCTCTGAGTATAATTCAGTATAAGCTAGTTTAAATGAGGTGTAATTGATGTCCTTGAAAAATGGCGATAACGGCTCTGTAGATGGTAAGAGGAGGGACTTCATTAAGAAGGCTTCGTTGGCTACTGGTTTGATATTAGTAGGTACTAAGACTTCATTGGTGAGAGCTGAGGAGGAGTTGCGTGGAAAGAGGTTTGCCATGTTCATCGATGTCGAGAAGTGTTATGGATGTTACTCATGTGTAGTTGCCTGTGCCCATGAGAATAATGTCCCAGTAGGTGTTTTCAGGACATGGATTGAGAGGTATGTAGGGTCTAACGGTAAAGTAGTTTTCGTCCCTAAACAATGTAACCAGTGTGACGATCCTTCATGTGTATATGTGTGTCCGGTTAATGCTACGTATGTTAATGAGGACGGCATCGTTTTGATAAACGACGACATATGTATTGGTTGTGGCGCTTGTATACAGAACTGTCCCTATGGAGCTAGGTTCTTTAATCCGGTTAAGGGTGTTGCTGATAAGTGTACCTTCTGTAGCCATAGAATCTATCAAGGGTTACTACCTGCATGTGTAGAGGCTTGTCCCACCGGAGCTAGGGTATTTGGTTCATTGGCTGAAGAGGATAGTGAGTTGTCTAGGATGATTAAGACCTATAAGACGCAGAGACTTAAGACTTGGACAGGTAACGAACCACAGATTTACTATAAGGATCTTCCTGAGGAGGCGAATGTATGAGGAGGTGGTGGATATGGATTTGATGAGCTATCTAATTGATCTACTCTTGAATATCCTACCCAATGAACTAAGCTATGACCATAGAGTTGGCGGTGTTATATGGGGTATCTTAATTGTACTATATCCCTTCTTCACAGGGCTGATTGCAGGGTCCTTTGTAGTCAGTAGCTTGGCTTATGGATTCGGGAATAAGAAGTATTATAAGATTGCTGGTCTTGCGTTATTACTATCCGGAGCTTTAATGACGGCTCCACTATTTCCTATGGTCGAGCTTAAACAGCCTGAGAGAGCGACACTGATATTTACCAATCCCCACATATTCCCGAGTGAGACATATCCAGGAGTCTCGCCAATGGCTGTATTTGGAGTAGTATATCTAGCCTATCTAATCGTGTTAGCAATTGAGATAATCTTTACATTCAGAGCGGATATGGCTAAGAGGTATGAGGAAAAGGGTGGCATTCTAAACAGGATCTTCTCACTGGGTATGGGTTATGATGAGACCGTGGTTAAAAGGGACAGGGCAATTGTTAAAACATTAGCCTTAATAGGAATCCCATTGGCTGCTACGTTCCACGCATATGTTGGATTCCTGTTCTCAAGTATTAAGGCGAGACCTTTGTGGATAGACCCGATTATACCGGCTCATTTCCTTGCTTCAGCGGTATTTTCAGGCTCGGCTCTGCTAGTTATAGCCTACTATATCTTCACCAAACTCTCTAGTGAGAAAGCGCTGGATGTTGATCTCTTAAAGGGGCTTGGGGGTATTATGATGTGGTCGTTACTGATTGCCATGGGTCTAGAGTTGATCTCTGAAGCGTCCAGAACCTATTACAGCCTGCCAGGAGAGGGTATGCTATTTTATGAGGAGCTTATCTCTGAGATGGGTATAAGAACGCCGTATTATGCATTGTCCATACTGATTCTAGTGCTACTCTTGATACCACAGCTTAGGAGTAACGTTAAGGTATTGATGTTGACGTCTCTCTTGGCGCTAGTGCAAGTATTTATGTATAGATGGATGTCTGTATTGACTCCTCAGCTACTCTCAAGGACTGCTATGGGTCTCCTAGAATATAATATTGAGTTCCTTGAGTTGAGGTTGAGTATCGGCGTTGTTGCATTGACCTTCCTTGTTTTCATTATATTGGTATGGATATTCCCGTGGAATGGTAGGTTTGCAACTCATCGTGATGAATTGGAGGTGGTGTAAAGATGGTGGATAGACGTGATATGGTTAAAGGCATCTTGGCTTTAGCCTCTCTTGCAGTGGCTGGTTATGGATTGGAACCAGTTGTTAAGAAGATTTTAAAGCCTGAGTATGTGCCGGTGCCACCCGATCCACAGTTTGGGGAGAATGTTAGGTATGTATTCTCCTCATGTCTGGGCTGTAACGTGAGATGTGGGATCAAGGCTAGGGTGATAAAGTATGATGGGATTGAGGTTGTAGACCGTATTGAGGGCAATCCTTATCACCCCTATAACAGGGCGATAAGTGTATATGCAGATGAAGAATATCTTATGCAGCATACCAGGTTATTCCCCATACCGTATCAAACCCCCATATCCGAGGCATTGGAGAAGTGGCAGGGTACACTATGTCCCAAGGGTCAGGATGGGATATACTATCTCTATGATCCCTATAGGGTGTTGAAGCCGTTAAAGAGGGCTGGCCCCAGGGGAAGTGGTAAATGGAAGGTGATCTCTTGGGAGCAGTTAATAGATGAAGTCGTTAATGGAGGTGTCATTGAAGAGACTGGTGAGAAGTTGCCTGGCTTGAAAGACTTTTTTGTATATGGCAAGCTTAAGGAAGCGGGATTCGAAGATCCTAACCAGATTCTATCCGAGATGAAAGCCGATATAGATGGAATAATGAATATTGCTAAAGACCCTGAGTCTACTTATAACGATATAGTAAACGCTCTGGATGAGTTTAAGAGGAAGTGGTCCGGCATATTAGGTGCGAAAGGATTGAGTCTTGAGGATGTGTTGGTCGATCCTGACAGACCTGAACTGGGTACTAAGGCTAATATGGTGGCCTATTTGAGGGGTAGGGGACAGGGGCATACCGACTATCTGAGTGCTAGATGGATAGCTGGATTTGGAAGTGTTAATTGGCTTAGACATACAAGTTCATGTCAACTAGGTTATTACGCTGCTGACTATCTATGGGCTGGATATCATGATATACAGCCCGATATCATAAGTGCAAAGGTAATTATCATGGCTGGGGTGAGCATGGGTAGGTTACATCCCGGTGCTACTGGACAGGGGATACTAATATCTAGGGCTGCCGATGGAGATTTGAAGATATATTACGTGAATCCCACTGCGCCGAGGACAGATGCCAATGGAAATATTGTTTGGGTTCCTGTAAAGCCTGGATACGACGCTGCATTGGCATTTGCCATGATAAGGCTTTTAATAGAGTGGGAAGGATTCAATAGTGATTTCCTGTCTATACCGAATGAAGATGTGGCTAGTGAAAAGGGGTACCCAGTAACCTCGAATGCCACATGGCTTGTGATCTTTGAGGAGAATCATGAAAGGTTTGGTGAACTCTTGAAGGATAGTGACGTGGGGTTAGGCAATGAGGGTAAACCTGTTGTCTTCGACGGTTCCGGTTTTTCAGTGTATGATGCTGTTGACAAGGCTGTTTTTGACTGGGAGGGAAGTGTAACCCTTTCTAGCGGGGAGACGGTTAAGGTTAAGACGACGTTCAAGATTTTGAAGGATGAGGCGTTTTCAAAGAGTGTTGAGGAGTGGGTAGAGATAGCGTCTCCATATAAACGTGGTACTAAAGAGTTCTCTGAATATCTCGAGACGGTTAAAAAGATGGTTAGGGACTTCATCGAGTATGCTCCGAAGTCTGGTACTATGGTTCATAGAGGGGTTGCAATGCACTCTAATGGTGAATATGCTACATGGGCTTATAGAGCATTAGACACTTTAATAGGTAACTACCATAGGAAAGGTGGTCTACTTGCAAGGGCTGGGCATACAAAGTATAATAAGTATTTGTATCACGTGGATAAGAAGGGCTTCGGCGAACCGAAGAAGTGGGGAGTCCCTATTGATCGGCATAAGGCAAAGTATGAGGATACACTGGAATATTGGCTTAGGGTTAAACGGGGTGAGAATCCCTATCCTACTAAGAGACCGTGGTATCCACATACTCCTGAAGAGAGTTATACAGAGCAGTTTGCAGGTATATATGAGCAGTATCCCTATAAGATGGGAGCCTTAATAATGTTCTACGCTAATCCAGTAATATCTGCAAATTATGGGATTAAGTTTATAAAGACGTTGAGAGATACTGGGAAGCTACCTCTCTTTATAGCTATTACGACAACCATTAACGAGACCTTTATGTATGCGGATTATATAGTTCCTGATACCACATATCTAGAGACGGGTACTGTAGGTATACAATATCTATATGCATCGAGTGGGGGCGTCGAGTTGGCTGAGGCGATTAGGTCGCCTGTTGTTATGCCCCTTACGGAGAAGATTGGGGAACCGGATAGATACGCTAGTTTCTGGGAGTTCTTCATAGATACGGCTAAAAAACTGGGTATGCCTGGCTTTGGAAAGGGTGCTATAAAGGGCTTGAAGGATTATGAGGGTCAGAAATTCGATTTGAATAATCTCTGGGATTATATTATGAGGGTCTACGCTAATGCAGCTATTTATGCGAGGGATCATGGCTTAATACCCGACAACATTCCAAGGGAAGATGTGGAGTTTGTTGAGAAGAATTACCCCATAGCAAAGTTCAAAGATTTGATACCTAATGAATGGGAATATGTTGCATATGCCTTGGCTAGGGGAGGTATATTTACAAGCTACGAGGAGTCGTTCCATCCAGACGGTATCTCGAAGAGGAAGGTCCCGAGTAAGAGGAAGAAGTTCAAGAAGACGTTGATGCTCTGGAATGAGGATCTAGCTAAGACAAGGAACAGCTTTACAGGGAAGAAGTTCTGGGGAGGTCCTAAATATGTTCCTCCAGCCACCTATGCACCTGTAAAGGGAAGTGGTAATGGATTTTATGGCAATCCATTGAGGGAACTATATCCGGAGAGTGAGTATCCATATCTACTGGTATTTACTACCGGCCCCCTATACACCAAACATAGAAGCCAGTTCTACTACTATGTGAAACAAATATCACCTGAAAACTTCGTTGTTATCAATCCTGTGGATGCCCAGAAAGAGGGTATAGAGGATGGCGACATGGTTGAAGTGGTCACTCCTACCGGTGTTTTGAAGGTTCCGGCAGTGGTTGAGGCTACAGTTCCACCTGGCGTTATCATGGTGCCTTATGGGATGGGTAGATGGTCTGAGACTATTGTTAGGAAGCCAGACTACTTCGAAGTTTCTGACGATGAGGTTAAGGCATATATAGAGGAGCTACCGGAGAATGTAGAGATTTCTGAGGACGCGGTCAATCCAGTTAAACCTCTTCCAGAGATAAAGAAGAAGATCTTGTTTACATTGAGTCCAGAGACATACTATAACAACGCAGCAAGGGATAAGTGGAGATTCAACGGAGTAACACCGAATGTCGTCGAGTTGTCGGATCCAAGTCTAGATAATTGGCCGTTGATTGGCCATATAAGTGCAGCTCAAGCGTATTACGATGTGGTCGCCAAGATCAGAAAGACTGGCGAGAAATATCAGTTCGACATGACATATCCATTTATAGTGTGGTAAGATGGATAGAATCTCTAATCCCACCCCACCCTTTTTTATAGGCCTCTCAAACCTCTACCTCATCTTAACTAACACTCTTCTCTCTAAATTAGGTCTCTATGATGGGCCGCTAAAGTTTGATATCCCGGAGGATACAAAGATCGTTTTGAATGGTTTTATGGAGGCGGTTGAAAATGCTGGACGAGATGATGTAGCGAATCTGAGGAGTTCCTTATGTAGGAAGGACCTAGATAGGTCTACAAGATTGCTTTGGGAGGATACCTTAAAACAGTTCTACAGTAGATATGGATATAGATTTGAAGAGGGGGTTTTGAATGCTGATCACCTGATAGTTAAATTTGCTTTCATCTCCTATATATTACGTGATTCAGCCGATGCACTAAGTATGGGGGATAAGGAGAAGTTTAGGGAGAGACTGGTGGTCCTCCATCGATTTATAAATGTTCATATTCTCCCTATGATCAGAGATTGTGATAGTGCGATTATCAAGTCTATAAGGCCAATCATATCGTTTACACTATCCCTTTTGAGGGATATAGTCATAGGAGAGTCGTATTGAAATATTTCTTTGATAATAACTTGCATCTTAAAAAATATATCTCCTCTAAAATATAGGGTCTTCTCCTCTAATATTATTATAGCTATTCAACCTCGGTGGGATTATGCCATATGGCTATGGCAATAAAATTGCCTTTATTGACTTGACCAGGAAGAAGGTGAAGGTACGTAAGCCCAAGGAGAGTATGCTCAAAGAGTATATCGGTGGGAAAGGTCTGGGTGCACGGTTGTTATATGATCTCCTTCCACCTAAGGTAGATCCCCTATCCCCAGCTAATGTGTTAATATTTGCGGTGGGGCCTTTAACAGCTACTGGAGCACCCGCGTCAGCAAGGGGTGTCGTGGTTACTAAGTCTCCCGCCACATATACATTTAACGATAGCAATGGAGGTGGGTTCTTCACTTCTTATATGAAGCTTGCAGGATTTGATGCCCTTGTATTCCTCGGAAGAGCGGATAAACTAAGCTATGTATATATCGACCACGATTCAAAGATTCACATTAGGGACGCATCTCATCTAAAGGGATATGGGGTATATGCAACTGAAGATACATTGAGGGAGGAGGTGGGTGATGAAGACGCTAAAGTTGCTTCTATAGGGCCGGCTGGGGAGAATCTCGTCAAGATCGCAGGTATAGTTGCTGATAAACATCATATACATGCTAGGGGTGGCGTAGGCGCGGTAATGGGGAGTAAGAATTTAAAGGCTGTTGTTGTCTCTGCCGACAAGAATAATCCAAAGTTTGAACTGGCATATCCAGATGAGTTCAACGAGTATAATAGGCGTTATATTAAAGAGAGGATTTTTAGTGAGGAGTATTCATGGGCGAAGGATGGAGGTACGCCAGTAATAGTGCAGTGGAGTAATCAGGCCGGCCTCTTCCCGACTAGAAATTTCCAGGATGGCGTGTTTGAGGAGTGGGAGAAGATCTCGGCTGAGGTGCTTAAGAGCTACAGGACTAGTAAAGCAGCATGTTATAGATGTACGATTGCATGTAGAAACCTGGTTAAGATTAGGGATGAAAAGTTTGGTGAGATCTTCATAGACGGTCCAGAATATGAGACAATTGCTATGGTTGGAGGCTCTACAGGTTTGGGTGATTTCAAGGCGATTGTATCTTTAAATGCACTTTTAGATGATATGGGTATGGACTCGATATCGGCTGGTAACATAATAGGATATGTTATGGAACTCTATGAGAAGGGTTATATAACTAAAAATGATCTCGGGGGTCTAGAGGCTAGATGGGGAGATGCTGATGTTGAGCATGAGCTTGTTAAGATGATGGCTTACAGAAGAGGATTTGGAGATGTTATGGCAGAGGGAGTGAAGGGTATAGCAGCATATGTAGGTGGGGATGCATATAAATTCGCTATTGAGGTTAAGGGTCTAGAATACCCAGCTTATGATCCTAGAGGCAGTTTCTCAATGGCCTTGGCATATGCAACTTCTGACAGGGGTGCATGCCACCTAAGGGCATGGAGCATTGTAGAGGAGGCATTTGGAGATAAGGATCCATTCACACCTGATGGTAAGGCTGAGATAGTGGTTAGACTCCAGGATTTGAATGCTGTTAAATGGAGTATGGTGTGGTGTGACTTCCTAGCGATCAATTATGAGGAGATGGCTGAGTATCTAAGGCTTGCCACTGGATGGGAGTTTAAGCCTGAGGAGCTCCAGTATAGGGGTGAGAAGATATGGAATCTAGTGAGACTATTCAATATCAGGGAAGGCTTTACAAGGAGGGATGATTATGCACCATATAGGATATTAAATGAACCTCTTAAGACAGGGCCTGCCAAGGATAAGGTTATAGGTATGGATAATTTCAACAAGATGTTAGATGACTATTATCAGTTGAGGGGCTGGGACAAGAATGGAGTTCCTCGTAAGAAGACATTGAGGAGGCTCAAACTCTCTAAGGATTATAAGAAGCTTGGATATCCAATTCCATAACACCATCTCCTATTTATCATTCCTTCCCCATACTTTTTAATATCTACATTTATATAGTGAAGTTTCTTGCCTAATCTTTTAAGGAGGTTTGATTGTGGAGTCGGAGGATGATACTGCATTAATGGATGCATATCCTAATGAGGTGGTGATTCAATTCTATGTATGAAGCCTATCTGGCCGATTATGAAGATTATGGTCCAAAGACTGTAGAGGAGGTTAGGAAGTATCTTGAGAGGACTAGAAAATCTAGGGAGATATTTGAGAATATTTCAGAATACATCCCCTACGGCGTAAACAGTAACCAAAGGTATTACCCGCCTTACCCAATATACATGAAGAGGGCCCGTGGAAGTAGGATATGGGATGTCGACGATAATGAATACATAGATTTTAACATGGGCTACGGTACCTTATTGGTCGGTCATGCCCATCCAAAGATAAACGAGGCACTCCATAAACAGTTGGAGGAGGGAATTCTATATACATTCCCATATTACATTCTTGAGGAGCTTACAGAGTTGATTACAGACATTCTGAATATCGATATGTTCAGATTTAGCAACAGCGGTAGCGAGGCCGTCATGTTCGCTATTAGATTGGCTAGAGCCTTTACAGGTAGGGATATCGTGATTAAAGTAGAGGGTAGCTACCACGGTACATATGATAATGTCCTATTCAGTATATGGCCCTTCAGGGGTTTGGCCGGCCCCCGAAAGATGCCAGTAAGCGTACTCGAGACAATGGGTGTACCTGATGCGATGGAGGACCTAGTGAGGATCGTGCCCTTCAACGATGTTGATCCACTTGTGGATATTCTTGAAGAGGAGGGTGACGACGTAGCAGCTATTATCGTAGAGCCGGTGATGATGAATGCAGGTATAATCAAACCTGAAAAGGGATATCTAGAAAGTTTAAGAAAATTGGCCTATGAATATGATCTTGTCCTCATTTTCGATGAGGTTAAGACGGCCTTAAGGGCTGGGCTAACCACGGCCTCCCAGATATACGGTGTAGAACCAGATATTTTGACTGCTGCCAAGGCCATCGGCGGAGGAGCGGTAATAAGCCTTATAGGTGGTATAGAGGAGATAATGTCGCTGGTAGGCCCTACAGAGAGTATTAGGGAGCAGGGAGTCGTCCACGCAGGGACTTATAATGCTAATCCCTTCAGTTTAAAGGCTTTATATGTGACGTTGACTGAGGTCTTGACTGAAGATGCATATAAATATATGTTGAAGCTTAACCATGAAATTGTAGATGGCTATACACGCCTACTTAAAGAATATGATATACCGGGATATGCTGAAGAGTTTGGGGTCTCGGGTGCACTTATATTTAGTGAGAATAAGGTTAAGAACTTTAGAGATCTAATGAATCTACCTTTCGACTTATGGTATCCACTTTATTATGCAATGCTTAACAGGGGTGTTATTCCTATGGCTACCGGTCCTGAGGAGATGTGGACGTTAAGTGTTCAGCATACAGAGGAAGATGTCGAGAAGTATATTGAGGCTCTATCCGAGACTTTCAAAGTCGTTTCCGAGGCTAGAAAGTATATGGAGGAGTGGTGAATACGTTTTTTTCAAATGGTAAAAATTTATATTATACCTTATACTCCATATATTTTTTGAGAAATTGAACTGAGGAAATCCCATTTTTAACTCGTGGGATTCCATTATCCAACATATTCTGGAGGTGATGGTGTATGGTTAAAGTTGTAGTTCTGGGTATGGGTATGGCTGCATCCCATTTTATAGTGGGCCTCGAGAGACTTAAGAATGGGGAGATAGAGCCATATGGTGTCCCCCTAGCTGGTAAGTTACCATTAGATATTAGTGAGATTGAGGTTGTAGGAGTATACGATGTAGATGTTAACAAGGTTGGTAAGTCGGTATATGACGTTGCTAAAGAGCAGATAGGCTCTGAAGTACCTATACCAGAGACTCTTAAGAAGCTGAAGGTCATGGAGGGTGTGCATCTAAGGAATTTGGATAGGCTTGGTATAGAGGCTACAGGGCTAGAGTATAAGAAAAGTCTCTCCAGTGCACTGGATCATCTAGTAGAGCAGTGGGGTAGGATGGAGCCCGATGTATTCATCAATGTAATTACAACGGAGTATGCGACTCCAATCGGTGATCTGAAGTATCTTGAGGATATTATAGCTAATAACAGAGTTGAGGAGATATCTGCCGGACAGTTCTATGCATATGCAGCCGCTATATATGCCTCAAAGTATAAGCCAGTTACATTTGTAAATCTGATTCCAACGCCATTAGCTAATGACGATGCATTTGTAAAGCTCTATACGATGTATGACTCGGTATTACTTGGTGATGATGGGGCTACTGGAGCAACCCCATTTACAGCCGACACGTTAGAGCATCTCAAGGAGAGGAATAGGTTTGTGGAGTTTGTCGTACAGTTCAATATAGGTGGTAACCTGGATTTCTATGCGTTGACGGATCCTGATAAGAATCTTATGAAGGAGACTACAAAGAGTAGTATAGTAAGGGATATACTTGGATATGAGGCACCACATTATATTAAGCCTACTGGATATTTGGAGCCACTTGGAGATAAGAAGTTTGTAAGTATACATCTCGAGTATAAGACGTTCAATGGTCTGAAGGATAGTATCTATGTCAACATGAGGATAAATGATAGTCCAGCACTGGCAGGTTATATGGTGGATTTGGCGAGGCTTGGAAGGCTCGTACTAGATGAGGGCTTTAAAGGCACTATCTATGAGATTAATGCTTTCTACATGAAGAAGCCAGGTCCTAAAGGGTCTCCATCGATATCAAGGATTGTTGCTTATCAGAAGATGATAAACTGGTTGGAGACTAACAACATACTTGTCAAGACATATCTAGATTAATCCCTCCATTTTTTATAGTCAAAATTTTATACTATCCTATAGGATGAGAGGATTAAATATAGAGATTCCACTCCATATAACTGGCTTCTGGTATAGTATAATCGATGATGATCCTTTATATAGCGGTAGTCTAGGGGCGGGAATAAATCTTAAACCTGGTATTAAGGTAAGGCCATATAATAAATTTGGAATATCCGGGTTTGAGGGGAGCTTCATATATAATACATATGGTGATGCATTTAAGTTATCCGGGTTTAGGGAGGCCGGCCTATATATAGATGGTCCGAACCTCCTCGGCCTTGGTTTTGGGTTGAGTGCTGGATATGCCCTTGCCGGGCTTATGCTATCTAACATCTTGAATGGATATGGAAAGACATGGTTTGAGATTGGAAGATATGTGCATATGGCTGAAGTTAGAAATAAGACTGGATATGGGGATGTTATAGCTCTCTTAACTGGAGGCCTGGAATATAGGTTGGCGCCGGGTGCGCCTGGGATTGGCCAGGCGGATAGGGTACCGGTTGCCGATGATGTTTCCATCCTTGTATCTGTAACTGGTGATATGTCAACTCCGGAGATGCTCAATAAATATGGAGATTTGATTAGGGATGTAGGGCCTAAGATGTATAAATATTTCTCTGAAAATCCAAGTTTTGAGAGGTTCATAGAGACGTCGTATAAATTTTCTAGAGAGATTGGAATGCTGGATTCTGAATTGGAAGATCAGGTTAAGGTGTTGATAGGCAACTATATCTCCAATGGCGGTGTACTTGGCTTCCACAGGAAGAAGAATCTACTTGTTGTCTATACAGAGAAGTCTGTCTCGGATGAGGTCTACAACTTGTTGAGGAGTAGGTGGAGAACATTTATTTATACGATAGATTTTTGTGGGATTAAGATTTTATAGAGTAATTGAGTGAGATGACGGATATTCCGAAAGACCATCCGAGATATAAAAGTCTTATGATTCGGGAGAGGCTGGTAGAGGGATTTAAAAAGGGTGTTGTAGTTCCCCAAGGTCTTATAGCACATGGAAGGGGGGAGGCCTTCGATTATCTTATTGGTGAGGAGACTATTGAGCCTGTTTATAAGGCTTATGAGGCTAGTGCCGCTCTACTTCTACTTTCCCAGAATCCTATTATAGCTGTTAATGGTAATGCTGCTGCCCTTGCATATGAGGATATAGGACGTTTCGCGGAGAAATTTAATATACCTATTGAGATAAACCTCTTCCACTTCTCGGTTGAGAGGGTTAGGAAGATACGGGAGTTATTCGAGTCATTTAATGTAAAGATTTTTGATGTCTATGATGTTGAGTTACCTACGGTATCGAGTAAGAGGAGGCTCGTCTCTAGAGAGGGTATATATTCCTCCGACACTGTAATGGTTATGATCGAGGATGGGGATATGCCTATAGGCCTTAGAAAGATCGGTAAAAAAGTTATCGCCATCGATTTGAATCCCCTCTCACGTACAGCTAGAGATTCGGATATAACGATTGTGGATAATCTTGTTAGGGTCTTCCCAATACTGACGAGGTATATGGATAAGCTCTCGAGACATGGTCAGGATGTCATCAGAAGGATTTTGGAGGATTATGATAACAATGAGGTTTTGAAGGAGGTTTTGATATATATTGTTGAGAGACTCACCTCCCCCGGTATTCTTGATTAACTAGTGTGAGGAGTCGTCTAGCGATATTCCTCTTACTATCCCTTCCATGGAATATCTTTCTACCCTCCCTATCTACTATTACAACCTCATTCTCATCGGCTTGGAAACCCACTCCCCTCCTTCCCACGTCATTAGCCACTACCATGTCAAATCCATATTTCTCCAGATGCTCCACCGCCTTTTTATATAGCTCGTCATCAGATACATTGTAAAGTGCTTTGAACGATACAATAAATAGGTCTTTAAATCTCGCTCTGGCAGTTGAGACTATCTTAGGTGTTAAGATAAGCTCGAGGTCAAGCTTCTTCTTTCTAACAGTATCTATCTTAGATTCTTCACTAGTGGACGGCCTAAAGTCTACTGGTGCTGAAGCACTTATAAATATATCATATCCCTTTGAGAGTTCATCCATAACCGCTTCATACATGTCCTCAGTAGTCTCTACATAACGTGTCTCGATATCCTCAAAGGGTTTCACAGAGATATTTCCAGCTATGAGTTTGACTTGTGCACCCATCATATAAGCTTCTTCTGCGATGTAAACCCCCATCTTACCACTGCTTTTATTGGTGATGATCCTTACAGGATCTATATATTCAATTGTGGGCCCTGCAGTCACAAGTATCTTTAAACCTTCCAATAGCTTATCAGAGAGTATGTTTATAATACGCATTTTGATATAGTCGAGATCTCTCAGCTTAGCCTTATTCTCCTGGAATATCGGATCAATAATCTGGACTCCAATCCTCCTTAGTTTCTCTAGTGATTCAAGGAAGAATGGATTTCTATACATATTTTCATGCATTACAGGGGCCATTAAAATAGGTTTCCCATATCCAATTGCAGAGTATATGGCTAGAGATGCATCGGTATCTGCTATTCCACTAGCAGCTTTATTTACAATGTTTGCGGTGGCTGGTATAACCGCTATTAAATCCATCTTCTTCACTAGGTATATATGCTCTGCTTTGTAGGTGAAGTTCTCCAACACTTTTCCCCCAGATGCCCATTTCAACGTGTCTAGGGTTACATATTTCAAGGCTTCTTTACTTGGGAGGACATATACATCTGCTCCATGCCTAATAAGGAGTCTTATAAGTTCTGGAGTTTTGAAGGCGGCTATACTTCCAGTGGGTATGAGGAGGATCTTTTTATCCTTTAACTCCTCGCCATATGTATATTTAATTTCTTTTAGCATATCCTCTCCATCATACATGTTGACCAATGAAAATATTGGTGTCGAAATATATTATATTGGTTTTAATAAGGTCTTTAGACATCTGGGAATAGTTTGTATTCGAGAATAATGTCGGTTGAAATTAGTGTTATCCCTATTATGAATGGCAGCCCCATCCATATATTGTCATATAGGTATCCGCCGACCAGTGATCCTGGGGTGCTAAATAGGTATCTTAGGCTGTCGACCTTTGCATAAGTTATCGCTCTCGTCTCTTCCGTTGATGCCTCGAAAACCATTCTGGTGAATGCAGGTATCCATAGTGAGATACTAAGTCCAAAGAGGGCTGTTGAGGCTAAGAATGTTAGAGGAGTTAGGTAGAATGTGTAGATTAAGGCTATGGGTATCCCCAGCGCATCAGACAATATATAGATTTTCTTGGCTCCGATTCTATCAACGAGATAGCCAGATATATATTGGGAGGTGAACCAGGCTACACTCTGTATAGTATATGCAAATCCTAGGAAGTCTGGACCCAGACCTAATGCCTGCTTTGGAACTAGATATAATAGGAATATCCACACCCTCCAGGAGACACTCTCAAGTGTGGCGGGTATGTAAATCCGTTTCTCCATATCGGTAAGTCTAAATATATCTTTAAATCTAAGGTGGAACCTCTTCTTAGAATCTTCTAGGAATAATAGTATTGGAGTAGCAACTAGGGCTAATACGAATATCCCTTTGAACATTATGCCATAATCACCTAGTATGTTGTAAAGTTGTCCCGAGAGTGTAGGGAATATTATCTCGATTAGGCTGACTATTGATATGAGTTCTCCATATGCCTTTCCCATTCCCTCCTCTCCTGTGGCGTCACTTATTATTGCCCGTGCAATTGGTAGGTAGATGAGGAATCCCAATTCGTTTAATGCATATCCTATCATCACGATGAATGGATTCTCTGAGAATGCGAATACAGAGAGGGCTGCTAGCCTAAAGAATACGGCGAATAACAATGCATATTTCCTACTATACTTATCTCCTAGATATCCTACTGTGGGGAGTAGTATGGCGGTGAATAGGGCTGAGAAAGATGCTGCTAGGCCTAATTCAGCCATTGATAGTCCTAAGTCAACTACATAACTTGGTATTAGGGGTGAAGCCATTGACGCGGCTATCCCCATTATTATGTAATATATCGCCATTATCCTGAGATTCTTGTTTCTCAGGATGGTGGGCAATTTCTACACCATCGATCCCACGATAGGTGTTATAAATGCCTCTATAAATGCGGCTAGGAGGAGTAGGGGGAGGACCCTCTTTAGATAAGCATCGAAATAGCTAGCCATCTTATCCTTCAGACTCTCTTTATCAGTTAGTAATGTCATTCCTAGGTCGAAGCTCATCCCACCTACATAGAATAGGACTGGTAACTCAACTATTCCATGTGGAACTAGATATCCTAAAATTCTTATGAGTGGATCCTCATAGGTTACTAGCCGATATTGGACTACACCTCCTATGATGTAGCCGTTGAATGCGATTGATACTATACTTAGTAGTGAGAGGAATGGGCCTGTGGCGAGCATTAAAGCGGCTGTGGCAGAGTTTCTAAAGAATACGAAGATCATGAGCTTAAGATTTGTTATAATGTCGTACTGGAATTCCCCTCCGCCTCCAAATACTGCGGATACGAATTCATATGCATTTACATAGTCATATACACCAATCTGTATAAACATGGTAAGTACGATGATATGTAGTAAAGCGCCTATAGATACATTCTTGTTTATCATCCAAATTACTATCCTCTATGGATATACTTAAAACATATGGTATTTACTAAGGTATTCTACTCTTAATCTCTCTATACAAACTATCTAAAACTTTTTTAGTCGTTAATTCATCAATATTTGCTCTACTCATGAGATATGATACACCACCCAAAACTGGATATTCTATGTAAAATCCTAATATCCATCCATTCCTTAAACACATTTCTTCCAAGCCCTTCCTGATATAATTGCATTTGAATAGTCCGCCTGTATAGTGGATTGGATACCTATGGGATAGCCTGTTTATCACGGTCTTGACGGCTAACTCCATCTCCATCAAGATTTCATCCATAATCTTTCGAATCAAGTCCTCATCAACTTTTTTACATATGAATGGGGCTAATGCTGCTACCTCGCTTATAGAGCTATTGTATATCCATCTTGGTAAGTCTTCGGATCCGATGCCTAGATAGTCAAGGAATTCATTAAGTATGTGCTTGTTATCAAGTCTTCCATCATAGATGTGCAATATGATGTTTAGGAAGTTACGAGCAAGCCTATATCCTGAGAAGTCGTCTCCATATAGCGCACCCCAATTACCACACTTGATCCTGTTAACCCCGTCGAAGCCATATACATTGGATCCCGTTCCAGCGACTATCAATATCCCTTTACCCGTGTATTCCGCCGCATATAGAGCCATCTCAACGTCATGGAGGATGTGATGCTCTAACCAAGTATATTTCGATAGTAATTCTTGCCATATCCTATAATCTTCATGGGTATCTAACCCAGCTAATCCCCATACTATCTCTTCTACCCTGTTCTCTTCAAGTAATCCAATAATGTGTTTCAGGTTCTGCTGGATGAGTGTAATAGGCTGATTATGGATGTTTAATGATATGTCAAATCTGGATATATAGATTGTATCAATATCTTTGAGTATTAATATATCTGTTTTGGATGCACCGGAATCTATTGAGGCTATCCTTTGCATTATATATATTTAATGAGGTTCGCTCCTCTAATAAATTTCTTCGCGTCGCTATAGCCCCATATAATCCCTACTAGGAGCCCTCCTAGATGTGCAAAGATGTCTACTCCGGGTATGAGGGAGTTTATAATGAATATGAAGAATGCATAGAAGAGCATGTTTTTAATGTTTCCACCTAAGACGCCATAATATGCGGTTAGGTATCCGAATATCCCGAATATTGCTCCACTAGCTCCTAGACCACCAAGTGATATTGGGAATATCGTCGTCAATATATTTCCCCCGAATCCTGAGAGGAGATATAAGTATATCAGCTTCTTACCACCAACTATCCTCTCGGCCTGTACACCGAGTATGTATAGGAAGAACATATTGAGTGTTATATGCAGGATGTTGAGATGTGTAAATATACTTGTTATGAATTGCCAGTACCATCCATATTTGAAGGTCCATAGCTTGAAGTATGCGAAGAAGAGTACATAGTCGGTCCCACTGAAATCAATTGTTTTTGTAGCTAATACTCCTGCTATGAATGCACCGATGTTTACACCGAGAAGTACATATATCGCCCACAACCTTCTTTCTCTGATGGATATGCTCATCAACATCTCTGATACCTTTTTGATAGATGGTTCGATGAATAGATATAACTCTATATATCCCTAATTATTATTTAAAAACCTAGTTTAATAGAGTTGATATTACTCCATAAAATAGTTGAAGGTGTGTCTGTAATGGATAAGATTGTTGTGGATAAGGTTTCTAAAATATATGAAATTGGTAAGGTCAAAGTGGAGGCTCTAAGGAATGTCTCTTTCACTATAGAAAAGAATGAATTTATATCTCTTGTGGGGCCCAGCGGCTCTGGTAAATCAACTCTAATATATTTATTAGGGGGGCTTGATAAACCTACATCTGGCTCTATAAATGTGTTTGGAGTGGAAATAACGAGTTTAAATGGTTCAGAAATCCTTAAATGGAGAAGGAGGAATGTAGGCATCGTATTCCAATTCTTCCATTTAATTCCAACTCTAACGGCAATCGAGAACGTCGTCTTGGCTGCCGAGTTAGCCGGTATACCAAAGTCTGAGAGGATTGCGAGAGCTAAGGAACTTCTCGACTTTGTCGGGTTAGGGGATAAGTTGAATAGGTTCCCCAGTGAGTTGAGTGGTGGTGAGCAGCAGAGGGTAGCGATTGCGAGGGCCTTGGCTGGAGAACCCAGTTTAATACTCGCTGATGAGCCTACGGCGAATCTAGATTATTCGAATAAGATTAGGATTGTAGAGCTACTTAAGAAGGCGAAGGACCTTGGTAAGACAGTTGTATTCGCAACTCATGATGTAGATCTGGCTAGGTATAGTGATAGGGTGATTAAGATTAGAGATGGTGTTTTGGAGGATTGACTTATGACTATAGTCAAGGGAAGTCTTAGGATAGTCTGGCGTAAGAAGATTGAGACTGTCTCAATAATATTCCTAATCATTGTCGTCGTAGTTTCCTATGGTTCCTTAGTCGTTCTCTCTGATAATATGTCTGAACATGCATATCGACAGTTTAGGAGTTCACTAGGGGATATCGCCCTCTTCGGATTATTTCCAGAAAATATCTCCACATATTTTGAGAATATAACTGGGGTTAAATCTGTATCTCCTCTATATGTATGGTATGGTACTATAAGTCTTGGTGAGGACAACTACCCCGTGAGTCTGGCTGATAAACGTTATGTGGATAGATTAACGGTTTTCCAGTTGAACGGTAGATTCCCATTAAACGATTCGGAGGCGATATTCTACACTTCAATCACTGGAGGGCCTCTGGATCAGGATACCATTCTTGATATAGGTGATAACATTACTATGGTATATTTCCCACCTGAGGGTAGACCGGAGTCTGTAGAGTTAAAGATAGTGGGTGTGGCAAAGGGATTCGCCCATATAGGTGGTATGGATTATGCGTTGATTGTGGATGAAGATTTGATGGATAGAGTTCTTGGAGACGTTGTAACAGGTGTGGGAATACTATTGTATGATGACAAGCTTGAGGAGATAGACAATATTGCGGAAAGAGCTATTCAGGTAGTGGAGGATGAGAATTTCTTCCTATTTTTTAAGTTTATTAATAAGAAGGAACGTAATCCTGTGGTTGTCCTGCTTGAGAGTGCATCGACAATACTGACTATACCTATATCTGTAATTCTATTTCTAGTTCCTGTGTTGGTTGCGTCCGCAGGTTCAGCACTTGTAATTAGGGAGGTTAAGATAGTCGCCACTTTGAAGAGTATGGGTATGGGTAGAGGTGGTATATTTAAGTATTATGGTTTTCCATGGCTTGTACGCGGTGCCATCGGGTTGGCGATTGGGTTAGCCCTTGTCCCAAGAGTATCTGAATATATCTATCGAGAGTTCTTGGTAAGAGATTCCGAGATTGCTGATATCTTGATTAATACCTTAGGTTTTATAGTGAAATTGGATACCCTATTTACCATCGTATCATATATAGTTATACTTATCATTATAGGTGCCTTGGTACCATGGTTGATAGCTACGAAAGTTGATATAGTTAGAGCTATTTCAAGTACGGGTTTATATTCGATGTCCACACCCTATAGAGGTGGTCTTGGATTTGTAAAAATCAGGATATTCATTAGGGATGTAATATCCAGGCCTTGGAAGCTGGTCGGCCTTATACTGAGTATCTCGATCCTATGGGGGTCTATAGCAGCGCTTAATATGGAGGCATCAGGGCTTAATGATGTGTATATCCTCTATCAGGAGGAGATGGATTTCGATACTTCATTTACCGTCTCAACTACCTCCTACATACTCTTTAAGGACCTTATAGATATCTCGATTGAGGTATTAAGTGGAAGAGAGGGTGTAAGAGGATATGCTATATTCGATAGGATGATTACTATTAACCTCTTTGGTTTGAATGAGGTAGGTCAACTGATAACCCTTGTTGAGGGAGATCCTTCCGTAGCCTTCCCATTGGTTAAAGGGCGCTATCCAAACGATTATAGGGAGGTGGTTATATCTAGGAATTTCGCTGCGTACAAGGGAGTCGATATAGGCGATTATATCGATGTATATCTTGATGAGGAGGTATTTAATGTAAAGGTTGTCGGGATATCCTTTTCAAGGTTGAATAATGGCTACTACCTATTTGTTGATAAGAATCAATATTCCCGGATGCTCCATATCGAGGTTGAGGAGATTGGGAAGAGAGAGCAGATAATATATGTTGATTTAGAGGATGGTGTTGATGTCGAGCTCTTCTCAGAGGAGGTTAAGGAGGCTTATGAAAATAATTATCCAGTCAGTGTGGAGTATGTTACAAAGGAGGATCTTCTAGATAGGTTGCGTATGATAAACAATTTCATAGTTGGGCTTAACAATGGCATTCTATTCGCTATATTCCTAGCCAGTTTAATCAGCTTATCATCCATATATCTAGTAGATCTAGAGGCGAAGACTAAGGAGTTATCTATTATGAAGGCACTAGGCTTCTCTGATTCAATGGTGGCTTTAGGAAATATTATTCAAATTCTTTTGATGATACTTCCATCCTCAATTCCAAGCCTCGTTATCGGAGGCTTCCTAGCCGATTTAATCTCTAGGAGTGGTGCTCAGGCGATTGGCTATCTAGAACCGTCTAAGCCGTTGGAGGCACTATTAGATGTTAATGTAGCATTAATATTCCTTATTGTGATTGGAGTAGTCTATATAGTTAACCTCCTTAAGCTTAGAAAGATGAATGTGGTTAAGGTTATAGCCGAGATCTAAAGACATTCTTAGTATATTGTGACAGGGTCTTTGCTATGCTGATGGAGAAGATATTGTGTATAACGTTATACACACCTGTTAATATCAATGCTATCATGAGGAGCTCCAGTCCCGATAGGCTTATGAAAAACAATGTATTGTATATTGTGAATATTTCTAGGAATCCTGGTGCTAGGATAACTAAGACATATATATTTGCTAGTGACATGATGAATACACGTGTGACTGTGGATAATCCTAGATGAACAATATATTTATCACTAATCTTAACTCCGACGTGATAACCCAGTATCATAGAGAGGACTGCGAGTAGCTTCATCCCAGGGCCTATTACATCCCCTCCTATCAAGGCGAGTCCGATAAAGTGTATGAATGTTGTGATCAAGGCAACTTCCAACCCTCCCATGAAGTAGGCCATCATATCGAATATCTCTGCTGGGTCAAACTTCAGATATGGTACTGGAGGATAGATCAATATTTTGGATATTCCTGATAGTGACATTAGTAGAGCCAGCCCACTGAATATAGCTATATATGATATTCTTATGCTCACTCTCTTCATTTCCATGGTATCCATTGATGGAGAATCTATTTAAGGAATCCTATCTAGATTTCAGTATAAAATTTTTTAATTAATGTTTTTAACTGGGAGTGAGTAGTTTTAATGGGTAATGGTTAATACATACCTCGGAGAATATTGGTTTTGGCGATGAAGACACTACCCGGAACTGATGGGTGATGACTTCAGCCTTGTCAGAGCCGTTATATGTAGGTTACAGCCTCGATGGGAACCTCATATTCCTTAGTTATATATCTCCATCTATCCCCTATGGCGATTATGACATGTATAGCGGATGGTTGGGCACCTACCTTCCTGACCATCCTAATGAGTGTCTCATGTGTATAGCCTGTCCTGATTACGTCGTCCACGATTAAGACTCTATAGTCTTTTCTTATTAATCCCTTAGTTAGATATAGCGTCTTTGTAGCCCCATCCTCTGTAACCATTGTGGCCTCTATCTGTTTTGGCACTCCGACTTCCCTCTTGTCCTTAGCGATCACTAGTTTCGTGTTTAAATATTCAGCTATCAAGGTTGCATAGGGTATGCCATCCGTCGCAGGGCTTAGCACTATGTCTATGGAATTCTTATACTTTGCAGATACCTTCAAAGCCATGAATTTGAGAAGCGCTATATCGCTAATGATATTCTGGTTGTTTAGATACCCATGTCTATCGAATTTAAGCCGCGATCTTATAAGCTTCTCCAGGTCGACTATCCCCTCTAGTATCTGTATAAGTTCTTCAAGTCTATCCTTCATCGGAACTATTCTCCCATGTAGATATCTACTTAGTGTCGATGTTGCTATTCCCGTCTTCTCAGATACATAGCCAAGGTTATATGTCTGCTTGGCAAGCATCAATAACTCTTTAAAATATTGTATCTTGACGATGTCACTACATCTCTTTCTCATTAACACCTCATTTAAATATTGAGCAACTTATTAAAAAATAATCCATATAAATTTACACATACGATTAAATATCAATTCAACCCTTTCTAGTTGGGTTTTATGTTTTACATGTATATTTTAAACAGATTAATATCAATTGAATAATATTTTAAAGATATGTGTAAAGGTGTCTCGTATGGTGGATAGGAGGGAGGCTTTAAAGGTTATAGGGATTGGAGGTGCCGCATTTGCATTGGGCGCAGGCCTTGGATATACATTGAAACCAACTACAGAAGCTATAGTCCCTGCTGATGAGTCTGGAAAGCCCCCGGTAGAGAGGGGTACCCTTAAGGCTGGTTGGGTGTATGTGGGTCCTATCGGTGACTATGGTTGGACATATGCCCATGACCTTGGTAGGAGATATGCGGAGGAAAGACTTGATTTCTTGGAGACTGTATATGTAGAGTCTGTCGCTGAGGATGAGGCGATGCCCGTTATTACACAGCTTGTTAATGAGGGTGCAGACGTCATATTCACCACCAGCTTCGGATATATGGATGATACGATCAAGGCTGGTGAGAAGTATCCTGACAAGATATTTATGCATTGTTCCGGGTATAAGAGGAGGGAGAATGTAGGTACTTATTTCGTGCGTCTCTACCAGCCATATTACTTGAATGGTTTGATGGCTGGTGCAGTTACAGAGACTAATAATCTTGGATATGTTGCTGCTCATCCAATTCCTGAGGTGGTTAGGCATATAAATGCGTTCCATCTGGGTGCTAGAGAGGTTAATCCGGATGTCAAGACCTATGTAATCTGGATTAATGCATGGTATGATCCTGAAAAGGCCAGGTCGGCTGCCCAGACACTTATCGACCAGTTTAACTGTGATGTCCTAGCATTTACAGAGGATACACCAACGGTCTTGACTGTTGCTGAGGAAGCGGGTGCCTACAGCTTTAGCCATTATAGTGATATGAAGAAGTATGGCCCAAATGCTGAGTTATCTGGTCAAATCGCCAATTGGGGAATAATCTATGAGGATGTATTGTTGAGGGCGTACCACGGTGTATGGGAGAGTAAGGATTACTGGTGGGGCTTCTATGAAGGCGCTGTAGACATTACACCAATGTCAAACAAGGTTCCAAAGGATATACAGAACCTAGTTAATGAGAGGATAGAGCTCATGAGGACACTATCCTTTGAGCCATTCAGAGGTCCATTAGTGGATAGGAAAGGTAGGGTCAGGGCCAAAGCAGGTGAGTTCCTAACTAGGGATGACCTCTGGAATATGATGTGGTTCCTAGAAGGTGTAGAGGGAGACCTTCCAGGAGAAGAGTAGACTCCCATACTCTTTTTTATCTAGCCTACGGTGGAATAAGGCATGCCTCCAATCCTAGAAGCCCGTAACATATGGGTTGTATATGGGGATGGAACTATAGCTAATAAAGGTGTATCCATCTCTATTGAGAAGGGTGAGATCCACGGTCTACTAGGTGAGAATGGTGCTGGAAAGACGACATTGGTGAAGGTACTATATGGAGTTGTACAACCGGTCTCGGGAGAGATTTATGTAGAGGGCTCTAGGGTTGAGAGGCTCACACCGTCCAAGGCTAGGTCTCTAGGGATTTTCATGGTTCCCCAGCATAGTATCCTAGTCTCTACCTTAACTGGATATGACAATATAAAATTGTCCTATCCATATGAGGATCTGGATGACAAGCTTGATAACATATTGAGTGAGCTGAATGTGCTTATTGAGTTGGATAAGCCTGTCCATGAGCTGCCCAGAGGAATGTTGAAGAAGATTGAAGTTATCCGGGCCTTGATATCCGGGGCTAAGTTGATAATCCTTGACGAGCCCACATCTGTAATGTCCCCCATTGAGGTTCAGGAGCTTATAAGGATGTTAGATAGTCTGGCCAACAGGGGCGTCTCATTCATCTATATATCCCATAGACTGGATGAGGTTGTGGAGATATGTGATAGAATCACTGTTTTGAGAGATGGCTCTGTGGTCTATACTGGTGAGGTTGGTGATGTCTCGGAAGTGTATAGAAAGATGTTTAGAAGCGACCTCTCATATGAGAAGTTTAGATTAGTAAAGGAACAGTTTAATATTGAGAGGGTTAAAATAGACGGTCTATTAGAGATGCCCAAGGAGGGTGTACATGTCATATTAGGTGTAGAGGGAAATGGGCAGGATGTACTCGCTAGGAGGATAGTCTCAAAATTAGGTGAATATGGTTTCGTAGGTTTCGTCCCTGGTAAGATTGAGGAGGCTATTGTTCCTAATATGAGTCTCGTTGATAATCTAAGGTTTAGAGTCGTAGATGATGATGGACTGGACTATATCAAATTGACGGAGAGGATTGTTGAGAGGTATGAAGTTATTACAGAGAGTATCTATAAACCTATTTCTAAGCTTTCTGGGGGTAATATTCAGAGGTTTGTTGTGGGTCGTGAACTTGAACTTTCCGATAAGTATACTGTCTTAGAGTTCCCTACTAGAGGCTTGGATATGAGGAGTATGAAACTTATTCATAGGAGGGTGCAAGAAGCTGTTGAAAGAGGTGTTTCAATAATATATTTTACTGAGGATATTGAGGAGGCTCTTGAGGTTGGTGACCTTATATCCATCATATATCGTGGGAGACTGAATGGCCCGTATAGAGTGGGAGATATAAATATTGATAAGATTAAAATGTTAATGTCTGGTATTGGTTGGTAGATTGATATGGATATAAGGTCTTTCCTATCAACCATAGTATCGGTATTGGTGGCTCTATTTGTATATGGGCTCTTCATAATGTACTTCGGTGGGGATCCTTTAGATGCATATTATAGAATGTTTAGAAATAGCTATTTAGACCCTAACGGACTATATGAAACCTTGAGATTGGCTGGTAGTCTAGCGATTCTATCAGCTGGTTTATCCCTAGTCTTTAAGGCTGGTATATGGAATATAGGGGCTGAAGGTCAATACATAATAGGTGGTATCGCCGCTGGCTATATGATATATGTGTTCAACATTGGGTTTGAAACCCCAGTCATACCTATCCTAGTTGGGATGTTAGTAGGTTCTCTATACTCAGCTGTGCCAGCCTATTTGAAGTATAAATTGGATGTTAATGAGGTGTTGACCACACTAATGCTAAACTATGTAGCATTATACATCCTATATTACCATGTATATGGTGTCTGGAGGGATCCATCAACCTTCGGTTTCCCAGTAACTCCGGAGATATCCATGGGTTTTAGACTTCCAGATATACTGGGTATGAACTTTCTATTCCCCTTGTCTATCATAGTCTCGATTGTTGCTTATTACATCCTGTTTAGGAGTAAATATGGATTTAAACTTAGGGTATATGGCGAGAATAGAGAGGCCGCCAAATACTCTAGATATAACCTCTTTACTTTAATCGTAGGGTCTATGGCACTAAGCGGACTTGCATCTGGATTGGCTGGTACGGGTGACTTCCTATCATATTACCATCGGTTTAAACCTGGATATGCAGCTGGCCTGGGATATACCGCTATAATAACCACTTTGGTGGGTGAGTCAAACCCAATCTATACTTTGATATCTTCAATCTTCTTCGCAGGTTTTCTCTATGGATCCAACACAATATCCATAGTTGCGGGAGTACCCTTTGAGGGGATATATATCTTCGAGGGCGTCCTACTCGCCTTTATAATCTCTAGGAGGTATATCGGGAGGTGGGTCAAGTGGATGGGGGCGGAGAATTCATAAAACTAATTATAGACTCTTCGACTGTCTTGCTACTAGCTAGTCTGGGTGAATTGATTAAAGAGAGGAGTGGAATCCTAAATTTGGGTCTGGAGGGTATAATCTCCTTCTCAGCTATGTCGGCTATAGCCGTATATATAGAAGTTGGAAACCCATATCTAGCTATCTTGGTTGCGGGGGTTGCCGGAGCATTCCTATCATTAATCCATGGTTTTATATCAAACTATATCAAGGCAGATCAGGTGTTAAGCGGCTTGGCCGTCCTATTCATAGGTATAGGCTTAAGTGGACTCCTCGGCTCCAAATATGAAGGTTTGAAGGTCGATCCATTGACACCTGTTAGGATCGTATTAGGAGATTTTATAATCAGTATGGATATCCTAACGATCACCGCCTATATACTTGCTCCACTCCTCTTCATAATTTTATATAAAACGAGGTATGGGCTTATAATCAGGGGGCTTGGTGACCAGCCGGAGGGACTCGACTATCTAGGATATGATGTGGATAAGCTCCGTACAATAGTAGTTGTAGTAGGAGGGTTTATAGTGGGATTAGCCGGAGCAAAGTTGACCCTGGCCCTTATTCCAATGTGGTCTATTAATGTCTCTGGAGGTAGGGGATGGATAGCTCTAGCCCTTGTGGTATCCTCCCTATGGAATCCCATGCTTACATTCCTGGTTGCACACGTATTTGGATTTCTAAATCAATTCCCGATATTGTCTCAGGTCATGGGTCTGGAAGTCGACTCTAGACTTATATCCACAACTCCATACCTGTCAACCATTGTACTATTGGTTATCTTCTCTCTACCAATGTTGAAGAGGCTTGGATATGCACCTAGAGAGCTCGGTAAACCATATATTAGAAGGGATTAGAGTCTGGTTTATAACTCTCTTTAAAGCCTATATAGATTTATACCTTTTTTAGGTGTCCATATGGACTTCGAGTTTAGCCAGGATGAAATATTATTTAAAAAGTCTGTTGCGGAGTTTGCAGAGAAGTATATCGAGCCAAGATGGATAGAGATTGACGATGCAGGTGTTATCCCTAATGAATTGATTGAGAAGATGGGTGAATATGGCCTCCTATCAATCCCTATATCTGAAGAATATGGGGGTCTGGGAGAGAGTTTTGTTAAGGCTGTATTGGCTATTGAGGAGCTCGCCTATCACGATCCGGCAGTGGCTATCGCTGTATATGTACTTCTGAATAATGGATGGCCATATCTCCTTGATTTATATGCTTCACATGATGTAAAGTCTGAGGTCCTACCAAAAGTGTCTAAGGGTAAATACTTCTTTGGAATCGCGTCTACAGAGGCTCATGGAGGCTCTGATGTGGCCGGTGTCAAGACGTTTGCGAGGAAGGAGGGTGATACATGGTATATCTCAGGTGAGAAGATCTATATAAGTGGTGTTAGGGAGGTTCTACAACAGCTAGATGGAGGGGGTTGGTTCTTAGTATCGAAAACTGGGAATCTTGATTATGGACATAGAAATATAACTACATTTTCCTTTCTACCTAGGAGGGATGGAAAGTTATATGGTGAGATAGAATGGAGTGTATTTGAGGAGATTGGGAGAGGTGGTCTCAGCACTGGGACATTTAAGCTTGAGGATTTCCCTGTGGAGGATAGATTTAGAGTTGGGGATGAAGGCAGGGGGTTCTACCTCCTGATGGAGGGGTTCAATATAGCCCGTGTATTGGTGGCCGCGGCTTGTATCGGGAGTGCGAGATGGGCTCTGGAGCAGGGAGTTGAGTGGGTTAAGAACAGGAAACTATTCAATGGAAGGAGGTTATCATCTTTCCAAGGTGTTTATATGAGGTTTTCAGAGCTTTATGCCGAGCTTGAGAGTGCCCGGCTATTCACATATAGAGCTGCTTGGATGGTAGACAAGATATATAAAGAGAGGGATCCAAACTATAACCCTAAGGATCTTAATATTCCGGTCGCCCTAGCCAAGTATAAGGGTCCTGAGACCGCTGCTAGAATTTATGAGGAGGTTATGAAGTGGTTGGGTGCCTATTCATATATGAAGGAGTCTAAAGTATACCGTGGCTGGCTTGGCATATTAAGCTATCTCGTAGGTGCGGAAGGGGGTCAGAACATAATGAAGATTATCATTGCTAGGGACTATATAGGAAGGGAATATATACGTGGATAGGGAATGTCTAGTGACGTCGGTATATTGATACTCGCTGGTGGTGTAGGAAGGAGATTCGGGGAGTATAAGACTGTATATAACGTTAATGGAAAGACTCTCATAGAAATATTACTTGATAGATTACCCTCTTCAGATATCTATATATCTATAAGATATCCCTGGCAGGAGGAGCTTATTAGGAAGAAAGTTGATAATTATAGAGTCAAGTTCATCTATGATGATTTAGAATGTGGCTATGGACCCATATGTGGTGTGGTTGAAGCATCTAAAATCCTCAGCTACAAATATCTAATGGTTTTTGGAAGTGATACAATACCCGCAAAAAATTTAGTTGCTACAATGATGGATACAATAGAATCCTCCAGCTTACCTACATTAATAGGTTCCAAGGATTTTCTAGAGCCTATGCCAGCAATCTACAGATTGGAAGATGTCAATATGCTGTCTAATTTTATAGAGACTATAAAATCTAATGTAAAGGAGTTCAGATCTACTGATCTCATCAGGATTTGTAGAAGAGTTAACATCATTGACTTTGATAGGGTAACCCCTCCGATAGTCAATATCAATTTTAAAAAAGATTTATCACGAATTAGAGATGTCGATTCGAGATATTTTAAGTATCAATTGGTGGATAAAGACCTACCTGGAGAACTCTACCTCAAATTTTTGGAGAAAGTAGCTCGTGGTTCGGTTAAGGATGGATGTGAATATCTAAAACTGGAGCTTAGAGAGTATAAAACTTTAGGATATTTGAATATCTCAAACCATATAGTTGCAGACCTTAATAGAATATGTAACATTGCTGTATGAATAGTAGTCACTGAAAAATTTTCTCGAACCCTTTTTTCTTTATAAGAACAGATATATATATGAATATACATATAGACTGTTGATATATAAATTATCAACATATTTTCTTAGTTTGGTGATGTATTTGAAGGGTGTCCGTGACGAGGGAAAGAGACGTTTTATTAAGTTTGCGGTTACAGCTCCACTTGTGACTCCATTGATACTGGATGGTTTATCGGCCGATGCCAATGCACAGGTACCTATTGAGTATCTGAACCTTGATATCGAGAATCTGGAGTGGGTCCCATCTACATGTATAATATGTGGCCAAGGCTGTCCCCTGAAAATAGGGGTTATAAATGTTGATGGAGAAAGAAGGATATTCCAAGAGACATATAATTATGATCCTGATGATCCAAAGTATTTCGCTATATGTGCTAGGCCCAGGGCTTTAGGTGAGTTGCCTAATCATCCCGATAGGATAAAAAGTCCTATGATAAGAACTGGTGATAGAGGGTCGGGTGAGTTTGAGCCTATATCTTGGGATGAAGCCCTAGACATATTGGCTGATGAAATTAGAAGGTATTTGGATAAGCCTGAAAAGATCTTGGTATTTGCTCATCAAGGTGGGGATAAGGCTCTACTTACAGAGTTTTTCAAGCTAGTAGGTACACCTAATATAACTAAGCATGCAGATACCTGTTATGTCTCATCGAGCAAAGGTAGGTGGTTTGTCTTTGGCAAGGATATATCACCTGGCGCAGTATATCCGGACTATGAGAACGCTAGATATGTAGTTTTGATGGGTAGGAACCCATATGGAGGGTTCGTCTCAACTCCATGGGCGAAGTCCTTTTCAATGGGTGTAAGCAATGGTATGAGAATAGTCGTGTTTGATGTAAGGTATTGTGAAGTATGTTCATTAGCAGAGAAGTACTTTATAATAAAGCCTGGCACTGATTTAGCTGTATCACTCTCCATCCTACGTCATTTATTGGTTAATAATATGGTGGATAGAGACTATTTAGTGAGGTATACCAATGCTCCAATGCTCGTCTATAGGGATGACTTGAAGCCGGTCGAGATTTTTGAGGAAAATGGTAAGATAAAGGATTTCATTGTTTATGACGAGGCCGACGGTGGATACAAGTTTATCTCCGAGGCGGAATCCCCAGCTATATTCTATGAAGGTGATTATGAGGGCAGGGAGGTGGCCACAGTCCTGTCAATTATTAGGGAGTCTGTCAAAGATTATACTCCTGAATGGGCATCTTCAATATCAGGTGTGGATCCCGATGATATTGTTGAGATTGCTGAGAATCTCTATAAATGGGCTCCCAGGTCTTTTATAGACCATGGATATAAGACTGTAAGGTATTATAATGAGCCGATGTGGCATAGAGTTAACGCCCTGGTAAATGCTGTTATAGGGTCGATAGGCAGGGTCGGAGGTTGGGCCTGGCCTAGGAAGGTCAAGCCAAAGCTACCGATTAAGTTTAAGCCTAGGGATGTATTGTCTATACCATCCTACTGGGAGAAGAATGGATATCCATTAATTGATAAAAAGTCGTATAGCATGTTAGCGATAAAATCTATCTTGGAGGGTAAACCCTATAGACCTGAGATGGTGGTCGTTTATCTAGAGAATCTAGTCTCTCACATCCCATCATCCTCAAAGGTTGTAGAGGCTCTTTTAAAGACAAGGTTTAATGTACAGTTTAACACTATATGGGATGAGACCTCTCCATATATGGATTTGATACTGCCAATACCATTCTTCTTTGAGACGGATGCAATATCTCTCAAGGGTGCTAGCAAGGCGAATATTGGTCAGGTCTCGGTCTTTATGAAGGCTGTTGATCCCCCGCCAGATGTTGACGTGAAGCCTACACCATGGATTGTATATCAGCTTGTTAAACGACTATTCCCGGAGGAGTTGGAGAAGTTCGAGATATTCCTTAATCCTAGAGAGGTTTGGAGGTGGCAGTGTGAAAAGCTTGGGATTGACTATGAGAAACTAGTTAGATATGGTGCTCTAAAAACATATTCCTCACCAGATTACAACCCGTTGACTAGGAAGGGTAAGCTTCCTACGAAGACTGGTAGGATAGAGTTGATAAATGTTGATGCAGTATCCAAGTTCAGCGATTATATAGGTAGGGAGCATAATTTGAATCCATTACCTATATGGATAGAACCGTTGTGGATGAAGGATGGGTTGGCTGAGGACGAATTTGTTCCGGTAGATTATATGGTGAATCTATCCGCAATTAATACTTGGGCGAGAAACACAAGACTACTAGTCGAGATGATTAAGTGGTTGGAGGAGGATACTGTTAAGATTAACTCGAGGCGTGCGAGTGAGCTTGGCATACGTGATGGTGACATGATTAAGATTGTGAATCCTGAGACAGGTGATGAACTGGTTGTAAAGGTGAGGACTACTCGATTAGTGGCTGAAGAGGTTATTGCAGGTGCACATGGCCTTAACCCAGGTGTTCATGAGAGAGGTGTGGTAAGATTCACCTATATGCCTAAACACGGGTTGAACACGAATCTCCTGGCACCGTTCTATATAATCGATGGATTCGGGTCTTCAGCAATGTTTGACTATAAAGTTAGGTTTGTGGAGGTGGTTGGATGAAGCCGGTTATGATTATTGATCTGAATAGGTGTACAGGTTGTCTAGCCTGTGTGGAGGCTTGTATATCGGAGAATATAGCTAGATGGTCTAAAGAGGGGTTGATAAACTATCCTGATAATGTTGTGAGATATAGTAGGACGAGGCCCTACTGGATCGAATTTGGTGATACTAGGAGACATGTATTTATCCAGTGTATGCATTGTGTTAATGCACCCTGTGTAAATATATGTCCCACCGGTGCGTCATACCAGGATGAGAATGGAGTTGTGTTGATCGACTATAAGAAGTGTATCAAGTGTATGTATTGTGTAGATGCATGTCCATATCAGGTTAGGACGGTTTATGAGGGTGAGCTTGAGGGTGATATGCTACATGAACATGCACTACATATAGGCTATCCAGATAAATGTACCCTATGTATCCATAGGAAGGTAGGTAATGAACTCTGGACACCGGCATGTGTGGAGGCATGTCCATATAATGCAAGACTGTTCGGTGACCTCGAGGATCCGGAGGGTGAGGTGTCACAGCTTATAAGGCGTGGTATCGCTGTAGCACCTAGGAAGGATTTGGGTACCGAGCCTAAGTTATTCTATATCCCGAGGCAGGGTGGTGCGGAGTTGAGTGAATATCCTGTGAGGCCTAGGGATGTTATAATACCTTACAACGTGGTTTCAGAGCTTAAGAATTCATTGTTGAAGCCTCTATTTCTGACTACGACTGGATTGGCCGTATTATTCGGGTTTATCCATATGATTAGGTCGAGGGGTGATAAACATGAAGATTAAGAGATGGAGTCTATTGGCTAGAGTAACTCACTGGCTATTATTCATCGGTGTAACAGTAGGCTTCATAACAGGGATACCCATATTCCTAGGATTTAAAGACCCTATATATTCAAATCCAGATCTCATCAGGACACTACACTACTATCTAACTACGATCCCTCTCTCCATCGCTATTCCACTTATAATACTTAGGGGTATAGAAGTGCTCTACAGGGGTGCTGGTGAGGAGAGTTGGTGGCCTGGATGGAGGGATATAAGGACGGCGGTTAAGATTGCTCTCCACTGGTTTGGATTATCCAAGGATTATCCGAAGATCGGCTTTCACCATCCAATGGAGAAACTTTTAATACTCGCTGTACACTCTGGTCTCCTACTGCTTGGAGCATCTGGCATTCCAATGGCATTCTTCGATATACCCTCTGAGATTAGAAACCTATTCATATTAGCCCATATGATTGGATTTATACTGGTCTCTATACCTTTGGCGGGCCATTTCATGTTGGCTATTAATCCTGTTAACTGGGAGACTTTGAAGGCGATGTTTACAGATGGTGAGGTCTCATTAGAATGGGCTGAGAAGCATCATCCAGAGTGGGCTGAAAGGATTAAGGAGTTGAGGGTGAAGGCTGTGGGTGAGTAGCCCACCCCTCTTTTTTATACTACATTTACTGGGTGGTTGGATATGCCTCTGAATATCTTGGTTTATGGATGTAAAGGTTATGGTAAGACTAGAACTGCTGAGAAGCTTGCAAGGCACTTCATAGATTTGGGTTATAAAGTTATTTATGTAAAGCATATCCATCATGGAGACTATAAGGTCGACTATGATGGGAAGGATACGGGTAGGCTCTTGAACATTGGGGTCTCAGCCGTTGCGGCGATATCCGATACAAGGATATATATAAACTCTATTGATGAACATGATCTACTAAAGAGTTTCCTCAGCGAATTTCTAGAGAGGTTTGATGTAGCTATCTATGAGGGAGTCGTAGATATTGATACTCCTACATTTGATATCGTAATAAATATAGTTGATGAGGCCTGTAGAAGGGAAATACCATATCCATATAAGGAATGTATTGAGGTTTCGAGGGCTAATTTAGATGACCAATTAGAAGATGTTTTGAGAGAAATTAAATCTAGATACCTTGTTTAGATATATCTCATCTTTCGAAAGCTTTTTGATAAGCTATATTGTATAGATGGTTAAATGTTAAATCGGTTTGTATAAAAGTCTTATTGGAATGAGGGTTGGGATAGCCTCTATAGGTATCTCTAGATTTGGGAGGAGGAATGACGTTAACGTCTTCGACCTAGCTTTTGAAAGTATAGAGGAGGTTTTCAACGAGGGGTTTATATCTCCAGAGGATATCGATTATATCGTTTTTACATCCACGGGTTTCACCCCTGAGTTCAGCCCTGCAGGTATATATAACGAGTATGTAGGGCTTAATCCAAAGGCTGTACATAGGGTTGAGGCTGCATGTGCCTCTGGCTCCGCAGGAATCTATACAGCTTATAATATGGTTAAGTCTGGAATGGCCGATAATGTCTTGGTCCTCGGTCTCGAGAAGATGAATGAGTTGGAGACTCCCAGTGCAGTTGAGTATCTTGCTAGGCTGGGCTCCTATTTCTGGGAGGTTAGGGACTATGGCATTACATTCCCAGGGTATTATGCCTTGTTTATGACGAGGTATATGTATGAATATGGAGCTACTGAAGAGGATTTCTGCCTAGTTGCTGTGAAGAATCATTATTATGGTGCTAGGAATCCAAAGGCACAGTATCAGAGAGAAGTGACTCTTGAGATGTGTATGGAGAGTAGATATATTTCACGGCCGATAAAGCTTTATGACTGTAGCCCCATAACAGATGGATCCGCGGCTATAGTCATTTCCTCAGAGGATAGTATAAAACGTTTGGGTGTAGATACGCCGATATGGATAGAGGCTATTGGTAGTGCATCCATGCCCGCGTCTTTAACGGGTAGAACAAGTTTCACCTCGATTGAGTCGGCTAGATTGGCTGCTGGAAAGGCGTATCAAATGGCTGGAATAGAGGATCCAATTGGGGTGGTTGATGTTGCCACTGTACATGACTGCTTCACTATTGCTGAGGTATTGGCTTATGAAGACTTGGGTTTCGCAAAGCCTGGGGAGGGTGTGAATCTGATTAGGGATGGGGAGACCTATATAGGTGGTAAGATACCGGTGAACCTAGATGGTGGGTTGAAGGCTAAAGGCCATCCTGTAGGAGCTACCGGGATAGCAATGTATGTTGAGATTGTTAAGCAGTTGAGGGGTGAGGCTGAACGTGGTAGGCAGGCCCCTATTAAGAAGGGTGTTGGCCTGACACATAATATAGGTGGTATAGGCCAGTATGCCTATGTCTCTATATTGAGGAGGTGATTGGGAGATGGGTATAATCGAGTTTGATGAGAAGACTGGGAAGCCAATCCTTATAGATCCAAGGATCTTTAGGGTCCAGTTCAGATCTTCATTGGGAAAGTTGGAGAAGTATTACCGGGCTTTGGAGGAGGGAAGGATACTTGGCACTCTATGTAGGGAATGTGGATATAAGCAGTATCCCCCCAGGTCATACTGCCCAAGATGTAGATCAAAGGATATAGAGTTTTACGAGCTTCCGTCGGTTGGTAGGCTATTAACATTCACAGAGGTTAATGTGAAGCCTCAGACCCACTCACAGTATCCAGATTATATTGTGGGTGTTGTAGAGGTTGACGGCGTGAAAGTTGTCGGCCATGTAAAAGCTAGATTTGAAGATTTGAAGCCTGATCAGACTGTGGAGATATCTGTTGAGAAGCGAGAGGGAGATGAATTCCCAAGGATAGTATTTAAGCCGATCAAATAGACGTTTTTTCTAATCTGATACATACATATATAATATATTGATTTGTATAGACCCTCTATATTCAATGGTAGAGGGTATTTAATGTCTTGAGGTGTATATATTTGGAGGCGGAGAAGATACTCTATCTCCTCGGTAATGAGGCTATAGCGTATTCCTCTGTTGAGGCCGGCCTAGGATTTGCATCTGCATATCCCGGTACGCCCTCTACCGAGATTGTGGAGACTCTGGCCAAGCTATCAAAGAAATATGGTTTCTATGTGGAGTGGAGTGTTAATGAGAAGGTTGCATTGGAAGCGGCATATGGAGCTGCAGTTGCAGGTGTTAAGTCTCTAGTTGCTATGAAACATGTCGGTGTGAATGTCGCGGCAGACCCGTTAACAACTTCTGCATATACGGGGGTCAATAATTCTTTCGTGATTGTCTCTGCTGATGACCCTAGTATGTGGAGTAGCCAGAATGAACAGGACAATAGATATTATGGACTTAGATCCTATATCCCTGTTTTAGAGTCTCCAACCCCATACCATATAAAAGATATTGTCCTTGAGGCCTTCAGAGTTAGTGAGAGATTTGGCCATCCAGTTCTTCTAAGGACTACAACGAGGCTTAGCCATTTAAGGGTTCCATATAGTTTTAGAGAGCCTGTTAGGGAGGTTTCCCCACCCGAGATAGTGAGGGATCCAGCTAGGTTTAGTGTCATACCGGCTCATGCCAGGAGGCTTAGAGGGGATATGCTTAGGAGATGGTCGAGAATTGAAGATTACTTCAGTTCTGCATGGTTCAACTGGGTTGAGGGTGAGGGGGATAAACTGGTTATAACCTCTGGATTCTCATATTCATATGTAGTAGATGCATTGAATAGATTGGGTCTAGAGGATGTTAAAATTTTATCGTTATCTGGTATGATACCTATTCCCAGGAAGTTGATTATAGAGGCTGCTAAGGATGTTAAGAAGGTTTTGGTTGTTGAGGAGCTTGAGCCGATAGTCGAGACCCATGTAAAATCGATATTATTTGATGAGGGTATTAATGTAGAGGTAGCCGGTAAAGATTATATACCCCTGGTTGGGGAGCTTACCTTGGATAGTGTTGTAAAAGGTATTGGGGCATGGGCTGGTCTTGAGGTTGAAAAATCTATATCCCAACCTAAAATTGATCTGCCTGTTAGACCTCCAGCCTTCTGCCCTGGATGCCCCCATAGAGGTACGTTCTTCAGTCTTAGGAAGGCTGTTAATAGGAGCGGCCTAAAGCCTATATATTCAGGTGATATTGGATGTTATAGCTTGGCTGTACTACCCCCATTCCAGATGCAGGATACGATTGTGGATATGGGTAGTAGTATTGGTTTGGCTAATGGATTCTCACATGTACTTCCTGAGGATCATATTGTAGTCGCTACTATTGGAGACTCAACATTCTTCCATAGCGGTATACCAGCATTGTTAAACGCTGTATATAATAAGGCTCCCATGCTCGTCGTGATACTGGATAATAGGGTAACAGCTATGACTGGTGCACAGCCCCATCCAGGGTCTGGATATAACATTAATTGGGAGAAGAGTGTGGAGGTTGATATTAAGAAGATTGTCGAGGCTTTAGGGATTGAATATGTTATTGAGTTGGATCCTTTTAAGATTAGAGATTCAGAGAAGATTTTCAAGGATGCAGTGGAATATGTAAAGAGGGCTAGGAAGCCGGCGGTTGTCATTGCAAAGAGGGCTTGTACCCTCTTGATAGTTGCGTGGGCACGTAGAAGAGGTATTGAGATACCCATCTATACGGTTGAGACTGAGAAGTGTATAAAATGTGGTATCTGTTACAATAACTTCACATGTCCCGCTATATACCCGGATGATAAGGGTATAGCTCATATCGACCCTGCATTATGTGTAGGATGTGGAGAATGTGTAGATGTGTGCCCGACGAAGGCCTTCAAACCTGTTAAGGAGTGGAGTGAGGAGTTTAAGTCTCTCTGGTGGTGATTCGATATGGAGTATAACATTATATTTGCAGGTGTAGGTGGCCAGGGTATAATAACGCTGGGTAAATTGATTGGAGCGGCCTTGACCCGTCAGAATGTCAATGTTTTGATGGCTGAGACCCATGGACTAAGCCAAAGAGGAGGCTCTGTAATTGTCCATATGAGGATTGGGGATGTCAAGAGCCCACTAGTTCCCATGGGTGAAGCAGATCTACTAGTTGGTCTTGAGCTTATCGAGGCGGTGAGGAACCTAGGTTTCCTCTCAGATTCAGGGGTTAAGGTGGTCAATGATTACATTATCAGGCCTTCTGTCCCCAATGTTAAGATACCCTCTAGAAGCGATTTGGTGGATGAGTTGCATAGAACTGGTGGTCCAACATATCTCGCTAGGTTTACAGAGTTGGCTCTCGAGCTTGGTAACGCTATATACACGAATGTTATAGTCTTGGGTGCGATAACCTCATTAGGTATAGTTCCAAAACTGACATATGAGACCGTGGTAGATATCGTTAAAGGTCTTAGGGATAGTGAGAATAATCTTATGGCTTTCGAGAGGGGGTATAAACTTCTTAAGGAGGTAGGCGTCGAATAGATATCTGGCTATAGATATTTTTATCCAGATTTTTACCTCTCCCTAGGTATTAAGTTTTGGGGTTGAAGATGGACTTCAATCTTAGTGAGCATCAGGAGATGGTCTACCGACTAGCCTATGAAGTCTCTAAGAATTACAGCCTAGACTATTGGAGGGAGAAGGAGGAGAAGCAGGAGTTTGGAATCGAGTTTTGGAAGTCCTTGGTTGAACAGGGCTTTCTCGGGCTCGTCATTCCAGAGGAATATGGAGGTAGTGGATATGGCCTTTCTGAGCTGGCATCCGCTATAGAAGGGCTTGTCCGTGGAGGTGCTGGAATGGCTGGGGTATGGTACCTCATGCTTACAGAGATTTTCCTGGCGCTTCCAATAGTCAGGTTTGGTACTGAGGAGCAGAAGGAGAGGTATCTACCAGGTATAGCGGAGGGGAAGATAGAGGGGGCCCTGGCTCTTACCGAGCCTAATGTCGGATCAAATACTTTAGCTATTAAGACTACAGCGGTTAAAGAGGGTGATGAATATGTCATCAACGGTAGGAAGGTGTTTATAAGCGGGATAGACAGGGCATCCGCCTTCATACTAGTGGCTAGGACAAAGTCATTGGATGAGGTGGAGAGAAGGTCTTATGGCCTCTCACTATTCATAGTTGATATGCCAAATAAGAATGTTAGGTATACTCCTATCCCTAAACACGGGATAAACTATAGCCATTCATGCGAGGTATATATCGAGGATTTGAGGGTTCCAGAGGATAATCTCCTCGGCCCTCTAGATGCTGGATGGTATGTATTGCTGGACATTCTTAATCCTGAGAGGATTGGGTTCGCTATTGGCGCCACATCAATAGGATATCTGGCTGTTGACTGGGCTGTCGAGTATGCAAAGAATAGGGTTGTCTTTGATAGGCCAATAGGAAGTTTCCAGGCTATCCAGCATGGTCTGGCCCGTGTCTACGCACATCTCGAGGGTGCTAGACTTCTCTCCTATAGGGCTGCCAAGACATATGATTCGGTTCCTCTTCCTTCAGATCCAAAGAGTTTCAATGAGGTTGTTGGGAGGTCTCAATATCTTAGGGAGGTGGGTAGGGAGAGTAATATAGCGAAGTATGTGGCTGTGGAGAATGGTATAGAGGCTGTCTATTGGGCTATGCAGACCTTCGGTGGATATGGGTATGCGAAGGAGTTCCATGTTGAGAGGTGGTGGAGGGAGATTAACCTTCTACGTCTCGCCCCTGTTACCCAACAGTTAGCCTTGAATTACATAGCTAGATACGTGCTCAACCTTCCAAGGGAGTAGTGGTTAACTCTCTCTATTTTTACTTTTAAACGTAATATTTATGGATGTATGAATAGGATTGTATTTAAGCCGATAGGCATAGTTGAGAAGGGCTTACCACGTCTAGATAAGAAGAAGTCTAATAAGACATCCAGATTCCTTGTCGAGTCGCAGATAAGGGTTTTCGACGAATATGTAGAAGGTTTGGATGGGCTAGAAGAATATTCCCACATAATCGTAATTTACCATCTCCATGAAGCAGGGGAAGAGAGGGTTAGAGTTAGGCCTTGGGGGAGGGAAGAGTTTCCTGAGGTAGGTGTATTTGCAACACGTTTCCCCTGGAGGCCAAATCCTATTGGAGTCTGTGTCGTTGAATTGGTTGAGCTAGATAAACCCTACATCAAGGTTAGAGGTTTAGATGCTTGGGATGGAACTCCCATAATCGATATAAAGCCATATACCTATCACGATATCGTTAGAAGGCCTAAGATACCTTGGTGGGCTGAGAAACGGTGGGAAGAGCTTAGCCAGAGATGGAATTATAAAGAGATTGTGCCGTGGCTAGGTCCGTATGAATAGCTATTCCCTCATATCTATTGGGATATACTTTTTACCAATCTCACCTACATAGTATGCTCTAGGCCTTATCAATACATTCTCCTTGATATACTCCATTATATGGGCCGTCCATCCAGATATCCTCGACATCGCGAATATCGGTGTGTATACCTCCTTCGGAAGTTTTAATGCATAATACATCTGTGCACTCCAGTAGTCACAGTTTGGATAGATATTCTTCTCTGCAAGGAAGCTGTTCATAGCTACTTCATAAAGCTTGAATGCGGTTTCTACAACTCTCCTACTATCCTCATCAAACCTATCCATATTCTCCTCGAGCCACTTCTTATAATGCTTAGCCCTTGGATCATGGATTCTATAGAGTCTATGTCCAAAGCCCATTAGCCTCCTCTTCCTAGAAGCTATATTCTCTTCAAACCACTTCTCAACATTCTCGGGGCCTCCGATCTCTAGGAACTGTTCGAGAGCCGCTGTGTTGGCATATCCATGGAGTGGCCCCCTCAAGGCGCCTATACCTGCTACGATTGATGAGTAGTAGTCGCTTCCTGTTGAGGCTACGACTGTAGCGGCGAATGTAGATGCATTCATACCATGCTCTGCATATAAGATGAGGCTCATATCTAAGCCTCTTACATCTCTATCATCATATTCTCTGCTGGTGAGGAGGTAGAGAAGATTGCCAGCAAGGCTTAAATCCTCTCTAGGCGTTAGGAACTCATTATCCGTTTTACTCCTATATAGATAGGCTATTATAGCTGGCATCTTAGCTATTAGGTCGACAGCTTTATCTCTAATATCATCGTCTCCACGTTCCAGGCCATCTCCATTAAGATTCCCCAAATAGGATATAACTGTTCTGAGGCCCTCCATAAGCTCTACATCGTGAGGGATGTTAGTAATTAGGTCTACTAATTTAGGGGGTAGAGACATTCTATCCCTAATTCTCTCTTTAAACTCTATAAACTCTCTTTTACTGGGTAGGTCTCCATAGAGAAGAAGGTATAAAACCTCTTCAAAACTACTC